>CAMUJF010000001.1 GCA_947089135.1 uncultured Clostridia bacterium
TTTTATATTATATCATTTTGGGGGAAAATTGTAAAGATTCTGAACAGGCTCTTAGGAATTGAGGAAAACAGTATGAACAAATCTGCAAGCGAGGTCAAGATTTATTTTGTGACGATCCCCGCGCACAAATTCTTATATGTTAAAAACTATGACAGCAACGGCTACTGGGACTTCTGGCAAAAGCAGGCGCAGATACCGGGACATGACTGCGATGCTATCTGCGGTCTGCTTGACAGCATCAAGGGAAAGCTTGACGATGAGGGAGGAAGCGAAGCGAACAGCGGCGCCGGACAGATAATGGCGTATATTTACGATCCGAAGGGACAGGCTTTTTACTGCGGACAGGAATTTTCCCACGGTGTTCCCCGTTTGGAATGCTACGGAGTACGTCTGCCTCTGAATTACGACGGCGAAGTACCGCCTCAGATGACCGTGACCGATATTCCCGAAGCGGAATATATTGTTTTTGAACACGGACCCTTTGATTATGAAAAGGAAAACTGCATTGTAGAGAAAAAGGTAGATGAAGCGATCGAAAATTTTGATTTTGCCGATACCGGATACTGCTATGACGATTCTGTAGGCAGGATAGCTTACTTTTACCATGATTCTGCGCGGTTCTGGAAAGTAGTCAGACCGGTCAAAAAGGTTCAGAGTCAAGCTGCGGATTGATCGTGTCCGCATAAAGTCTGATGTGCTGACTTCCGAACGGACGTTAAAAAATCGTATCTGAAAAACTCTTGACAAAAATAATTTTGCAGTGTATAATTAAATTACCACGAACGTTATAAAGTGTTATCCGCAAGGACACACAAAAGCAAAATCCCTCAGATGGCAGTCTGAGGGATTTTGTTTGCTAAAGAACCTTTGGGCTACTTGTCGGACTTATTATGTCTGTCTAACCACTTGCTTATGTAGTTACCAGCTACACTTGCCATAACAGACAATACGAACGTAATAAAGTATTCCACAAGTTCCACCTCCTTTCCCTGTCAGATTGCTCCAACAGGTAAGAAGCCGACAATGAAAATATTATAGCATACTATGACGGAAAATGTCAATTGTCCTGTTAAAGCGGAAATGTCTATTTTACGGCAAAATCTTGATTTGTTAACATTTATGTGTTATAATTATTATACTTATATTCAAAACTATTATGAAATGAAGGAAACCGAAATGTCCGAAAATTACGACGTAATTATAGCGGGTACCGGCGCGGGAGGTCTTTACTCAGCATTAAATCTTCCGCAGCATTTAAAGGTGCTTATAATCACTAAAAGAGAGCTTATACTTTGCAATTCAGCTCTCGCTCAGGGAGGCATAGCCGCCGTCTATCAGCCCGAAGACGACAGCACGCGTCTGCATACCAACGACACCCTCATTGCGGGAGGCTTCAAGAATAATCCCGACAGTCTGAAAATTCTTGTTACCGAAGCCGCAAACGAGATCGAAAAGATAATTTCTCTCGGTGTGGACTTCGACCGTGACGAAAACGGAAATCTCCACCGCACCTTAGAGGGAGGACACTCCCGCCGCAGGATATTCCACCACAAGGATTCCACCGGCTTCGAGATAACCACAAAGCTTCAGGAGGCTGTTAAAAAGCTTCCTAACATTACCGTTATGGAAAACGCTTTGCTGTGCAGAATAAAAAAGACCTCCACGGGCTTTTCCGCAGATATTCTTGCAGACGGCGTACATAAGACCTGCAACGGAAGAAAATTTATTCTTGCCACTGGAGGCATAGGCAGAGTGTACGACTATACCACAAACTCCGCTATAGCCACAGGAGACGGTATCACACTTGCTTACGAAATGGGCGCGAATATCAAAAACCTTTCGCTGATACAGTTCCACCCCACTGCTTTCAACAACAAGCATACGCGGGAATGCTTCCTTATTTCCGAGGCTGTCCGCGGCGAGGGCGCGTACCTTAAAAACCGCGACGGCGAACGCTTTATGGGTAACTATGACGAACGTCTGGAGCTTGCTCCCCGCGACGTTGTTTCACACGCGATTGTTACCGAGGGACGCCGCCTTGATTCCGATGAATTCTATCTGGATATCACCCACAAGGATCCCGAATTTCTGAAAAACCGTTTTCCAATGATCTATAAATATCTGCTGAGTCAGGGTATTGACATGACCAAGAATATGATACCGATCTATCCGTGTCAGCATTATCTTATGGGCGGTATCAATGTCAATACAAAGGCTATGTCCTCTATCGACGGACTTTACGCAGTAGGCGAGTGCTCTCACACGGGCGTTCACGGAAACAACCGTCTTGCTTCAAATTCCCTTTTGGAGGCTTTGGTTTTCGGCAGACAGGCTGCGGAGGACATAGGCGAGTCCCTTGCAAACGAGGAGCTTTGTCCTCTTGATAAGCTTGAAAGCGGGGATTTCCCTGTAAACGAGTCGGCGGAACCTATACCTCACGGTCTTAGGACGGAAATACGCCACATCATGCAGAAGTCCTATTTTGTTATTCCCGATATGAAAGAGGCTTTAGCGGGATTTGAAAGAATATCGGAGATAAAGCGTCTTTTAGAGGACGGGGATTTTGCGATAGACTATAATTATGTCGAGGCTAAGTCGCTGGCTACCGTGGCATATCTTATACTTAAGGAAGTAATTTAATTTATACCAAAGCGGACAAGTATTTTTCCGCGGCAATTTATGACAGTAAAATAAAAACAGTAAAACCGCAGCAATGGTAAAAAGCTGCGGTTTTGTTGTTTATTTTTACTTTATATTGTTTTCAAATTTGTCTGATTTGCCGAAAATTTAAAATTATGTGACATTTTGCCTCTCTTGCGGATATATAAAGTGATGTACATCAGAAAGGAAGTGAGGTCATGCCTTATCCCGACAGCAGAGAAGATCTTGAACGTATCGCCCGCGAAAACGTTCAGCGGCTTTACGCTCACGCGGCGGTTCTTCTTCGTTCCGCAAGCGACGCGGAGGACGCCGCCGAGGAAGCTCTGTACCGTCTGTTCAAACGAAAAAAGCCCTTTGAAAGCGAGGAACACTGCCGCGCCTGGCTTATAAAAGTTACCGTAAACGCTTCGCTTAAAATCCTGCGCGGAAGAAAGCGTTTTACCGACGATCCCGAAGAGCTTAAAAGGATCACGAAGCAATTCGAGTACCCCGAACAATCGGAGCTGTTCGGCGCGGTGTCAGGTCTGGACAGCAAGTACAAAACCGTGATAATGCTGTATTATTATGAGGATATGTCCGTAAAGGAGATAGCGGGGATATTGAAAATTTCCGCCACAGCCGTTACCACAAGGCTTGACCGCGCAAGACAGCAGCTTAAAGAAAAACTTGAAGGGAGCAGCGAATATGGATATTTTAAAGGAAAAACTGAACGAAACAATGTCTCTGATTTCCACGGAAAGGGATATCGCGGCCTCGGCGAAAATAAGGGCTGAAGCCGAACGGGAAGTATTACATTCAAAAAGCCGCAGACATAAACCGGGTCTGATCGCCGCATTATGCGCGGCAGTTCTGACCTGCGGAATTACCGTTTCGGCGGCAGGTTTCGGCTGGACTTATAAAATTTTCGGGGACAGCGCGGCTATTATTGAAGAAAATCCCAATGATTACAGCGTTAAAATCGGAAACATCAAGGTAGAAAACGCGGAGGGCTTAGGCAGTAAATTTACCGTAGGCGAAGTTATCAGCGACGGTAAAATGCTTTACATCAACATTATTGCCGACGACCCCCAAGGAGAGCTTTGCTGGGGAACTCTGGCACACCCCGGGTATGCAGACTCCACAAATAAAACGGTTGTCTTTTCCGGCATCTGGGAAACTATTGACATTAAGGGAAGTACCACAAGTACGGCGGCAATTTTAAAGCTTGCGGAGAACATCAAAAAGGGCGACGTTATTGAATTAAAGCTTACCAACGGCGCTATGAAGAATGATTTCCTTACTCCCGAGGAAGCCAAAAAGTGGCGGTCGTATCTTGCGACGGTCAGCTTTGAGATACAAAGCGACATAAACACCGCGCGGACGATAACCGTAAACAAGACCGCGGTTTTCAAGGACAGACCCGTTCCCGATCCCAATGACGAATATGACTATGACGAGAACAAGATATCGTCCGCGGAAATAAACATTGACACTTTAACTCTTTCGCCTTTTTGCCTTGAAATAAACGGTACTGCCGATCTTTCGCAGAATATCGGATATTCGGGAGTTCAATCAGGCTGGGGCAACATTTGGTTCGTCTATAAAAACGGCGAAAAAAAATGCGTTACCCTCAATACCTCTCTCACGACGGTCAGGGACGGTTACAAAGAAATTTACTTTTACGGCGATTTTTCAAATTCACTCGGAGGTACGCGGACAGGAGTACAAAACCTTAACGACATAGAAGCCATTGAATTTGACGGGTTTAGCGTACCTCTTAACGATGAAACGGAAGAATAATGGGGGAGCATTGACAAAACAAACAAAAGCGGGTATAATATCATCAAAGGAGTTGATATTATGAGTACAAGAGAGATCGCATACAATATTATCGACTGTATGAGCGAGGAGCAGCTTTCGGCTTTTGTCGCGCTTTTCGGCAATGCTGCGGACGTACCCAACGAAGAGACTCTTGAAGCAATGCGCGAGGTCGAGGATATGAAGCTTCACCCCGAAAATTACAAAAGCTATGACGATGTTGACGTTATGTTTAAGGAGCTGCTTGCGTGAAATACAATATAAAACCTACCGCAAAATTTCAAAAGGATTTAAAGCTTATCAGAAAGCGCGGATTTGATATTGACAAGCTGAACGCTGTCGTTAAAATGCTTGCCGATGGTAAAAATTTGCCGGAGCGGAATAAAGACCATTGGCTCAAAGGCAGCTTTAACGGCTGCCGCGAATGTCATATTCAGCCCAACTGGTTTCTTATCTATGAAATCGACAACGGAAGCTTAATTTTATATCTTACAAGAACAGGCACCCACAGCGACCTGTTTAAATGAAAACCAAAAACCGTGACCCGAAAATGAGTCACGGTTTTCCTTTTTAAATTATTCTTCCGTATTTTCCTCTTCCTCGTCGTCGGGTTCTTCCTCAACAATGACTTCGGAGGACTCCGCCTTTGCGGCTTCGGCGATCTCCGCTTCAAGCTCCTCCGCGGAGGGTTCCTCTACCTTGGCTGTTTCGGCTTCGTCGTCATGCTCCGCTCTTGTGAACGAAACTACCTTAACGTCTCCCGAAACTCTCATCAGACGGACTCCCGTGGCGTAACGTCCCATAACGCGGATATCCTTTGCGCGGATACGGATTATTACTCCGTCGCTTGCGATCATAATGATATCGTCCTCTTCGTCAACAACCTTTATGCCGCAGACATAACCCTTTTCCTCGGAGGTCTTGTAGTTGAGCAGTCCGTAGCCGCCTCTGTTCTGGATACGGTAAGAATCAAGCGGCGCTCGTCTGCCGTTGCCCTTGTCGGTAACGGTAAGAACAGTAGCTCCCTCGCGGACTCTTGCCATTGATACAACGCTGTCTCCCGACCTGAGCTTTATCGCCTTTACTCCGTGAGCCGAGCGGGACATGGCGCGGATATTCTTTTCCTCTATCCTTATTGCCGCGCCCATTTTAGTAGCGACTATCACTTGAGCATTTCCGTCGGTAAGGCGTACTCCCGCTATTTCGTCGCCCTCGTCAAGACCTATGGCTATAAGACCGTTCTTGCGGACGTTCTTATAGGCGTCCAGAGAGGTACGCTTTATCTTACCGTTTTTGGTGACCATGATAAGATACTTGCCCTCGTTAAAGTCCTCGGTCTTTATCATTGCAGCAAGCTTTTCACCCTCACCCAAGGGAAGCATATTAACAATATTAAGACCCCTCGACTGCTTCGATCCCTCTGGAATTTCAAAGCATTTCAGCTTGTACATATTTCCCTTGTTGGTAATGAACAGAACGTGATCGTGAGTTGAGCTTATGAACATTTCCTCAACGTAATCTTCCTCACGCTGCTTCATACCCGAAACGCCCTTGCCGCCGCGGTTCTGTATCTTATAGACGTTTACCGGCTGCCTCTTGATATAGCCTATATTTGTATAGGTAACAACGCAGCTTTCCTCCGGAATAAGATCCTCAACATCAACTTCGCCGGTAATGCTTTCTATGGACGTTCTTCTTTCGTCGCCGAACTTGTTTTTGATGACCTCAAGCTCGTCCGAAACAATTCCCATCATTCTTTCATGACTTGCAAGTATCTCGGTAAATTCCTTTATCTTTGCATGAAGAGCGGCAAGCTCATCTTCAAGCTTCTGACGTTCCAGACCCGAAAGCTGGACAAGTCTCATCTGAGCGATAGCGTCCGCCTGAGCCTCGGTAATGCCGAAGCGTTCAATAAGTCTTGCCTTTATTTCGGGAGCGTCCTTTGAGGTACGGCATATTTTTACTACCTCGTCGATGTTGTCAACGGCTATCATCAAGCCCTCTAAAATGTGAGCGCGCTCCTTTGCCTTGCGCAGATCGAATTCCGTGCGGCGGCGGATAACGTCCACCTGAAATTCGATGTACTCATGAAGCATCTGCTTTAAGGTAAGTACCTTAGGTTCGCCGCGTACAAGTGCAAGCATATTAACGCCGACCGTAGTCTGGAGATCGGTGTAGGCGTAAAGCTTATTCAAAACTATCTGAGGAACAGCGTCCTTTTTAAGCTCGACAACGATTCTTACCGCGTGCTCCTTGTCAGACTCGTCGCGGACAAAGTGTATTCCGTCAACACGTT
Source organism: uncultured Clostridia bacterium (assembly GCA_947089135.1). Classification (GTDB taxonomy): domain Bacteria; phylum Bacillota; class Clostridia; order Oscillospirales; family Ruminococcaceae; genus RGIG8773. The sequence continues at coordinate 6,755 of CAMUJF010000001.1, forward strand.
TTTCTTTTGCAAGGAAAGCTATTCTTTCCACAAGATTCGCCTTGTTTACCATGTAGGGTATCTCGGTAACGATTATACACTGACGACCCTTAATTTCCTCTATCTCGGCGCGGGCGCGGAGGGTTATTTTTCCCTTTCCCGTAGCGTATGCGGAACGGATACCCGCACGTCCCATAATAATACCGCCCGTGGGAAAATCGGGACCCTTAACGTGCTCCATAAGCTCCTCGACGGTTATGTCGGGATTTTTTATCATAGACTGGATAGCGTCCACAGCCTCGTTAAGGTTGTGGGGAGGGATATTTGTAGCCATACCAACTGCAATACCCACAGCTCCGTTTACCAAAATGTTGGGAAATCTTGAGGGCAGTACCTCGGGCTCTTTATGGGTATCGTCATAGTTGGACTGATAGGGGATAGTGTCCTTACCAATATCGGCAAGCATTTCTCCCGACATTTTAGCCATTCTCGCCTCCGTATAACGGTAAGCGGCGGGAGGGTCTCCGTCCATAGAACCGAAGTTTCCGTGACCGTCCACAAGGGGATATCTTAAAGAAAACGGCTGAGCAAGACGAACAAGGGCGTCGTAAACCGAAGCGTCTCCGTGGGGGTGGTACTTACCGAGAACCTCGCCGACAGTATAGGCGCACTTTCGGTAAGGCTTTTCCGCAGTGTTTCCCGCGTCGTTCATGGTATAGATTATACGCCTGTGAACGGGCTTAAGACCGTCCCGAACGTCGGGCAAGGCTCTTGCAACTATTACAGACATTGAATATTCCAAAAACGATTTTTTCATTTCATTTTCGATATCAACCTGTATTACCTTAGAATTTTCGTCGTTGTACAAAATTTAACAACCCCTTTTAGAAGTAAGAGATAAGAAGTAAGATGTAAGATCTGTTACAGAATATTTCAGTATGCTTTATATCTTATTCCCATTATTGCGGAAAGCTTTTCACGTATCCTTTGACATTTGTCCTCGGTAAAGGCTTTTTTCGGGATAATGAACACATATGCCTTTTTCACCACAAGTATGAACATATCTTCCTTGTCGATAAGGTCAACTATAGGGGAATCAAGGTGTATAACCGTTGCGGGTATTTCCTCATTTTCACCGTCGAGAGCTATATCCGCTTCGTTTTGTTCCGGCTGTTCTGTTTGCTCGGTTTGTTTTGTTTGCTCCTCTTCCTGAACGGTTTCCACATTTTTCTCAACAGGTGTGGAAATCTTTATCTTATCGGTAAAAAACTCGGCTTTGTACTTTGTGCCCTCCATAGAATCAAGACCGCGCATAAGCTTTTTCCTGTTTGACACGGGAGTGCTCACAAACCATATCCCGACCGCAATGCTTATCATAAGGCACATTGCGGGCAGCATTGGGTCTTCGGAAGTTATTATCATCATCACCGATGAAGTGACAGCCAGAGCCGCAAGCAGCATCTTCCATATCAGTGATGTGAACACATAACGTTTCTGATATACCTTATAGCCCCTGAGTATTTCGTCGGAAACGCTTTCATACTCTCCCTCAGCGAGAAGCTCTCCCGCGGGAGGGGCAAGCTGTCCGCTGTCGCCGTCTCCGAACATTTCGTTTAATATTCCCATTTGTTCACCTCAGTTTTTGTTACTGTACTAAAATATTGTTTCGTTCAAAACGTCACACTGTGACGTTTTGAATATATAGTTTACTTTATATCGTTACAAGGATGGGCGGTCGTGTTCGCCCCTCCTCGGAATGACTGTCGTCATTCCTCACCTCCCGCTCAGTTTTAGAAGGCTATGCGCCTGCGGGCGCAAGAAAGCGCAAGAAAATATTTCGCTCTCTGCGAGAACTCATTCGCAGAATGAGTTTGCGACCAAAGGGGCTCTGCCCCCTTGACCCCCGCCAGCTGTGCTCAGCTGGATCAGCCGCACAAATATTTTTTATACATCTAAGGATTCAACATACTTAGCGTTTTTCTCGATAAACTCACGGCGGGGCATTACCTTGTCGCCCATAAGAATTGTAAATATCTCGTCCGCCTTAACAGCGTCCTCCATTGTAACGCGGAGCATCGTTCTTGTTTCGGGATCCATAGTAGTTTCCCAAAGCTGCTCCGGATCCATTTCACCCAAACCCTTATAACGCTGAACGTCTATTTTGGCGTTCTCGTTATTGCCTTTTAGCTCGGCAATAAACTTATCTCTTTCATCATCGGAATAAGCGTATCTCACCTGCTTCGTACCCTTGCTTACCTTGAACAGCGGAGGCTGTGCGATATAGACATTTCCATTTGTGATAAGGGGTCGCATGAATCTAAAAAAGAAAGTCAGAAGCAGCGTTCTGATATGGCAGCCGTCCACGTCGGCATCAGCCATTATTATTACTTTACCGTAGCGAAGCTTGCTTATATCAAAATCCTCGCCTATTGAAGTACCTAAAGCTGTTACAACAGGCATAAGCTTTTCATTGCCGTACACCTTGTCGATACGCGCTTTTTCAACGTTGAGCATTTTTCCCCAAAGAGGCAGGATAGCCTGATAATGTCTGTCCCTGCCCTGCTTTGCGGAGCCTCCCGCGGAATCTCCCTCGACGATATATATTTCGGTTCTTTCAACGTCCTTTTCGGAACAGTCCGCAAGCTTTCCGGGAAGAGAAGCGGACTCCATTGCCGACTTGCGGCGGGCGGTCTCACGGGCTTTTTTTGCAGCCTCTCTGGCTCTTTGAGCAGCTTGTGATTTGTCAAATATGGAACGCGCCACGGCGGGATTTTCCTCCAGATAGCACATAAGCTTTTCATAGACCATATTTTCTACAAATGGGCGCACCTCTGGATTTCCCAGTCTGCCCTTTGTCTGTCCCTCAAATTCGCAGTCCGTGAGCTTTACGGAAACTATGGCGGTAAGACCCTCGCGCACGTCGTCGCCCAAAAGTTTGTCCCCGTCCTTAAGAAGATTAAATTTTTTGCCGTAATCGTTTATAACCTTTGTAAGAGCGTTTTTAAAACCGTTTTCATGAGTACCGCCGTCAACGGTGTGGATATTGTTTGCAAAAGACAGTATCAGCTCGTTGTAGCTGTCGTTGTACATAAGAGCGACTTCCGCAGTGGAATCACCCTGAACTCCGCCGACATAGATAACTTCCTCCGCAAGCGGTTCAAGACCTCTTGTGTTGTGGATATGCTCCACAAACTGTCTGATGCCTCCCTCATAGTGAAGAGTCTCGGAGACAGTCTCGTCGGGATTTCTCATGTCGGAAAAAACTATTTTAACGCCCGCGTTCAGGAAAGCCTGCTCGCGGAGTCTTTTCAAAAGCACTTCATAGTCGTAGACAGTAGTTTCCTCAAATATTGATGGATCGGCTTTGAACATAACGGTAGTACCTGTTTCGTTTGTTTCTCCGATTATTTTCATAGGCTCGTCATACTGACCGCCGTTGTGGAAACGCTGGAAGTGAATATTTTTTCCGTCCTTAACGGTAAGCTCCAACCATTCCGAAAGAGCGTTTACAACGGACGCGCCCACGCCATGGAGACCTCCCGCAACCTTATAGCCGCCTCCGCCGAACTTTCCGCCCGCGTGGAGAATGGTATAAACAACAGTCGCCGCAGAAATACCCTCCTTGGGGTGGATACCCGTAGGTATACCTCTTCCGTTGTCGGAAACGCGGATAACGTCTCCCTCCAAAATATCAACGGTTATCTGGGAGCAGTAGCCTGCCAAAGCCTCGTCGATAGCATTGTCAACGATCTCATAAACAAGGTGGTGCAGACCCTTGGGACCCGTTGAACCGATATACATTCCGGGACGCTTCCGAACGGCTTCAAGACCCTCCAGCACCTGTATTTGATTTTCGTCATAGCTTTGATTGCTTTGAGTTTCGTTAAGGATATCAGACATTGTTGTGCCTCCGTTTCAGAGATTAAAAATAGAAATTTTTTTAACATTTAACGCTTTGCATACAAAGATCCCGCCCGTCCGCGTTTTTTAAGAGTCGCGGCTGAAATAGGGGAAATATATACTGAACAGGTTTTGTTCTCGGAGCAGATTATAAATGATTTCGGCATATCATAACTGACGTTTTTTACCGAACCGCTTTTTCCCGCTGCGGCAAGAAATTCCTTTGTGTGCTTGCTTACCGAAGTGTTTTCTATATCGAAAATACCGATAATGCCGTCCGCTCTGACAGCCGTGTCCTCGCCCAGATGAAGATACATTTTACCGCTCCTGTTCTTTGGTTTATTTGATTTCGGCTCTGCCGTTTTTCATTCTGAAAATTTTTCCCTCAGCCATATCCGTGACCGATCTTTCGTCGCAGCAGGTTATTATCACCTGCATATCGTCAATATTGTTGAGAATGAACCGCCGTCTTTTTTCATCCAGCTCGGACAAAACGTCGTCAAGTAGCATTACGGGATATTCTCCCTGCTCCGCTTTCAGTATCCTCGCGTGGGCAAGCTTCATTGACAAAGCCGCGGAACGGGCTTGTCCCTGAGAACCGAAGTCCCGGACGGAAAGACCGTTTATATAAGCTCCTATATCGTCCCTGTGTACTCCCACTGTCGTAAAGCCTGCACGAAAATCATTTTCCGCAGAAGATTTAAGCTTTTCCGCGTACTCGGCTTCAAGCTTTTCTGTATCGTTTAACCGTCCGTCAAGCGTATCGTAAACCGTGGAATGATAGTACAGATCAAGATTTTCTTTTCCGTCGGTTATGGAGCTATAGAGAAGTTTGGTATAATTATTAAGGGTTATGCAAAAAGCGTATCTTAAAACCGAAATATAAGTTCCTGCTTTGACAAGCTGTTCGTTCCACACGTCCATAAATTCCGCGCCCGAACCGTCGCGCCCTACTGACTTTAATGCAGCGTTTCTTTGGGCAAGTATCATATTGTACTTGTTAAGGGCGCTGACATAGGACGGTTTCACCTGCGCGATAGAAAGATCTGCAAAGCTTCTGCGGTTATCGGGAGAACCCTTTATCAGATCCAAGTCCTCCGGAGTAAATACCACACAACGGAAGCTGCCGAACAGCTTTGACAGTAACGGGAGCTTTACTCCGTTGAGTGTAACGATCTTGTCTTTTACAGAACCTTTTCTGACCTCGAATTCTATCCGCTGACTTCTTACCGAATCGGTAAAATCCATACCGACTCTTGCAGCGTCCTTTGTGAAGCCTATAAAATCCTTGTCCCGCGTTCCCCGAAAGGAACGGCAGCCCGAACAAAGCCAGACCGCTTCCACAAGATTGGTTTTTCCCTGAGCGTTCTCTCCGCAGATGATATTCATTTTCGGATCGAGCTCAATATCTATTTCTTCAAGGTTTTTATAGCCGTCGGCGGTAATACGGTCGATTATCACATCAACAGTCCTTTACCTTATAAATTTAAAATTATTCAACGGTAATATCCTGTCCGTTTACCGTAACGGTGTCTCCGCTGCGTATTTTTTTCCCCCGCATGGTGCATACCTCGCCGTTGACCTTTACTTTTCCGTCAAGGACAAGTTCCTTTGCCTCCGAGCCTATAGCAGCCGCTCCCGCGAATTTAAGGAGCTGATCCAGCTTGATAAAATCGGTAGTGATCTTTACTTTTTCGTCCAAATTTATTTACCTCGCTTTGTAATCGCAAATCGTACGAGCGGATATGAAAATCCTCCACCACGAAAGGCATAAATTTATGATTATTTTTTCTGTATTATCTAAACAAACCCCATCGCCCCCTTGAGGGGGCATTGCCAACTATAAAATCAACAGTAAAGTAAAATAGGGGGTGACTCACGCTGCAGGGCGTTCCCTGCTATTCGGACTTCAGTCTCATGGGAAGAACAAGGAATGTGTATGTGTTTCCCTCCATGGGAACAATTTTCATGGGCGAAAGTCCGCCGTTGAGCTGAAGCCTTACCTTGTCCGACTCGGAAGCTTTCAGCGCTTCGGAAAGATAACGGCAGTTAAAGCCTATCTCCACCGGAGGACCGGACATATCCGCCTCCATTTCATCATTAAGCTTTCCGAGAACGGAAGAACAAGATATCTTTACCATTCCGTCCTTGAAAAGACACTTTACGGGAGCCTTTGCTTTTTCGTTTATAAGAAGCATACATCTGTCCAGACAGGCTATAAGCTCTCTCGCGTTTATGATTATCTCGGTGCTGTGCTTTTCGGGTATAGAGCCCTTGTAGTTGTGGAACTCTCCCTCCAGCAGCCTTGACAGAACCATGTACTTGCCTATCTCAAAGGTAATATGTTTTTTGGAAACGTGCATTGTAACGCTTTCGTTCTCGTCGTCCTTAAGAAGCTTTGAGACCTCGGACAAGGCTTTTGCCTTTACAACAAAATTGTAGTGGTCGTCCGACTCGATATTTTCCGAACGTACCGCAAGACGGTAGCCGTCTATGGCGACAAGGTTGAAATTGTGGTCGATTATATCAAAAAGCTCTCCCATAAGGATAGGCTTGTTATCGGCGACTGCTACCGCGAAAATTGTCTCGTTTATCATATTTTTCAGCATAGGCTGACGGACTGTGAAATTGTCACCCGTGTCGTGATCGGGAATAGAGGGATATTCGTCCGCAGGCATTGCAAGTATTTTATATTCCGCTTTTGAGCCTCTGATAGTTGTGGTGAGATTTTCGTCCACCTCTACCTCTATTGTCTCGGAGGGCATTTTTCTGATTATTTCGTTAAACAGTCTGCTATTAAGAATACACTCTCCCACATCATCGGACTGTACCTCTATCTTAGTCTGGATACCCAGCTCCAAATCGTAGCCGGTAAGCTCCAGAGAGTTTCTGTTAAGATAAAGCTTTACGCCCTCCAAAGCGGATATTGTTGACTTAGGAGGTACAGCTCTCGATACGTTTGCCAGAGCCTCGTTGATCTCCGCCTGTTTACATATGAATTTCATTTTGTATTGAACAGTCCTTTCCTAATTGAGGTTATAATTTTAAGAAACAAAAAATTAGAAATAAAGTTTTCTTGCGTAAATATCATAAATATGATAATAATAATACAGCAGCAGAAGCAGAAGAGTTTGAAATGTTGAAACAACCGTTATCCCCCGCAGGGGACTTGCTTTGCTGTTCTACATACTCTCAGGTAAAAACTTGTGGAAAAAAGGAAACATTTTTTCCTGTGTTGAACAGCTGTTGAATACTTCTATACAATGTCAAAAAAATCTTAAAAGCTTTGTTGAAACTTTTACGGATCAACAAAATGTTGAAAAATACTTTATACAAAAAGTAATGTAACGGATTTACACTGTATAAAAAGGCAGTTTGCTGTTTTTAACAATGTTTTCAACACCCTGTGGAAAACTGATTTTACAACTGACTGTAATTTTTGCTTTACAATTTAAACGAAGCTTTTACGTGAGAAAAATAATACCGTTACGGTGTAAAGTTTAAAATGTTGAAATGAGTTTAAATATTAATTGCTGCGTATGTTGTTGATGATGTCCTCGATCATTTCCCTTGAACGCGTGTCCTTTTTCATAAGCTTCTCAATGTCGTCGCAGTAGTAGATAATAGTGCTGTGATCTCTTGCTCCCAGTTCCATTCCTATTGCCTTAAAGGACATATCCGTTACGGATTTCAGCACATAGCAGCTTACTTTCCGGGCAATGGATATCTGAGCGCTGCGCTTTTTGGAAATGATGTCTTCGGAAGTGACTCCGTAAACGCTTCCCACCTCGTTCAGTATCCTGTCAAAGGTTATTGGAGCGGAGTTTTCCTCGGAAAGTATCTCCATTACCGCAAGTCTTGCCTGAGCCATTGTGGGGGGAGTGCCCACAAGGTGCTGACCTGCTTTAAGTTTTTTTACGCAGCCTTCAAGCTGTCTGATATTGGTTTTCAGCTTGTTGGCTATGTACTCCGCAACGTCGTCTGGGAGCTGCAAATTTAAAAGCTCCGCTTTGCGGCGGATTATAGCTACTCTTGTTTCAAAGTCTGGTATTGATATATCCGCTATCAGACCCCATTCAAAGCGTGTTCTGATGCGGTCCTCCAGAGTTTTGATATCCTTTGGCGGACGGTCCGAGGTCAGCACTATCTGCTTGCCCACCTTGTGGAGCTCGTTAAAGGTATGAAAAAATTCCTCTTGTGTGGAATCCTTGCCGGCAATGAACTGAACGTCGTCAAGAAGCAGGATATCCGCGCCCCGGTATTTTTTATGGAACTCGCTTGTGTCTTTTTTCTGCTTGATAGCGTCGATAAGCTCGTTTGTAAAGGTCTCGCCCGTGACATAGATGATATTCATTGAGGGATTGAGACGCTTTATCTCGTTGCTTATGGCGGTCATAAGGTGTGTCTTTCCCAGTCCCGATGGACCGTGTATGAAAAGGGGATTGTAGGTGCTTCCCGGTTCCTTTGCGACCGACGTGCAGGCGGCGTATGCAAACTCGTTTGAGCGTCCTACTATAAAGGTATTAAAGGTATAGTCGTATTCGGCGTTGGAAAAAGATTCTTCAAGTTCTATGCGGCGCTTGTTGGGATCGTCGTCCTCTTCGGCTGAGGAATCGTCGGTGATTATGCTTATATCCACATCGAAGCCAAGGACTCCCGCAAGAGCCTCTTTGAGTATGCCTGTATAATTTTTTGTAATGATGTTTGCCTGAAATTCGGAAGGTACCGAAAAACAAGCGACGTCTCCGTCGAGCTTAACGGGGATCAGGGATTTGATCCACAGGCGGTAAGCCACGTCGGTAAGCTCTCCGCGCTCAATTTTTTCCATGCAGTAATCCTGCACTTTGTCAAAAACTTCCACAAAGGATTTCATATTTTTATCTTCCCCTTTAGGCGTTCAGGCATATAGGACAGCCCGTTTTGGTTTTCTTTTGTTCATAAAAAACTAATTCAATATACTATTTATTATAGCATAATTTCCGATTGATTGCAAGGGTTTTGCCATACTTTAAGATCTGTTTTTGTAAAATTTTATGTAGTTGATATTGTAAAATTACGCAAAAAAATGCGAAATAATGCGGAATAATCAGAGTAATAGCTGTTTGGGAGATAAACAGAAGAAAATTATCAATAAAACAATGAGGAAACGGGGGATAAACGTAATATTAAAGGCTGTGCGATGAAATTTAATTTAATACTTATAGTATATAATTAGCAATTATATACATTAATTTAGTTTAAAAGGATAAAAAAGGAATAAATTTCTTTTGCAATTGTGAATTTTTTTTAAAACCTCTTGACAGATATAACAGGAGTGTTATATAATTAATCCTTAGATGGGAGATGGGACAGGTGTGTCTTTGTTTCAAGGATGTTTCAAGCTGTCCTGACTGATCAAACCGCACAGCAAGGAGGAGAAACAATGAAAAGAACTTATCAGCCCAAGAAGCTTCACAGAAAAAAAGAGCACGGCTTTATGAAAAGAATGTCTACAAGAAACGGCCGCAAGGTTCTTGCGAGAAGAAGAGCCAAGGGCAGAGCAAGACTTACTCACTGATTAGGTCTGAGCAAAACAAAATGATAAGACCGCAGGGGGGTACAGTAACCTTTGTTGCGGTCTTTTTGTTTCAGTATTTTTACTTTATTGTTTTGCTGTTAATAAAAATATACTTTACTTCGGGTATTATTTTGTATGAAATATACTGTTATTTTAAAGGAAAACAAGGATTTCCTTAACGCCTATAAACGGGGCGGATATTCCGCGGGAAGAGTTGTTACGGTCTATTACCGCAGAAACGGCAGGGGAAAAAAGCGTTTGGGTATTACTGCCGGTAAAAAGGTTGGAAACGCTGTTGTCAGAAGCCGGTGCAGGAGGATAATCCGCGCCGCCTACAGAGAAAACGAGGAGCTTTTTCCGAAAGGCTTTGATTATGTGATAGTTGCGCGTCCCGGCTGCGGAGACTGCAAGTCCACTCATATAAGCAAATTTCTGAAAAACAAGGCTTTGCCCTCAATTATCAAATCTATGGAGAAAAAAACGGAGGACAAAAGGTCTTCCGCAAGAGATAAAAAATAATATACAAAATGTAATGAAACAAATATTATTACTTTTAGTAAAATTTTATCGAAAGAAAATCTCGCCGCTTAAAAAGCCCTGCTGCAAGTATTATCCCACTTGTTCGGCATATGCGCTTGCCGCTGTTGAAAAGCACGGTGCGCTGAAAGGTACGGCTTTGGCGGTATGGAGGATACTTCGCTGCAATCCTTGGAGTCTTGGCGGGGTAGACGAGGTTCCCGACAAATTCGGTTTCTATACGCTCAGTAAACGCTACGGAAAGGGCAGGACTGTCCCTCTGCAGGAAATGGATTCGCATAGTGCGGGTACTCAGGGCGGCAATCAATGAAGCACTGAATTGTTAAAAAATAAACAATATGTTGTTATATCAAAAAATTATACGCAAAGTAAACATCATCGGAGGTAAAAATGAGCGAAATAATCGGCGTCCCTCTTGGGTACATCATGTGGCTGATGTACCAGATCACACATAACTACGCATGGGCTATAATTCTTTTTACACTTATCACAAAGATAATACTTTTTCCTTTATCCGTAAAGCAGCAGAAATCTTCCGCTGCAATGGCGGCTTTTCAGCCTAAGTTGGAAAAACTGAAAAAACAGTACGGCAACAATCAGCAGAAGCTTCAGGAGGAGCAGATGAAGCTCTACTCCGAAGAGGGCATAAACCCTATGGCCTCATGTCTGCCGCTTTTTATACAGTTCCCTATATTGTACGGTATTTTCGACGTTGTGTACCGTCCGCTGACACACATTCTCCATGCCGGCAAGGACGCTATAACGGCGGCTACGGAAATAACCAGAAATATTTTTACCGCAGACGGAGGAGCTGTTCCCGCTTATTTTGAGCACCGTCCCGAAATATATATAGTAAAGGAAGTCCAGAAGGATCCTTCCGCTTTTTCTTCAATGGCTGAGCAGTTCCCCGACTTTGCCGAAAAGGTAGTAAACTTTAACAACAAGCTTTTCGGTATTGTGGATCTGGGCGATATACCTACTATTCACCCTGAAGTATGGAACACTGCTGCCGTTATCCTGCTGATGATTCCTATTATGTCCGGCGTTATACAGCTTGTCATGACGATCTATATGCAGATACGTAATAAGAAGATGAATCCCGACGCTCCGAATATGGGCGGCATGAATATCATGCTTTACGTTATGCCTTTGTTTTCCGTATGGATCGCTTTCAAGTATCCTGCGGGTATCGGCTTCTACTGGACTATGTCCTCACTGTTCAGCTTTGTACAGTCTATTGTATTGTACCATATCTATACTCCCGAATATGTGGCTTCGCTGGTGGAAAAGGATAAAAATAAACGTAAGAAGAAAAACCGTCCCAATATGATGGAGCGTTACCAAAAGATCATGGAGGAGCAAATGTCTTCTCAAAACGGTCAGAGCGGAAGCTACAAGCCTAAGAGCGGCGCGGTGACCGCTAAGGTCTCCGACGACGATGAGGAAGAGGGTTCTTCCGAAATAAAGATTTCCAGAGCAAAGCAAAAGGAATACGAGAAAATGATAATCCGCGAAGCAAGACGCAGACAAGCGGAGAAGTACGGCGAAGAATTTATCGACGACGACGATTGATAATAATTGATAAAAAAGATAAATTAAAGCGAAAGGATGAGTCGGTATGGCAGAAAAAAGAGAAATTTTTACTGCGAAAACCATAGAGGAAGCTAAGGCTATGGCGGCGCAGAAATTCGGTACGGAGGAAAGCAGGATAAGCTTCAGCGTTATCGAAGAACCTAAAAAGGGTATTTTCGGAAAGGTAAAAGGCGAGGCAAAGGTCGAAGCTGTCTATGAGCAGTCTAAGGCTGAGGCTGCGGGAGATTACATCAGAACGATACTGAAAAATATGGGTATCGAAAATGAAGTGAAAGTCACCGAAACAGAGGAAGGCGCGGTTATCGAGATACTGGGAGATACAACCGGCGCGGTTATAGGCAGACGTGGAGAGACTCTTGACGCTATCCAGTACCTTGCTTCAATGGCGGCAAACCGCGGAGATAAGGATTACTGCCGTATTACTGTGGACTGCTGCGGATACCGCGAAAAAAGAAAGGCTATTCTTGAAGAGCTTGCAGTCAAGATTTCTAAAACCGTTTTACGCACAGGCAGGACTTCCGCGCTGGAGCCTATGAATCCCTATGAGAGAAGAATTATCCATTCGGCTGTTGCAAACATAGAGGGCGTTGTTTCCAAGAGCGTGGGAGAGGAGCCGTACCGCAAGGTAGTTATTTCCTCAACTGCTCCAAGACGTGAAAGAAGAGACGGATACAAGGGCGACAGAGGAGACCGCAGACCACCTCGCCGCGACAAAAAGCCCGGCGAGTATACGCCACGCTCCATGGATATGATGAAGACCTCCTTTGAAAAGGACTACAAGCGTCCAAAGCCTGAGGACAGCAATCTTGTTGAGGGCGATCTTTACGGAAAGATAGATATTTAAACTAAGTAATTTTTTGCTGTAATTGTTCCACGTGGAACAATTTAAAAATGTTCATGCGGGAGCATGGGAGAATTCCCGTGTTCCCTTTTTCTTTTGGAGGTTATTGATAATTATGTCAACTGCTGCGGCAATCTCAACTCCCCGCGCTCAGGGGGGGATATCTGTTATACGCATTTCGGGAGAGAGCGCTCTTTCCGCTGCGGATAAAATTTTTCAGCCTGTCTCCTGCAAGATTCCGCCCTCAGAAATGGAGGGCTACACCTGTGCTTACGGAAAAATCGTAAACGGCTGTGAAATTATTGACGACGGGATAGTGACTGTTTTCCGCGCGCCTAAATCCTACACCGGAGAGGACGTTGTTGAAATTTCCTGCCATGGCGGTATTTTTGTTACGGAGCAGATACTGAGGCTTATTTTTGACAGCGGAGTTGAACCTGCCGGAGTGGGGGAATTTACAAAGCGTGCGTTTCTGAACGGAAAGATGAGTCTTACTCAGGCGGAGGCTGTTATGGACATTATTTCAGCCGACGGAACCGCGGGACTTCGGTGCGCGGAATCTCTGCGTGACGGCGCATTGTTCCGCCGCATAAAAAAGGTTTCCGACGGAATGCTTAAGCTGCTCGGTTCTCTTGCGGCATGGGTAGATTACCCGGACGATGATATCCCTGCTGTTGAGGAATATGAGATAGCAGCTGTTCTCGAAGCGGGAATTGCCGAATTGGGAGGACTTCTTGAATCCTACGAAAGCGGACGTATCGTCAGAGAGGGTGCGGATACTGTTATTGCAGGACGTCCAAACGTGGGAAAAAGCACGCTGATGAATCTTTTGGCAGGCTGCGAAAGAAGCATTGTTTCCGATACGGCGGGTACGACCCGTGATGTTGTTGAGGAATCCGTACGCTTAGGGGACATTGTTCTGCGGCTTTCCGATACGGCAGGTATTCATGATACCGAAGATACCGTTGAAAGTATCGGTGTAGACAGGGCAAGAAAAAAGCTTGATTCCGCCGATCTTATTCTTGCGGTTTTCGACGTGGGAAGCATTATTACCGATGAGGACAGAGAGCTTGCGGAAAAGTGCAGAGACCGTAATTCTATTGCAGTACTGAATAAGTCCGACTTAGAGCAGAAGTTTGATTTTGCGGAAATTTCCGAGTGTTTTAAAGACAGTGTGACTATTTCCGCCGAAAGGGGAGACGGTCTTGATTCTCTTAAAGCAGCGGTTGAGAAGCTTTACGGAATACCCGGATTTTCGGCAGATGTGGGTATACTTGCAAACGAGCGGCAAAGAGGCTGTGCTCTGAAAGCAAGGCAGTGCTTCACAGAGGCTTTGGAGGCTCTCAAAGCGGGAGCGACCTTTGACGCGGTGACTGTTCTTATAGACGGCGGTGAAAATTCGCTGCTGGAGCTGACGGGAGAAAAGACCTCCGAAGCTGTTGTGGATGAAGTGTTCTCGCGTTTCTGCGTTGGAAAATAACGGCGTGAAAACGTCAGAAAAATTGAAAGGACTATTACAATGATAATCACTCTTAAAAAAATAAATTTGTTCAGTAAGGACTACGGAAAGATAAGCCGTCTTTATAAGACTGCTTTTCCTGTTAATGAAAGAGCTCCCATGTGGTTTATGACAATGAAGTCGGGAAATGAAAACGTCGATTTCTGGGGTATTTATTCCAACAGAAAATGGGTAGGACTTGCTTATGTGATAAATGAGGGCAGTGCGTCTTATTTGTTTTATCTTGCGCTTTCGGAAAGTATGAGAGGAAAGGGAATAGGCAGCAGGGCTTTGCAGTCGCTTTTGATACACTACGAGGGACAGCGGCTTTTCCTTGCATTGGAACAGCTTGACGAGTCCGCGGATAATTTTGATGAACGGCAGAAGCGCAGAAAATTTTACATGAAAAACGGTTTAAAGCCGCTGCCGCTGACTATCCGCGAAGCGACGGTGACATACGACGTAATGGGTACGGGGAACGTCAAGCCCGACGAGTACGAAAGTATGATGAAAAAGTATCTCGGAGCGGCAAGCAGGCTAGTGTCTATGGATATTACAGAATAACGGGGATCAAGCTTTTCCGTGATGTTTTGCAAAGCAAAACTCGCAGCTGCCGCCAAACGGCAGCTGTTCCACGTGGAACAATTTACGGTTCGGGTCTTCCCGATTTTTGGAGGTCAAGTTTTAAAAAACAAGTTTTTTAAAACTGCGAGTTTTGTTTCTTCGGCTGTCGCCTCGATTTCCTTGCGGAAACCACAAAACTCAGAAAGGAATGGTCATAAAAATGAGTCATTATATAGACAGCTACGACGTGGCTGTTATTGGGGCGGGACACGCCGGTGTAGAAGCCGCTCTTGCTGCGGCGCGGCTTGGAGCAAAAACGGTCATGTTTACAATATCGTTGGACAATATCGCAAATATGCCCTGCAATCCATCTATCGGAGGAACTGCAAAGGGACATCTTGTTCGCGAAATAGACGCTCTCGGCGGTGAAATGGGAAAAGCCGCCGACGCTTGTTTTATCCAGAGCCGTATGCTCAACAGGGGAAAAGGTCCTGCGGTACACAGCCTCAGGGTACAGGCGGACAGAGTAAAATACCATAACCATATGAAAAAAATCTGCGAAATGCAGGAAAATCTTGACGTTAAACAGGCAGAGGTAACAGAAGTTCTTGCTGAAAACGGTAAGGTTACCGGGATAGTTACTCATTTGGGCGGAGAATATAAAGTAAAGACCGCAGTAATAGCCACAGGTACTTATCTGAAAGGACTTATCCATGTGGGGGACGTTTCCTATGAAAGCGGTCCAGACAGCACTTTGCCTGCAAGAGGGCTTTCAGACAGTCTGCGAAAGCTTGGCATTGAGATACGCCGTTTCAAGACCGGTACTCCCAGCCGTGTTCACCGCCGTTCAATTGATTTTGACAAGCTGGAAATTCAGCACGGGGACAGCGATATTCAGCCGTTTTCATTTGAGACGCCCCGCGATGGACTTGAAAATATCGTGCCCTGTTATGTTGCCTACACAAATGAGGAGACTCACCGTGTTATCCGTGAAAATATTCACCGTTCGCCTATGTATTCGGGAAAAATTGAGGGTATAGGTCCTCGGTACTGTCCGTCTATAGAAGATAAGATCGTGAGGTTTTCCGAACGTCCGAGACATCAGCTTTTTATAGAGCCGATGGGTCTGGATACGGAGGAATTTTATTTGCAGGGTATGTCATCTTCGCTGCCCGAAGATGTACAAATTGCATTTTTACGTACAATAAAGGGACTTGAACGCGTTGAAATAATGCGAAACGCATACGCTATTGAGTATGACTGCTGCAATCCGCAGGATTTGCGCCATACATTGGAATTTAAAAATATCTGCGGACTTTACGGTGCGGGACAGTTTAACGGTACGTCCGGTTACGAAGAAGCCGCCGCCCAAGGTCTTATTGCGGGAATAAACGCGGCGCGGTACTGCAAGGGACAGGATGGTATAACATTAAGCCGGTCTTCCTCCTATATCGGAACGCTTATCGACGACCTTGTGATAAAAGGCTGTCTCGATCCTTACCGCATGATGACCTCACGAAGCGAATACAGACTTTTGCTTCGTCAGGATAATGCGGACGAAAGGCTTACCCCTTTGGGATATGAGATAGGACTTATCTCGGAGGAGCGTTACAAATTGTTCCACGTGAAACAATTGCAGATAAAACAGGAGATTTCACGAGTTAAGTCGAAAACCTTATCTCCGACGGCAGAACTTAACGAGCTTTTGATTCGAAAGGGTACGGCGGAGATTTCCACAGGAGTGAAGATGAGCGATCTTATCCGACGTCCGCAGATATCCTATGAGGACTTGGCGGTATTTGATACGGGAAGACCGGAGCTTCCCTTTGAAGTTCGGGAACAGGTGGGTCTGCAAATTGAATACGAGGGATATATCGAACGGCAGCTTGCAGAGGTGGAGCACGTCCGTAAGCTTGAAAATAAACGTCTGCCGCAGCCCTTTGATTATAAGGAGATAAAGGGTTTAAGCCTTGAATCCCAGGAAAAACTGAACCGTATCCAACCGGAAAATATCGGACAGGCAAGTCGAATATCGGGAGTCTCGCCTGCGGACGTGAGCGTACTTATAATTTGGCTTTCCGCCAGCAAGTAAGGGGGAACAGATATGTCAGTATTACCCGAATTTGAAAAGTTTGCGGAGTTTTTTTCCGCGTTGAATTTTGAAATTACAGAAGAACAGTACGCACAGTTTTCATCGTATGCTTCTGCTCTTGTGGAGTGGAACGAAAAAATGAATCTTACGGGAATAACCGATCCCGATGGAATTGCGGTCAAGCATTTTCTGGACAGTATTCTGCCATTGAAATTTTTGGATATCCCAAAAGGCGAAAGCATTATAGACGTAGGTACGGGAGCGGGATTTCCGGGCGTGCCTATAAAAATATACCGTCCCGATGTGAGATTGACGCTGTTGGACAGTCTCAATAAGCGCATTAACTTTCTTTCGGCAGCTTGCAGCGAAGCAAATATTGAAGCAAAGTTTGTTCATGCAAGAGCCGAAGAGGGAGGACGGAACAATGCCTACAGAGAAAAATTCGGAGCAGCTTTTGCGAGAGCGGTTGCGGCAATGCCTGTGCTTGCGGAATACTGCCTGCCGTTTGTTAAGATGGGCGGAATATTTGCAGCAATGAAAGGTCCCAATGAAAATTACAGGGACGGAGAAAATGCCGTAAAGCTTTTGGGAGGAGAAATCGCGGACGTTAAGGAATATTCGCTTCCAAACGGAGACAAGCGCGTACTTATAATAGTGCGTAAAATTATGCCGACAGCTGAGAAGTATCCAAGAAACGGCGGTCAGATATCCAAAAAGTCATTATAATAATTGTTCCACGTGAAACATTTTTAAACAAAGCCGCGGCTATTTTTATGGAAAATGTTCCACGTGGAACATTTTTTTATTTGCTAAATTTGCAAAAATTATTGCAATTGGTAAGAAAATATGGTATAATTAAAGCTACTGAAACTGAAAGGAAGACTGTTATGGCAATTATAATTGCTGTCGCAAATCAAAAGGGCGGTGTGGGAAAATCCACCACTGTTGTTAATCTTGCGGCGTGCCTGGGACAGAGAAAGAAAAAAGTCCTTTGTGTGGACATGGACGCCCAGGGAAATACTACAAGCGGATTCGGTATCCGCAAAAAAAATGTGGGAATATCTACATACGACGCGCTTCTGGGGCTTCGGAGAATACAAGAAGCCGTTATAAAAACCGAATTTGAGAATGTATGGCTCGTACCCGCGACTTCTTCTCTTGCCGCTGCCGATATTGAGCTTATCGAGGTGGACAATATGCAGAAGCGCATGAAAATGCAGCTTCTCACCATAAAGCAGGATTACGATTATATACTGCTTGACTGCCCGCCGTCGCTGTCGCTGATTCCTGTAAATGCGCTGTGCGCTTGCGATACGGTGCTTGTGCCGATGACCTGCGAATATTTTGCAATGGAGGGACTTTCCCAGCTTGTGGAATCAATTCGGCTGGTGAAGCAGCGGTACAACCCCACAATAGATATTGAAGGAATACTTTTTACCATGTTTGACGGACGCCTCAACCTCACAAGTCAGGTTGTAAGCGAGGTAAAAAAGCATTTCCCGAAAAAGATGTTCAAGACCGTGATACCGAGAAACGTGCGCATATCAGAGGCTCCCAGTTTTGGAAAGCCCGTTGTGTACTACGATAAAAGCTCCCGCGGCGCGGAGGCTTACGAAATGTTTACGGAAGAGCTTCTTAAACGGCACAAGGCTGCCGAAAAAGCTCTTGCCGCGTCGAAAAAATAATGAAAAGGGGGTAAAATGTTCCACGTAGAACATTTTTGATCAAAACCGCGATGTTTTGCGAGGTAAAACACGCATCTGCTGCTTGGACAGTTTTTTTTACGTGGAACAATTGGAATATGGCAAAAAAAAGTTTGGGAATGGGTCTTGACGCGCTTTTCGGAGACAACGGAGCCGAGGGCGGCGATACTCATACCTTAAGAATTTCCGAGATAGAACCGAACCGCAAGCAGCCCAGACAGGATTTTGACGAGGCTGCTATCGCGGAGCTTGCGGACAGTATCCGTCAGCACGGACTTATCCAGCCGATAGTTGTCCGTCCAATGGAGGAGGGTTATCAAATCGTAGCGGGTGAGCGCCGTTGGAGAGCTTGCCGTATGTTGGGAATGAGCGACGTTCCGGTTGTGGTAAAGGATTTTACCGACGAAGAAACCGCTCAGATCGCGCTTATTGAAAACATTCAGCGGCAGGACTTAAATCCTGTGGAGGAGGCCGCTGCGTACCGCGCTCTTATGGACGAGTACGGCATGACTCAGGAGGCTCTTTCAAAGGCGGTGGGAAAATCCCGCTCCGCAATTGCAAACTCCGTCAGACTGCTTAATCTTCCCGACGAGATTGTGGAAATGCTTCGTAAGGGAAAGCTTTCATCGGGACAAGCAAAGGCTATTGCTTCGGCTGATTCCGAGGAGACGATGCTGGAAATAGCAAAGCTTGCGGCCGACGGAAAGATCACTGTCAGAGGGATAGAAAAGCTTGCAGCGGAAAAGACGGATAAGGAAGCGGGGGGCTCGGAGGAAAAACAGTCCGTACCGAAAACTGCGGAAGAGCGGTCGAACATGAGCTACATAACCGAAATGCAGATAAGCCTTGAGGATCATTTGCAGAAAAAGGTGAAGATAACCTCAAAGGACGGAGAAAAGGGTACGCTTGTGATTGATTTTTACAGCAGGGACGAGCTTACCGATCTTGCAGACAGGCTGACCTGCTATTGATATCAGATATAAATAATTCGCCTGCCTTAAATTAGGTATGGCGAATTTTTTTGATATTGTATGATTTTACGCATTGTTTTCGACATTTTCCAGAAAATAGAAATGGTATAATAACGCTGAGAAAAAATAAAGGAAGTGCGATGATATGCCGTTTCTCGTTAAAGAAAAAACTCTTAACAAGGTCATTCAGGTGGAGACCGCGAAAATAGACCCCAATCCATACCAACCGAGGCGGGAATTTGATGATATAGACGGACTGGCGCAAAGTATCAGTCAGAACGGAATTTTACAGCCGCTTACCGTCCGCAGAGTGGACGAGCGTTTTCAGCTTGTGGCAGGGGAGCGGAGACTTCGTGCGGCAAAGCTGTTGGGAATGGAGTTTGTTCCGTGTATCGCGGTTACAATGACGGAGCGTAATTCTGCGGTAATGGCTCTGATAGAAAATATTCAGCGGCGGGATCTGTCCGTTTTTGACGAAGCTGAGGCTATTGCAAGGCTTATAGATTTCTATGGAATGACTCAGGAGGACGCCGCAGTCAAGCTTGGAAAATCTCAATCTTCAGTAGCAAATAAGCTTCGGCTGCTGAAGCTGGACAAGTCCGTTCAGGGAAAAGCCGCCGAGTACGGTCTTACGGAACGTCATGCCCGCGCGCTTCTTAAGCTGGAGGATACTCCGAAGCAGCTTGCCGCCATAGAGGTCATTCATGAAAGAAAAATGAATGTGGAAAACACCGAACGGTACATAGATAATATGCTTGAAAAGGAGCGTAATTTTGCGGACATGAAGCGGCGCAGCGCGGCTTTCAGGGACGTGCGGTTGTTTGTCAATACCATAAACAAGGCTATCGAAATGATGAAAGCGGCGGGGATAAACGCCGATTCCAAAAAAATTCAGGACGACGACTATATCGAGTACATCGTCAGAATACCCACAAAATAATGAAAAGCGGACGAAAAGACTGAGCCTTTTCGTCCGCTTTTTGTATAATGTTCCACGTGAAACAATTAAAGTTCTTCGTTGTACGCATGGTCGTAAGCCATGTATGTACCGCTGTCTTCCTCGTATTTATAGTCAAACCAGCATTCCTCATAAACAAGCTTTTCGGTTTTGTAGCTGTAGCTGTAGCCGTAATCCGAAAAATAGCTGTAATTATTGTCGCGTTTGCCCTTGTAATTTTTCTCAAATTCCGCTGTGCGGTTCAGAATATCTTTTTCGGTATCCTTACTGTAGACCGTTTCAAGGTCGTAGGGCTTGCGGATAATTTTGGTTTTCTCTTTGTTCCTGTCCACTGTAAATTTGTAGGTGTAGTTTGTCTGCACGTCGTTTATGCAGTAGCTGAGGATCACGTCCGCATCACCGCCGCCTCGTCCGGACATATTGAGCGAGTAGTCGGAAAAATTAAAATTTTTATCGTATTTTTTAATGGACTTGAAAATGCCGTCCATATCCTTTTCGGAGTCAAGACAAAGTATCTTGCCCTCGTTTTCGATATTTCCCGCGGCAGTGGAGTTAAGCGAACCGTTGCGGAAAACAAGCCTGCCATTTTTGCCGATCTTGATCGTTCCGAAGTTATCCAAAGTTCCTCCGTGAATAAACACCGTGCCGTCCTCTATTTCCAAAACTCCGTCACGTTCAACGCAGACAGTTCCTATTATCTCGGCTGTCGCGCCGTCGCTTATGACAAGTCTGCCGCCGCTCCTTTCGCCTAAATCGTTTCCGATAGGCTCAATTCTCAGTTTCTGTCCGCTTTCAATGGTGAAGTCCTTATCAAAAATTCGTTTCTGCCATATTTCCATGTATTCCGAAGAGAAAAATTTTCCGTCATTGGTAGAAAAACCTACGTCTGTAAACGGTGGGGGAGAATCGTAATCAAAAAAGTAGTCGTAGTAATCGGTGCCCGTCAAGTCCCTTTCCGGGTCAAATTCCTTTTCGCTTGCCGATACCGCAACCGCTGAGACAGCCGATACCGCCATAACTGCCGCCGATACTGCCGCAAAAATTTTACTCATTTTCATAAAAATCAATCCTTTCAAAAGCTTGCAAACATTTTATATAATAAATACAACTCAGAGCGGCAGAATTTTTCATGGAAAGAAAAATTTTTCAAAAAATTTGTGGGATATTAGCATTACACATGGGGTGACTCAGCCTGCGGAGGCTCTACGCTTACTTCTCGAATGCCTGCTTGATCTTATCAAAGAAATTGTTCCGCTTTTTGTAATTTTTGTTTTCGTCAAGGGACTCGTCAAAGGCTTTCAGCAGGTCTTTTTGTTTTTTGGTAAGATTGCCCGGAACTTCTATGGTAACATGAACGAACTGGTTTCCCCGGTCGCTGCGGTTTAGCTTTTTGATACCCTTGCCTTTGAAGCGGAAAACCGTTCCCGGCTGTGTACCCTCGGGAATAGTGTAGGAAACAGTTCCGTCGATCGTGGGAACTTCAACCTCGGCGCCCAGAGCCGCCTGAACAAAAGTTATGGGCATTTCGGTGTGAACATCGTAGCCGTCCCTCTCAAAGATAGCGTCTGGACGAACGGTAACGGTAATAAGCAAATCGCCAGAGGGACCGCCGTTTATTCCTCCGTGACCTTGACCGGAGGTGCGTATGGTCTGACCGTCGTCAATACCCGCAGGTATCGAAACGCTGATAGTTTTCTCAACGCTGACACGTCCGTTGCCATGACATTTCGAGCAGGGATTTTTTATTATAGTACCCTTTCCTCCACACCTTGTACATGGCTTCTGGGAGGATATCATGCCGAACGGCGTGCGCTGAGTTACCTTTATCTGACCCGTTCCGTGACAGTCGGGACAGGTATCTGCCGACGAACCCGCTGCCGCACCCGAACCGTTACAGTCTGGACATTTCTCCATACGAGAAATGTGAATGTCGGTGCTGATACCCTTGCAGGCATCCATAAAGCTGATAACAACGCTTTTCTGAATATCCTGACCGCGCCTCGGAGCGTTGGGATTGCTTCTTGACGAAGAACCGCCGAAGCCTCCGAAAAAGCTGGAGAAAATGTCGCTGATATCGCCCATGTCTCCGAAGCCGCCGGAGAAACCGCCTCCGTAGCCTCCTCCGCCGTAGGAGGGGTCTACACCTGCGTGACCGAATTGATCGTACCTCGAACGCTTTTCTGGGTCGGACAGTACCTCGTAAGCCTCGTTGACCTCCTTAAATTTTTCCTCGGCTTCCTTGTTGTCGGGGTTGAAGTCAGGGTGATATTTTCTTGACAGTTTTCTGAACGCCTGTTTTAGTTCGTCCTCGGAAGCCCCTTTCTGAAGCCCCAGCACCTCGTAATAATCTCTTTTATCAGCCATATGGGCATTTCCTTTCATGTAATGTAAGTATATATATTGTAAATTATTTCTAATTGTATATCCGTCATAAAACAGCTTTCGGGCGGAAATTTTCCGCCCTTGGCTTATTCCTGATTGATTTACCCGCCCCCTTGAGGGGGCTTGATAAGGTTAAAATTTTTTGTATTTATCTTTGGGGGAGACTTTGTCAGCGCTTCGCTGCAGACTGCCGCGGGGCGTTCCCCGCTTATTTTTCTGTAAAGTCCGCGTCAACAAAATCTCCGCCGTTATTGTTATCATCGGAAGAAGAACCGCCCATGTCAGCGCCTGCCGCACCTGCCGCGCCGTCCTGCTGAGCCTGCGCTCCCGCAGCCTGATATATCTTCTGGGAAACCTCGTAGAACGCTTTCTGCAATTCCTCGGTCTTAGCCTTTATATCGTCGGTGTTGTCGGTAGCGTTTGCAGCCTTAAGGGCGTCTATCTTGGACTGGATATTAGCCTTTTCCTCCTCGGAAATCTTATCGCCGAAATCGGTGAGAGCCTTTTCGCACTGGAATACCATGTTTTCGCCCGCGTTCTTCGCGTCAACTGCGTCCTTGCGCTTCTTGTCTTCGTCGGCGTAGCGCGCAGCTTCGTCAACGGCTTTCTGAATGTCCTCCTTAGACATATTTGTAGACGCGGTAATGGAGATCTTCTGCTCCTTGCCTGTACCTAAGTCTTTTGCGGATACGTTAACGATACCGTTTGCGTCGATATCAAATGTTACTTCGATCTGAGGTACTCCTCTGGGAGCGGGAGCGATACCGTCAAGACGGAAAACGCCAAGCTGCTTGTTGTCCTTTGCGAATTCGCGCTCGCCCTGAAGTACGTTGATGTCAACAGCGGTCTGATTGTCCGCATATGTGGAGAACACCTGCGACTTCTTTGTAGGAATAGTAGTGTTTCTTTCAATCATTCTTGTGCAAACGCCGCCCGCTGTTTCGATACCGAGGGAAAGGGGAGTAACGTCCAGCAGGAGGACAGCGTTTTCCTTGTCAACGTCGCCGGAAAGGATACCGCCCTGATATGCGGCTCCGAGAGCAACGCATTCGTCAGGATTGATTCCCTTAAAGGGATCCATGCCCATGAAGCTCTTTACAGCGTCCTGAACAGCGGGGATTCTTGACGAACCGCCAACCATGAGTACCTTTTTAATGTCAGAGGGCTTAAGACCCGCGTCGGAAAGAGCCTGCTTAACGGGACCCATTGTGGACTGTACAAGATCGCTTGTCAGCTCGTTGAACTTAGCTTGCGAAAGCTCCATGCTCAGGTGCTTAGGACCTGTCGCGTCCGCGGTAATGTAGGGAATGGAGATCGAAGCGGAGGGAGTAGCCGAAAGAGTGATCTTAGCCTTTTCAGCCTCGTCCTTAAGTCTCTGCATTGCAAGCTTATCGCCGGAAAGGTCGATTCCGTCGGACTTCTTGAATTCATCGATCATCCAGTTTATGATACGCTGGTCGAAGTCATCGCCGCCCAGACGGTTGTTACCCGCCGTGGCAAGAACCTCGGTAACGCCGTCGCCCATTTCGATAATGGAAACGTCAAACGTACCGCCGCCTAAGTCGTAAACCATAATAGTCTGATCGTCTTCCTTGTCGATACCGTAGGAAAGAGCCGCAGCCGTAGGCTCATTGATGATACGTCTTACAGTAAGACCTGCGATCTGACCCGCGTCCTTGGTAGCCTGTCTCTGAGCGTCGGTAAAGTATGCGGGAACGGTGATTACGGCTTCGGTAACGGTATCATGGAGATAAGCCTCCGCGTCCGCTTTCAGCTTCTGGAGGATCATTGCGGAAACCTCCTGAGGGGTGTACTTCTTGCCGTCGATATCTACCTTGTAATCGCTGCCCATGTGTCTCTTGATTGAAGCAACGGTTCTGCCCGCGTTTGTAACAGCCTGGTTCTTGGCAACCTGACCAACAAGACGTTCGCCAGTTTTTGTAAAGCCAACAACAGAGGGAGTGGTTCTGCCGCCCTCGGCGTTTGTGATAACGGTAGCGTTTCCGCCCTCAACAACGGCAACGCAGGAGTTTGTAGTACCTAAGTCGATACCTATAATTTTAGCCATAAAAATCATTTCCTTTCTGTTTTATCTATTATATTATAATTATTTTGACCCGCCCCTTTGAGGGGGCTTGACAATGTTGAAATCTATTGTATTTTTCTTTGGGGGTGACATCGCCCGCGGGGGCTCCCCGCTTATGGATTTGCAACTACCACCATTGCGCATCTTATCACCTTGTCGCCCAGCTTGTAGCCCTTTTGGTAGACCTGCGAAACCGTGTTCTCGCCGAAATTCTCGTCCTCCACCTGACTTACCGCGTTGTGGAGGTTAGGGTCAAACTCTTTTCCGAGAGCCTCTATTTCCTCAACACCGAGCTTTTTGACCACTTCGGTGAACTGTCCGTAGATCATCTCCACGCCTTTTTTGTAGCTCTCGTCGGAACATTCCGCAGCCATTGCCCGCTCAAAGTTGTCTATTACGGAGATAACTTCGAGAGCAGCCTTTGCGGTAGCATCGGCGGAAGCGTCCAGCCGTTCCTTTATAGAACGCTTGCGGAAGTTGTCGTATTCGGCAAGGAGCCTCAGGTATTTGTCCTTGTCGGCAGCGGCAGCGTCCTCTAAGGTTTTTATTTTAGCTTCGAGAGAAGCCACAGGGTCTTCCTCAGCTTCGGAAGCTTTTTCCGATACGGAAGTCTCTTCCGCATTTTCGGCTGCCGTTTCCGCTTCGGCCGTTTCCTCAGAGTTCAGACCGTCCTTTTCTTCATCTATCATTATTGGGAAAGCTCCTTTCTGTTAATCGTCGTTTTCATCGTCCGGGTCGTCTGATATGATATCCGTTATCCTGTCGGTAAGATATTCAAGATAGGGAATGATCTTAGCGTAATCCAAACGCATAGGACCTATCACTCCCAGCGAACCCGCTGTTTTTCCGTCTTTTTTTATCTTCGAGACTATCATGCTGGAGTTTTCGATAATGAAGCCTCCGTCCTCGCCGAACAGTACCTGCAAGTCGCCAAAGCTGTCATCAAGCATATTTTTCACAACTTTGTTCTTGTTCTCAAAAAACTGCACGATCTGATCGGAATTTATATCCTGACGCGCAAGAAGATTTTTTTCGCCCTGAAGCTTTATCTCGATATCCTTGAAGCCCTCCGCAAGCTCGCACACACCCTGCAAAAGGGGAGCAAGGGTAACCATATAAGCCCCCATGGCAGACACAAGACGGTCGATAGTGTCTCCGTCAAGATCCTCGATAGAGACTCCCTGTAGATTTTCCGCCATATAGCGGCTGAAAAATTCTATCTGCTCGTTGGTAAGGTCGAACTCCAGACGGCACACCTTGTTTTTGATGTTTCCTGAGGACGTTACCATAAGCAGCACATACATACGCCTGCCGGTAGGGATAAGCTCAACCTTGGTTATCACCGAAAACTTGGGAGCCACGTTTTTCACCACAGTAGCGCAGTGGGTAAGCTCCGCAAGAGCCTTTGACGCGCTTTCTATAAGAGCGTCCGCCGTGGGGACGTCAACGTCCAGACAGCTGTCAAGGAGAAGCTTTTCCTCTTCTGACAAGACCTTTGCGCTCATAAGCTCGTCGATGTAAAGCCGGTAGCCGCTGTAGGTGGGGATACGTCCCGCCGAGGTGTGGGGCTGTTCAAGGTAGCCCAGCTGTTCAAGCATTGCCATATCGTTTCTTATGGTAGCGGGGGAAACTCTTATGTCCGGCAGAGCTGCGACAGCCTTTGAGCCGACCGGCTCTCCGGTTGTGATATAAGCGTCAACCACCGCGGCAAGAATACGGCGTTTTCTTTCGTCCAGCAGTTCGATCACTTCCTTGAAAAAATCTGCGGCGGGTATTTTGCGTACGTATTAGCACTTGACCCGATCATGTGTTAGCACTCCTTTTCTTTGAGTGCTAATTATATTATACACCGCATTTTTGGTTTGTCAAGGGTTTTTGAGAAATTTTTTTATTTTATTGGGGAAACATTACAAAAACAACATAAACGCAAACGAACAAAAGAGAGGATTATCTATACTGTAAATTGTTATTGGACTATTTGACATGGCTTTTATGGAAAAGTTTCGTCCACCTTTTCAAAGGTGGCGAGGGTCGAGGGAGCAGAGCCTTTGGAAACCGCGAGCTGTGCTCAGCTCGACCAGCTAAACAACAATTTATCGTGTATCAATAAAAAAGCAGAAGCCGTTACAGCTCCTGCTTTAAAAACATATTCGTTCCAATCAGTCGGAAACGTAGGGGATAAGAGCGATATATCTTGCGCGCTTGATAGCGGAAGTAAGCTCTCTCTGGTGGTAAGCGCAGGTACCCGTTACTCTTCTGGGGAGTATTTTAGATCTCTCGGTCATGCACTTCTTAAGTCTTGCAACGTCTTTGTAGTCGATCTTTTCAACCCTGTCGGCGCAGAACATACAAACCTTTTTACGGGTTCTTTTAGCGCCGCGGGGAGCTCTTTCTCTATCCTTTTCCATAGTGAAACCTCCTTATTGTAAAATGCTTCAGTCCTCTAATTTCCAGCCTCCAGCCTCTAGCTTCTAGTTTCTAACTTCTAGCCTCTAGAAGGGCAGATCGCCGTCTCCGATAACTTCCTCAAAATCGCCTAAGTCTCCGAAAGAGACAGAGGGCGCGCTCTGCTGGGTCTGAGCCTGCTGAGCATACTGTGGAGCGGGAGCGGGCTGGCTGTACTGAGGCTGGGCAAACTGCTGCGGAGCGTAATTTCCGTTAGCCTGTGCAGCCGCCTTTGTTTCGCCGAACATAACGTTTTCAGCCTGAACCTCGGTAACGTAGTGGCGCACGTCGGGATAACGCTTATCGTCATAGGTTCTTGTCCTGAGACCGCCCTCAACGATTATCATTCTTCCCTTTGCAAAATATCTGGAAATAAACTCGGCAGTCTGCCGCCATGCGACAACTGTAATAAAATCCGTTTGTCTTTCGCCGCCCTGAGGAGTATAGTTCCTGTCCACAGCAACGGTTATCTGACAAGTGGAGACTCCCGACGGAGTCTGTCTGAGTTCGGGGTCGGCAGTAAGTCTGCCCATGATAATAACTTTATTCAACATAAAGCGACACCCTTTCCGCGTTATCTTACTGTAGTAAGGGAACGCATCACGCCGTCCGTGATCTTGAATACACGGTCAAGCTCAGCGGGAAAATCGGGCTTGCTTGTGAATGTGTAAAGCACGTAGTAGCCCTCTGTCTGGTCGTCGATTTCGTAAGCAAGCTTTCTCTTGCCCCACTCGTCAACGGATTCCATAGTGCCGTTAGCCTCGATAAGCGCCTTGAACTTGTCGTTAAGAGCCTTAACGCCGTCCTCACCGTTTTTCAGGCTGTAAACCGCCATGGTCTCGTAAGCTTCACTGATTTTAGCCATTTTAAAACACCTCCTCTTGGATTACGTCCGCGACTCTCCGCGGACGAGGATACCATAATATTATAACACCGCAAAAACCGCTTGTCAACCTTTTTTCAAAATTTTTGGATATTTTGAGCAGTTAAGCGCATTAGGCGCGGGACATTTTGTCTGCATTGTCCTTTATGCGGTATTTTCTGCGTGAAGCGGCAGGGACGGCTGAAGCAACTGAAGACACTCGGTTAAAAATTGATAATACCCAGATGCTCCAATAGAATTTTCAGTCCGATAAGGATAAGGATAACTCCGCCCGCTATTTCGGCTTTGGTCTTGTATTGCGCACCGAAGCGGTTGCCGAGAAGTACTCCTCCGAGAGAAAGCGCAAAGGTAGTCACCCCGATAAGCAAAACGGACGGCAGTATATTCACCTTTAAAAAAGCAAATGTAATACCCACCGCAAGAGCGTCAATGCTTGTGGCTATTGCAAGGACGGTCAGTTCTCCCATACTGAGCGCGTCGGTTTTCTCTTCCTCTTCGCCGCCTTTTTCCCGTATGGCTTCAACGACCATTTTCCCGCCGATAAACGCCAGCAGAGCAAAGGCTATCCAGTGGTCGAATCTTTCGATGTACTCCGAAAAGCCCGTGCCCAGCAGGTAGCCGATAAGAGGCATTACCGCCTGAAATACCCCGAAAAACAACGCAATGATATAGGCATGCTTAAGGTTCAGCCTGCGCATATTCAGTCCCTTGCAGACCGATACGGAGAACGCGTCGGCGGAGAGTCCCACCGCGATAAGAAGCAATTCCGCAAAGCCCATTTTATCATATCCTTTCAAATAAAAAGAGACTTACAGACAACAAAAGCTGCCCGTAAGTCTCGCCGATTAAGGTATTACCGGGCGGAAAAATTTCCGCCAATATGTCGATAATACCGCATAGTCAAAGCTGCAATAATTGCAGCAATTGCAATTTTATGCCGACTACTCCCTTATAGTAATACCATTTTAGCATAGTTATTACAGCTTGTCAAGGTATTTTATGCGGACAAGTCTGCAATTATGCCGTTAATTTTCGTACACCTTAATTATCTTGCCTATAAAGCGGGGAACGCCCCGCGGCGAAAGTCACCCTCGCAGATAATTACAGCATACTGTTATTCCGCATAGCCCCATCAAGGGGGGAGGGATAGATTTTAGTTTTCATAAACTTTAATAATCTCGCCCATAAAAAGCTTGTGCATAGGGTCTGTACCGTTGGCGGGTTTTACGTCCTCGGCAACGAGAGCAAGGTCGAAATCTTGGGCGTAAATTTTTCTGCAAACAAAGGTCAGCTTTGCCTCTTTAAAAGCAGTCGTACCGTCGGTAAATTCGGGAGTAAGTCCCGCCTCCTTAGCCTTGTCGCAGTCCCGTCCCGAATGGGAGCCGCAGAAGCTCAGAGCCTTTTTATATTCCTCATCAAAAAAGCTTACGGTGAAAAGGTCGTTTTTCTCCATAAATTCATAGGTGTAGCGGTTGGGGCGCACCATTGCGCTAATGACGTTTTTTCTCCACATAATTCCCATGGAAGCCCAGCCCACGGTCATTGTGTTGTAGCCGCTTTCGTCTC
The DNA here is from genome assembly GCA_947089135.1 of uncultured Clostridia bacterium. Taxonomy (GTDB): domain Bacteria; phylum Bacillota; class Clostridia; order Oscillospirales; family Ruminococcaceae; genus RGIG8773. The sequence continues at coordinate 36,310 of CAMUJF010000001.1, forward strand.
CGCTTGTGAGCAGGAACCAGTCTTTGCCGATCTTTGTCCAGGGGTTGAAGCTGAGGTTTTCCAATGCGATTTCTTTCATAGAATCAAGTCCTTTCCAATTTTATATAATTATATTTTTATCAAATAATTTATATGATTTTTCCTCCGCCCAAAACAATATCTCCGTCGTAAATAACAAGAGCCTGCCCCTTTGTTACGGCTCGCTGGGGAACGTCAAAGGTTACCTTTATTCTGCTGTCCCCGACGCGTTCCAAAGTACCCGCCGTGTCGGTCATATTGTACCGAGTCTTCGCCGTAATTCTCACAGGTTCGGAAATATCGGGGACGGATATTAGATTAACGTCCTCGGCAATCGCTTCAGTTGTAAACAAGTCCTCGCTGTCACCAAGAATTACGGTATTTTTCTGCACGTCCTTTCCGCAGACGTAAACAGGCTTGCCGAACGTTACGCCCAGACCCTTTCGCTGTCCCACGGTATAGCGGATAATCCCTCCGTGTCTGCCCATAACATTTCCCGACCTATCGACAAAATCTCCCTCGGGAAAAGTTTTTTCGGTGTGCTTCTCAATAAAAGCCGCATAATCTCCGTCCGGGACAAAGCATATATCCTGACTGTCCGGCTTTCCGGCGTTGGGAAGTCCGTACCGCTCCGCAAGAGCGCGGTTTTGCTCCTTGTTCCTGTCCCACAGCGGAAACAGCGTGTGGGACAGCTGAAACTGAGTCATGCCGTAAAGAACGTAGGTCTGATCCTTTTTGCGGTCGGCGGAACGGATAAGCAGATACCGCCCTGTTTTTTCGTCCCGACCGATTTTAGCGTAGTGTCCCGTTGCAATTCCGTCATAGCCGAGCTTTAACGCACGGTCAAGCATTTCCCCGAATTTGATATAGCGGTTACAGAAAATACAGGGGTTGGGAGTGCCTCCCTCAATATACCCTTCCGCAAATCTGTCCATAACATCGGTGCGGAATTTTTCATACAAATCTATACTGCAGTGGGGTATGCCAAGCTTTTCGCAGACTGCCGCCGCTTCCGAAACTCCGTTTATATCGCCGCCGTTTCCGCAGAGCTTCAAGGTGCAGCCGCCCACTTCATAGCCTTGCTCTTTCAGTACCAGAGCTGCCGCGGAGCTGTCAACGCCGCCGCTCATTCCCACAAGAATTTTTTTCATTTTGCGTACTCCTTTAAAAGTTCCGTAAACGACATGACCGACAAGTCGGCATATTTTTGTATTTCTGTAAATTCATCCTTACACAGCGGCTCGTATATTCCCACTATCCGAAATCCCGCCGATTTCGCGGATATTACCGCGTGTATGGAGTCCTCGAAAACCGCCGTGTTTTCAGGAGCAGCCCCCAGTATTTCCGCGGCTTTAAGGAAAATTTCGGGACTTTCCTTTCCGCAGCCCACATCGTCGGAGGTCAGCACAAATTCAAAATATCTCATTATACCCTTTGCCCTCAGAGCCGCCTCCGCAAGGGATTTTTTGTTGGACGTGGCAACGCACATTTTTATTCCCGCCTCATGAGCCGCCTTAAGGAATTCCTCCGCGCCGCATTTCAGGGGCACGCCGTTTATGTAGTGTTCCTCGACTATGGCAAGTATTCTTCTGCCCGTTTCCTCAGCGGAAAAGGGCAGGGAGTATTCTCTCACAAGATATTCGCAGGCGGAATCAAAGTGCATTTTTTTCATGGCAAGGGAGCACCTGAGATCATACTCAAGTCCCAGACCGTTAAGAAATTCCCTGTCGGAATCCGCCCAGACGGAAAGGCTGTCAAGAAGCGTTCCGTCCATGTCGAAAATTATTGCTTTTATTTCAGTATCCATTGGTTTATCCATGCTCCTCTCATACCGTCCGTCCGGTAATTAAATTATATCAATTTCGGACGGGGTTGTCAAGAAAAAGCGGAATGCAGCGCCGTCCCGCAGGCTTTAAAATCACAAAGGAAAAAATTTCAGGAAAACCTTGTTAAAATAATACAAATGTGTTATACTAATAGAAATATTTCTGAAATTTGTAAAGGCGGGCAGTATTATGAGTTTTGAAAAAATAAAAGGCAGCTTTAAAAGCTCCAACGGTACGGACAATATCGCATACTATATTTATACACCCGTGTCAAAGCCGAGGGCGGTCGTGCAGATAGTCCACGGAATGTGCGAGTATATCGGACGGTATGAGGAATTTATTGCATTTCTCTGCGCGAACGGTATTGCCGTGTTCGGTCACGATCACTTAGGTCACGGAAATTCCGCTGTCAGCGACGAGTACTTAGGTTACTTCGCCCCCAAGCGCGGCTGGCAGTTTCTTGCAAAGGATACTTTTAAGCTTTCCTGCATGATGAAGAAAAAATTTGAGGGTATACCATTATATATACTGGGACACAGCATGGGTTCGCTGGTAACGAGAGCCGTTCTTGCAAAGCACAGCGATCTGTACAGCGGAGCGATAATCATGGGTACTTTAAATATGAAGATAGGCGTAAACGCGGGACTTGCTCTATCACAGACCGTATGCAGGCTCAAGGGCGAAATGGCGCGCTCCAAAACAATGGACGAACTTGTTTTCGGATTAAGCAATGCGAAGGTGGAAAATCCGGTCAACGAGTTTGCGTGGATATCCCGCGATACGGCGGTGGTCGAAGCTTATGAAAAAGATCCGTGGTGCAATTTCCGCTTTACCGCAAGAGCCTATACCGATCTGATGTACCTTGTAAGCTATGTTTCCGCAAAGGACTGGGCGGAAAAGGTGGATAACAGTCTGCCGATCCTTATTTGCAGCGGAGGGGACGATCCCGTGGGACTGTACGGACGTGGTCCCGAAAGAGTTTTTACGCGTCTCAGCGATTCGGGTCAGACGGATATAGAGCTGGAGATCTACACCGGAGCAAGGCACGAGATACTCAACGAGACCAACCGCGCCGAGGTATACGAGGATATACTGAAATGGCTTGAAAGACACATTCCCGCGGGCGAGTAACGGAACGCGGAAGGTCTAACGAAAATAACGAAAAAAACTGCATGGAGGTATAATTATGGCTTTTTCACACGAAATATTTTACTGGTACGTACCTGACTCAGAAAATTCCGAGAGCAAAACGCCTGCCGAAAGATATCAGTATATAATTGATTGGGCAAGCCGTGCAAGAGGGACAAATCCCAAAGCTTTTGACGAGCTTACAGTATGGCTTCTTGGAAGCGGTGAGTGGAGCGATAGGGAGTTATCCGAAAATAAAGATCTGTTTACGGATAAAATATTAAAAAGATTTTTGGAACAGAACCGTATGTTGAGGGCAGAGCTGACGGAGCTTGAACCGTCCGGCGTTGTTAACCCGGCAGTGTTTGATGCGCTGACGCGGTTTGACGATGAATTGTCCGGCAATACCCGTGCGAATGAATTAAAGGAAGCCGTATCAAAGGTCTTTAACGACTTTTCTGCCATTAAAGATACTGAGATAAGAAAAAGCTTTGCGGGTAATGCGACCGGTCCGGCGGGAACTGACAGCGTAGATGTTTTCGGATATATCAATTTCCTTAAGGACTGCGACGCTTCTGTACAGTGGACTCTGTTTATGCCTGACGTTGCAAAGTACCAGCAAAACGGCTTCAGAGTCGAAAGCTTTGAATACTTAATGCTTTCCGATATGCGCTTTATAGGATCGGGAAATGATTTTTCAGACGACCCCGAGGGATTGAAAAGCCTCCTGGATACGCTTGATTCCATGAAAGAATACCGATGCGGCTTTGACCATGACGTGATACTGCTGCATCATTTCGGCAAAGGCGTTGACGTTGAACAGTGTCATGCTTTATGGGGACGTTTTATGTCGGCGGGAGCTCCTGTTCCAGACGGCTTTGAATATATTGATTTTATTCCTAAAAACGACGGAAAAGCCGGCGCGCCTTACATATCTCAGTTTGCCTTTGCAAAGTTTACCGGGGATTCCGATTCTATGCACAGCAGCGACGGATTTGACTGTGACGCTATGTATGATGTAACAAGAAATATCATACTCGGTCAGAATGTGCCGATACCGTATCCTGCAAAATATTGGACGGCCGAGGTATATCTTAACGGCTTGGGAGAGGACAGTACGGCATATTTATTCAGTATTGAAAAAAATGCGGAAGAATAGCTTTTCTGCAAGAACAGGATCAACCTTTGAAAGGATTCACTATTATGTTCGCAAAGATTAACAGCCTCGGACTTTTCGGTCTCAACGCTTTTGCTGTGGATGTGGAAATAGAAACAAGCAAGGGAACTCCCGCGTTCGATATAGTGGGTCTTCCCGATACAGTGGTAAAGGAAAGCCGCGAACGTATACGCTCCGCGCTGCGTGAAAACGGCGTAGCCTTTCCGCTTGCAAAGGTGATAGTGAATCTTGCTCCCGCGGACACGAAAAAATCGGGCAGCGTTCACGATCTTGCTATTTTTGTGGCTCTTCTGTGCGTTACGGGAAACATTACCGAGGACATTTCAAAGTCCGCGTTTATCGGAGAGGTGTCCCTCAACGGCGACGTAAGACCTGTTAACGGAGTTCTGCCCATGGTTCTGCTTGCGGAAAGGGCAGGCTTCGAGAACGTGTTCGTACCTGCCGAAAACGTCCGCGAGGCAAGCGTCGTCAGTGGGATAACCGTTTACGGAGTGGAAAGCGCGGGACAGCTTATAAGGCATTTTTGTCGCGGCGAGATGATACTTCCCCAAAAGTCCTATGAGGCAAAGCCCGAAGAATATTTTGACGCAGTGGATTTTGCGGACGTAAAGGGTCAGTATGCGGCGAAAAAGGCTTTGGAGTATGCCGCCGCGGGCGGACATAACGTACTTATGATAGGCAGTCCCGGTTCGGGAAAATCCATGCTTGCAAAGCGGCTTACCACCATACTTCCCGCCATGACCTTTGAGGAGTCCATAGAAACTACAAACGTCCATTCGGTAAGCGGACTGGTGAGCAAGGATTCGCCGCTTGTTACGAGGAGACCGTTCAGAAGTCCCCACCATACCATTTCGGCAGCGGGACTTGCGGGAGGGGGAACAGTCCCAAAACCGGGGGAGATCTCCCTTGCGCACAACGGACTGCTTTTTCTGGACGAGCTTGCGGAATTTGACAGGCGTACTCTGGAGATACTCCGCCAGCCTATGGAGGACAAGCAGGTCACCATATCGAGAGCGGCGGGAACGGTGACGTACCCGTGCAGCTTTATGCTTGTGGCGGCAATGAATCCATGTCCATGTGGATACTACGGACACCCTACAAAGAAGTGTATATGCGGAAAAAAGCAGGTTGCCCAGTATCTTTCAAAGATAAGCGGACCTCTGCTGGACAGGTTCGATATACATATAGAAGTGCCGCCCGTGGAGTTTGAAAGGATATCCTCGGCGGAAAAGGAGGAAAGCTCCGCGGCTATAAGGGAGCGTGTGCAGGCTGCAAGGGAGATACAGAACAAGCGGTTCAGGGGTACGGGTATTTCCTGCAACGCAAAGATAACCCCCGAGCTTTTGCCTCAGGTCTGCGAAATGACGGACGCGGCGCGGGATACCCTCAAAAACGTGTTTGAGAGAATGGGACTTTCCGCAAGAGCCTACGACCGCATTTTAAAGGTGGCGCGGACTATCGCCGACATGAGCGGCGCGGAGACTATCGACAAGCCTCACATTGCTCAGGCGGTGCAGTTCAGAAGTCTCGACCGTAAATATTGGGCAGGATAATGACAGACGATAGATAAAAATAACCGTCCCGAACGTGTTGAAGCGTTCGGGACGGGTTTTTATTAAAAGCAGTCAATAGTGTCAACTGCAACGTCATCGCCGTCATCAACAACAGGAACAATAACCCCGATCTCAATGGAAATAATGTTAGGGTCGTCCAAAGAATCTATATAGGCTTGTAATTCGTCGGTCACTCTGCCGACGGTTACACTCACACAGTTGCTCATTGTTGATGTGCCCCAAGCGTTTAGTGAGTATTTCTTGCTGTTTTTGTCAAGATCGTTTATGACAGCTTCAAGTTCGTTTAAGGAGAATTTGCAGTCTTGCATGATTATTGGAGCATAGGTTTCCCGCATTTTTTCCACAATGGGAGCGACCTTTTCCCTGTTTACGGTCATGACGACAAGCACGCCGTCGTTGGTGTAAACTCCTGCGTAATCGTCTCCCGAAAGCTTTTTTTTCAGCGACGAATACGCGGAATAATATCCGTTTTCGCTGCCGTCCCATACGCCGCTTTCCGAGAATGTGTAGGACTTTCCGTAAAGCTCGGCAGTACCGATAGTGTTCGCGCCTGTTTTTTCGTCCAGATAGTGCCAGCCGTCGGAAAGCTTGCACCAGCCCTTTTGCTTTACCCCGTCAATGAAGTAAAAGCGGTCTCCGCCCGATTTTGTCCAGCCTGTATAGGTTCCCGCGCATACCCCGTCCTTGCCGAACCTGTAGCGCACGCCGTTTATAGATTTGCTTTTGGTTATTGCTTCGCCGCTTTTTTGAAAGTAGTACTTTTTGCCGTCAACGGTTTTCCAGCCCGACGCAAGCGTTCCGTCGTCATTTACAAAGAAAGTTTTGCCGCCGTCCTTTACAAGTCCTTTGTCAAAGCTTCCGCAGCAAACGACAGAGCCGTCAGGGGAGCTGCTCTCCGCGCGGAGCTTTTTTATATCCTCGACTTCTTTTTTCGCGGTTTCTTCGCTGTATGGATATCCCTCACGGAAAAAGTGTTCTTCATTGTCGGTAAAGAAGTAAAAGCCGTTGTCGGACACGTATATTTCCATAGGGTCGTCAAGAGAGGTCTTAAGCGCGTCTAGATTGTCCGACAGTACGTTTGCGCCGATGCCGCAGCCGTATTCGCCGTCGTCCAAGCTTACGCTTATCATGAGCTTCGGACTGTCGCCGCACATGATCGGATAGTAATAAAGGTTGTCTCTTACGCTGCCGTCCAAATTGTTTACACAGAAGCCCGCGCCGAGGTACGCGCTTTTGGCTTCGGCGGAGGTAAGACCGAGAATTACAAGTCCGCTGCTCTCCGACTGATTTTCAAATTGATCCATCGCGTATTCGTCCGCACTTTTGGGAGTATCGGCAGTCCTGATATAGACCGAGGATCCGTCCGCATAAACGTTAAACGAAAGAACCGCCGCAGTCACAGCCGCCGTGATACAAGCCGCAAAAATTTTTTTCTTGATAAACATCGCAAAACCATTCCTTTCCCCATTTGAAGTTTTCTGTAAGGAATACAATTCAAGTCGGCAAAATTTTTCACCGCAGGAAATATTATGCGTTTTATACAATTTAAAGAATGACAATTTGTACGTTATGCTCAACATTTGTTAAAAAATAAAGAATACCCGTATCCGTTTTCAGGCGGATACGGGTATTTTCAAAAAATCTCCAAAAAAGGCTTGACAAGCCAAAGAGTTTGGTGTATAATAATATACTGTATCATAATCTATTCTTATGCCGTTTTGACGACTTTTACCGACTTTTTTATTAGTATAACACATTACGGCTAAGATTGCAACAGTTCCGATAAAATTTTTTTCGGACTCCATCAAATTCCCGCAAAAATACAAGGAGGGACCCGCCTATGGTGAATGTCAAGCCGGTGCAGCTCGGTAAAACTACGCGCATGAGCTTCGGAAAGATCAACGAGGCTCTTGAAATGCCGAACCTTATCGAGGTGCAGAAAAATTCCTACCAGTGGTTTCTGGAGGAAGGACTTAAAGAGGTTTTCCGCGACGTTGCGGCTATTACCGATTACAACGGCAATCTGGTGCTGAACTTTGTGGATTACTCTATCGACGATACACCTAAATATTCCGTTGCGGAGTGCAAGGAGAGGGACGTTACCTACGCCGCTCCCCTGAGAGTAAAGGCTACGCTCTGGAACAAGGAAACAGGCGTCGTTAAGGAAAACGAAGTGTTCATGGGCGATTTCCCGCTTATGACCGACAGCGGAACCTTTGTTATCAACGGCGCGGAGCGCGTTATCGTTTCTCAGCTCGTTCGTTCCCCCGGCGTTTACTACTCTTTTGAAAAAGACAAGACCGGCAAGGATCTCTTCAAGGCTACCGTTATCCCCAACAGGGGCGCGTGGCTCGAATACGAAATGGACTCCAACGACGTTGCTTACGTCCGCATAGACAAGAACCGGAAGATCCCTCTTACCACCTTTGTCCGTTCCCTCGGCTGCGGAACGGACGTTGAGATAGAGGAGCTTTTCGGTACTGACGAAAGGCTCAATCAGACTATCCTCCAGAAGGATACCACTAAGAACCGGGAGGAAGCCCTCCTTGAAGTTTACAAAAAGCTCCGCCCCGGCGAGCCCCCTACGGTGGAAAGCGCGGAGAATCATCTTAACGGTCTTTTCTTCGACGCAAAACGCTACGACCTTGCGCGTTTCGGACGTTACAAATATAATCAGAAGCTCGGTATCAGTTCGCGAATTACCGGTCATTACCTGTCCAGACCCGTCGCTAATCCGTTAACCGGCGAAATAATTGCCGACGAGGGCGAGCTTGTCACCTACGAAAAGGCTCGTGAGATCGAGCAGGCGGGCGTCGGCGAGGCATGGCTCACGGTAGAGCATAAGGAGACCTATACCACTCCCACAGGCGAGACGGCTCACAGCGTTGAGGAGCGGGAGGTCAAGGTAATAGGCAACCGCATGGTGGACATGGCTCCCTATGTGGATTTCGATCCCGCAAAGTACGGCGTAAACGAAAAGGTATGCTTCGGCGTTCTTAAAGAAATTCTCGAAAGCGCTTCCGACAAGGAGGAGCTGGAGGAAATGGTCAAGGCGCGCGCCGAGGAGCTTGTTCCCAAGCACATCATTCTTGACGATATATATGCTACTATCAGCTATTTTATTAATCTCTGCGAGGGCGTGGGTACGGTGGACGACATCGACCACCTTGGCAACAGACGTATCCGCTCGGTGGGCGAGCTGCTCCAGAACCAGTTCAGGATAGGCTTCTCCCGTATGGAACGCGTTATCCGCGAAAGAATGAATATCCAGTCTCAGGATATGGACGTTATCACCCCTCAGGCTCTTATCAATATCCGTCCCATTACGGCGGCTATAAAGGAATTTTTCGGTTCGTCGCCGCTGTCCCAGTTCATGGATCAGACTAACCCTCTTGCGGAGCTTACCCATAAGAGACGTCTTTCCGCGCTGGGTCCCGGAGGTCTGTCAAGAGACCGGGCGGGATTCGAGGTCCGCGACGTACACTATTCCCACTACGGAAGAATGTGTCCTATCGAGACTCCTGAAGGTCCTAACATCGGACTGATCTCATATCTGGCTTCCTTTGCCCGTATCAATGAGTACGGCTTTATTGAAGCTCCTTACAGAAAGGTGGATAAGGAGACGGGAGTGGTTACTACGGAGGTAGTTTACATGACCGCCGACGTAGAGGATAACTTCACTATAGCTCAGGCAAACGAACCGCTTACCGAGGACGGAAAGCTTGCGCGTCCCATAGTAAACGCGCGCTACCGCGACCAGATCCTGGAATGCGAAAGAGAACGCATCGACTACATGGACGTTTCCCCGAAAATGGTTGTGTCCATTGCTACGGCGATGATACCGTTCCTTGAAAACGACGACGCGAACCGTGCCCTCATGGGCGCGAACATGCAGCGTCAGGCTGTTCCTCTCCTTAAGACCGAGGCTCCTATCGTGGGAACCGGCATGGAGTACAAGTCCGCTGTTGACTCCGGCGTATGCGTTATTTCCAAGCACAACGGCGTCGTTGAAGCGGTCTCCGCGGACGAGGTCGTTATCAAGGAGGGTACGGGAGCTACTCATTCGTACAAGCTTACAAAGTTTAAGCGTTCCAACCAGGGTACTTGCGTAAATCAGCGTCCTATAGTAAATAAGGGCGAGGAAGTCCGCGCGGGTCAGGTGCTGGCGGACGGTCCCGCTACCTGCAACGGCGAGATATCAATAGGCAAGAACGCTCTTATCGGATTTATGACATGGGAGGGCTATAACTACGAGGACGCCGTTCTCCTTAACGAGAGAGTCGTCCGCGAGGATATTTACACCTCCATTCATATAGAGGAATACGAGATCGAAGCCCGCGACACCAAGCTGGGTCCTGAGGAAATAACAAGGGATATCCCCAACGTGGGCGAGGACGCTCTCAAAGACCTTGACGACCGCGGAATTATCCGCATAGGCGCGGAAGTACGCGCGGGCGATATTTTGGTAGGAAAAGTCACCCCCAAGGGCGAGACCGAGCTTACCGCCGAGGAAAGACTGCTCCGCGCCATATTCGGCGAAAAGGCAAGAGAAGTCCGCGACAATTCCCTTAAAGTACCTCACGGCGAGGCGGGAGTTATCGTTGACGTTAAAATATTCACAAGAGAAAATTCCGAGGAGCTTTCTCCCGGAGTAAATATGCTGGTAAGATGCTACATCGCCCAAAAGCGTAAAATTTCCGTGGGCGATAAAATGGCCGGCCGTCACGGAAACAAGGGTGTTGTTTCTCGTATCCTCAAATCCGAGGATATGCCTTTCCTGCCTGACGGTACGCCCCTTGACATCGTTCTTAATCCGCTGGGCGTTCCGTCCCGTATGAACATCGGTCAGGTGCTTGAGGTTCATCTGGGAATGGCTGCCAAGAAGCTGGGCTGGAAGATAATGACTCCCGTATTCGACGGCGCTCACGAGGACGATATCCGCGCCTGCTTCAATGAAGCGGGTATGCGCGAGGACGGAAAAACTACGCTTTACGACGGAAGAACCGGCGACAAGTTCGACAATCCCGTTACCGTTGGCTATATGTACTACCTCAAGCTCCACCACCTTGTTGACGATAAGATCCACGCACGTTCGGTAGGACCTTACTCGCTGGTTACACAGCAGCCTCTGGGCGGTAAGGCTCAGTTCGGCGGTCAGCGTTTCGGAGAGATGGAAGTTTGGGCGCTGGAGGCTTACGGCGCGGCTTACACCTTGCAGGAAATTCTTACCGTCAAGTCCGATGATACTGTGGGACGTGTTAAGACCTACGAGGCTATAGTTAAGGGTCAGAACGTTCCCAAGCCGGGAATACCCGAATCCTTCAAGGTTCTTATCAAGGAACTCCAGTCCCTTTGTCTGGACGTTAAAGTCCTTGACGAGCTTGGCGAAGAGATCGACCTTAAACAGACCTTTGAGGACGACGACGATATCATACCGCAGCCTGTTTCCGACGCTGAGGATATGGACGACAGCCTTATTGCCGACGGCGACCTTGACAGCGGCTTCTCCATTGAGGATATGGAGGACGGCGATTATGATGATTTCGACGATGAAGACGATGAGGACGACGGAGATGATGAGGACGGCGGCGACGATTTTTCATTCGGCGGCGATGACGACGATCTTATCTGATAACCGGGCAACCGGGTAACCGAGCTTACGGTTTACGACAGGGCGCAGGACGTTTTTGCTCCTGCTCCCTTTACCGCTTACTTCTAAAAAAGGAGTGTTTATATTTGGAATTCAACACCTTTGAATCTATAAAAATCGGTCTGGCGTCCCCCGAACAAATCAGAGCATGGTCCCACGGCGTTGTGGAAAGACCGGAGACCATAAACTACAGAACTCAGAAGCCCGAACGCGACGGTCTTTTCTGCGAAAGGATATTCGGACCTACCAAGGACTGGGAATGTCACTGCGGAAAGTACAAGAAGATACGCTTCAAGGGCAAGATATGCGACCGCTGCGGCGTTGAGGTAACGCGTGCAAAGGTTCGCCGCGAGCGCATGGGTCATATTGAGCTTGCAGCTCCCGTGTCCCATATATGGTACTTCAAGGGTACTCCCTCCCGTATCGGTCAGGTAATCGAGGTCTCCCAGAAGCGTCTGGAGGAAGTTCTGTACTTCACAAAGTATATCGTTATCGACTCCGGCAACACGGAGCTTGTCAAGAAGCAGCTCCTGACCGAAAAAGAATACGCGGATATGCGCGAAAAGTACGAGGACGATTTTGTCGCCGAAATGGGCGCGGAGGCTGTTAAGGAACTGCTTGACGAGTACAATCCCGACCGTTACGACAATTATATCATGAAGCATCTTGGCGAATTTTCCAAGGTGACGGGCATTGACGAGGACGATATCAGGGACTTTTTGGCAAAGCGTCTTTATGTGATAACCGACAACGCGGAAAACGAAAGCTTTGCCGTAGGCGACGTTATTTCCAGGACTAAATACACCGAAGAAGTTCTTTATATCAACCGCAAGAACGAGGAGGCAAGACGTCCTCAAATTACGGTTGAAACAGGCTCTCAGTATATCGAAAAGCGATTCTTTGAGAATATCGAAGCTGCCAACGCGAACGGCGAGTACAACGAAATTGCCGATAAGGAAAACTGGGTAAACAACCTTGTGTGGGCCTCCGACGAGCTTAAAGCAGAGCTTTCGGAGCTTCCTCCGGGTCAGAAGAAGATCAAGCTGCTGAAAAGGCTTGAGATCATAGAGTCTTTCCGCCTTTCGGGAAACAAGCCCGAATGGATGATACTGGACGTTGTTCCCGTTATTCCTCCCGATATCAGACCTATGGTTATGTTGGACGGCGGCAGATACGCCACCTCCGACCTTAACGACCTTTACAGACGCGTTATCAACAGAAACAACCGTCTCAAAAAGATGCTGGAACTTGAAGCTCCCGACATCATCATAAGAAACGAAAAGAGAATGCTCCAGGAGGCCGTTGACGCTCTTATCGACAACGGCAGACACGGCAGACCAGTTACGGGTCCCAACAACCGCGCCCTGAAATCCCTTTCCGATATGCTTAAAGGTAAGCAGGGACGTTTCCGTCAGAACCTGCTTGGTAAGCGTGTCGACTATTCGGGACGTTCCGTTATCGTTGTAGGTCCTGAGCTGAAAATGTTCCAGTGCGGACTTCCTAAGGAAATGGCTCTGGAGTTGTTCAAGCCTTTTGTTATGAAGCGCCTTGTGGACACAGGCAAGGCTACCAATATCAAGTCCGCCCGCAAAAAGGTGGACAGAGCCGAGAACGACGTTTGGGACGCACTGGAAAATGTTATCAAGGATCACCCCGTGTTCCTGAACCGTGCTCCTACGCTGCACAGACTGGGTATTCAGGCATTCGAGCCTATACTTGTAGAGGGTCGTGCCATTAAGCTCCACCCGCTGGTTTGTACCGCGTTCAACGCCGACTTCGACGGAGACCAGATGGCTGTCCATCTGCCTCTTTCCGCGGAGGCTCAGGCGGAGGCAAGATTCCTTATGCTTGCGGCGAACAACCTGCTTAAACCCTCCGACGGACGTCCCGTGGCTGTTCCGTCTCAGGATATGGTTCTGGGTTCTTACTACCTGACAATGAAAAAGGACGAAAAGGACGAGAACGGCAACTATCTTGAAAAGGGCGGCGGAAAGGTGTTCCGCGATGTGAACGAGGCTCTTATGGCTTACAGCAGCGGAGCGGTGTCCATTCACGCTCCTATCAAGGTGAGAGTTTCAAAGGACATCGGCGGCAGAACCGTTTCCAAGCTGATAGACTGCACAGTGGGCAGAATAATCTTCAACGAGAATATTCCTCAGAATTTGGGTTATGTTGACAGAACAAGCTCCGACAGGCAGTTCGATCTTGAAGTTGACTTCCTTGTTAAAAAGGGTCAGCTTTCCGATATCATTGAAAGATGTATCCGTATCCACGGTACAACGACTACCTCCGAGGTTCTTGACAGAGTAAAGGCTTTGGGCTTCAAGTTCTCCACAAGAGCGGCTATCACCGTTGCGGTATGCGACGCGGAGATACCGGAAGCTAAAAAGGATATCCTTGCGGAAGCCGACGCTAAAGTCGAGAAAATCAACAAGCTCTATAAGCGCGGCTTCATTTCCGCCGCGGAGAAATCAAAACGCTTTATCGAAATATGGAACGCCGCCACCGACGACGTTACCACAGCTCTTAAAAACGGTCTTGATAAATACAATCCTATCTTTATGATGTCCGACTCCGGTGCGAGAGGTTCTATCAACCAGATGCGTCAGCTTGCGGGTATGCGCGGACTTATCGCCAACACTTCGGGCTCTACTATCGAGATGCCTATTCGTGCTAATTACCGTGAGGGTCTTAACATTCTGGAGTACTTCATTTCGTCCCGAGGTGCGAGAAAGGGACTTGCCGATACCGCCCTGCGTACCGCCGACTCCGGTTACCTTACAAGACGTCTTGTTGACGTTTCCCAGGAGGTAATTATCCGCGAGGAGGACTGCGGCACAGACGAGGGTATTGAGATCTACACTATCAGAAACGGCAACGAGATGATCGAGCCTCTTAAGGAAAGACTTCTCGGACGTTACCTTATGGAAGATCTCCGCGATCCCGAAACGGGCGACCTTATCATGAGCCATAACAAGCTCATGAACGAGGCGGACGCTCAGAAAGTCGTTGACAGCGGCGTGGAAAGAATCACTATCCGTTCCGTACTCAACTGTAAAGCTAAGCACGGCGTATGCGCAAAGTGCTACGGCTCCAACCTTGCCAACGGAAATCTTGTTGCAGTGGGTGAAGCTGTCGGCGTAATTGCCGCTCAGTCTATCGGCGAGCCCGGTACCCAGCTTACTATGAGAACGTTCCATACAGGCGGTATCGCTTCTGCGGAGGATATCACGCAGGGTCTTCCCCGTGTTGAGGAACTGTTCGAGAGCAGACGTCCCAAGAATGCTGCAATTATTTCCAGAATTGCGGGAACAGTCCGCATGGAGGAAATAAAGAAGATACGCAACGTTATAATTACCGATCCCGAAACAGGTACGGATGAGTACTATCCCGTTCCTTACGGCTATAAGATAAGAGTCCGCGAGGGCGATACCGTTGAGGCGGGTACGCCGCTTACCGAGGGCTCTATCAATCCGGGCGACATTCTTGCGGTAAACGGTCAGCAGGCTGTTCAGAACTATATCATCACCGAAGTTCAGAAGGTTTACCGTTTACAGGGTGTTGACATCAACGATAAGCACATTGAGGTAATCGTACGCCAGATGCTGCGCAAGGTCAAGGTGGACGACAGCGGTTCAAGCTATCTGCTTCCCGGTTCGCTTATCGACAAAAAGGATATCGACGAGATCAATTCGGAGATCAAGCGCAGAATGGACAGCGGCGAAGAGGGACTCAGCTTTGCAACGACGATCCCTGTTCTTCAGGGTATCACAAAGGCGTCCTCTAATTCGGACAGCTTCCTGTCGGCGGCTTCGTTCCAGGAAACTACACGTGCTCTTACAGACGCTGCTATCAAGGGCAAGAGCGACTACCTGCAGGGTCTTAAAGAAAACGTTATTATCGGTAAGCTTATACCTGCCGGTACGGGTATGGACGTTTACAACAATATTCAGATCGTCAAGAACGAAAGCTCTCAGGAGCATATGCCCGCTCCCACGACTCTGTAATTGACCGACAGACAGAAAATAAAAGCTCCGCGGGATTCTGCCGAAAGGCAGGGATTTCGCGGAGCTTTTTGAAATTACCTATGAAAGTATGAAAGGCTGATAAAAATGCTTGAATATATTGATTCCCACGCTCACTACGATGCGGAGCAGTTCGATCCCGACAGGGAAGAGCTGCTGAACCGTTTGCATGAGGGCGGCGTGCGGAATATCATTAATATGGGCTGCAACCTTGAACGCTCGCGGCTCTCGGTGGAGTATGCCGAAAAGTATCCGTTCATGTATGCCGCCGTGGGTATTCACCCGGAGGACGTTGAGGGTACTCCTGATGATTACCTCAACACTCTGAAAAAATGGGCGATAATGCCTAAAACCGTTGCTGTAGGAGAGATCGGTCTGGATTACCATTACGACGGCTATGATCCCGATCTGCAAAAACGTATTTTCAGGGAACAGCTTGATCTGGCGGAAAAGCTTTCGCTGCCCGTGGTTATCCACTCCCGCGACGCGACGGAGGACACCATGTCTGTCCTGAGAGAGCGGGGAACTGTCAACGGCGTAATGCACTGCTTTTCGGGCTCCGCCGAGACGGCAAAGCAGGTGCTTGCTCTGGGAATGAATATCAGCTTCACAGGAGTCCTGACATTTAAAAACGCCCGTAAAGCCATTGAAGCGCTGGAGGTTGTCCCTATGGACAGGCTCATGCTGGAAACGGATTGTCCCTATATGGCACCCGAACCCAACCGCGGCAAACGCTGCGACAGCGGAATGATAGTTCATATCATTGAAAAGATCGCGGAGGTCAAGGGAGTCTCTCCAGAGCTTGTTGCAAGGCAGACAACCGAAAACACCCTGAAGCTTTTCTGGAAAATGGGCGGTTGATACCAAAAATAAAAGAAAAGTACCTGCGGTATCCAATATACCACAGGTACTTTTTTATGATCGTTAAATTTATTTAAGCTTCCAAATATCCCGCGCGTAGTCCTCGATAGCTCTGTCGGCGGAGAAAATTCCCGCTCCCGCAATATTGTGGAGGGACATTCTGTTCCACTTTGCAGGGTCTTTATAGCACTCGGAAACATACTGCTGCGCGCACTGATATGCGTCGAAATCCGCAAGAACCATATAGGGATCCTTAAATTTCAGAGAATTTGCGACCTCTTCAAAGGTGCAGCCGTTTATGCCGTGGTACATCTTGTTTATAGCCTTGTCGATAACGTCGTTGTTTTTGCAGTACTCCTCGGGACGGTATCCCTGAGCCTGCTTAGCAAGCACCTCGTCGGCTGTCATGCCGAAAATGAAGATATTGTCGATACCTACCTGATCCTTGATCTCAATGTTTGCTCCGTCAAGAGTACCCAGCGTAAGCGCGCCGTTGAGCATGAGCTTCATGTTGCCCGTACCCGAAGCCTCCTTGCCCGCGAGGGATATCTGCTCCGACACCTCGGAAGCCGGCATGAGCAGTTCGGAAAGGGATACGCGGTAGTCCTCAAGGAAGAACACCTGAAGCTGCTTGCTGATCTTGGGGTGCTTTTTGATCTCCTCGCCCAAAGCCCAGATCATCTTGATTATCTGCTTTGCAAGATAGTAGCCGGGAGCAGCCTTTGCCGCAAAGATGTAGGTCTTGGGAACAAAATCCGCGTCGGGGTTTTCCAGCAGACGGTTGTATTCCGCAAGGATATTGAGCACATTAAGGTGCTGTCTCTTGTACTCGTGGAGACGCTTTACCTGAACGTCAAAAATAGCGTCGGTGTTGAGAACGGTACCGAAATTGGTCTTTACGTACTTGGCGAAACGCTCCTTGTTTTCCTTTTTGATCTCGGCAAGACGCTTTATAACGTTCTCGTCATTTTCATATTTTGTGAAGTTGTAAAGCTCCGCGCCGCTCTTTTTGAAGCCGTCCCCGATAGTGCTTTCAAGCAGAGAGGTAAGTCCGGGGTTGGACTGGAGCAGCCATCTTCTGTAAGCGATACCGTTGGTAACGTTCTTGAACTTGTGGGGAGTGTCGGCGTACTCGTTCTTGAACACGTCCTTTTTGATGATGTCGGAATGAAGCTTTGAAACGCCGTTTACGCTGTGGGAAGCGCACACGCAGAGCAGAGCCATGTGTATCTGGTTGTTCTGGATAATGGACATTCTCGTTACCTTTGCGCTGTCGTCAAGACGCTCCATAAGCTCCGCGCAGTAACGGTTGTTTATCTCAACAATGATAGAGAATATACGGGGGATAACCTGCTTTACAAGGTTAACGTCCCACTTCTCCAGAGCTTCGGCAAGGACGGTGTGGTTCGTATAGGCAAAGGTATTTGTAACGATATGCCATGACTTGCCCCAGCTGTAGCCGCAGTCGTCCAGCAAAATTCTCATAAGCTCCGGTATAGCAAGGGTGGGGTGAGTGTCGTTGATATGGATAGCAACCTTTTCGTGGAGGTTATCCAGCGTGCCGTAAACCCGCATATGTCTGTCAACTATATCGCCCACGGAAGCGGCGCACATAAAGTACTGCTGACGGAGACGGAGGCTCTTGCCCTCAAGGTGGTTATCGTTGGGGTACAGCACCTTTGAGATGGCCTGAGCCACGGTGTTCTGGCTGAGAGCCTTTGCGTAGTCTCCCTGATTGAACATAGCCATATCAAAGGAGGGAGCTTTTGCCTGCCACAGTCTGAGAACGGATACCGCCTCGTTGCCGTAGCCGGGAACGTACATATCGTAGGGTATAGCCTGAACGGTGTTGTAGTTTGTATAGGAAATGTGGTGGTACTTGTCGTCCCAGTACTCGGTGAGGTCGCCCTCGAAGTGAACGTCGATGACGCGGTCGGACTTCTGAACCAGCCAGCTTTCGCCGCCGGGGAGCCAGTTGTCGGGAAGCTCTGTCTGCCAGCCGTCCTCGATCTTCTGCTTGAAGATGCCGTACTCATAACGGATAGAGTAACCCATAGCGGGATATCCGTCGGTGGCAAGACCGTCCAAATAGCAGGCGGCAAGTCTGCCCAAACCGCCGTTTCCGAGTCCTGCGTCAGGCTCGTACTCGTAGATACGGTCAAGGTTGATATCCCATTTCTTGAAGATATCCTCAACCATGCCGTTGATATTGAGGTTGAAAAGGCTTGTTTTCAGGGAACGTCCCATAAGGAACTCCATAGAAAGGTAGTATACCTCTTTTTTGCCCGCGGAATGGGTCTTTGCACGGAACTTGCGCCGTCTTTCGCGGAGCATCTCGACCACTACCGCTGAAAGGGACTTATAGATCTGCATATCCGAAGCGTCCACGGGAGTAACGCCGTACTCGGTCTGGAGCACCTTTCGGAGTCTTTCTTCAAATTCGTCTTTAGATATAACAGGGATCATTTAAATCTTCTCCAATCTGTAAGTCTGTAGGGTATCAAATATCAAATGCAGCGTATTACGCAGACCTGCAATATGTAATGCACAACACACAATGCAGACATTATATCATTTATTATACAGCATTCTGCCGTTTAAAGCAATCGTAATAATAAACAAATTTAATCGTTTTCGTCATAATTTGCTGTAATTTTGCAACAAATTTTTGCTAAAATTTTATGCAATTTTACGAAAACTATGCAAAAATTTTATCAAGCTCTGCAATATCCGCCGTCGCTGCGGGTTTAAAGTTCTCCGAAGCGGCGTAACCGGCAAGGCTTTTCAGAAGCTGTTTGCAGGGGAGGGAACCGTCCGCAGAGGTTAAAACGGAAGAGCATACAAGAAGCTTTCCGCCGCCTGTTTTCACCTCGAAAACTGTTCCAAGATTATGATTCCGCTCGCAGTTGTCAATGGTGCGGACAATGGGGTCAATATCGAGACCGTCCAGAATAACCGACCTTGAGCGGTTCACTATATCGTACCACTGGGCGGTGGAGTAGCTTTCCGAGGGAAACTCCGCAAGAGCGGGGTGAGCCTTGTCAACAAGCAGACCGAGAGTTCCCACAGGCACAGGCTTTTTCATGGACTCGGATATGGAGCGGAACATGGGGTAGTTCCAGAAATCGGTGCAGTACGTACCCTCTATCGAGTTAGCATCGTTCAGTCCCGTCGGCATGAACAGAACGTTTCCGCCGTCCGCAAGAGCTGTTTTGGCGGCGTTCCAGTCTTTTGTTACGGTGACATTTTCCGAAATTTCCGCCCGAACCTCCGGATACACCCACAGTATGTACTTGTTGCAGACGTCCTTGCAGTTTATGGTAAGAGTCACCTTTTCAGGTTCAG
Organism: uncultured Clostridia bacterium; assembly: GCA_947089135.1. GTDB lineage: Bacteria > Bacillota > Clostridia > Oscillospirales > Ruminococcaceae > RGIG8773. The sequence goes on from CAMUJF010000001.1 coordinate 55,914, forward strand.
AGCAGTCCGGCATAATTATCTCTGCTGTACCTAAATCGAAAAGTCCGCCTTTAAAGCTGCCCTTTGCGGATACGGTATACTCGGCAAGAGTTTCTCCGCCTGCTGTAAGGCGCACCTCGGCAGTCGGGTCTGTATCGGGTTTTGCAGCGTACTGATAAAGCTTAACGGGCATGGAAGCCTTTTCTCCCGCTGCGAAAACAAATTTCGGCAGACAGCCTAAAATTACTCTGTCCGAGCAGAAGCTTCTCCACTCCACGGAGGTTATTACCCCCTTGCTTTCCATAAAGGCGTTGAGTACTCCCACAAGAGCGGTTCCCTGTCCCGAAAAGTCCTGAATATCCAGAAGCTGGAATCCCGAAAGTTCCCTTGAGCGCAGAGCCGTTTCTATCTCGTTTTTGTAGCATTCGGCGGCAAAGCGTCCCGAAGCGCGGAAAAACTTATCCGCAAGCTTACCCAGTCCCGCATTTTCCAGACGTTCGCGGAATATCTCCAGATTGTAAGGCTTCAGCACGCCTGTGTACTTCTGTATCTCGCCGTAGTCGGGGTACATGAAATACTGTCCCACCTCGTGGCTTACAACAGGTACTGCGGAAATAAATTCACCGCTGTCTCCTACGGAAACGGTCTTGACCCCGGTACCGTACTGTATTTCGATAGTGCCTCCGCCGCCATGCTCGGTATTTACCGAGGCGGGACGGATATGTCCGTCATAGGTGTAATCAGAGTTCGGCGCGTCTGTCTGGATATGTCCCAAAGGCGCGTCGCACATGGCGTATGAACCGCGGAAAAGCCTTTCCTTTGAAAAGCGAACGCCCACAAAGAAATCGTCGTTGTCCAGCACGCAGGGCCAAAACTGAAAGTTGTTGGATCCCTGAGTATAGAGCGGACGGGGATCGTGCTTCTTGTAACCTCCCAGAATATCGTTAAGCCGCTCTTTGCTGCCCCAGAGCTCGTTTCCAAGGGACATTGCGAAGAACGAGGGGTGGTTTGCAAATTCGTCAAGGATACGGAAACCCTCGTCGATAAGGTACTGCTGACCCTCGGTTATTTCGTCCTCGACAGTGCCCCAGAAAGGAAGTTCGGGTTCCATGTAGATGCCAAGCTCGTCGGCGGCGCGAAATGCAGCGTCGGGAGGACAGCAGGTATGAAAACGGTAGTGATTTATGCCATGCTCCTTTGCGGTCTTCATGACCGTGAGCCAGCCCTCGGTATCTGTGGGAGCCGCTCCCGTCAGGGGGAATATCATTCCGTCGTGCTTGCCACGCAGGAATATCTTCTCGCCGTTAAGCAGGAAATCCGTACCGCGGGTCTCAAATTTCCGCATACCGAAAGGAATATTCACGGTATCTCCGCCTGAAACTATTTTCATTGTATAGGTAACCGGGTTATGCTCACTCCAAAGCTCTGCGTTCGGCATTTCGTACACAAAGGTCGGGCTTTCGGAAGTAAGAACGACCTCTTTCGGCTTGAACCCGTTTACCTCGGCGGTCAGGGAGATGCTGTCCCCGCCTGTTATTGTACCGCTTACGGAGACAGTTCCCGCTGTAACGTCGGGGGTAAGCCTTATATTTTCAAAGCGCAGGCGGCTTCTGAATTCGATAAATATTTCCCCGGTAATACCCAGCCAGTTTGTCTGGGTATCCTGAGAGGTCATATGTCCTCCCGGAACAGGGCAGGAAACGTTATCCACCGCGATTATTATTTCATTTTCACCGTTCTGCACGAGCTTTGTTATATTATAGCGGTGAGCAGTGCAAAGGCTGTTACAGGAGCCCGCTTTTTTTCCGTTTACCCATACGGACGAGGTGCGGGTGCGTTCCAGTGACAGAAAGACCTCACAGTTTTCACAGTCAGGCTTTTGAGGCGAGACAGTGACCGTTCTGCGGTAAACTGCGTACCCCTCGAAGCGGTACGGATCGGTAAGAAAGCCGTCGCTGCGTTCTTTGGTAACAGGCGGCTTTTTCATCTGCTGGACTGTAGATGGAAGCGTTATCGTATCGGTAAAGCAAACGTCCGAAATATCGGGCATACCCTCCTCCTTTGAGCGGAGAGCAAAGTCCCATGACGATCCCGCAAGATTGATCTTTTCTACCATAATGCTGCATTCCTTTCTGCAAATAATTATACATATAAGAGCAGTACTGTTATGAAACATTATAGCACATATTTCACGAGATTACAACCAAATATTTCTAAAGGTAAAAATCAATTTTATGTGAATTTTTGCGGACGATCTTTTCTGTTATTAAATCGGGAACAATTCGCTAAAACACGCATACGGCAAGAAAGATCACCAGCAGTATAAGCACAAGTATAATCGAGGCTGCCGCAAGCTTGAACACGAGCGGTATTTCCCGCCGCCTTCCCACGGGAACTATTTTTCCCAGATACATCCGAGCCTCTTCTCCCAGCCGTTCTGCCGGAACGTCGCTTTTGTCGGATTTAACGTAAAGAACTGCTTTTTCAAAATACTCGTGATCGGTGCTCGTTATTTCGACCACCCTTTTATTTACTCCCTTTATCATAAAGGAAAACCTTTCCTTTCACAGTGTTTTTAACCGATTTTCAACGTTGATATTTCTTTTAGTATAGGCAGCTTCGGGACTTTTTATACCAAATGTAATAGCATTATGGTGGAAAACTATGTTAAAATCCCGGATTTTTTTAAAATTATGTGGAAAACTCGGTGGAAAAGGTGTAAAAATCAGGCGGTTAAACGTTTTTTACTATGCAGATGTGTGGAAAACTGCTTTACAGTCAGTATTATAGGCGCCAGTCTGATTTGCAGACCGATTTTTATACGCTAAATGGATACTGCGAGTACATGGAAATCAATTTTTACAGCCGCCGCTGTAAGTGTCAAATAAAAATACCGCACAAGACAGACTTGTGCGGCAGGCTCTCACACGCATAAATACAACATGATCCTTTTTAATTTTAAACTAAAAGCAGGGTCGGCGGCAAAATTGTAAATTTTGCAATAGAGTCTAGTATAAACGCAATGCGCGCCGAAGCACGCATTAACTGTCGAATATATGCTGTAACCTATGTGTCCTTTAGGCGGGATTAACGATCTGCCGCCAGTCAAGGTCGCCTCTTTCAAGCGCATGGATAAGAGCCTCCGCAGTGGCGATATTGGTACCCACCGGAATGTTATGAACGTCGCAGAGCCTGAGCAGGTCGCGTTCGTTCGGCTCATGAGCCTTAGGCGTTAGAGGATCCCTGAAAAAGAGGAGCAAGTCGATTTCATTGCAGGAAATGCGCGCGCTTATCTGCTGCGCTCCGCCCTGGGAGCCGCTCAGATACCGCTGTATGGTGAGTCCCGTAGCCTGTTCTACCATTTTTCCCGTCGTACCTGTGGCGCAGAGATTATGTCTTGACAGTACGCCGCAGTACGCAATACAGAACTGTACCATAAGTTCTTTTTTAGAATCGTGCGCGATCAAAGCTATATTCATTATTTATCATTCCTCCCCTGTAAAAACTAAAGTAAAAAAGCGCGGAACAAATGCAGGATCGCATAATTTAAGCAGGAACGGTTATCCGCGGATAACGCGCCGCTGCGTCCCCCGACCGCAGTTTTCCGCTACTGGAGAAGTATCTTGAAGCTGAGGGGAACGTCCTCTCCCTTTATCCTCTTGGAGATAGCGTCAAAGGCCTTGAAAGCCAGTGAAGCCGACGGAAGCGGGATACCCTTGCCCGTGGAGACCACAACGTCGTTGTCGTTGGGGATAACGCCGATAAGCTGAACGCCTACGGTGTCTATTATAGAGTCAAGGTCGGGAATAAGATCCGCCTTGAAGATATCGGGATCTACCTTGTTTATGATAAGGCGCTGCTTCTTGTTGCCCCTCTTGTAGAACTCGTCGGACATAAGCCTTGCGTCGCGGACGCATATGGGGTCGGGAGTAGTGTTTATCAGGATAAGGTCTGATTGTTCAACAACGTCGAAAACGCTTTCGTTGGTACCTGCCGAGGTGTCTACGATTATGTATTCGTAGTACTTTCTCATCTCGTTGCAGATGCTTGAAATAGTTTCAGCGTCCACCTTTGCAAAGGGGTCTTCGGGAGCGCAGACTATGCTCAGGTTGTTTGCGAGCTTTACCTGCGTGGTAGCCTTGTAAATATCGCATTCTCCCTTGAGAACAGAGCCCAGATCGTATTTAACGTCGTCCTTAACTCCCAGCATGATATCCAGGCAGCGGAGACCGAAATCCAGCTCTATGATGAGAGTTCTGTGACCCTGTTTAGCCAGTGCAAAGCCCAGCTCGGCGCATATAGAAGATTTGCCTGTGCCTCCCTTACCGGAGGTTATCGCAATGATTTTTGACATAAAAAAGCTCCTTTCCGAAACAGCGCAGTACTCAAAATTGGAATGAGCAAATTGAGCAGCAAAATAATATCAGCTAATTTATATTTTACCACAAAATGCGGATTTGTCAAAGCGTTTTTAAACATTCTGCACAATTTTGTTGAGATGTTGATAAATGATTTGTGATTTTTGTGCAAATTCAACAAAACCCAAAGCAGCCTTTCAAACGGTATTGAAATAATTTCGCAAAGTGTGTAAAACGGCATATAAAACCAAATGATCCGCCCTGTCAGACATATACCGCCGTCAGTTAATCCGCAAGTCCCGCCATATCCTCTTCGGTCTTTGTTATGACAGGCTTCGGAACAACATAGTTCTTATTATAATATGCTTCAATAAGCTGTCTTATCATAAATTTGGAGTATTCGCCGTGCTCTACCATACCCGCAAACGCTATTTCGGGATCGTCGGCGGGATAGAAGCCTATGAACGCCGAGCTTGTGTCCTCCGCCGACGTCACCTGCGGAGTACCTGTTTTTATCGCCGCTTCTTTCGGCAGGTCGGTCAGCAGGTACGGCGTGTAGTAATCCCTCTGAGTCGGGTAGCCGTACTGAAGAAACGCCGCCGCCTGCTTCATTCCCTGAGTAACAAGATCAAAGGTCTCTCCGGTCTTGTCGGGGATAGTCAGCGTTACCTGAGGTTCCGTTACCGAAACGACCTCCTCCATATTGTAGGTATAAACGCTGTCCACAAGATGAGGCTGATATCTCACGCCCTTGTTTGCGATAGTGCTTGCCTGAACTGCCATTTGCAGGGGAGTGACCGCCGTTTCCGACTGACCTATGGCTACCTGCACCACAAGTCCCGCCTGCCATTCCAGATTGGCTTGCTGCATGGTCTCGGGAGTAGCTATTTTGCCCTTTGCGCCGCCTGTTTCAAGATAGCAGTCGTCTCCCAGACCGTACTGATTGGCGTAGCTTTCTATCATATACGGCCCCATAAGCCTGCCCACTTCGTAAAAAAAGATATTGCAGGACTTTTCTATAGCCGTAACAACGTTTATGCTGCCGTGCCAGCCTGTGCACCTGGGCTGGTAATCGTCCCAGTAGGTGTATTTGTTGCCGCAGAAAATGATAGTGCTTTTGTTTACAAGACCCTCGTTAAGGGCGGCGGTGGCAGTGACCGTTTTGAACGTTGAGCCGGGACGGTACAGACCGTTCGTTGCCCTGTTCACAAGAGGGGTATTCTCACGGTTTATGACCGAAGCGTAATCCGTAAGGTAATCGTTAAGGTCGTATGTGGGAGCGGTGGCGGCGGCAAGAAGCGCGCCTGTTTTAACGTCCAGCACAACGATAGCTCCCGCGTTGGCGTTTTCGCCCTTTTTGTTGTAGGAGGTCTGGTTGTTGAGCCAAAGAATGTGATTTTCCAGTATTGACTGCACCTTTCTCTGGTAGTTCATATCAAGAGTGAGCTTTATGGTGTTTCCGGGAATTGCCTCCTCCGTTACCATATCGGAGACCACCGCGCCGTTTAAAAGCTCCAGCGTGCGCGTGCCTTTTGTGCCCCGGAGCTTGCTCTCCATAGCCTTTTCGATTCCCGACTTTCCTATAACGTCGTTGAGGGCGTAGCCGTTGGCTTTGTTTTCAGCGTACTCCTCCGCGTTTATTGCGCCTACCGTTCCTATAAGATGCGGAGCCACGTCTCCCGCGGCGTAAACCCTTATAGCCTCCTCGACAATGTCCATGCCGTCAAGTGTATAGGCGGCCTCTTTCAGGCGGACAACCGTGTCCATGGGGATATCCTCCGCAAAGGTGTAGCGGTTGGAAAGCGAAAAGCTCCTGAGGAACATTTCGTACCGTACTCCTGCGATAATGCGCTTTTCCTCGTCGCTGAGGTTTTCGTCTATGCCGTATCGCTTATACATTTCGATAAGGCAGTCCTCTGCGGTGGCATAGTGCTGAAGCTCGATGTTTGTTCTCAGCTTTATAGCGTCGCCGTCTCTTGCCTCAAGGTAGCTGTAGGGACTTTCCTGCGTTATGGGGAGCGTGTCTATCCACGCCACGCCGTCCTCTTTAAGAATGTTTGCGATACCGAGGATAACTCGGTTTATTTCGGCGTTGTCCGAGGGAAAGAACGCTTTTTCAATTACGACGTTGAAGCCTGTTTTGTTGCTGACTATCTCGTTTCCGTTCACGTCGACTATCTCTCCGCGCGGGGAGGTTATTATCTGGGACGCCTGTCGGGTGGTCTTGGCTTTTTCAAGGTATTCAGCGCCGTCTACCACCTGTATTTTCATAAGGTCTACCGCGCACAGTCCCATGGCTGCAAGGATTATTATAAAGAAAAACGCCGCTCTCAGGCGTTCAAAAAATTTTCGCATAGCGTTTTATCCTTTCGGGTATTTTAAATTGCCTGACTGCAAAACGCGGCAGGCGCGGATATGATAAAGCGGGACGGGAGCGCCGTCTCCTGCGTGTGTTCCCTGTCCCGCTACTCTCTTACTATGTCGTCGGACTTTTCCTCGATGTAACTCTCGTCGATAAGACCGAAATGTCGTGAAAGAAATCTGATAAGAAAGAAAAAGGGTATTACCGCTATAGAGGTATAGATCATAACGGGCAGGAATTCGCCGGTGAAAATTTTTCCCGCCGAATCATACTCCCATATGGCGTAGTAAAAAAAGTAGTGTATAAACCCCTGCACAAGAACCGCCGCCGCGTTCAGCGCGATAATGTTAAGGATATGCCTGCGCATGAAAAAGTGGAAAAGCAGGGAAGCCGACAGACAGCACCACATCATAATAATACCGCTCAGACCGATAAGCGTGCCTTGGGCGGTGTCAAGGAGAAGTCCCGCCGCGCAGCCCATAAGCGCGGAATCAAAGGGTTCCTCAAACATTGCTATGCACATTGCCGCGGGAATGACAAAAAGCGGCGTGCGGAGCATAAACTGCTTCTGAGGCGCCGTTGTCATATATATATAGGATATCACAGTCAGCAGACCGTACAGTATCCATCTGATGACCGTGTTCCTTTTTTCCTTTTTTCGTTTCAGATCTATATTCACATTAAGCACCCTTTTAGATGATAGAGAATAGAGGTTAGAGGATAGAAAACAGGGCTTCACAAATTTGCATGGGACGGATCTCCCGTTCCGTATCGGCATTTAGAGAATATGCGGGAGTGGACATCCTTTCCCTACAAACCCAATACCTACGGTGCATGCGCCTGCGGGGACTCCCCGCCTCAGCCCGCAGGGGCTCCCTGCCCGCCCTGCCCGTTGAAGCTGGTTATTACGAATACCGTTGAAACGTTGTCGGGGTCTATGGCAGGCTTTATTACTGCGTACTTTGATAAGCCGCTGTCCTCCATACCTACTTCGGTAACCGTGCCGATAAGCTGATTTGCGGGAAAGGTCTCGCTTCCCGAGGTAACGATTATGTCCCCCTCTTTAACGTCGGCGTTCTTGCTGATATAGCTCATGCGGCAGCAGCCGTTTTCGGCAAGCTCATAGTCCCCCTCGATGATACCTGTCGCCTTTGTGCGGACGATAGTCACTCCCACAGCCGTTTTCGGGGAGTACAGCGTGCGCACCCTGCTTGTGCTTCTTGCCACGTCGTAGCAGATACCCACCAGTCCCGAGGAAGTGATAACAGGATCATAGGGAGCGATCCCGTCGTCGCTGCCCTTGTCAATGGTAAATGAATGATACGGGTCGTTCGTGGTACGGGCTATTACCGTGCATGGGGGAGAAAAAACGTAATCGTCGTATTCCTCCTTAAGTCCCAGCAGTACGCGGAGCTGCTCGTTCTCGCGGGTTATTTTGTCATAGTCTATGATGTCGTTGTAGACCTCGTTAAGGGTCTCTTTAAGCTCAATGTTTTCTTTGTAGTACTTTTCCGCGTTGAAAAGCATATCCAGCGTAGAGGTCACCTTGTCTGATATCTGAGTAGATATCTTCTGAAAGGGCTCGAACAGAAAGCTGAACACCGACGCGCTGTCGGGGCTGTAGCCTCCCTGAGTGAGGCTGTAGACCGCTATGCCCAGAATCACAGCCATAAGCGCGGCAAGGATCTTAAATTTTGTTGTTTTAAAAAAATCCTTCACCGCAGACTGCTCCTTTTCAGATGTTAAGGTATCCGGTTGTCGTATATTCAGCTGAAATACATGACCGCAAAAACGTCTGCCGCAAGACCGGCAGCGGACGCTATTGAGGAAAACGCCACCGTTTTTGTACGGCTCAGCTTTTCCGAAAAAAATATTTTCTTTACCGCAAAGGCGATAAGAAACGCAGTGGCAGTTCTTATCAAAGCCGCCGCGATAAACGCTCCGGGACTGCGGTACCGCACCTTTTCATAATGGCAGGCGCAAACGTCGGGACTGCCGATATGCATTATCTCGTCAATTGACAAGGCAGCCCAAAAAGCCTGGAACGCAAGGAAAAGCTGTGATATCCCCAGGGACAGCAGCAGCGCTTCGGTGCCGTCGAGACAGCCGGAAAAGTATATTCCGCACATCAGAGCAAAAGCCGGGGGCAGAATCACAAACGCAAACTGCATGGTCGTTATTGCCAGCACCAGCGTTATCGCTCCGGTCAGAAAAGCCGCCGCAATGCCCATGGCAAAAAATTGAATTTTTGCGGTTTTCCCGATCGTAAGAAGAACAGCCACCAAAGCGGGCAATACAGCGCATATTACCCACAATATCTTTGCCGCCGTAAATAAAGCCCTGTCCATTTTGCGTCCCTCCGTTTGTCCCTATACCGACCGTGTACCGGAATAAATCAGTAATACTTTGAATCGTCGTTAAGAACCTCGCGGAGCTTCTCAATGTCCTCCAGAACCTTGCCCGTGCCGTCCGCAACGCAGTCAAGGGGAGTCTCCGCAACGTTTACGGGCATACCGGTCTCCTTGTTGATAAGCTTGTCGAGACCGCGGATAAGCGCTCCGCCGCCCGCAAGGGTAATGCCCTGGTCGATGATGTCCGCCGCAAGCTCCGGGGGAGTCTTTTCAAGAGTGACCTTTATAGCCTCCACAACGTGGGAAAGGGGTTCTGCAAGAGCCTCCCGTATTTCCGCGGAGGTAACGTTGATATTTTCGGGCAGACCGTTCAAAAGGTTACGTCCCTTTATCTCCATGTCGGACTCCTGCTCCATGGGGAAAGCCGAGCCGATAGCGATCTTAACGTTTTCGGCGGTGCGCTCGCCTATGAGCAGGTTGTATTTCTTCTTAATGTAGTTGATGATAGCGGTATCGAAAGCGTCTCCCGCCACTCTTACGGAACGGGAGGTAACGATTCCGCCGAGAGAGATAACGGCGACCTCGGAGGTACCGCCGCCGATATCCACGATCATGGAGCCCTGAGGTTCGGATACGGGCAGACCCGCGCCTATAGCGGCAGCCATAGGTTCTTCGATAATGTTTACTTTTTTTGCGCCCGCGTTTTCGGCAGCTTCCTTAACGGCGCGTCTTTCAACGGCTGTAACTCCAGAGGGGATACAGATGATAACGTGAGCCTTTGCGAACATAGACCCTTTGAGAGCTTTTTTAATAAACTCCTGGAGCATGGTGGTAGTTATCTCGAAATCGGCAATAACGCCGTCCTTAAGGGGTCTTACCGCGATGATGGAGCCGGGGGTACGTCCGATAACGTCCTTTGCCTCCTGACCCACGTATTTTGCGCGGTCTGTGCGGGTATCCACCGCAACTACCGACGGTTCGCGGATAATAATGCCCTTTCCTCTCATATATACAAGGGTATTCGCCGTACCCAGGTCTATGCCTATTTCTTTAGTAAACATTTTTTAACCTCCAATTTTATTTAAAACGTCGGAAATTCACAGCCGACGTGCAATCTGCCCGTTAACGCACTGTTAGTCCGTAAAATCGTCATATATACTATTATATCACGGAAAAGCCGTCTCTACAAGATTTTTTTAAACTTTTTTATCAAATTGTAATTTTTGTTTCCAATGTTAAACATTTTTTGTAGATTATCAATAATAGAAAATATTTATAGTACCTCTGGAGCGTCACACATAAAAAAGTGCCCCTGTCGGGGGAGACAGGGGCGGAGATCATGATATAGGATTATTGGGGGTTACCTCGGACCGTAGGGGTAAGCGATCCGAGGCTGAGGTCTTTTATATGGTTTTCACCTGACAGGCTTACGGGGTAAATAAGCCTGCATATAAAAGCACTTTTGGGGGGATCGTACCCGTTCTTTTGGGTACGGTTATATAATACCCCGCATTTGTGTAAATTATGTGAAAAACCGCTGAAATCAAGGCGAAAAAATTGTGCAAAAAAGAAAACCGTACCGACAGTCTGCAAAACCGCCGGTACGGCATAAATATCAATACTGAGAAACATAGTCAAGAGGATTTGCATAAGTTCCGTAGCTGCGCACCTCAAAGTGAAGGTGGTTGCCTGTGGAATCGCCTGTGCTTCCCACATAACCGAGAAGCTGTCCCTTTACCACATAGTCTCCGTAGCTTACCGCTATAGAGCTCTGATGAGCGTAAACAGTAACGTTTCCATCGTCGTGCTGAACTCTTACACAGTTTCCGTAACCGCCGTTCCAGCCGTCGCCTGTCTCGATAACCGTACCCGACTCTGCGGCGTAAATGGGAGTTCCGTAGGGAGCCGCGATGTCTATGCCCTTATGACCTCTTCCGTCGCCCTGATAAGCGGAAATATAACCTCCGTCAACAGGCCAGAAATAATCGCCCGATCCGCCGGTGCCTGTGCTCACAGGAGTAGTGGTCTCTCTTGTACCAACGCGCATATACTTTGTAACGGGTTCGGAAACGACCACTTCGTCAACGACCTCGGTGGAAACAAGAACGTCTCCTCTGTAAGTTGCCATTGCGCGGACTTTCTTTTCACCCTCGACGCCGGGAACGTCGACCTCGGAATCGCCCTTGTACATATCCGGATCCTTGGTCTTAACTATCTCGTAGTCGATTGTTTCGGTATATTCGATCTCTCTCGTGGTAAGCACCTGGAGGTAAGGAACCTCCTCGCTGAGCTGAACTATTGCTCCTACGGGGCAATACTGGGTAAGATCGTCGATCTTTTCGCCCTTGAATGTTATGTTGCAGTCAATAAGCTCGTCGGTAGTCATACCGTTGTTGCGTGCAATGTTCCAAGGGTTGTCGCCTTCGCGTATCTCATAGTAAAGAGGCTCGGAAACAATTGAATCAAGCTTGTCGATAACATCGTTCTGGTCGATTATCTCATCGGGGTCAACGTACTGCTCGTAGGTGTACTCGATATCCTTGTCGAAAGAGACCTCAACGATATCGTCGGTAAGGTATTCCTCTTTCTTTTCTTCAAGGAAATCCGTGATCTCATCGTTTGCCTTTACAGCTCCGATGACTTCTCCGTCAACGGTAACAACGAAAGCACGTTCTCTGCCGTCCTGTTCGCTTCCGGGGACAGCGGGAACTGTTTCGTTCGGATCTATGGCTTCACCGTAAATATTAAGCTCAACGCCTGCATCGTTTTCCGCACTGATTTCCGCATTCTCAGCTTCGGGAACAACTTCGTTTTCCGCGGGGGCCTGAATATCAATCTGCTCCTGAATAGCGTCGGCAAGAGTCATTTCGTCAATGATCTCGTCCTGCGCGCCGAGAGGCTTTAGGGACAGCGTTGCGGTAATATAGGTATCGCTGTTTGTATCATAGTAGATCGATCTTTCGGAAATAACCTCCTGAGCGTTGTTCAGAACGGCTTCTTCGGAAACCACTCCTATCTCCTGACCGTTATATTCGACCGTAACGCCGTAATCCGCGGACGCTTTATCGGCAACAACGCATACAAGAAATGCAACGCAAGCAACGGGTACAGCGTAATTTATAAGTGAAACCGCGATCTTTCTGCCGTTTCCGATAGATTCCGCCATATCGGAGAGCTGAAGAGACAGCGCCTTTACCAGTCCCGCTTCTGCTTTTCTTTCCGCAAATTTTTTCTTGCTGTCCGCAAATTTTTCTTTTGTCCTGCGGGCGGCAATTTTTATTTTAGCTATCCGCTTCGCACCTGAAGCAAGAATTTTCATGGGAGCTGCGCTGCTTACAGCTTTTACCGCGGCTTTTTTCAGGAAGAAAGCCGTTCTTTTTACGGCTGCGGCGGCAAGATATGTAACAAGCGAACCCACGTTGACCATTGCCGATTCGAAGCTTATATTTTTTTTGTCCGAAACGGCGTTGTCCGTTAGCTTCGCAGGTGTGCTATACCCGCAGGAAGCGTTGGAAAACAGGTCCATTTTGATCTCTCCTCTCGTTTTTTCATGTTGTTCACACATATATTTCAAATTGACGTAAATTTACATAAACCGCAAACAGTTACAAAACAGTTACATTGATATTATTATACCGCATTTTTTTCAAAAAGCAACACTTAATCCCTTTTAGTCACATTTTCTTAATCTTTTTTGTAGAATAGCACAAATTTATTCTTGATTTTATGTCGTTATTCATATAAATTTACGGAGATTTTGCTGGAATAATATTCCTTGTAAATGTTTCCTCACATTTAATTACATATTTTTACAGTTACAATTTGTAATTATTTTTAATTGGGATTTTTTGCAAACCATTTCTACAGCTCAATTTCGCGGCTGCACAAAAGGTTACAAAACAGTAACAAGATTCGTAAGATTTTTACTTTGTCTGTAATATTTGTTTTTGATTTTCCTGCCGAAAATAGTTTTTGAAGAAATAAACATAAGCTTGCCGCGCTAAAAATTTACCCTTTCGGAAAAGTCAAAAAGTTAAAACAGTGAGAAAACAATAACCGTTTTCTCACTGTTTCCTGTGTTTTTACAAATTACTCCTCTTCAGCAAGCTTTGCCGCCTGCTCCGCCTGAATATCGGTATAGACCGAAAGCATAGGCGTTTCGTCGGGATTTGTCTTTCGGATCTTTCTTCTGACGTAATTTCCGGTGATCTTGACAACGGTCGCCGAAAGCAGCAGCACGCCGATAAGGTTGGGCACAGCCATAAGTCCGTTGAGAGTGTCCGCAATATCCCATGCAAGGCTGAGGTTCATTGTGCAGCCTACTATAACAAACAGCACAAATATCACCTTATAAACAATAGTAGCCTTTGTGCCGAAAAGATACTCCAGAGCCTTTGTGCCGTAGAACGACCAGCCCAGCACCGTTGAGAACGCAAACAGCAGGATAGCTATTGCGAGGACTTTTCCCGCGAACGAGCCGAGACGCAGACTGAACGCATAGGTAACAAGGGGTACGCCGTTCACTTCGGATATTTCCACCGATGTGATAACAGGGTTTCCGTTTTCGTCGGTCATAAGAGTTCCGTCAGCATTTTTGCCTTGAACGCCCCGTATCTCCATAACATTTGCGTACGTAAAATCACTTTCGCCGCTTGCCGTATCCGTATTAAGAAGCTTTACGGTCAGATCCTGTCCGTAAACGGTTTTCGCCGCATACTCGGTGTAAGTGCCCTCCGCTGCGTCTGCGGGAGCTGCCTTATAGAGCGCGTTTACGTTATCGTCGATAAGATTTACAACGCTTCCGTCACTTGTCGTGTGTATCTCGAAATACTGAGCCTCTGTGGAAATGCTCTGCATAGCCTCGTTAAATGTTTTGGACTCCGCGGGGCTTGAAAGAATTACAAACGATGTGAGGGTGCAGACGATAATAGTGTCAAAGAATACCTCAAAAATTCCCCACATGCCCTGTACCACAGGTTCCTTTACGTCAGAAGCGGAGTGAACCATTACCGACGAACCGAGACCAGCTTCATTTGAGAAAACGCCTCTTTTGAAGCCCATAGTAACTGCGCGCTTTATTATGTAGCCGCCTATGCCTCCGGCGATAGCGCCGAAATTAAAGGCGTTGCTGAAAATGCTTGAAAAAACGTAGGGTATCTGGTGAAAGTTAGAAAAGAAGATTATCAGGCAGCCTATGATATAGAACAGCGCCATAAAGGGTACGAGCTTTTCGGTAACGCTTGCTATGCGCTTGATGCCGCCTACGATTACAAGAGCGGCAATGACTGCCAGAACGATACCCGTCACAATCGTGGGAATGTTGAAGTTGGACTTCATTGCGCTGGAAATCGAATTCACCTGGGTCATGTTTCCGATACCGAAAGAAGCCAGCACGCAGAAAACGGAGAACAGCACCGCCAGCGGCTTGGCTATATGCTTGAAGCCCTTGCGGTCTTTAAGTCCCTCGTTGATGTAGTACATCGCGCCGCCCGACCATTCTCCGTGGTCGTTTTTCTTCCGGTAGAAAATTCCCAGCACGTTTTCGGAATAGTTAGTCATCATTCCGAAAAATGCGGAGAGCCACATCCAGAACACCGCTCCGGGACCGCCCACCGCAATAGCCGTCGCAACGCCTGCAATATTTCCCGTACCGATAGTGGCTGCAAGAGCGGTGGATAAAGCCTGAAACTGGGAAATGGCTTTTTTCTCCTTGGTTTTTGTTACCGATCTTTTTTTGAAAATAGCAAGAAACGTTTCGTTTGCCCAGTACTTTATCTTGGTGATCTGGAAAAATCCCGTCCTCACCGTCATGTAAATACCTGTTGCAATGATAAGCACGAGCATTGGTATTCCCCAGACAACGCCGTTTACCGCACTGTTGACCGAGGTTATGATCTCTACGATCCTGTCCATTGGTATCCCCTCCGATTAAATTTTTCAGTATTAAGTACATTATACGGCTGCCGTCGGAGACAGCCGATAACTGCAAAATCAAAAAATTATCCGCCGAAACGGATTTAGGAGCATTTGCCTATTGAAAAACCCGAAAAAGTGTGCTATATTTAAATAGTTAAGCGAAGAACGTTTTCTGTTTTATTTGTCGGAATTTATTATCATCTGCATACGGGCTTCGCTGTTCTTTATAACGTTGAGCAGCGACGACGCGGAGCTTGGGTATTCCTCCGACAGGGAGTTCGCCGTAATAAGAGTTGCGTCCCCGGCTTCGCCCGAAGCCGCTGCCGACGCAGAAGCTGCCGCCGCGTTTGCTTCGCACATTGCCATTGCGGCAGCGGAGGAACCCATGGCGGGTATCTCCTCAACGGTAAAAAATCTTTTGTCGTTTTTGGAATTGGCTGAATGCACCACGCGGAACATTTTATATACCGCCAGCATGAGGTAGGCGGAAACCTCCTTTAAAACTATGGAACTTCCGGTTTTCCGCACGAGAGAGAACAGCACCGTTACCGCGTTCACAACAAGCTTTTTGTTGAACGCAGCCATTACCCCTCCGGGATCCATTTTTTCCTTTCCGCTCATGTCAGGTTCGGGAATATCCTCATAGGAAATAGTTTTCCCCGCAGGCTCGGGGGAGCGTCCCAGCAGATAGTCGCAGGACACATTATAGTAATCCGCAGTTTTTACGAGAAATTCAAGACCGCATTCTCTTATACCCTTTTCGTAGTGAGAGAGCAGCGCCTGGGAGATACCCAGATCGGCGGCGGCTTTTTTCTGACTTACGCCGCGTTCCTTTCTCAGCAGGGTAATTATTCTCGGAAAGTCCGAATTCATCGTGTCACCTCCTGAAATTTGTTTCTACATACAGTAAATTATACAGCATTGCGTACAATTTGTAAATAGTTTCGTGTAAAAAAAGTCGATAAATGTTTCATAAGTTTTTCTGTAATTGTACACAAATCGGGGCGGGGAAGCCCCCGCAGGCTGAGTCACCCCCAATGTAACGTCACTGCAATTATTTACAAATCGAGCCCCCTCAAGGGGGCGGGCAAATTTTGCTTAAACCTATATTTTTACGCAATTTATCTTATCCGCAGCCGTTGAAAGGAGTTTTTATGAAAGGTTATCACATAAGCATTTTCCGTCACGGAATCACCGACGCCAACGAAAACGGGGTCTACATAGGGAAGACCGATCTGCCCCTTTCCGAAGCCGGCAGGGAAGCTCTGATGGACAAGTACGAGCAGCTTGATTACCCCAAGGTGCAGCGGGTCTATTCCAGTCCGCTGGAAAGAGCGGTGCAGACTGCGGAGATAATTTTCCCCGACAGAGAAATAGTTATAGTCGACGACCTGCGGGAAATGGATTTCGGCGTTTTCGAGGGACTTCCCGCCGAGGAGCTTGTCCGTCTGGACAGCTTCAAAAAGTGGCTCAAGGGCGGACTTGACAATCCTCCGCCCAACGGCGAGACCCTGCGGAGTATGATGCTACGGTGCTATTCCGCGCTGAATCTGATGATACTCGACATGATGAAGGAGGGCTTCACCCACGCGGGAGCGGTCACTCATTCGGGCATACTGATGAATATGCTGTCCTGCTTCGGACTGCCGAAAAAGAAGCCCATGGAATTCGCCTGCGAGCCGGGAGAGGGCTACGAGATACTTGTCACCGCCATGATGTGGCAGAACGGAAACACCTTTGAGATATTGGGAAAGATACCCGCAAATGAAGCTGATGGAGAATAATTCCTCAGCGGGAGTTACGGAAGAAAAGCGACCGAGAGTTCTTTTTCCGGTACTCCGCGGGAGTTAAACCCGTTTCCTCCCTGAAGCATTTGATAAAATGGCTTTGCGACGCAAACCCGAAATATTCCGCGATATCGGAGCAGGGGCATTCGGAAAAAATCAGCATATTTGCCGCCGCTTTCAGCTTCTCGGAACGGATATAATCGCTTATCGGCATACCCGTTTCCTTTTTGAAAAGAGTTGAAAGATAGCTTCTGTTCAGACCGAGAGCTTTCGATACTGCCGCCGCTGTTATCTTTTCGGTGCGGTGGCGGCAGATATAATTGATCGCTTTTACCGCGTGTATCGAATATACTTCCTGTTTGGGCAGAACGGACATTTTTTCCGTAAAGACAAGCAGCATTTCATTGTAGAGAGCCAGAACCTTTTCTGCAGTTTGAAGCCTGTCCATTTTCTCGATGTAAAGATCGCTGAGAGTATAGGCAAGTTCACGGTCAAGACCTTTTTCAACGCACATCCGAGTTATAAGAGCGGCAGCCACCACAAAGTGATAGCGGATATTTCTCAGCCTGTCTTTGGAGAGAGTGCCGTATTCTCCGTTCTCGTAAAGACTGACGTTATCCGTTCGGACAAGGACTTTTTTCACGGCTTCGATATCACCGTCCGCCACCGAGCCGTAATATTTGTATTCGCTGTGGTATTCAACGTGTACCCGCTGCTCCTCGGCGTTTTCAAAGAGACGGGCGTTAAGCTCTTTTGAAATGTTCATGTGTCGTACCTCCCCGGCATTTTCGAGATAATTATACAGCAAACAGCGAGTAATTGCAATATGGCGTGCGCGTTGTTCTATCTGCGGGTTATCCGCCGGAATTGTCCTTAGAGCCTGTTCAGTATCTTTTGACGCACGTCTTTTCGACTGCTTTTTGTCGTTGACTGTGTTAAAAATCCTTGCAATACGGCAAGTATTCCTGCGGATTTTTGCCTTGTCACCGACAAAATTCTGCCAAAAATCCGCACATAAAAATACTGAACAGGCTCTTACATATTTGGCTTGCTGTAATAGATCTGTTCGATAATAATTTTACATATAAAGGAGAAAAATTGTGAAAACCGTTAAGGAATTAAAGCAAACCGTTCTTCAGCGTTTGAGATACTGCTGGGGAGAAAATACCGCTGTTTTCTTTATCTCCGCAGGGGGAGCAGCCGCAGTCGCTCTGGCATGGTTCATGACTACGGATTTCCTGATAGCTTCGGGTGCGGCCGATCAGACAAGACCGCGGGCAGACCTTTCAAACGGGGCGGTACTTGCCGTTACGGCGGCTGCACTGATATTGCTGTTCTGTATCGCCGAGCCGTTCCGCTACGGTGTAAAATGGTACAGACTCCAACAGGTGCGGGGAAACGCCGTTCACGCACGGAGCATATTCTCATGCTACGGTTCATGGAAAAGAGCGGGACAGATATTCAGACTGGACGCATATCTTTTTGTCAGACGTATGTATTTTACAGTTCCGCTTATCGCTTTGTTCGCGGCGGGGGTCTATCTGGCAAGCAGGATAGAGGCTTCGGAAAACATGGCGGCATACAGCGCGGCTGCGGTATTGGTGCTGCTTCTTGCAGGAAGCGTTATATGCGCGTCCGCGGCTTTCAACTGTAAATATTCAGCCGCCGGGTATCTGTTCGTGCTTGACCCCGACGCTTCTCCGAAGGAGCTTATCGACAAAAGCGTTCGGATTTCCAAAGGAAAGTCCGACTATCTTGTCGAGGCTGTGCTGTCTTCCGCGATATGGCTTCCTTTCTGCGTACTTATTTTTCCGCTGATATTTGCCGCGCCTTATATGAAGATGATCTATACGGCGGCGGTAAATGAGATCATACTGTCGGAGGAAACCGAAAATCAAAACGGAAAGAGGTCGGATATTGTTGACGGCGAATATGCGCACAATTGATCTTACCGCAGGCGTCTCCGATAACGGAAAGACCTGCGGCGATTTTTTAAGGAGCAGGGGAGTTTCAAGGCGGCTTACCGCAAAGCTGAAGCGTATTTGCGGCGGAATAACAAGAAACGGCTTTCCTGTAAGAACTGTGGATACCGTTCTGGCCGGGGACGTTATTTCTCTGAAAGCCGAGGACGAACGTCTTACCGAACCCAACGGAGAGCTGTATGTCCCCGTAGTCTACGAGGACGGCGACGTAATTGTTTTCAACAAGCCCGCGGGAATGCCCGTACACCCCTCGGCAGGACACCGCGGCGATACGCTGGGAAACTTTTTTGCGGCGCTTTATCCGGACATTACGTTCCGTCCCGTAAACAGGCTTGACAAGGATACTTCGGGATTGTGCGCCGCTGCGAAAAATCCCTATGCGGCAAGCGTTCTTAACCGAAGCGGAGGTATTTCCAAGGTCTATTATGCAGTGACCGAGGGCACGCCTTTTCCCCGCGAGGTATGTAATACGCTGATAAAATGGTATGAGGATAACGGTGCCTATGTCATAGACGCTCCCATAGGCAGGGCGGAGGCTTCGGTCATACGCAGGGAAATACGCTGCGACGGCAGACAAGCCGTTACAAGGTATACTATTTTAAAAGAAAACGGTACACTCTGCCTTGTGAGGGTGGTGCTTGAAACCGGAAGGACTCATCAGATAAGGGTGCATTTTTCTTCCGTCGGACATCCTCTCGCGGGGGACGATTTTTACGGCGGAGGCTTGGACTTTTGCCGTGAACAGGCTCTGCACTGCGGCGAGATGCGTTTTGCGAGACCGTCGGACGGAAAATCCGTTGAGCTCTTTTGCGATATACGGGAGGATATGAGGATATGAGACTATGACCTGCGGGTATTGCGGGCACATTAGCGCAGCGCATAGCGCATAGTCCGTAAAATTTTTTTACAAAGTCATTGTGTTTTTTTTAATAATATGATATAATTTAATGTGAATAAGTTTATGCAGGTTTGTGCAGTGCGGAGGCTTTTATGGCTGATTACAACAGAAAAAAACAATACGGAAACGCCGAAAACCGTTCTTTCAGGACTGAACGTCCCAAAAGAGACGTGCGGCAGCGCCGCGAAAGAGACGATAGCAGCGAACCCGACGCGGGCATTATCGCGGGAAGAAACCCGGTGATCGAAGCTCTTAAAGCGGACAGACCCCTGAACGCGGTATATGTATGCGGCGAGGGCGGAAGTCTCGGTCTTATCTGCCGAATGGCTGCCGAACGGGGTATCGTGGTCAAGAAAGCCGCCGAGGCAAAGCTGGACGAAATGACCGGCGGAGCGGCTCATCAGGGCGTTGCGGCAAGCGGAGCCTGCGCCGAATATGTTACGGTGGAGGACATTCTTGCTGTCTCGGCAAAAAAAGGCACAAAACCGTTTATAATAATATGCGACGAAATAGAGGACCCACACAATCTGGGCGCGATAATACGAACCGCCGAAGCCGCGGGAGCCGACGGTATCATAATCCCAAAGCGCAGAAGCGCGGCTCTGAACGTTACCGTGTTCAAGACCTCCGCGGGAGCCGCAAGCCGTCTGCCTGTGGCAAGGGTCGCCAATATCCCCGCCGCTCTCGATCTGCTTAAGGAAAACGGCGTGTGGATATTCGGCACGGACGCTGACGGAACAGACTATACCGAAGCGGATTTCTGCGGCGGTACGGGACTCGTGATAGGCTCCGAGGGAAACGGCATGGGACGTCTTGTCAGAGAAAAATGCGACTTTCTCGCAAGTCTGCCCATGATGGGTGAAATAACCTCCCTTAACGCCTCTGTGGCGGCGGGGATATTTATGTACGAAGCCGTCAGACAAAGGCGGAACAATATCCGAGGGTAATACCTCCGTGCAATTAAAAATGATAGGAGAGCTGCAATTTGTCTGATGGAAAATACTCGGTCGACGACATTCTGAACGAATACACGGACGATGAAAGCGGAAAAGCCGTCGGCGCCGACAGCGATATAAACATTGACGACCTGATCGGCGGATTTGCCTCGGGCGATATGGACAGCGTGAAAAGCTCTGTAAACGAAGCCGCGTACAGATCGGAGGATACTTTCGGGTCTGAACCCGACGATCTGCCTGAAGCTCACGAAGCCTACGGCAGCGGCGGCAGTACAAACGACAGAGGCGACAGCGGCGGTACAGACCCGGACGACAGCTTTTCGGGAAAGTACGACAAGCTCTTTTCCGCGGTCACGGCAGTGAAGGAACGGGAAAACGACGTTCCCTATACTCCTGCCCCAAAGCCGGACAGATCCTTTTCCGAAAAGTTTGAAGAGCCCGATCTTTACGGAGACAGCGGCGAAGACGATGAAAAGGAAAAAGCGGGGATAGCCTCTCTGTTCAAAAGAAAAGGCGGAGCTAAAGCCGAGGCGCGGAAGGCTTCTCAGGAGCAGGGCAGCAAACGGCAGGAAGCTCCTATACAAAGCTTTTCGGCGGACAGTCCGAAAGCCGACGATCCCTTTGAAAAATATTCTTCGATAGGCGGCGGAAGCCTTGACGATATCCTCAGCGAATATTCGGACGACCGCAGGAAGACTTCAAAAAGCGATGGCGTTCAGAATACTCAGCACAAAAGCATAACCGATTTTTTTACAAAGCTTGTCCCCAAGCCGGACAATTCCGAGCCGGGGATTTCCGGAAACACCGAGCTGCTGGACGGTATGATAAAAGCGAAAAGAGAACGCGTATCCCGCACCCAGCACGTTCCTCCGATAGAGAGGAAGTCCATTTCCGATATAAATCTTGATCTTGACGGAAAGATACTGCCCGATACGGCGCAGCTGCCCAATACGGAGCAGCAGAACGAGATGGATAAGCTGAACGCTCTCAAGGAGCGCAGAAGCAAAAAGATAAAGGATTTCGTCCTTGTGGGCGACGAGGAGGACGTTTCCGAGGACGATGAGGATATCGGAAACGAGCCTGCGGTCATCGACGATTTCGAGAACTTCAGCGACGCTCCCTCTATTGCCCACGATATCGCGCAGCTCAAGGGCAGTCTGATACTGCGCCTGTTCGTTCTTATACTGTGCTTTGCGGCAAGCCTGTACATCGCCTTTGCCAACGATACGCAGGCTCTGCCCATTATGGACCTGCTCAATAAAAGAGTGCAGACAAATACATACCTTTTCACAAACGCCGTTATAGGACTGCTTGCGGCATTTTCAAGCTATACGGTAATATCCTGCGGACTGTCCAAGCTGGTCTCGCTGAAAG
Organism: uncultured Clostridia bacterium; assembly: GCA_947089135.1. GTDB lineage: Bacteria > Bacillota > Clostridia > Oscillospirales > Ruminococcaceae > RGIG8773. Next base: position 77,877 of record CAMUJF010000001.1, read on the forward strand.
CCGACTGCGACAGCCTCTGCGCGGTGTCCATCGTCTCGTCCATCGCTTCGGCAATGATAATGTTTGCAAACGGCAATCTTGTTAAGGGAAGCTGTGTGCACGTCTATGTGCCCGTGGCGGTGGCTTCGCTGATGTTCAATACTCTGGGAAAGCTGTTTATCGTAAACCGCACTCAGAGGAGCTTTCGCTTTATTTCGGGAAGCGGAGACAAATATGCGATATTTCCCGTTTCGGACGATGAGACAGCCCAGAACTTTACAAGAGGCGCGCTGAACGACTTTCCAAAGCTGGCTGCAATGCGCAGGACCGAGCTTATTTCCGATTTTTTAAAGACGTCCTACTCCAGCGACAGCGCCGACCGTTTCTGCCGCGTGTTTGCGCCGATAGCTCTTGCGGCTGCCGCTGCGATCGGTCTTATAGCCGGCTTTACGGGCAGAACGGAGCACGGCTCCTCGTCTTTGTTTATAGGCATTTCGGTATTTGTCGGAGTGGTCGCTATATGTACGGGCTTCTCGGTAATGCTGGTGGTAAATCTTCCTATGCTCAGGGCTTCGGAGAAAAACGCAGAGCTTCAGGGCGTTGTGATAGGCTACGACAGCGTGGAGGAATTTTCCGAGACCAACAGTATCCTTATCGACGCAGAACAGCTTTTCCCCGCGGGAAGCGTAAGACTTTCGGCAATAAAGGTGTTCTCGGATACAAGGATAGACGAAGCTATAGTAGAGGCGGCAAGCCTTACCACTCAGGCGGGAAGTATCCTTAAAAATATGTTTTACGACATAATCGCGGGAAAAACAGAGCTGCTGAATCCTGTTGAAAGCTATATCTTCGAGGATTCCATGGGGCTGTGCGGCTGGATAAACAACAAAAGAGTGCTTCTCGGCAACCGTGAGCTTATGATGAACCACAGCATAGAGGGAGTGCCCCCTATCACAAAGGAAAAGGAGTACACCGAAAACGGAAGATACGCGGTATATCTTTCAATTTCGGGAGAGCTTTCGGCGATGTTTCTTGTGGAAATAATTCCCTCTATGGAGGTAAGGAACGCATTTCACGACCTGCAAAGGAACGGGGTGTATTCCATGATCCGCACGGTGGATTCCCTTGTGTCGATAAGCCGCCTTTCGGAGCTGTTCGAGATATCTCCCGAATACCTGAAGCTGATACCTTTCCGTGTTCACGAGCAGTTTGCCGAGACCACCGAGTACTGTCTTAAGCAAAAGGCCTCCCTTGCCTGCTCCGGAAGATTTTCGGCGTTCACGTCCCTGATCCTCAGCTGCCGCCGCATGAAGACCACCATAGGCTTCGGTATAGGCTTACAGGCGGTGTCAATGCTGCTGGGCATACTTATCTGCCTTGCTATGGTAGTCGTGGGAAGCTATCAGAAAATGTCGGTGTCCATGGAAATACTGTATAATTTCATTTTCACAGCGGTGCTTGCTGTTTTCCAGATGTTCAGAAAAAACTGAAAGATATGAGAAGGGACAGATAAATATGGAAACAAGCAAAAGGTCTTTCAAGGAAATGATCACCTGCGAAAAGTTTTATTTTTTCTATATAGCCGCTGTTATAGTACTTCTGCCGCTGGGCGAACTTGCCTCGGAGCTTTTTTGGGGTGAGCAGTTTGCGGTTCAGCCGTACATTCTTGCCTTGTTCGGGGCGGCGGGACTTGCTTCGGTGGTCGTATTTTTTCTTGACAAAGCAAAGAACCCTCAGTTCTATCCCACGGATATTTTCTATGTGACTCTTATTTTATTTGCCACGGTCTCGCTGATTTTCACAAAAAATATCCTCTTCGGTACAGGCGGCGGCGGGGAATGGCTGATACATTACGCGGCATATTTCAGCCTGATGTTTGCAGGAACTATGATAGAGGACAACGGTTTCAAAAAAAAATTACTTTGCGTATTTGCGGCAGCCGCCGTATTAAACTGCGTTATTGCGGTTTTTCAAAGCTTCGGTCTGCGTATAATTGACTGCGCGACATCGACGGAATACCATAACGCTACGGACGCCGCGTTCGGGCTTACGCTGAACTGCAACTATTTTGCGGGACTGTGCACGCTTTTTATCGGACTTGGCGCGGGAGCCTTTATTTTTGCTTCCGATAAAAAAGCAAAGCTTCTTTCGCTGGCGCTGTATGCTCTTTGCTTTTACAGCGCGATCGCAACCACCACAAGAATAGCCTGGCTCGGGACTCTCGGCGTACTGTTCTTCTATATTATATCCTTTATTGTAATGGGCGCCAGAAAATACGACAAGAGCAAGCTTAAAAGATATTGGCTTCGCTTGCTTGTCGTTGCTGCCGCCGCTGCAGCAATATTCATCTGCATATTGGCATTTACCGACAAAATGTATTACAGTCTGGTCGAGACGGTTACGGATCTGAGCATGAGCAGCGAGGGCGTAAGCTTTGAGGAATTCGGAAGCAAAAGAGGCTATATATGGAAATACGCCTTTGAAGCGGTTCCGAAGCACTGGCTCACGGGAGTGGGACTGGATAACTTCCATTATGTGTTCACTTCAAACCCTCACTGGGATCATGCTCACGAAGCTCCCAGAGCTCACAACGAATATATACAGACCCTTGTTACACAAGGGATACCGGCGGCGGTAAACTATATAGCTCTGTTGGTCTATGCCTGCGTCGTTGGGGTAAGAACTGTAATAAGTACGAAAGACGGGGAAAAACGGATCCTTATATGGATACTTCTCGGAATGTTTGCGGGTTATGCGGCTCAGGCTTTGGTAAACAGCAGCGTTGTGGACGTAGCTCCCTATTTCTGGATAACGCTTGGCTTGACGATGCCCAAAAGCGAGCAAAGGATGCTTGGGCATAAAGGAAAAGACCTTACGGCGAAAAAAGCGTAGACTCTGCAAAAACGGCGTTTCTCGGAGAATGTTTTTCCGTAACGCCGTTTTTTGATTTAGGGCAAGCTTTGCGGCAGCGTGCGGCTGGCGGAGCAATAATACTGCGGCGTGTTGATACTGCCGTTCAACGTCTGTCCTGCCAGCGGCTTTAACCGCAGACCGACGTTAAGCCGCGCATATCCGCCAAAATGTTTATTTGGCAAAAATCCGCATAAAATAGTTGCAGGACAAACAAAAATATGGTATAATTATTCAGGATTATTTTTTGAAAAGGACGGTAAGCTTTATGAACAAAGAACAGTTTTTGGCAAAAATAAACGAAAATCTCCGTACCGACGGCAGGACGGATATTTCTCACGCGACTCCGAAGCAGCTCCACAATGCGCTTTCAAGAGCGGTAATGGACGATATTATCCCACTGTGGGACAAAACCGAGGAACGCCATAACGAAAAGCGCAGGGCGTACTATCTTTCCGCCGAGTTCCTTATGGGACGGGCTGTTTTTAACAATCTTTACTGCGCGGGACTCCTTGACGAGGCTAAGGAAATTTTATCGGAGCAGGGCGTTGACATCGCCTGTCTTGAAGAAATAGAGGACGCGGCTCTGGGCAACGGCGGTCTGGGACGTCTTGCGGCTTGCTTTTTAGATTCTGCCGCAGCTCACGATATACCTCTTAACGGCTACGGAATAAGATACCGCTACGGTCTTTTCAAGCAGTCTATAGGGAACGGTTTCCAGCAGGAAAAAGCGGACGCATGGCTGGACTACGGCGACGCGTGGAGCGTAAGAGCCGAGAACGACGCTGTAAAAATTGATTTTGCCGACCAGTCGGTAATGGCTGTGCCATACGATATTCCCATTATCGGATACGGCGGAAAGGCTGTTAATACCCTCCGTCTGTGGCAGAGCGAACCTCTCAGGGGATTTGATTTCGGCAAATTCGACAATCAGGACTACATGGGCGCAAGCGAGGAAAAAATTCTCGCCGAAGCCGTTTCGGACGTTCTGTACCCTAACGACAACACCGAAAAGGGTCTGAGACTCCGCCTGAAGCAGCAGTATTTCTTTGTGTCCGCTTCAATTCAGGACATTATCCGCCGCTACAAGAAAACCCACGGAGACGACTTCTCAAAATTTGCGGAATGCTATGCGCTCCAGCTCAACGACACACACCCAACCGTTGCAATACCCGAACTTATCAGGATATTCATGTTCAAGGAGGGTATGTCATTCGGCGAGGCGTTCGATATCGTCCAAAAGACCTGCAATTATACGAACCACACCGTTTTGGGCGAGGCTCTGGAAAAATGGGGAGCGGGTCTGTTCAGAAGCGTTATACCCACTCTTTACGAGATCGTGCTGATGATTGACGCGCATCTTGTTAAGTACCTGAAATCTATCGGTCAGACCGAAGAGCAGATAGCCGAAAAGCGTATTTTCGACGGCGAGCGTATCCATATGGCGAGAATGGCGATATTTGCCTCCTCTCATACGAACGGCGTTGCGCAGCTCCACACGGACATTCTCAAGAACGATGTGCTCAAGGGTTGGTACGAGATATTCCCAGAACGCTTCCAGAACAAGACAAACGGTATTACCCCACGCCGCTGGGTGGGACTCTGCAACCCAGAGCTGTCCTCGCTTATTACCGAAAAGATTGGGGACGGTTGGCAGACTGACCTTGACAGGCTGTCCGAGCTGAAAAAATTTGTGGACGACGGAAACACGATCCGCCGTTTTATGGATATCAAGCGTGAAAAGAAAGTACAGCTTTGCGATTACATCAAAAAGCACGAGGGCGTTGAGCTGAATCCCGACTGGGTATTCGACATTCAGGTAAAGCGTCTCCACGAGTACAAGAGACAGCTTCTTAACGCTTTCTCGGTAGTCGATCTGTACTTCCAGATAAAGGAGAACAAGCTGCCCGATCTTCAGCCTACCTGCTTTATCTTCGGAGCAAAGGCTGCTCCCGCATACCGCCGCGCAAAGGGTATCATCAAGTATATCAACGAGGTAGCCAAGCTTGTGAACAACGACCCTCAGACAAAGGATAAGCTGAAAGTCCTCTTTGTGCAGAACTACAATGTTTCCTATGCGGAGAAGCTTATTCCCGCCGCCGATATTTCCGAGCAGATATCCACTGCGGGACTTGAAGCCAGCGGCACAGGCAATATGAAGTTTATGCTCAACGGCGCGGTAACCCTGGGTACCTACGACGGCGCAAACGTGGAGATAGTGGAAGAAGCCGGCTGGGAGAACGAGTATATCTTTGGAGCACGCGTGGAGGAGATCGAAAAGATCAAGCCCAACTACCGTCCCAAGGAGAAGATATACTACACTAACGACCGTGTTAAGAGAGTAATAAACACTCTTGTGGACGGAACCTTCAACGACGGCGACACGGGTATGTTCGGCGAGCTTTACAATTCGCTGATAAACGGCACAAGCTGGCACAAGCCCGACAATTACTTCCTGCTTGCGGATCTGGAGGGCTACGTGGACACCAAGCTTCGCGCCCTGTATGATTACAAAAACCGCGAGGTGTTCTCCAAGAAATGCTGGATGAACGTTGCGTGCAGCGGAAAGTTCAGTTCCGACAGAACTGTTAAGCAGTATGCCGAGGAGCTGTGGAAGCTGTAAAATAAGAGTCTCATTCCGAAATTTTTGCAAAAATACTTGACAAAACTAATTTTTTGTATTATTATTAGCTTGTGTTCTTTCTAAGGACTCAAAATTTACCGAAAGCAGGAAAGCGAGGCGGACAAAGTGTATATTTTCGTAACTAACAAGCCAAATATGTACTATGGAGTCTGTCTGCAAAATAGGTTCAGCCGCGCATAACCGCATAGCCAAAGTGCGTGACAATTTATATGCAATCAAGTCTCCGTAAGCGGCGCTGTGCCGTGCGGAGACTTTTTTTGCCTGTAAGAACTTTTTGCAGACATTAAGGAGGTATATTTATGACTGATAATACTGTTAAAGAAATTGTAAGGGCGGTGCTTGTGTCCGCAGATACCGGAGAGTTCGACGCGGAGCGTTCCCTTGACGAACTTGAGGAGCTTTCACGCACCGCCGGAGTTGAGGTTGCCGCACGCGTTACCCAGAAGCGTCCCGCTCAGGACAGCGCCACCGTCATAGGTTCGGGACGTCTTGAACAGCTTGCCGAGGAAGCGGAGGCTCTCGACGTGAACCTGATAATCTTCGACTGCGAGCTTACCGCCAATCAGACCCGAAACATTGAAAAAATTCTCGATATCCGCGTTATAGACCGCACCACCCTTATACTGGACATTTTTGCGGGACGCGCCGTTACCAAAGAGGGACGGCTGCAAGTAGAGCTTGCCCAACAGAAATACCGCCTGCCGAGACTGGCGGGAAAGGGCGTGGAGCTGTCCCGTCTGGGCGGAGGAATAGGAACAAGAGGTCCCGGCGAATCAAAGTTGGAAACGGACAAGCGGCACATACGCCGCCGCATAGAGGCTCTCGAGGCAGAGCTTAAAGAGCTTGAACGCCGCCGCGAGTTTCACCGCGCCCGCCGCAAAAAGGACAATGTTCTGTCAGCGGCGATAGTGGGATACACAAACGTGGGGAAATCCACCCTGCTCAACGCTCTCACCGACGCGGGCGTGCTTGCGGAAAACAAGCTTTTCGCTACGCTGGATATTACCTCCCGCGCCATTGAGCTTCCCGACGGCAGAAGCGTGCTGCTTATCGACACGGTAGGACTTATCCGCCGTCTGCCTCACAATCTTGTTGAAGCTTTTAAGAGTACCCTTGAAGAAGCGGCCGCTGCGGATATTATAATCAATCTTATTGACATAAGTGCCGAGGACGGCTACGAGCAGGCTCAGGTCACGGCGGAGCTTCTCGACGAGCTGGGCTGCGGAGATATTCCGCGTATAGACGTGCTGAACAAGTGCGATATGCTTCCGGAGGCGGAGAATATCAAATGCGACGAGCGTACCGTTAAAATTTCCGCAAAGCAGAAAAAGGGCTTTGACGAGCTTCTTGACTGCATAGCGCGGAATCTTCCCGAAACCTCGGTGCGGGGGAAATTTGTTATACCCTACGACAAGACGGGCATACTGAATACTATCCGCATCGACGGCAAAATTCTCTCCGAGGAATATCTTCCCGAGGGAACGCTCATCGACGCAATCGTGGATAAAAAGGTTCTTCACATGGCGGAGGGATACAGGGCGACCTGAATTAAGATAAATAAAAGAGCGGCTGATTCATGCCGCTCTTTTACTTTGTAATTTCTAAATCATATATATAGTTATTTGTTCTTGAATCTTGGATTCTTTATTATCAGCAGTTTTTCCCCTCGTACACCTATAAACGAGTAACAATTTTCCGAAAAAGCATCTAAATTTCAAAAATATACTTGTAAGACGGGCGTTGAACGGTAGTGTCAACGCGCCCCGGTATTACAAAGTAGCAATCGTTTGGAGTAAGCATATACTGTATTGAGGGAGCGCAGAACGCCCCCTGGGAGTTCGGCGTTTCCCAAGCTTTGAAAGGAATGAATTTAATGGGTATAACCTACTCCAATAAAGAAGTCAATACAGACAGCATAAGCTGCGGCGGATCGTTTATGGTGACAATGTCCCTGACGGCTTCGCCGGACATTGTAAGCAATCCCGCGGACATTGTTCTTATTCTCGACCGTTCGGGAAGTATGGCGGGAAGTCCTCTTGCCAACATGAAAAACGGCGCGAGAAAATTTATTGATATTATCGCCGACGCAACGGGCGGCACTCAGACCGGTCAGATCGGCGGCGGCAGCCGTATTGCAGTTGTAAGCTTTGCGGACGTCGCAACTCAGGATACTCAGCTTATCACTTCCGTTGCAGACCTTAAAGCGGCTGTAACGGCTCTTACCGCCGGCGGAGATACAAATCATGCCGACGCTTTTGAAAAGGCTCTGCAGCTTTTCCCTGCGGGCACGACAAATCAGAAAGTAATGATAATGTTCACAGACGGCGTTACGACCGCGGGCGGAAATCCCAACACAGTTGCGACCGCCGCTAAAGCGCAGGGCGTAGTAATTTACGCTATCGGTCTTTCAGGCAACGGCGGAATTGATGAAGACGCTCTTGACGATTGGGCTTCCGATCCGTCCTCTTCGTATGTTGCAATTACTCCCGACGACGAGGAGCTTGAAAATCTTTTTGAAGATCTGGCAAACAACATCACAAAAACAGGAGCCACCAACATTGTTCTCAGAGACACGGTAGCTCCCTGCTTCAGAATATCCTCCGTTTTAAATCCCGCGGTGGGTACGGCTACAATGGTAAACTCCAACACCGTTGAATGGCGTATTCCCGCTCTTGGCGTAAGCGGCAGCGAGGGCGCAGTCCTTGAATTCAACGTTCAGCACGTCGGTCAGTGTACGGGTACCGTAGCTGTAAACGAGTCGGTTTCTTACACCGATACCGAGGGCAACATTGTTGTATTCCCGTCTCCCGAAATAGACGTAAACTGCGGCATTGATGTTATTCCCGAAAGCTGTCCTGTTCCCGTTGAGATAACCGCCGCAGGCTGCGGAGACACTGTTGAATTTGACGCGGGCGAGCTTGCTCTCAGCTCCGCGGGACGTATCCTCCAGCTTGACGTTACTCTGCAAAACGTTTGTCCAAACAAGCGCGTCGCTCTGGCGGTAATACTGAACGAAACAGACCCTGAGGGCAACGAGTACAGAAGAGGCATGAAAACCTTGACTATTCCCGCTCACACGGAAGCCTCCTGCCGTAACGTAAACGTTCGCTGCATCAAGTTCGTCCTGCCCGAGGATCTGGACGTTTCCGGAACAGGCACGGGAACATGCAACACAAGAACCTTTAACGCGAGATTTTTCGCAAATTATATTGATTCAGACTTCGAGTGCTGCACAGACTGAGAGACTGAGAGACTGAGCCTGATAAAATAACAATATCCATCCGTTTTTTCAGACGTCCTTTTTTATTCCGGTGACTACCCTGTCTCTGCCGGCGTAGTCCTTATAAACGGAAATGTTTTCGTATCCGCTTTTTTCCAGAATATCTCTTACCGCCGCCGCTTGTTCAAAGCCTATCTCAAAGGCGATAAGACCGCCCTCCTTTAGGATTTCCCGCCAAAGACAGGATATCACCCGATAGAATTTCAAGCCGTCCGCACCGCCGCGCAGGGCAAGCTCCGGCTCCCGTCTTACCTCGCGGGAAAGCTCGGTCATCTCCTTGTCGGTGATATAGGGGGGATTCGAGACTATGCAGTCTATTTTACGAAGCTCCCCGATATCATCGGGGTCGGCAAAGTTTTCAAGAAGTCTGCCGTCGGTAACGTCTCCTTTTAGTATTTTGATGTCCGCGCCGTGGCGGAGGATATTTTTAGTCAGGTAGGGCATTGCTTCCGAGGACAGTTCTGCGGCGTGTATCACCGCGTTCGGTATTTCCTTTTTCAGGGTAACGGCAATACAGCCGCTGCCGCTGCAAAGATCGCATATTTCAGGCGAATCATTGCCTGCTGTTTTAAAATGCTCCAGCACCTTTTCGACGAGGGTCTCCGTGTCAGGACGGGGTATCAAAACGCCCTCGCCTACATAAAATGGTCTGCCGAAAAATTCCCACTCGCCGAGAATATACTGCAAGGGCGTGCCGCCGCAGCGCTTTTCCGCCGCAAGCATGAGCTTGTCCGCGTCCGGTTCGGGCACTTCCGTATCTCCGTGCAGGACAAGGTCTGTTTTATCAGCATTTAAAATATCCTCGAAAAGGCAGTCGGTATCAAAGCCGCTGTCCTCAATTCCCGCGGCGGAGAGCATATTTACAGTAAGCCTGTGAAGCTCTTTCAAAGTCATAGCAATATCCTTTCCCGATCAATGAGATAGGAGTATTATATCATATACGGCTGTAAAAATCAAGGAGAAGCAGGAAATCAATTTTTATGAGATAAATTGTTGTTTAACGCACTATTTGGCAAGACTCTTATGGAAAAGTTTCGTCCACCTTTTCAAAGGTGGCAGGTTTCCAAAGGGCGGTGCCCTTTGGAAACCGCGAGCTGTGTTCAGCTCGACCAGCTATATGCGGCTCCCCGCTAAACACCAATTTGTTTGCGCAAAATAATTAATAATAACGCTAAAATGTTTTTAACATTATGTTGACATTTTTGTGAATAAGTTATATAATTATAATAAAGCATAAGCTTTACTTCATATTGAAAGGACTGATAGATTTCATGAATACAATAATTACCATAGGCAGACAGTTTGGCAGCGGCGGACGCGAGGTCGGCGAAAAGCTTGCGGAAAAGCTGGGATACGCATTTTACGACAATCATCTTATCGCAATGGCTGCCGAAAAAAGCGGAATGAGCCATGCCGCTCTCACCGACGCGGACGAAAAAGCCGCCAATCCTTGGCTGTACGCGGCAATGAGCCAGACCGGACAAACAAGCTTCGGACTGAACATTTCCACAAACGACGCTTTGTTTACCGTTCAGGCGCAGATAATCCGCGACATAGCAAAGTCCGAAAACGCCGTTATAGTAGGACGCTGCTCCGACTACATTCTTAAAGACGAGGACGTAAACCTGCTGAACGTATACATATACGCCCCGACCGAAGCGCGGATAAAACGCGTTCTGGAGCGGGAAAACGTCTCCACAGAGCAGCAGGCTCTCCAGATGATGAAGCGGCACGACAAGCAACGCAAGCTTTACTATGACTTCTACACCGACCGTAAATGGGCGGCACACGAAAACTATCACCTGACTCTGAACAGCGACAAATTCGGCATTGACGGAACGGCGGATATCATAGCTGCCGCGGTTTCCGCAAATAAAAAAGGCTGATTATCTTATCCGCCAATTCATTCACAACACTCACAGCACAAAAAGAGGGTATCTTTCGATACCCTCTGATTTTTCGTTTTGCCGTAGCTATAAGTGAAATTACTTTCTCTTCTTAGCAACGATAGCAGCAGCGCCTGCAACAGCCATTACAGCAACGATAGAAGCAACAGCAGCGTTACCTGTAGCTGCAGGTGTTGTTGTAGTGTCAGCAACGGGAGCGGGAGCAGCAGTCTCTACAGGAGCGGGCTCAGCAACGGGAGCCTCTGTCTCTGCAGGAGCAGCCTCAGCATCGTCAACAGCAATCTCATCATCGTCAGCCTCTACAGGAGCAGCCTCTGTCTCAGCGGGAGCAGCAGTTGTTTCCTCAGCAGGAGCAGCTGCAGTCTCCTCAGGAGCAGCCTCTGTCTCAGCGGGAGCAGGAGTTACTCCGATAGGAAGAGCATTGCCCTTGTCATCAAGAAGCTGAACGTTGTCAATGTACATTACATATTCATCAGCCTCAGCAGCAGCAGCCCATCTCATAAGACCGAAGAAAGGATTAACACCGTCTTCTGTATAGAATTCATTCTTCATCATGAATTTTCTTTCGATCTTGATCTCAGCAGCAACGCCCGGATCATAAGCTCCGCCGTCCCAAGCCTTGTCAGACCAGTTAGGATTTACCTGACCGCTGCCCTTAGCGTTAGGATCAAAGCCGCCTGCTGCGCCTACAGCGCCGCCTGCCCAGCCAACAATACCCTCGGCTGTCTTAGGAACGATAGTAAGATCAAAAGTAACCTTGCGGATCTGAACAGTGTTGCTTCTGTCAGTGATCTTATCAAGATCAAACCATACCTTAGGAACCATATTCTTATCCTGAACATCAACCTTAAGTCTCTTGGAACCGTTGTAGTCCTCAACGGAAAGAACGGAATTATCAGCGCCGGAGTCTGTGTTCATGTAAACGAAAGAGAAGTCGCCGTCTTCAAAGTCGATGGTTGTTCCGCCGGCATTGATAGCGGATACGGACATTGCAGCCATTGTAGTGCAAGCTATAGCGGCAGCAGCTACGCCGGCAATGATTTTTTTGATTTTCATTGTTTGTTTCCTCCAATTCTATTCGCGGGTCTGTTTTTGCCCACCTTAGTAAGATAATTATATCATTAAATATTCATTTAAACAATATACTTTTTTTATAATAATTGCTGCAATTTTTTGTTCAATTTAGCGAAAACATAAAAAATAAATCCGCCCTGTATTTTAGAGCGGATTTAATACTGTAAGTATCGTTTTACTTTCTCTTCTTAGAAGCTATTGCAGCAGCTCCGGCAACAGCCATTACAGATACCGCAACGGCAGCGGAAACATTGCCTGTAGCGGGAGAAGCGGTAACCGCAGTATCGGCAGCAGGCTCAGCTTCGGCAGGAACAGATTCCTCTTCGGCGGAAGCCTCTGTCTCTGCAGGAGCAGGAGCCTCGTCCTCATCAGCCTCAGCATCTTCAGCAGGAGCAGCGGTTGTTTCCTCGGGGGCAGCTTCTGTTTCAGCCGTCTCTGTACCATATGTACCATTAGTGACCTGCTCACCCTCTTCCTTTGTAATGAGCTTTATCTCGCCCTGAGGAGCGTCTGCCTTTGTGATCTCGGCGGACTTTACAGTAACGTTTGCAACCATAAAGCCGAGACCGCCGTCAGCCAGCGAGGAAATAATGTCCTGAGGAATAATAAACTCAACGGAGGTCTGACCGTCGGCAAGAACAAAGTTGCCGTCGTCAGCCATTGCCAGAACAGTATCGCTCTGAAGACTGGTCGTAAAGCCTACCCAGTCTGTGTCGTGGTCTATGGGTCTGAGGTGGTGGAGATGCTCGCCCACAAGCGGTTCCTTTATTTCAACGGTAAGTACGACCTTTACGTCTCCGCCGAGTGCCTCAAGATCCGCCTTGGGAATGCATTTGCCTGCCTTCCAGAGACCCGGACACTCACTGTCAAGAGTGATAGTAACAGCAAACGCATTGACCGCCATCATAGAAACTGCTACAGCAGCCGCCGCAATTGTGCTTAAAATTTTTTTAACATTCATTATTATTACCTCCGTATTTATTTTGTATTGATTTTGCTGTAGCAATTATAGCACATCGATCCGCCTCAAATATAGCATTTTATTGACAATTATATCATGATTTTGCCCCGAAATAAAAATAAAAAACCGAGGGAGCATTCCCTCGGTTTTTAAAATGTACAATGCAGAAATTACTTTCTCTTCTTAGCAACTACAGCAACAGCGCCTGCAACAGCCATTACGGAAATCATAACAGCAGCGGGAACATTGCCTGTAGCAGCGGGAGTTGTAACAGCTGTGTCAGCAGCGGGAGCGTCTGTTGCAGCGTCAGCAGCAGGAGCTTCATCAGCGGCAGGAGCCTCGTCAGCTTCGTCAGCAGCAGGAGCCTCGTCAGCTTCGTCAGCAGCAGGAGCTTCGTCAACAGCCGGTGCTTCATCAGCAGCGGGAGCCTCGTCAGCAGGAGCAGCGTCAACAGACTTGCCGTCCATGATATCGGTAGCCTGAGCTTCGTCAACAACCTTTATAGCGCCCTGAGGAGCACCTGCGGAAAGCTCAGCGGACTTGATGATAACATCGTTAACCTGGAAGTAGAGACCTGCGCTCTCATCTTCGTTGCCTTCAGCGTCAACATAGCCCTTGAATTCGGACCATACAGACTCGGGAACTACAAATTCAAGAGAAGTCTGACCGTCAGCAAATACGAAGAATCCATCGCTCTTTTTGATAGCGGTATCGCTTGTAAGACCGTCTGTGATAGCGTCCCAGGAAACGCACATATTCATAGGCTTAGCAAGGTGGTTGTGAGTACCAACGAGGGGTTCCTTCATCTCAACCGTAAGAACTACCTTAACGTCGCCGCCGATAGCCTCGAACTCAGCCTTGGGAATACCCTTGCTTGCAGCCCATCCGCCGGGATATTCACTGTCCATAGTAACTGCAGCAAATGCGTTGATTGCTGTCATGGATACGGCAACAGCCGCAGCCGCAACAGCCGCGAGAACTTTTCTGAATTTCATAAATAATTTCCTCCAATTCTTTTGCAGATTCGTCTGCCGTTTAAATATTTGCACAATAATTATAACATTGCTCATTAAAAATTTCAACGTATTTTTTACACAGTAATTATCCTGTGTTTTTGTTGAAAACAACAAAAAGGGTACCAAAAGATACCCTTTTCGGAAACATTTGGTTTTGGAAAAAATTACTTTCTCTTTCTTGAAGCGGCAGCAGCAATTCCGGCGGCAGCCATTACGGAAAGCATAACAGCGGCGGAAGCGTTGCCTGTTGTTGCGGACTGAGTGTTGCTGTCGGCAGCGGGAGCAGTCTCTGCGGGAGTCTCCGCAGCAGCTTCTGTCTCAGCGGGAGCAGCTGCTCCGCCCAGACCGGAAACCGTAAAGGTGATTTTCAGCGAGGAACCGATAGCTGTGGCTTGATTTACGGGAGAGTCGTTCTTTGTATCGCCGTACTGATTGTAGATCTCAATTCTGTAGTTGCCCTTTTCCTCGATATCGCCGTAAATGATCTTGCCTGCGTCAAAGGAAAGCTCGGAGCCGTCGATCTCTACCTTGTCAAGAACAGCGGTGGCTTCGGGAGCGTCCGCAAACATCTGCTCGATATCAACAACGAAAACGCCAAAGTCTGCAGCTCCCGCAACAGCGGTGGATTCGAGAGTATACTGTCCGTCGCCGGTAACCTCAACGAGAGAGTCCCAGTCCTGAACAGCCCATGCCGTATCGGCAAAGCCAAGCTTAGCGTTGTAGCTGTCCGCAGCGAAAACATTGACAGCCATAGCGGAAACGGATACTGCCGCAGCAGCGACCGCTGCGATTATCTTTTTGATCTTCATAATTAATTCCTCCGTTAAAAGTCAGATTTTATTAGTACGTCCAACAGGATTGTACATACATATTATACTCCTGTTTTCTAAAAAAATCTATGATAATTTTGTATGAAATAAAACGATTACATTGTGCATTTTTACAAAAAAATCCTCCGAAACAAATCGGAGGATTTTTCATTTAAGCTTAAATTAAAAGCTTCGGCTTACTTAGCTTTCTTAGCAACTACAGCAGCTGCTGCGAGAGCAACAGGGATAACTGCGAGAGCTATAGGAGCGTTGCCTGTAGGGGGGTTGGGAGCGGGAGTCTCGTCCACAACAGGAGCAGGAGTCTCGTCCTCATCGTCAGCAGGAGCCTCGTCCTCGCCCTCGTCGTCAGCTACGATCTCATCATCGCCAACCTCTTCGTCGCTGATTGTAGCGTCGTCAACCTCTGCGCCGGCGGCGGATACAGTCATTGTAAGAACTGCAGCGGACATAGCGCATACAGCGATAGCAGCAAGAATCTTCTTAAGTTTCATTGTTAAATCCTCCATTCAATTGTTTTGTATATAGTTTATCTTAACTATGGTGTAATTATAACATAATAGTTCTTTAAATCCAATTGCCAATTTAACAATTTTTTGCCGTTTTTTAATATGTAATTTGCGCAATATCCACAAAAACAAGGATTTTTTTCACTCAAAAATTAAATTTTGGTTACAAATTTCCCGTATTTTTAATCATATGTAAAATACTTCCGCATATTTTTGCAATATTTTTTTATTCAATTTGCGCGTATAAGGCTTTACAAAATTAAATAATATGTCATAATAATAGAAAATAAAGCAAAGGAGGAAGCGTATGGATCTCAGACTTAAAGAGCTTCGGTACAGCAATCACCTTTACCAGCGCCAGCTCGCCGAATATCTTCACTGTACCCAGCAGACATACTCCAGATACGAAACGGGAGAGCTTCAGCCCTCGCTTTTAGTTATGGAACGGCTCGCCGAGTTTTACGAAACCAGCGTTGATTACATTATGCGGCTGACGGACGATAAAATTCCTCACAACCGCAAAAACAAACGCTGAGGCCGAAAAACGGCATTCAGGAATTTTAGAACCTGTCTATATTAGGAAGTGTGCGCAGTTCCTATGTAGACAGGTTCTTAATGTTTCGGAGGAATTTTCCGCCCCGGCGGAGAGTTTCTCCGTTGTTTTTTTACACAAATCAAAACATTAGGGGCATAATTTTTTTGTTGAAATAAAAGAAATCGCGGAAACATTATATACTTTTCCGAAATAAAGATGTATAATGTCAACGTGCGCAAAACGCAAACATACAATTTTTTAAAGGGGATAACTATTTATGAAGAAAATTCTTGCGGCAATACTTTCAGTTTCGCTCTGCGGAGTTATGCTTTCCGCCTGCGGAAACGACAGCGGAACCGATACCGAGCTTACCGAAAGCGTGACCTCGGCGGCTGCCGAAAATGACGGAAACGCTGACGGCGGCGAAACGACGGAATCTGAAGCCGAGTCCGAGACCGTACCGGAAACTGAGGCCGAAACAACAGAAGAGACAGAGGCGGACGGCAACTCTGCAAGCGCGGCAAGCGGCTCTTATGCAAGCATTGACGAGTTCGCAAAGGACGGCAGCGTGTTTTCTCTGCCTACCGAAACCGTTTCCGCTGCCGACAGCCTTACATACAATTTTGTAAAGACCCTTGAGGGCGCGACCGAGTTCTACATGGACGTTGAAGCAACCGATGGAAGCATGACAATGGTGATGGCTCTGTCCGGAAAGGACATTTACATGAAAGTGGCGGAAGCTTCTTCCGATGAAAACCTTACCATTATGATAAAGGATTCCGTTATGTATATGATGGAGGACGCGACCAAGTCGGGCTACTATTTCACAGCCGACGAGGAAACTATGGGCGAATACGACCTTGAAGAGATTCTGAGCGAGATCAACATGAACAAGGAGATCGAAGAAGCCGAGGACGTTAAGACCTGCAAGGTCGAGATCGGCGGCAAGGAGTACACCTTTGAGGTTCCCGAAACAAACGGGGGCTTCCTGTTTGACGGCGACAAGCTTTATGCGATAATCAATTCCGAGTCGGGTAGCGAGTTTAACGCGCTTATAGTTCACGAATTTTCGGGAACCGCTCCCTCGAACGTATTTGAGGTACCCTCGGATTACGAGCTGGTCGACCTCGAAGCAGCTATGGCTGAATAAACTGCGCAGTAACTTCCTATTCTGCAAGATTAAAAATCTCAACGCCCTTGGCAATTGCCGTGCGGACGGTCTGACCCGTTCCGCACGGCGTTTTTTTATTGTAGTAGCACACGCAGCAGTCGGCATAAAACACAAGCTTTTCGTTCCGCAGCTTCATACAGCCGTCAAAATAATGGCGCGACACATATTGCTCGTCGTCGGCAAAGACGCGTATCAGAGCGTGCAGAAGCTTTTGTTCGTCCCGCCACGCTTTCGTCTGCTCCGAACAGGCGCAGGGAAGTACAAGGTGCAGCTTGATCTTGGTATATTTTTCCCGCAGGGCAAGCACTGCCGCTTCACACAGCATATCCCACCCTACCGCGCCGCCCGCGTAAAAGTCGGTGCAGCCCATTTGGATAAGCTTTTCCAGAGTAGACATAAGCTTGTCTTTAAGCTCCGGAGTAATTTTAACGTCCCGATGTCCCGTAAAGCAAACCGATCTCATAAGAAAGTCCTCCGTACGTAATTAAATTCCTTATTTCTTATATTATATCAGCTTTAATTACATATTTCAAGCATTTTAAGGAATATTAGTCCATATTAATATAATTATATGTATTATGATTACTATGGGTGATTAATTATGATTGAAATTGAAGTTGAAGAAGAAAAATTTGTAAATAGGCTAACACAATTAAGACAGCAAAAGAACGTTTCCGCTCGTGATATGAGCCTGTCTTTGGGGCAAAGCGACGGCTATATCAATAAAATTGAAAACCGTAAATCCATGCCCTCGCTTTTCGGATTTTTATGTATATGTGACTATCTGGGCATTACCCCAAAAGAATTTTTTGATTACGAAACCAAAAGCCCCGTGATATCAAACGCGCTTTCCGACGAGATACGCAGGCTGGATTATGCCGAATCAATGCACATTCTGGAGGTGATCCGCGACATAAACAAGCGGAGAAAATAAAATATAAACCGCTTTGGTTTATATTTTCTGCAATTCCTGAAAGCGGCAAATATTGTTTTGTGCAAATTCTACAAAGAATTTAACGTTTTGTACTCTAATTTGTGGAAAATGTTGTTAAAGCATTGCAATCTGTGAGCAAATAAGCTATAATATATGGTGTTAAAAAATAAATTTTTGTTTATTTGTAACAATAAAAATTGCTGCAAATATTCAGATAAGAACAGGAGTTGTATACCCATATGAAACACTACGGAACCGACGCAATCAGGAACATCGCCATTGCCGGTCATGCCGGTTCGGGCAAGACCTCCCTCGCTGAAGCCCTTTTGTTCAGAGCGGGAGCCTCCGACAGACTCGGAAAAACCGACGACGGCACCACCGTCTGCGACTACGACCCCGAGGAAATAAAGCGCAAGGTCTCTCTAAGCACGTCGCTTGCTTCATTTGTCAGCAATGATATAAAAGTAAATCTTTTGGATACCCCCGGTCTGTTCGACTTCGCGGGAGGTATGCACGAGGGCATAACCGCAGCAGGTACGGTAATGATAACCGTTTCCGCAAAGTCGGGCGTAAAGGTTGGTACCGAAAAGGCATACGACCTTGCCTGCGAACTGGGTAAACCCAAAATGTTTGTTGTAACAAAGGTAGACGACGCGGACGCTAACTTCTATAACGTCCTCACCGACCTGAAAACCAAGTTCGGACCTACAGTCTGCCCTGTTGTGGTTCCCGTTATCAAGGACAGAAAGGTAGTTTCCTTTGTAAATCTTATCGAAATGAAAGCCTATACTTACGACGCTAAGGGCAACGCGGTAGAGACCGAAATGCCCACCGCCGAAATATCCGAGAAAATGGAATACCGTATGGACGGTCTGGTTGCGGCGTTCTCCGAAGCGGTAGCCGAAACGGACGACGACCTCATGGAAAAATTCTTCGAGGGCGAGCCTTTCACCCAGAAAGAGCTTGTACACGGTATACACAAGGGAATGAACAACGGTATCATCACTCCCGTGGTGTGCTGTTCCTCAACCACTACGGCGGGAATAGATATGCTGCTCAAGGAAATAGAGCTGCTGCTCCCCTCGCCGCGGGACAATAAGCCTGTGCTTTCCGAGGATATGAGCGGCGAGCCTGTTGAGATAGCCTACGACGAAAACGCTCCCGCGGCGGCTTTCGTTTTCAAGACTATTGCCGACCCGTTTGTTGGAAAGATGTCCTTTATAAAGGTTATCGGCGGTACGCTTAAAGCCAACACAGAATATGTAAACACAGCGGCCGGAGCTTCCGAAAAGATAGGCAAGCTCTACAGTCTCTGCGGCAAGAAGCAGACGGAAATAACCGAAGCAACTGCGGGAGACATTGCCGTTGCCGTAAAGATCGGCGCGGGTACCTCCGATACCCTCTGCGCAGCGGAAAGAAAGGTAAAGATCCCCGCGATAGATTTCCCCAAGCCTTGCTACCGTATGGCGGTATCCGCAAAGGCTCAGGGAGACGAAAGCAAGATCAGCGCAGGTATCCAGCGTCTCTGCGAGGAGGACAAAACTCTTTGGTACGGTCTCGACCCATTTACAAAAGAGCAGATACTGAGCGGTCTGGGCGAGCAGCACCTTGATGTTGCAGCCGCGAAGCTCAAGGCGAAATTCGGCGCGGACGTTGTGCTGAAAGAACCTAAGATCGCCTACAGAGAAACTATCCGCAAAAAGGTAAAGGTAGAGGGCAAGCACAAGAAACAGAGCGGCGGTCACGGTCAGTACGGTCACGTATGGATAGAATTTGAGCCCTGTCTCTCCGATGACCTTGTTTTCGAGGAAAAGGTGTTCGGCGGCGCGGTACCCAAGAACTTCTTCCCCGCGGTTGAAAAAGGCTTGCAGGAAAGCATGAAGAAAGGCGTTTTGGCAGGCTGCCCCGTAACGGGACTCAAAGCCGTGCTTGTAGACGGCTCATACCACCCCGTTGACAGCTCCGAAATGGCGTTCAAGACCGCGGCTTCCATTGCCTTTAAGGAGGGTCTGAAGCAGGCCGATCCCACTATCCTTGAACCTATAGGCAAGCTTACCGTAACTGCTCCCGACGACAACACGGGCGATATCATGGGCGACCTTAACAAGCGCCGCGGAAGAGTAATAGGAATGAACCCCGCAGCCAAAAAGGGAATGACCGTTATCGAAGCGGAAGTCCCCACAAGGGAAATGCAGAGCTTTACCACTCAGCTTCGCCAGATAACCCGCGGACACGGAAGCTTTACTCTCGAACATCTGAGATACGAGCAGCTGCCCGGAAACCTTGTGAGCGAAGTCATTCTCGCCAACGAATAAACGAACATACCGGCAATTCTTTTGCAGGGGACGAACATTCAGCTTATCCGGTTTGCTCGGCTGTTTGTCCCCTGCAAAAAATCATAGTCTCAATTGACAATTAATTAACATTTGAACTGCCGGCTGAGACAAAAAAATATGACAAATTACACAAAATATATTGACAAGGTTTGTTTTTTATACTAAAATATTTAGTGTAACTTTGTATTATCAGCAAGCCTCGCATAATTCGAGTATTCCGCTGATCCGGTGTTGTCCTTGGGTGAGGCGCGCTTGTTAAGGCATAAACCGAAAGGATTGAACGCATAATGAAATTAAAGAAATTATTGTCGGCGGCGGTCGCTTCCGTTCTGACGGCGGCAAGCGCGGCTTTTACGGTCTCCGCGCTGAACGACGGTGAGGCTGCGTACTGCTTTGATACCGATGCCGCCCTGACTGAGTGGCAGACTTACGGATCAGTTGAAGAAACAGGCTTTCAGGCTGTTCAGACAACGCTTGTATCCAAAAACGGAAACGGCTCTCTGCTCGTTTCGGAAAATGTTCCGGAAGAACCTGAAAACCGTTTTGGAGGAATGTATATCGACGCCGCCGCACTCGGATTAGACAACTTTCAGGGCTGCACGGTGGAAATGAGCGTGCTTCTTTGTGAAAATGCCGAGGGCTTTTATGATGATCTTTCGCTGTTTTCCGACGGAATGATTTGGCTGACCTCAACTCCCGAAACTCTCAGCACAAGCGAATGGACGACCGTCACGCTGGAGATACCGCAGAACGCCACCAATAGCCGAGTAGGATTTACTATCCCGACGTTTCTCCCGCATAAAGGCGATATAGTTTATATTGACGATTTTTCCGTTACAGACTCCGAGGGAAACATCATTGCCAACAAAGGGGATTATTATGCAAAAGAGGTAACGTCCTCGGAAAAGGTTTCATCGGGAACAAATATTGTACTTACAGTCCTGCTGGTCGTGCTTATCCTTGTTATAGTCGGAGGAATAGGTCTTATCGTTTCCTCGGCGATCAAACGCTTTTCGTAATAAAATTGTGACAATATTCCCCCGAAGGACGATCCGTATTCCTGCGGCAGCCGGCGGGGGATTTTTCTGCGGCATTACTTACGGAAGTTACGGCAGCTTTGGCATCTTTAGCAGCTGTGACTCACGAACTGTAATCTTCGCGACATCTATGTAACCAAAATGTTCTTGATTTTTTTCCTGCTTCGGGGTATTATTATAGAGTGAAAGCTTTCCGTAAAGGAAAATACCGAACATATGCGAAAGGAGACTGTTCCCCAGAGGAGCATATTCAAAAAATGGAAAAAGTAAAAAAGATAGTCACCAACAAATGGTTTATACTTGCAGTAAGCATACTTTGCTCGGCATATACCGTTTGCCTGATATATTTTGCCTACGCCGTGTTTTTTTACGATATCGTATACACCGACAAAACAATGTTTGCGGTGATCTATTCGGCATTTTCGCTTATAGCGGGACTCCTGTTCTTCTACACGAGACGTTCCTTTATAACCTGCCTTATCAGTATGATAAATATGGTTATGTTCTTCCCCACGCTTCTGCTTGACTGGGGAAACTGGCCGCTGTTGATACCTGCGGCAATGGTAACGCTTTTCGGATTTTTCTGCTGCAAAATGAACGATACGATAAAAACTGTTTTCGGCACGATATTCCTGCTGATGTATATTCTGGGAAGCATAGCTTTTTTCCTTATTATGAACGTATTTACAGTCACAACCGTGGATACGCTGCTAACGCCTCCGGGAGGCATAGTCTCGCCCTCGGAAAACTTCCGCTGCTATGTGCTGGACGTTAAGAACAAGTCCTCCGGAAAGGTAGCCGTCTATGTGCAGCCCAACAAGCTTGACGAGAATATCAAAGTCATTAAGCTTAAAACTACGATAAAACGCCTTGTAAAACAGGCAAACAAAGAAAACAGGGACGACGCCCTCAACTACGACGTTCACTGGGAGGGTGAAAAGCTCTTTATCAACGGAGAGGAATACTTCGACGAATCGGACTACACCACTGTAAACGAAAGCGGAGAGCTTACCTACGACTTCTCCGAGGGCTTTTGGACGCACACCTACTTTGAGGTGGACTATCCTATCATTGAGCTTATAGACCGCTTCAAGACCGTCATAACCGACAAGCTCAGCGAGATAAAAAATGACGAAAACGCAGTAACGACTACGGTTTCCACTACCGTTTCGGAATAAAACAGACCGGCAGGAGGCTGATATATCCTCCTGCCCATTGTTACTTTGTAAAAAATTCAAGTTTGTTGAACAAGGGGCTGATAACAAACTATGGTATAAAAATCGGCAAAGGGGATAGGGGTGAGTCGGAAAGGGAGCGCGAGGGGAAACCCTGCAGGGGAAAGGGGAAATGCCGATTTTTGTTGGGTTTTGTTTTTCCCCTTTCTCCTATAGGGTGTCCCCTCGTACACCTGTAAACGAGTAACTATTTTCCGAAAAAGCATCTAAATTTCAAAAACATACAGCTTTATGCAAGATTTAGAATTCACAGAGTACTGATCCTTTATTAGAATTATGACAAGAAATCGTCGATAAAACTTTCATATATGGTTTTTGCGGCGGGAGATTGTCAATAATTCAATAAAGGATTAGTATTAGTCAACTTTTTTATATTTTTTTCAAAAAATACGAGACAAACGCGATATTTTGTGTTATAATTATATTAACTTATATTATCACAGAACCGTCCGCAGCATCAAGCGCAAAGATTCAGTCTTTTGCGCTGTGCCAATGTTGAGCTATCGTCTCGGAAGAGTATTGCTGTTCTCTGCTATAGACGCCGGAATGCATAAGGCTCAAGCCCTTGGACGGCTTCGGAAAGGAAGTACATATGACCCATGAAAAATCATGCGGCGCAATAGTCTACCGTAAACATCACGGCAACATTGAGATACTGCTCATCAAGCATATCAACAGCGGGCACTGGTCTTTTCCCAAGGGACATGTTGAGGACGGCGAAACGGAGACGGAGACTGCCAAGCGCGAGATACTTGAGGAGACCGGAGTTGACGTTATAATCGACCCTACTTTCCGCGAGACTGTTCAGTATTTCCCCCGCAAGGACGCGCAAAAGGTAGTGGTATATTTTATAGCAAAGGCAAAAAATTACGACTTTGTCCCCCAAGAGGACGAGATCGCCGAGATCAAGTGGGTCGACATCGGACACGCCACTTCGGTGCTTACTTACGAGAATGACAAGTCCATTGTGAACAAGGCGAAAAAGGCTATCAGGGACTGATGTCCGGATTTTGCTTTTGTCCGTAAAAACTCAAATGATAAACAAAAAGGGTACCGCACAGCGCGGTACCCTTTAATTTTACTGATAAATCAAACCAGTGAAATAATAGCCATTTCAGCAGCGTCGCCCCGTCTGGGACCGATCTTGACGATCCTTGTATAGCCGCCGTTTCTGTCGGCGTACTTAGGTGCGATATCGTCAAACAGCTTCTTTACCACGTCCTCCTTGGTGACGTAAGCAAGAACCTGACGCTTGGAGTGCAGGTCGTTTGTCTTGGCGGTAGTGATCATCTTTTCCGCCATAGACCGAACCTCTTTGGCTCTGGTTACTGTTGTTTCGATCTTGCCGTTCTCAAGCAGGTATGTTACCATAGCTCTGAGCATAGCCTTTCTGTGGTCGCTTGTGCGTCCGAGTTTTCTGGTTCCCGGCATTTATATTCACTCCTAACATATCAAAGTTTACGGCGTTTGGTTTCCGCCGAGTCGGGTCATTCCTCTTCCGAGCTGAGGTCGAAGCCCAGTGACTGGAGCTTCTCCTTGACCTCGTCAAAGGATTTCTTACCCAAGTTTCTGACCTTCATCATTTCCTCCTCGGACTTGTTGATAAGGTCGTCAACCGTGTTTATTCCCGCTCTCTTCAAGCAGTTGAAGGAGCGTACTGACAAGTCAAGTTCCTCAATGGTCATCTCAAGGATCTTTTCTTTACCCTTGTCGTCCTTTTCGATCATTATTTCGGTGATCGCGGATTCATCGGAAAGCTCGGTAAACGGCTTCAGATGCTCAATGAGGAGATTGGCTGCCTGTGAAACAGCCTCTTTTGCGGATACGACGCCGTCCGTCCAGACCTCTAAGATAAGCTTGTCGTAGTCTGTTACCTGACCGAGACGGGTATCCTCAACAGAGTAGTTCACCTTCAGTACAGGGGTATAGATGGAATCCACCGCGATAACGTCGATGCCGAAGCCCGATACCTGCTTGTTTTTTTCAGCAGGAACGTAGCCGCGTCCCTTATCAATGGTGATCTCCATATAAAGCTTAGCGTCCTTGCCGAGTGTAGCAATATGCATTTCCGGAACAAGAATATCCACTTCGGAGTCAGTTTTAATATCACCCGCAGTTACCTCGCACTCGTCCTCCGCTTCCACATAGACCGTCTTGGGTCCCTCGCTGTGAAGCTTTGCGGTAAGTCCTTTAAGGTTAAGGACGATCTCTGTAACGTCCTCCTTAACGCCGGGAACTGTAGACAGCTCGTGGTGAACGCCGTCGATCTTGACGGAAGTCACAGCCACGCCGGGAAGAGAAGAGAGCAGAACACGTCTCAGGCTGTTGCCGAGAGTATGTCCGTATCCGCGCTCCAGCGGAGCAACAGTGAATTTGCCGTAGGTTCCGTTGCTTTTAAGCTCGACGGTCTCAATTTCCGCCTTCTGAATTGGTTCAAGCATGATAAAACCCTCCTATTACGAATTGCGGATAACGTATTCTGCCTATTACTTGGAGTACAGCTCGACAATAAGGTGAGTCTGAGTCTCGTAGTCCAGATCCTCGGGAACGGGCATACGAACCACCTTGGCTGCAAAATCGGTCTTGTTGGGTTCAAGCCAGAGAGGAACAACTCTGCCGGCGGTCTGCTCAACGACAGCCTTGAATTTTTCGCTGCTGCGGCTGCCCTCGTAGAGAGCGATAACGTCTCCCACCTTAACTCTGTAGGACGGAATATTAACGCGCTTGCCGTTTACGGTAAAGTGCCTGTGAGTAACAAGCTGTCTTGCCTCGCGTCTTGTGAGGGAAAGACCCATTCTGTAAACGATGTTGTCGAGTCTGGATTCGAGGATAGTGATAAGGTTGTCACCGGTCTTGCCTTCCATTTTCTCGGCAATTTCAAAGTAGTGCTCGAAAGGCTTTTCCAGAACGCCGTAGATGAACTTCAGCTTCTGCTTTTCCTTGAGCTGCATACCGTATTCGGAGAGCTTCTTTCTGTTATTGGCGCCGGGATTTCTGTTGGACTCCTTTGAAATACCCATTACCATAGGGCTTATGCCCAGATATCTGCACCTTTTGAGGATAGGTTCTTTATTTACTGCCATATTAGTAACACCTCCTGTAAATTAGACGCGTCTTCTCTTGGGAGGACGGCATCCGTTGTGTGGAATAGGAGTAACATCCTTGATGAGCTTTACCTCAAGACCAACTGTCTGGAGAGCTCTGATAGCAGCCTCGCGTCCTGCGCCGGGTCCCTTAACGTAAACCTCGACGGTCTTAAGACCGTGCTCCATAGCAGCCTTAGCGGCTGTTTCAGCGGCAGTCTGAGCTGCGAAGGGCGTGGATTTCTTGGAGCCTCTGAAGCCGAGTCCGCCTGCGGAAGCCCATGAGATCGCGTTGCCCTGAGTATCTGTGATAGTTACGATCGTGTTGTTGAAAGTGGACTGAATATGAACAGCTCCATTTTCAATGTTCTTACGCTCGCGGCGTCTCTTGATAACTGTCTTTTTACCTTTGACCTGAG
Organism: uncultured Clostridia bacterium; assembly: GCA_947089135.1. GTDB lineage: Bacteria > Bacillota > Clostridia > Oscillospirales > Ruminococcaceae > RGIG8773. Next base: position 103,734 of record CAMUJF010000001.1, read on the forward strand.
CCATTTGATTAGTCCCTCCTTACTTTTTCTTGTTAGCGATAGTCTTAACGGGACCCTTGCGGGTTCTTGCGTTAGTTTTGGTTCTCTGACCTCTTACGGGGAGACCCTTTCTGTGACGGACGCCTCTGTAGCAGCCGATCTCAACGAGTCTCTTGATGTTAAGAGCAACGTTTCTTCTCAGGTCGCCCTCAACCATGATGTTGTGATCGATATATTCACGAAGCTTCGCCACGTCGTCCTCGGTAAGATCCTTAACTCTCGTGTCGGGATTTACGCCTGTGTTTGCGAGGATAACTTCAGCGGACTTGCGTCCGATGCCGTAGATATAAGTGAGACCGATCTCGACTCTCTTGTTCTTCGGCAGGTCAACGCCGGCAATACGTGCCATTTACAATACACCTCCGTATTAGATTTGCTTTTGATTTATGACTTTATTTGTTCTTGATTGTCTTCAGTACGCTCGTACCTCTTCCGCTCCCGCAAGAGATTCAGAGGTAAGAAGTAAGAAAAGCTGCAGTTCACATTTCTTTTCTCGTCCGGACAGCCCCTTAAAAACATATATGCCCGCGGGGCTCCCCGCTACCCCTGACGCTGCTTGTGCTTGGGGTTTTCGCAGATGATCATGACTTTGCCTTTTCTTTTGATGACCTTGCACTTTTCGCACATAGGTTTAACCGAAGGTCTTACTTTCATGTTGAATACCTCCTTTATAACTTAGAAAAACTTACTTTGCTCTCCAGGTGATCCTGCCCTTGGACAGGTCGTAGGGTGACATTTCCACCGTGACCTTGTCGCCCGGAACGATCCTGATATAGTTCATTCTGAGCTTGCCCGAAACGTGGGCGAGGATCTTGTGTCCGTTTGCAAGTTCCACCTGGAACATTGCGTTAGGCAGAGCTTCAATGACTGTGCCCTCAATTTCGATAACATCTTCCTTAGACAAGCAAATGCCTCCTTATGGGTTCGATATTTCGACGGGAGCGTCGTCCGGCGCACCGTCCGTAAATCCGCGGACAGCGGCCCTCAGCCCTCTGTCTGTCAGATTGCGCAGATCTATAACGGTTTTCGTGGGAGCGATATGCTTAACGTTTTTCTTTTTTGGAGACGCAAGCTTACGCTCTTTGCCGTCCGCCAGAAAAACGTATCCCTCCGCCGACGAGACAACGACCATAAAACCGCCCTTGTCTCTGCCCGCTAAAGACCTTACCACACTTCCGGGTCTAATTTCCACAGAATACCTCCCGATAACATTTTCCTCCTCATCAAAGAGTCGGTTTGGTCAATATGACCGGTCCGTCGGGAGTAATTGCCACCGTATGCTCGAAATGAGCGGCAAGAGAACCCGATTTCGTCACCACGGTCCAGCCGTCGGGGAGAACTCTTACGTCCTCGCCTACCGCGTTGATCATGGGTTCTATGCAGAAAGTCATACCCGCCACGATCCTCGGACCGTGTCCCGCTTTGCCGAAATTCGGCACTTCGGGATCCTCATGAAGCTTTCGTCCGATTCCGTGACCGATATATTTTTTGCATACGCTGTAGCCGTAAGCGGTGCAGTATTCCTCCACCGCGTGCCCGATGTCGCCTATCCTGTTGCCCGGCACCGCCTGTTCGATGCCCTTATAGAGACTTTCGTTGGTGACCTTCAGCAGCTGCTCCGCCTCCTTGGAAATTTTCCCGCAGGCAAAGGTGAATGCCGTGTCGCCGTGAAAGCCGTCCATTTCGGCGCTAACGTCCACGCTTACGATATCGCCCTCTTTTATCTTTACCTTTTTGGAGGGGATACCGTGGATCAGCTGGTCGTTTATACTTATGCAGGATGATGCGGGAAAGCCCGCGTATCCCACAAGGCATGGGTTTGCGCCGTGCTGAACTATATAGTCGTGAATGATCTTGTCAAGCTCGTGAGTAGTCATTCCGTCTCTTATGGACTGTCCGCCGAAGTGAAGCGCGTTAGCGGTCACCGTGCATATCCTGCGCATTTTCTCCAGCTCGTTTTTTGATTTTACACTAATCATTATAATCTCGCTTCTTTAGCGTACGCTGTTTTTCAAGCGTTTACCGCTTTTAATACAAGCTCCGAAGTAGCCTTTACCTCGTCCTGACCCTGAACCTTGACCAGTCTGCCCTTGCTGCCGTAGAAATCCACCAGCGGAGCGGTCTGCTCATGGTAGGTGCGGAGTCTTTCGATAACAGTTTCGGGAGCGTCGTCCTTACGCTGAACGGCAGCGCCGCCGCACTTGTCGCAAACGCCCTCGGTCTTGGGAGGATTAAACTCCACATGGTAGGAAGCGCCGCACTTCTCGCAGACTCTTCTTCCCGAAAGACGTCCCTGAATGGTCTCGTCCGCAACCTCAAGGGAAATTACCTTGTCGATGTTCACGCCCATGCTCTCCAGAGCCTCAGCCTGGGGAACGGTTCTGGGGAAGCCGTCGAGAATAAAGCCGTTCTTGCAGTCGTCCTCGGCGATCCTGTCTTTGAGGATACCGATAACTACCTCGTCGGGAACGAGAGCGCCGCTTTCCATAAAGCCCTTTGCCTTAACTCCCATTTCCGTACCGTTCTTTACCGCCTCGCGGAGAATATTACCCGTGGATATCTGAGGTATGCCCAGCTTTTCGCTGATTACCTCTGCCTGTGTGCCTTTTCCTGCGCCCGGAGCGCCCAATAAAATCAGGTTCATATTAGTACTCCTTTCAGAAGGTCAGAAGCGGGAAGCAAGAAACAGGACGAAGCTTTCGCCCCGTACTTCCGGCTTTTGATCGGTCGGTGATCTTCCTGTATGCGTTTGTCCGCACAGGCTTTCCCGCTTATTCGGGGAAGCCCTTGTGGTGTCTTATCATCAGCAGGCCGAGCCTGCACCTTAAATGCTTTTGACAGTTTTATAGGCAATCCGTCAAACCGCTATTCCAAAAAGCCTTTGTGGTGCCTCATCATCATTTGGGATTCCAGCGTTCTCACTGTTTCCAAAACAACGCTTACAACGATCAGTATTGAAGTACCGCCCATTGAGATATTCAGACCCTTGATAGCAAGGCTGGTGAATATAGGCAGTATCGCAATAACGCCGAGGAAGAAAGCTCCCACCAAAGTGATCTTGCCCAGAACTCTCTGAATGTAATCACTGGTCGGTTTTCCGGGACGGATACCCGGTATGCCGCCGTTGTTCTGACGAAGATTATTGGCGATCTCAATAGGATTATACTGCATTGAAACGTAAAAATAGTTGAATGCGATTATCAGCAGGAAATAAAGTATCGCGTACCATGGACTCTGATAGCTGAAAAAGTTGAGGAATCCCACATAGAACTTGTGCCAGAACCCGTCGGGATTTGTTGTGTTTGCGGGATTGATAAACATTGACAGCGTGGACGGCAGCGACATGATCGCCATTGCGAAGATGATAGGCATAACGCCGCTCATTGCGATCTTGATAGGGATATGGGTATTCTGTCCGCCGTACTGCTTTCTGCCCACCACGCGCTTTGCGTACTGGATAGGGATACGTCTTTCCGATTCGTTCATGAAAACGATAAAGCCGATCATAGCCACAAACACAAGCAGCACGAAAGGTATTACGACATAGAGATGCTTGTTTTCGTTAGCGTTGACGAACATATTGATGATAGCTCCCGGACCTCTCGAAACGATACCCGCGAACAGTATTATTGAAATACCGTTGCCGATACCCTTTTCGTTGACCCTATTGCCGAGCCATACCACAAGGCTTGCTCCCGCCGCAAACGCAAGAACTATGACCGCGCCTGTGAATACTCCGGCAAAGCCGACTGTATAGTTGAGCGCGTGATTGTTCCTGAGCGTCAGGTAGTAGGCGTAAGCCATTACAAGAGCGATACCAAGCGAAACAAAGCTTGTGATCCGCTGAAGCTTCTTTCTTCCGGACTCGCCCTCTTTCTGGAGGTTTTCCAGCGGAGGAAGAGCGTAGGTCAGAAGCTGAACAATGATCGAAGCGTTGATATAAGGCTGGATCGACAGTGAGAACAGCGTACCCTGCGAAAGAGCGCCGCCGGAGAGAATGTTCATATAGCTGAGGAAATTACCCTCGGCGAACATACTCTGCACAGCCTCCGGATCCATAAACGGAACGGGTACGTGACAGCCGATCCTGAATATGAGGATAGCGAGTAATGTGTAAAGGATCTTATTCCTTAACTCAGGAACCTTCCAGGCATTTCTGAAAGTCTTAAACACATTACATCACCTCAGCCTTCCCGCCTGCCTTCTCGATTTTTTCCTTTGCCGACTCAGAGAAAGCGGCAGCCTGTACGGTAAGCTTAACATTCAGCTCGCCCTTACCGAGAATCTTAACGCCGTTATCGGCTTTCTTGATGATACCCGCAGCCTTGAGCATATCGGTGTCAACAACAGTGCCTTCCTTGAATTTAGCAAGGTCGGAAACGTTAATGACCGTCATCTTTTCTGCGAAAATATTATTGAAGCCTCTCTTGGGGATACGTCTTGCGAGAGGCATCTGACCGCCCTCGAAGCCGGGTCTTACGCCGCCGCCGGAGCGCGCGTTCTGACCTTTATGACCCTTGCCTGCGGTCTTGCCGTTGCCTGAGCCGTGACCTCTGCCAACGCGCTTAACGTCCTTGACGGAGCCCGCGGCGGGGGATAATTCGTGAATTTTCATTAGCTTTCGCACCTCCTTGCGTAATTTATGCCTTGGTGGCCTCTACGAGATGGGCGATCTTGTGGATCTTGCCCTTTGTAGCGTCGTTGTCGGGCTGCTCTGTAACGTCGCCGATCTTGCGGAGACCCAGTGAATGAGCTGTTGCAGCCTGATCTTTCTTAACGCTGTTAAGGCTTCTGACAAGCTTGATTTTAATAGCCATGTCCTTATCCTCCTTAACCTAAAATTTCCTTAACGGATTTGCCTCTGATCTCAGCGACTTCCTTAGCGCTGCGGCACTGAGCAAGACCGTTGATGGTAGCTCTTACCACGTTGCACGCGTTGTTGGAGCGCAGGGATTTGGTTCTGATATCCTTGATACCCGCCATTTCGATCACCGCACGAACGGGACCGCCTGCGATAACACCGGTACCGGGAGCGGCGGGCTTCATAAGAACTCTGCCTGCGCCGAATGCGCCGATGATCTCGTGAGGAATAGTGGAACCCCTGAGGGATACCTTGATCAGATTTTTCTTAGCGTCCTCGATACCCTTGCGGATAGCGTCGGGAACTTCTCCCGATTTGCCCATACCGAAGCCTACAGTGCCGTTTCCGTCTCCCACTACCACGAGAGCGGCAAATTTGAAAATACGTCCGCCCTTAACGGTCTTGGAAACTCTGTTGATCGCAACGACTTTTTCCGTAAGCTCCATAGCAGAAGCGTCTATCTTAGTAGCGTTTGCCAAAAGTATTACCTCCTTGTTAGTTGATCGTCCGAACCATTAGAAGTTCAGACCGCCCTCTCTTGCGCCGTTTGCAAGCTCTGCGACTCTGCCGTGATAAAGGTATCCGGCTCTGTCGAAAACAACGTCCTTAATGCCCTTAGCGGCAGCCTTTTCAGCGATCATCTTGCCAACCTTGAAAGCGCCCTCTTTGTTTCCGCCGTTGCCGTCGAAGCCCTTTTCTTTGGAGGAAGCCGCGCAGAGGGTAACTCCTGCGGTATCGTCAATGATCTGAGCGTAGATGTTCTTTGCGCTGCGGAAAACGTTCAGTCTGGGGCACTCAGCCGTGCCGCTTATCTTGGAACGAACGCGGATCTGTCTCTTGGCTCTTGCAGCCTTTCTGTTGATCTGCTTTACCATTTAAATTCAACTCCTTTTTGTACGGAGAATAGTAGTTGAGAAACACACGGAAAAACCCGCACACCGTTTCGGAACTGTCCCATTCTCTAATTTTAGGATAACGTTTGGACAGTTCGGGGATTACTTCTTACCCTTACCTGCCTTACCTTCCTTGCGAATGATCCTCTCGCCGGTGTAGCGGATACCCTTGCCCTTGTACGGCTCGGGGGGTCTCTTCTCGCGGATCTCAGCCGCGAACTGACCGACTACCTGCTTGTCGATGCCGTTTACCACAATGCTTGTAGCGTTGGGAACGTCGATTGTAATGCCGTCGATCTCGGGAATGATGACCTGATGAGAATAACCCAGGTTCATAACAAGGTTCTTGCCCTGCTTAGCGGCACGGTAACCGACACCCTCGATCTCAAGAGATTTGGAAAAGCCGTTTGTAACGCCCTCGACCATATTGTTGATAAGCGTTCTTGTCAGACCGTGAAGAGACTTGTGAAGCTTATTCTCGGAAGGACGGTCAACGATGATCTCAGCGCCCTCCTGCTTGATGATGATATCGGGGTTGAACGTATTTGTGAGAGTACCCTTAGGTCCCTTTACCGTAACGGTTGAGCCGTCGATCTTAACGTCGACTCCGGCAGGAACAGCAACGGGCTTTTTACCTATTCTGGACATATCTGTTCCTCCTTACCATATGAACGCAAGGACTTCTCCGCCGACGTGAAGCTCTCTTGCCTTCTTGTCGGTCATAACGCCCTTGGAAGTGGAAACGATAGCGATACCGAGACCCTTCATTACCTTGGGCATATCCTCGCAGCTCGAATAAATACGAAGTCCGGGCTTGGAAACTCTTCTCAGACCTGTGATGACCTGGGACTTGTTCTCGCCGTACTTCAGCGTGATCCTGATGATTCCCTGCTTTCCGTCGTCGATTATCTGATAGCTCTTGATGTATCCCTCGTCAACAAGGATCTGAGCGATAGACTTTTTCATATTGGAAGCAGGAACGTCAACAGTCGCGTGCTTTGCGGAATTAGCATTGCGGATTCTCGTCAGTATATCCGCAATTGTATCTGTGATTTGCATAACGGTTAACCTCCTTGAAAAATTCTTTAAAAACAAACATAAGCCTTTTCATCAGAGTCAGGTCAAAGCAGGAAGCGGCCCCTGCCCTATGGCAGCCTTGGGTTCTAACCTCCGGATTCTGACCTCTAACCTCCAATTACCAGCTTGCTTTCTTCACGCCGGGAATCTGACCGTCGTGAGCAAGCTCTCTGAAGCAGATACGGCAAATGCCGAATTTTCTCATATAAGCGTGGGGTCTGCCGCAGATCTTGCATCTGTTGTAAGCTCTTGTGCTGTACTTAGGAGTTCTCTGCTGCTTTACCTTCATAGAAGTTTTAGCCATTTGATTATCCCTCCCTTATTACTTGGCGAACGGAGCGCCCATCAGCTCAAGCAGAGCCTTTGCCTCCTCGTCGGTGTTTGCGGTAGTGATGATATTGATATCCATGCCGCGAACCTTGTCGATCTTATCGTACTCGATCTCGGGGAAAATAAGCTGCTCCTTGATACCTGTGGAGTAGTTTCCTCTTCCGTCGAAGGAATTTCCGTTGATGCCTCTGAAGTCACGAACACGGGGGAACGCAACGTTGAAGAGCCTGTCAAGGAATTCGTACATTTTTTCGCTTCTGAGCGTTACCTTAACGCCGATAGGCATACCCTCGCGGAGCTTGAAGTTCGCGACGGATTTCTTAGCGCGGCATACCACGGGCTTCTGACCTGTGATAGCGGCGAGGTCGGTCATGATAGCGTCGATGACCTTGGCGTTTTCCTTAGCCTCGCCAGCGCCGACGTTGATAACGACCTTATCGATTTTAGGAATCTGCATAACGCTTTTGTAGCCGAACTTTTTCATTAAAGCGGGAGCCACTGTGCTGACATAGAGTTCCTTAAGATTAGATGCCATATCAATTAACTCCTTTCCTTAATAAGCTTTGCCGCAGTCTGCGTGCTTGCATACTCTTACCTTAGAGCCGTCCGCCTCGATCCTGTGAGCAAGTCTTGTGGGCTTGCCGCACTTGGGGCATACAGCCATTACCTTTGACGCGTAGAGGGGAGCCTCGCACTTTACGATGCCGCCCTGCTGACCCATCTGTCTGGGCTTAACGTGCTTTGTAACAATGTTAAGACCCTCGACGATAACCTTTCCCTCCTTAGGGGAAACCTCAAGGACCTTGCCCTGCCTGCCCTTGTCCTTGCCGGACAGGATAACAACGTTATCGCCTGTTTTAACATGCAGTTTATTCATTTCGCGACGCCTCCTTACAGAACCTCGGGAGCAAGGGACAGGATCTTCATATAGTCCTTGTCTCTCAGCTCACGGGCAACAGGTCCGAAAATACGGGTACCTCTGGGGTTTTTGTCTTCCTTGATAATAACGGCAGCGTTCTCGTCGAAGCGGATATAGGTACCGTCCTCGCGGCGGAGACCCTTTGCGGAACGAACGATAACTGCCTTGACAACGTCGCCTTTTTTAACAACGCCGCCTGGTGTTGCTTTCTTGACGGAAGCAACCACAACATCGCCGATGTTAGCGTATCTTCTGCGGGTGCCGCCCAGAACTCTGATACACATAAGCTCCTTTGCGCCCGTGTTGTCGGCGACTTTCAGATAAGTCTGCATCTGAATCATAGCTTTATTCTCCTCCCTATTAGAGGTAAGAGATAAGAGGTAAGGGGTAAGAAAATGCACCCCGCCTCATAAACTCCGACCTTTAAATAATCTTTTAGCCGTGCATCAACGCAGCCGTGCGTATCATACAAAGTCCGCACCGCCGCATTTGCACCGCCCAAACTGCTTTACTTAGCCTGCTCGATGACCTTAACGAGACGCCATCTCTTGTCCTTGGAAATAGGACGTGTCTCCATTATCTCAACGCGGTCGCCGATATTGCAGGTATTGTTTTCGTCGTGAGCCTTAAGCTTGATCGTTCTCTTGATGATCTTCTTGTACAGAGGGTGCTGTACGTTATCAACAATAGCAACAACAATGGTTTTGTCCATCTTATTGGAAACTACCTTGCCAACTCTGGTTTTTCTGAGATTTCTTTCAGCCATTTTTGTTTCCCTCCTTCACTTACTGCTCTGAACCGGAACGCTCGCGGAGAATAGTTTTGATTCTCGCGATGTCCTTCTTCACAGCCTTGAGACGCGTAGGGTTGTCGAGCTGATTAACAGCGTGCTGAAAGCGAAGGGCAAAAAGCTCCTTCTTCAGGTCGGCAAGCTTATTGTCAAGCTCAAGAGTAGTCATATCTCTAACTTCCGCAGCCTTCATTATTCGCTCGCCTCCTCTTTCTTAACAAACTTACACTTGATGGGAAGCTTGTGCATAGCAAGACGCATAGCTTCTCTTGCGGTCTCCTCGCTTACACCGGCGATCTCGAACATAACTCTGCCCGGCTTAACGACCGCAACCCAGTATTCGGGAGAACCTTTACCTGAACCCATTCGGGTCTCGGCAGGTTTTTCGGTGATAGGCTTGTCGGGGAATATCTTGATCCAAACCTGACCGCCTCTCTTGATATAACGTGTCATCGCGATACGGGCAGCCTCGATCTGATTGGAAGTGATCCAAGCGGGCTCAAGAGCCTGTAAGCCGAACTCGCCGTTGGAAACCTTGTTTCCGCGGTAAGCCTTACCCGTAAGACGGCCTCTGTGTACTCTTCTGTACTTAACTCTCTTAGGAAGCAGCATTACTGATTACCTCCTTCTCTATCTCTCCTGGGCGCGCGCTCTCTGCGGTCGCCGCGGTTTCCGCCGCCGCGTCTGTCATCGTTGTTTCTGCGGGGCTTTCTCTCGGATCTTTCAGCCATGACTCTTGCCTTGGCAACGTCGCCCTTGAGAACCTCTCCCTTGTAGATCCAAACCTTAACGCCGATCCTGCCGTAGGTTGTGGCAGCCTCTGCGAAGCCGTAGTCGATATCGGCACGGATAGTCTGGAGTGGGATAGTACCCTCGTGGTAGGACTCGGAACGTGCGATCTCGGCGCCGCCGATACGTCCGCTTACCATTACCTTGATACCCTTGGCTCCCAGCTTCATGGATCTGCCGATAGCCTGCTTCATAGCTCTTCTGTAGGAAGCGCGGTTCTCAAGCTGAGCTGCGATGCTCTCGGCAACGAGCTGAGCGTCCATATCGGGGGACTTGACCTCAACGATATTGATTGAAACGGACTTCTTCATCATCTTTTCGATGTCCAGACGGAGCTTTTCGATATTCTCACCGCCGCGTCCGATAACGATACCGGGCTTAGCGCAGTGAACGTGGATTCTTACCTTGTCCGCGAATCTTTCGATCTCAATGCGGGGAACGCCTGCTGCATAAAGGTTTTTCTTGATATAGTTACGGACGTTGTAGTCCTCAACCAAGGTATCGCCGAAGGTCGCCTTGTTTGCAAACCAGCGGGAATCCCAATCCTTAATAACGCCTACACGCAGACCGTGCGGATTAACCTTCTGTCCCATTTAGTTTACCTCCTCTTCGGCTTATTCTTTTTCCTTGACTGCAAGAGTGACATGGGAAGTTCTCTTGAGTATGCGGAACGCCCTGCCTTGTGCTCTGGGCATGATTCTCTTCATGATAGGACCGGGGCAAACGAAGCATTCGGAAATGTAGAGGTTGTCTCTGTCCATTCCGAAATTGTTCTCGGCGTTTGCTACCGCGGACTTCAGAAGCTTCTCCAGGTATTCACAGGCAGCCTTGGGTGTGTGCTGAAGGATCGCCATAGCGGTCTCGGTGTCCTTTCCTCTGATGAGGTCGAGAACGATCTGAACCTTTCTCGGCGCGATCCGAGCATTTTTAAGATATGCTCTTGCTTCCATTTTAAATTCTCCTCTCTGCCTGATTATTTACCGTTGTTGGAAACTTTGGAGCCTGCATGGCCCTTGTAAGTCCTTGTGGGAGCGAATTCGCCCAGCTTGTGACCTACCATATCCTCCGTAACGTATACGGGAACGTGCTTTCTGCCGTCGTGAACAGCAAAGGTATGACCAACGAAATCGGGGTAGATAGTTGAAGAACGGCTCCATGTCTTGAGAACCTTTTTCTCGCCCGCTTCGTTCATAGCAATAACTCTTTTAAGCAGGACCTCCTGGACGTATGGTCCTTTCTTGATGCTTCTGCTCATTGTTTTCCTCCTTTCAGAAATTAGAGGTAAGAGGTAAGAGGTAAGACCTCTGCCCCTCCTCCTTTTGGCGGAATTTCACAGATGAAATTCTCTTTATGATCTCAATGAGTCGGCTTGTGCCGATTGTTAAACATTTGTGAAACGCAATATAAGTTACAGGGTAACATAATCACGCAACATTTCGGCATTTTCTCACCCGTCCCCTTGAGGGGGCTAAGCACAGCTGAATATTTCGATATCCAACTGCGGGGGTGACTTTGCCTGCACGGACTCCGTGCTTACTTGCCGTTACGGCGCTTAACAATAAACTTGTCTGTACGGTGGTGCTGCTTTCTGGTCTTGTAACCGAGAGCGGGCTTTCCCCAAGGAGTAACAGGTCCGGGACGGCCAACGGGAGACTTACCTTCACCGCCTCCGTGGGGGTGGTCGCAGGGGTTCATGACAGAACCGCGGACTGTAGGTCTGATACCCAGGTGACGTGTCTTACCTGCCTTACCGAGGCTTACGTTCTCATGGTCGATGTTGGAAACCTGACCGATGGAAGCCATACAGTTAGCGGGGATCTTTCTCATCTCGCCCGAGGGAAGTCTTACGAGAACGTACTTCTCTTCCTTACCCATAAGCTGAGCCATATTTCCCGCGGAACGCACGAGCTGCGCGCCCTTGCCGGGATAAAGCTCGATGTTGTGAATGAAAGTACCTACGGGGATATCGCAGAGCGCCAGCGCGTTGCCGGGCTTGATATCCGCGTGGGAGCCGCTTGTAACGGTGTCGCCCACAGCCAAACCGTTTGGAGCGATGATATATCTCTTTTCGCCGTCCTCGTACTGAACGAGAGCGATGAAAGCGCTTCTGTTGGGGTCGTACTCAAGAGTGAGAACAGTGGCGTTCATACCCTGCTTATCTCTCTTAAAGTCGATAATTCTGTATTTTCTTCTGTTTCCGCCGCCTCTGTGACGAACGGTGATTCTGCCGTAGCTGTTTCTGCCTGCGGTCTTTTTGAGGGGAGCAAGAAGGCTCTTCTCAGGCTCGACCTTGGAAAGGCAGCTGTAATCGGTAACAGTCATCTGACGTCTGGAGGGCGTCGTAGGCTTGTATGATTTGATAGCCATTGCAGTTCATCTCCTTATTTCAGTTATTTCCGTATGCTTTTCGGGAGCTGCTCTCCCATAGCGCATACCGTTTAGATGTAAGAGGTTAGAAGTAAGAAGTAAGAGATCTTCACCTCTGCCTTCCTCGCCGCACGTCGCTTCACCTTAATACCCGCGCGCTGCCGCCCGCCTCCTTGAGGGGCTTTAACAAGGCAACAATACGGAGCATATTAACTTTGGGGTGTGACTGTCTTGCACTTTCAGTGCAAGCGCCCGCGGAGACTCCCTGCTTACATCATGCCGTCGAAGAATTCGATGGTCTTGGAATCCTCGGTAAGAGTAACGATAGCTTTCTTCCAGTCGGGAGTAAAGCCTCTGTGCATACCCATTCTTCTGGATCTGCCTCTTACGTGCATAGTGTTCACCTTGGCTACCTTAACGCCGAAAAGCTCCTCGACAGCCTTAGCGATCTCAATTTTGTTTGCGTCCATAGCAACCTTAAAGGTGTACTTGCTTTCCTGAAGACCCTCCATGCTCTTTTCGGTAATGATGGGCTTGATAACAATATCCTGTGCTATCATTATGCGTACACCTCCTCGATCTTGGCGACCGCGTCCTTAACAACGATGAACTTATCGTAGTTGAGGATGTCGTAAACATTGATAGTGTTTACCAAAGCAGTCTTTACGCCGGGAATGTTAGCCGCGCTCTTAACAACGAAGCTGTTCACCTCGGGCATAACGATGAGAGCCTTAGCTCCGTCAGGATTAACTGCCTTAAGCATTTCAACAACGGTCTTGGTCTTGTATTCGTTCATTTTGATATCGTCGAGAACAATGATATTGTTGTCGATGACCTTAGTCGAAAGAGCGGACTTCATAGCCAGTCTCTTAAGCTTCTTGTTCACAGTAAAGCGGTAGCTTCTGGGCTTGGGACCGAGAGCGATTCCTCCGTGCGTCCACTGTGGAGCGCGTGTGGAGCCCTGTCTTGCGTGACCCGTACCCTTCTGTCTCCAGGGCTTTCTGCCGCCGCCTCTTACCTCAGTGCGGGTAAGTGTAGACTGTGTGCCCTGTCTCTGGTTAGCGAGATAATTCACAACCATTGTGTGCATAGCAGACTCGTTGGGCTTAATACCGAAAACAGCGTCCGACAGCTCGATATCCGAAACCTCTTTGCCTGTCATATCCAGTACTTTAATATTAGGCATTACTGCTTCCTCCTTCCATTAAGCCTTTTTCTTTTTTACGCAGTCGCAGATGGTAACAATGCCGTTCTTGGGACCGGGAATTGCGCCTCTGACCGCGATAAGATTGTTTTCCGCGTCGATCTTGACGATCTGAAGGTTCTGTACCGTAACCTTTTCGCTGCCCATGTGACCGGGAAGCGCCTTGCCCTTATAGATACGGGAAGGGGAAGAGCAGGCTCCCATAGAGCCGGCGTGTCTGTGTACAGGACCCGAACCGTGGGTCTCCTTGATCCTGGAGTTGTTGTTTCTCTTGACAGTACCCTGGAAACCCTTACCCTTTGAAGTGCCGGAAACATCAACGATGTCTCCCTCTGCAAAGGTGTCCGCTTTCAGGATAGCGCCTACCTCCATCTCCTCCGCGCCGTCAAGCTTAAACTCTTTAAGAGTTCTCTTAACAGCAACGTCGGCCTTTGCGAAATGACCTTTGATAGGCTTGTTCGCAAGTTTCTCCCTCATATCGCCGAAGCCGAGCTGAACTGCGCTGTAACCGTCGTTCTCAACAGTTTTCTTCTGAACGACAACACAGGGACCCGCTTCAACGACGGTCAGGGGAATGACCTTGTTGGTTGCTTCATCGAAGATCTGCGTCATGCCGATTTTTCTGCCGATGATTGCCTTTGTCATAGTTTTTCCTCCTTATGGTTATTGGTTGCGTTTCCGCAACATGACCTACCGCGAAACGTCTTTCGGAAATGATAACGACCCGATGCCTTCCGCACTTTTCAACCACTCCTTTGAGGGCCTTTCTGCTGCACACTCCAATTAACTTTAGGAGATGACACAGCCCGCGGAGGCTCTCCGCCCGCTACTTGATTTCCATTACAACGTCAACGCCGGCAGGAAGCTCAAGACCCTGCAGAGCCTCAACAGACTTGTCGGACGGTCTGATAACGTCGATAAGCCTCTTGTGGGTTCTCATCTCGAACTGCTCGCGGCTGTCCTTATACTTGTGAACCGCGCGGAGAATTGTGATGATCTCCTTGTCGGTGGGAAGCGGAATAGGTCCGCTTACTCTTGCGCCGCTTCTTTTAGCAGCGTCCACGATCTTAGCCGCAGCAGCGTCGACTACCGCATGGTCGTAACCTTTGATCCTGATTCTGATTTTTTCATTGACTGCCATTAACGATCGCCTCCTGAATAACTTCTGATTGTTTTGGGGACGAGTTTTACAATAATCAACGCGTCCTGTGTGCAGCACGTTTCGGCTCTACGCGCCTCATGTGTGTAAAACGCACTCCGGCCTTACACGCCTCCGTGTGTTTCCTGCCGCCTGTACTAAAAAGACCCGAAAAACGAATTGTTTTCCGAGCAGATACAAACGCAGCTTACCTATGAACAAGCACAAAGCCGTTCACGGTTTAAGCGCACACAGCGTTCACTATCGCAGCCGCCCGGTTCAGTGACCGAACATACTCCGCGGAAATTCCCTTACAAACCGTAAGCAACCTTCCGTTTCCTCGCAAAAACATATACTAAACACTTGCAGTCAAACAAGTCACGCATATTATTATATCATTACCCTGTCCCGATTGCAAGGGGGTAATGCCGATTTAGCAAATTTTAGATGTAGAATTTTCAGGGGTTTTTCCATAAATTTTTATGCATTTTAAACAATATTCCATAATTGCCGAATATGAACTGTACTTTAGGGGCATACTGATACATTTGACAAACCTACATATAAAATTATTCTTCCGAAGCCATAACAGGGTTCTCGATTTCCGTAAGCGAATCCGCGTCAATAACGTCGATACGGTAGGCGTAGCTGTTTTCTCCGTCGGAATTTCTCTGGACGAAATATTCAAAGCCGCCCTCCGAACCGAAAACATACTCCGTAACAAATTCTGTCAGGCTTGTACCGAGAGTATCGTTTATCTTCTCCGTATTATAATAGTACCTGTAACAGACCCCGCCGTCCTCTCCGGGTATCTCTTCGGAGGACTTCACAAACAGGTTCTCATAGAAAAGCAAGTCTCCCGTACTGTAGGGGTGAGGGTTTTTCCTGTCGTAGGAAACATATCCCTCCGAGCCTTTTTTAAGAATGTTTGTCTCCCCGCCGCTCAGCACGTAAAAGGCTTCTCCGTCCGAAAATTCGGCATAATAACCGTTCTCCTCCAAGACCCGCTCGTACAGATAGGTCTGCGAGCCGTCCTCATTGTACATAAACGAAAACGCTTGATCCATAACGTCCGTGTCAAGATTTGTCAGCAGATACCTGCCGCTCTGCCAGCCTTTGGCGCTCTCCCGCAAAGCCTCCACCTGCGCTTTGCCGTAAAGGTCGTATTCCTTTTTTAAGGAGCAGCCGCCAAGCATTGCAGTACACATTAATAAAAGTACAGCCAAAAATTTTTTCATATTCATATACCTGCCCGCCGACAGCGCGTCGCCGATAAGCAGGATCACGGTGTTTGTGCGGCGGAACTTTTTGTAGTCCATAATTTATGTCCTTTCGTCATTATAGTAAGAAAGCGGCACAAAAGTACCGCTTTCACGTATAATTGGTCATTGGATGGACGGCGTACCCATCATCTCAGGTTCCCCCATAAGGAGGAGCGTCAGGAGCCTTTCTGACCTCAACGACCTTAATTATATGCTATTCTCTTTACAATTAAATTATACTCTAAAAAAATCAATTTGTCAAGTATTTTTTCAGCCTTCCGGAATCAAGCCTGTTTTCCAATTTGCCGCCGCTTATATCGTATAATGAGGCAAGATAATAGTAGCCGTTATCACAGTCCAATTTTATTGCTATCAAAATATTATCCTCATAAATCTTTACAAGCTCTACGCTGTCATGTTCTTTGGGATTGATGCCGATATAATCGGGATTTTTAAGAATATCGGACACTTTATTTAAATATTGCACACAATGATTGTGCCTTTTGGAAATATGCTTTATCAATCCCGTTGACTGCATAATTTCAAAGCAAGGCAAAGAGGTGTTCAGGATTTGGTTGTATTCCTGTTTGAATTTTCCTATTTTGATAAGTTTATCGTCAGACATATTTCACAACACCCATACAGCATATTTTCTCATTGCCTTGATTATTTGAACCGTCTTATCTCTTCAAGCGTCCTTGGGAACATATTCAAGAATATCTCCGGACTGACAATCAAGCACCTCATAAGAAACACTTTGACCGTGCCTAAGCCGTTGTACCGTAGCTTCGCCTATCATTATATCTTTTCGTATTCTTGAAGTAGTGTGACGTTTTTCCTTTAAAGCTGCCAATACATTTATTTTATATTGCACGGGCACTTTATCACCGCCATAACCTAAAGTATATACTTGCCGCGCGCTAAAATCAAGTGCTAATTATGCAAAAATTTAATCCTGTTCAGCTTCCATACGTTGTTCAACAGCTTTTACAACATATGCGTTAAGGCTTTCTCCCTGCTTTTCGGCGGCGGCTTGAATATCTGCCTTTCTGCCCTTTTTAACTTGTATCGCAAGACGGTCATAAGCTTTAGCATTATATTTATTACTTGCCCTTGTTTGAGGTTTGCTCATTTTAATCGCCTCCAATATTATTATAAGGCATTTACTATAATTGCACAATTATGTATTTATATACAAATACGTGTGCAATTATATTATAAATATAATCAAAATAAAACCTAAAAGGAGAATTTCCATGGAAATGCCAACATTAGAAAAAATATTCTACGATATGAACGGAGAGAAAATATCCTCACCCTGCCTTGACGACGAAATGCGTGCCTTGTGCGGCTTTGCAAGGCTTCTCAAAAAACAGAAAAAAATCAAAAAGCTTGACGCAAGGCGGCTCTGCGACTCCGCAGAGGACGTTGCCCGAACCGCCAAATGCGCAGGCTTCGCCCTCGGCTTTTCCGTCGCTGTAAGGCTTTTCATAAATAATTATTGATCAATACGCCTTGCCCCAGTAAACCATTTTCTTGGCAGGCTTGCCGCAGCAAACGCACTTGTCCGAGATTTCCTCCTGCTCAAAGGGAATACACCTGCTGCCAACGCCCGTGACTTCCTTTACCTTGTCCTCGCAAGCCTCGTCGCCGCACCACATTGCCTTGACAAAACCGTCGCCGTTTTCTTCAAGAGCCTTGGTGATCTCCTCCATAGTGGTACATCTATAGGTATGCTTTTCACGGTTCTCCGCTGCCTTTCTGAACATTCCCTCGGGAATTTCCTCCTCCAGCATTTCCACAATGGCGTTTTTGAACAGTTCCAGACCGTTTTCAAGTGACACGGTACGCTTCTCGCCGCTGTACCTCAAAGCGCAAACGCACTGATTATTCTCGATATCCTTGGGACCTATTTCAATGCGTACCGGTACGCCTTTCATTTCGTACTCAGCAAACTTCCAGCCGGGAGAATTATCGCTGTCGTCAACCTTAACGCGGATACCCGCCGCTTTCAGCTTTTCCGCAAGCTCGTTCGCCTTGTCGAGAACGCCCTCCTTGAACTGCTGAATGGGAACTATTACCGCCTGTATCGGAGCGACCGCAGGAGGCAGAACAAGTCCGTTATCGTCGCCGTGGGTCATGATTATTCCGCCGATAAGACGGGTGGAAACGCCCCATGACGTCTGATGCGGATAAACCTTTTTGTTTTCCTTGTCGGTGTACATAATGTCGAAAGCCTTTGCGAAGCCGTCGCCGAAATTATGGGACGTACCCGCCTGAAGCGCCTTGCCGTCGTGCATGAGAGCCTCGATAGCATAGGTTGCCTCCGCGCCCGCGAACTTGTCGCTGTCCGTCTTTCTGCCCTTTATAACAGGCATTGCAAGGCTTTTTTCGCAGAATTCCGCGTACACGTTGAGCATTTTCTCCGTCTCGATAACAGCCTCCTCGGCGGTGGCATGAATGGTATGACCTTCCTGCCACAGGAATTCTCTCGAACGGAGGAACGGACGGGTAGTTTTCTCCCAACGGACAACCGATACCCACTGGTTATAGAGCTTAGGCAGGTCGCGGTAGGAATGTACGATATTTGCGTAATGCTCGCAGAAAAGGGTCTCGGAGGTAGGACGGACGCAAAGCCTGTCCTCAAGCTTTTCGCTGCCGCCGTGAGTTACCCAAGCCACTTCGGGAGCAAAGCCCTCAACGTGGTCTTTCTCCTTTTGGAGCAGACTTTCGGGAATGAACATAGGCATACACACATTTTCGTGTCCCGTAGCCTTAAACATACCGTCAAGAATTTTCTGCATATTCTCCCAGATAGCGTAGCCGTAGGGGCGAATTACCATACAGCCCTTTACCGAGGTGTACTCGATAAGCTCCGCCTTTTTAACGATGTCGGTGTACCATTTTGCGAAATCCTCGTCCATTGAGGTTATCGCTTCGACCATTTTTTTGTTATCCTTAGCCATTTTAAAAACTCCTTTTTAGATGATAGAAATTATAGGGTAATAGTTAGAAATTGTAAAGTCTTACTGCTGTTCGTCCTCTCCTGCCTCTTGCTTCTTATCCTCTTGTTTTTTTAAGGGTACGTCCTCAAAAATCGAGTGTACCTCGTATTCTTCGGGTTTAATATTATCCTCCACCCTTTCGGGTCGCGGTTTACCCGCAAGTCTGTCGATAAGCTTGGCGGCTTTCGGGGTAAGGATTGCTATTAGCCAAACGAGCAAAAGCAGTCCCAGCATAGCTCCGCCGAACTTGCCGAACAGGGCGAGGGATTCATAGTTTACTTCGGCAGTCATAACACCGCGCTCCTTTCGGTAAAGATATGAAATAATTATAGCACAGTTTCCTTGAAAAGACAATATTTTTTCGGACATTTGCACGGGAATCAATTTTTTGCTGTGTCTTAATTTAATGTTCTTGAAAATTGTTGTTTAGCTGGTCAAGCTGAGCACAGCTTGCGAGGGACGAGGGGGCAGAGCCCCCTCGTCGCGCTCCGCAGAGCGCGAAATCCTTTTCGTTCGGAACGGAGCGGGAGGTGAGAAATGGCGACAGCCATTTCGAGGAGGGGCGAACACGACCGCCCCTCCTTTGTTATGTGCGCGGCAAAACAAATCTTCAAAACGTCACAGTGTGACGTTTTGAACGTGAGCAGCCGGCAGCTATATTGAAAACAATCCTGCGGACTGCCTTCAAGAGGGGAACGCCTCTGCTAAATCGCACTGCGTGCGATAGAGGGCGTTCCCCTAATTCCGGTAACGTTAATTTGTTGGTTGCTTTAAACTTAATCTTTTGAGGACATTTCATCGGGCAAATCATCTTTGTCAATGTTCTCAATGGCGTACTCCAAACATTGAATAACCAACTTATTCAAAGACAACTCATTTTTACCGGCTATCGCATCAAGATTTTTTACAAGTTTTTCGGGTAAACGAAAAGTTTTGGTTACCATGCCGTCATAACCTTTCTGCACTTTAAACATAATACCACCCATATTATAAAAATAATCATTTTATAATAATTATGTACTATTTTTACACGAAATAATACACTAATTTTGCAATAATTTTATATTGCATTTAGCTTGCAATATAAACAGTTATGTGGTATAATGTTTTTATCGTTATCAAAAATTAACTTTGCAAATTAGGGGAACGCCCTCTATCGCAGGGCGTTCCCCTCTTGAAAACAGTCCGCAGGACTGTTTTCAATTCACCCCTTTGCGGAGCTCTTGAACGATAGAGAATTTCGCGCTCTGCGGAGCGCGACCAAAGGGCGTTGCCCTTTGGAAACCCACAGCCTTGAAAGGCTGGCGAACTTTTTTGAATCGGCAGCTTCGCTGCCTAATATGCTAAGTTAATTTTATGATTTATTGCTATTAGGAGGAAAAATCATGTCAGAAAAATTTACAATACCAAGACTAAAGGAGCTTCGTCAAGAAAAAAATATCTACCAGCGTCATGTTGCGAAATACCTCGGCTGTACCCAGCAAACCTATTCAAGATACGAAAACGGCGAGCTTCAGATCTCCCTGCCGCACCTTATAAAGCTTACATATTTTTACGATGCAAGCACCGACTTTATTCTCGGTCTTACCGATGTGAAAAAGCGTCCCGCGCCGCCGAAAAACTACTGAATGCAAAAACTCCGCTTTCTCAAAGAAAGCGGAGTTTGTTTTAACCAAATCAGCCAAATCAGTTAACGATAGTCTTTTCGGTTTCCTTATCAAAGATGTGAACGTGATTGGGATCAAGCGCAACCTTGATAGTATCCTGAGGACGTGCTGTGGAACGAGGATCAACACGTGCAGTAAGAGGAATACCCTCGCAGTTCAGGTACAGGAAAGTCTCAGCGCCCATCATTTCGGTGATCTCAACGTTAGCGTCGATCACGCCGGTCTTAGCAGCAGAGAGATACATTTCCTCGTCGTGGATATTCTCGGGACGGATACCCATAACGATCTCCTTGTCAACATAGTTGTTAAGAACAGCTTCTTCAACCTTAGCCTCGGGAAGCTCAACATAGTACTTCTTGCCGCGGCTTGTCTTAGTATCTTCGGAGCCGAATTCGATAGTGAATTTGCCCTCGATCTTTCTGAGAACAGCGTCAACAAAGTTCATCTGAGGAGAACCCATGAAGCCCGCAACGAACTGGTTAACAGGGCTTGTGTAAAGGTTCTGAGGAGAGTCAACCTGCTGAATGAAGCCGTCCTTCATAACAACGATACGGTCACCCATCGTCATAGCCTCTGTCTGGTCGTGGGTTACATAGATAAATGTTGTACCCAGCTTCTGATGGAGCTTGGAGATCTCGGTTCTCATCTGAGCACGGAGCTTAGCGTCCAAGTTGGAAAGAGGCTCGTCGAGGAGGAATACCTGAGGCTCACGAACGATCGCACGTCCGAGGGCAACACGCTGTCTCTGACCGCCGGAGAGAGCCTTAGGCTTTCTGCTGAGCAGGTGAGAGATGTCGAGTATTCTTGCGGCTTCCTCAACCTTACGGTTGATCTCGTCCTTGGGCACCTTGCGGAGCTTAAGTCCGAACGCCATGTTATCGTATACGGTCATATGAGGATACAGAGCGTAGTTCTGGAAAACCATCGCGATATCTCTGTCCTTAGGAGCAACGTCGTTTACAAGGCGGTCGCCGATGTAAAGCTCGCCCTCGGAAATTTCTTCAAGACCTGCGATCATACGGAGGGTTGTGGACTTACCGCATCCCGAAGGACCTACAAGGATAACGAACTCCTTGTCTCTGATCTCAAGGTTAACGTCTGAAACGGCAACTACGCCGCCGGGGTATTTCTTATAAATGGATCTGAGTGATAAACTAGCCATTCTGTACGAACCTCCCAAAATTAGTCTTGCCTATTTACATTAGGCTACGATAATATAATACCAAATTTTATATATAAATTTCAAGTTATTTATTAACCAAACTTCTAAAACCTTATTTATTTAGTTTGACGAAAAAATAACATCTTTTAAATATGCGGGGGTAAAACATTATGTTTTTGCATAAATCTTTACGATTTCTTTGTGCAAATTATAAGATAAAATCCCGTGCGGGGAACGGCTCGCGGGGAAATGCCGGCTGCCAAAATTTTCACTGTTTTTTTGTGCATTTTTTCAGCCTTTAAGCCGCCTGAGCTCATCGGGAGATATTTCCCTGCATTCGCCCTCTTTCAGGCTTTTGTCCAGTTCAAGACCGCCTATGCTTACCCTTTTGAGGTATACTATACTGTTTCCCAAAGCCTCAGCCATGCGTTTTATCTGGTGGTACTTGCCCTCCCGCAGGGTAATAAAGACCTCCTTGGGATCTTCGGTAATCTCCAGCCTTGCGGGCAGACACTTTTCTCCGCCGTCTATGATCATGCCCGAAGCAAACTGCTTTACGTCCTCCTCGCAGGCAGGGTTTTCCAATACGGCAAAATACCGCTTGTCCACGTGCCTTTTGGGGGAAAGTATTGCGTGGGCGAACTCTCCGTCGTCTGTGATGAGAACGAAGCCCTCTGTATCCTTATCCAGCCGTCCCGCGGGAAAGAGATTTTTCCGCCTTATTTCCCGGGGAATAAGCTCCAGCACCGTTTCAGAAAGCCTGTCCCGCGTGGCGCAGACGACTCCCGCAGGCTTGTTGAGCATAATATAGATATGCTCGCGGTACGTCAGGACGTTCCCTTCGGAGCATACAGCGTCCGACGCGGGATCTATTTTCATGTCGTACAGCCTTGCGGTATCGCCGTTCACCGTAACAAGGCGCTTTTTTATAAGCTCCTTTGCGTCGGCGCGGGAAATACCAAGCTGTCCCGAAAGAAATTTGTCAAGCCTGAGTTTTTCGCCCATAAAGTCCCCCGAAATAGTAATCAAAAACGAAAGAAAAATTTACTTTCCTATGCTTGTCCGTCCGTAAAAGCTCCGAAAAAGAAAGCAGAAATCAGAGGACAGAAGCGGAATAAAAATTCCGGCGTCTATCCTCTGATATCCAACATCCGATTCAGAAATCCATGCCCTGATCCGCGTCGGAAGCCTCAGCGGCAGCCTCGGAAGAGTCGGCGTCAAGGCTGTTCAGCTCGTCCATATCGCCGCCGATATCGGAACACTCATCGCAGCCGCATTCGTCGCAGCCGTCGAAGTAAACCTCGTCGTCATCGTCAAAATCGTAATCGTACTGTTCGATCTCCTCGCGCTTTTTCATAGCAAAGACCGCGGCGGCAGCGCCGGCAGCGGCAGCGGTCAGAGCAAGAACAACAGCTCCGAAACCTTTCATTGAAATCAGCTCCTTTAATTATGTTTGTTATTTGCGGAAATTTACTTATGAAGATAGTATACCACATAATTCATAAAATTACAATGGTTTTTAAAGAAAATCCTCAATTTTTGTTTATACCGGTTCCTTATAAGAATTATGAACAGGAGACCGCCGCAAAAGCGTTATTTTATAGTATTACCGTTTTGAACACATATAAAGGCAACACCGCGCAAAGAGCGGCTCACGCCTTTGCCGCACACAGACTTGCATATTTTTCGTCTCTGTACGGCAATCCTTGTGCGGTATTGCCTAAAAAATAATTTCAAGACGGAAAACCTTTTGCGGTTTCCCTAAAAGCCCTTGCTTTTCAGATCGGCAATAATATTCAGGTAAAAATCGGTAATATCTCCGCCGCCGCTTACGTCAATACGGCTTCTGCGCAGGTCCACTTCGTCGCAGTGGGAGATGCCGCGTCTGCCGCCGCCCCTGTAAACGCCGCGAAAGTTAGTCCACTGAACCGCGCGGGGCGCAAGCAAACCGTCGTTTTCACCCTCCACCGAGTACACCGCGAGCCAGGATATGCACATGGTAATATCGGAGAAAAAGCCGTTCATCACAAATCCGTAGCTTTGGTAGTAGACCCGCGGATCGTCCGGATTTTCCCTGTTGAATTTTTCCGCGGAGGAGGTCTTGAACAAGCTTATCGCGCTGTAGGTGTCGGGATTTTTGTCTCCTATCACCTTGAACCACAGGTCGACTGCCTTGCAGCCGGCTTTTACCGCAGTAGCGGGAAATTTCAAAAGCTTGTCGACCGTAAGCGAACCGTTGTGGGGCGTGGAAAGGGTAGTCAGGGTAGCGATCTTATCTCCAAAGCCCATTGTGGAAATGAGGTAACGCGCTTCAAGGCCGCCCTTTGAGTGGGCAATAACGTTCACCTTATCCGCGCCTGTTTCGGACAAAACCTCCTCCAGACTGCGCCGCAGCTGTTCGGCGTTGCTTTCCAAGGAACCGTTGCTGTCCTGACCGCCGAAAAAGACCCTTGCTCCGTTCCGCTCCAAAACCTTTGGTATTCTTCCCCAGTAGCAAAGATGTTTCCTGTCGCGGAAACCCATTCCGTGTATCATAAGTATTGGATATTTCGTATCTGCGGTCATAAAAACAGCTCCTTTGGCTTATTATACTATACATTATATAATATAATAGATCAAATGTCAATAGTATCGGAATATTATTGCTTTATACCGAGCCCCCATTGAATTATGCGCAATCTCCCGCCGCAAAATCCATATATGCAATATTACGCTATTACGCTTGATTTTTTATATCTATTTAAATCGTGAATAAGTATTAACGGGAAGAGTCCGCTGCACGAACGATACCTGTGAAACAGACGCGTTCTATGAGATTATAACCGACGCTCCGCCGGGATTTTTTTTGATCCTTATGCCGCACGGAATAACATTTTTCAGCTCCTCAACATGAGAGATTATGCCTATGGTGTTCCTGCCCGCGGCAAGCCTGCAAAGTATGGAAACAGCTTCTTTCAGCGACGCCGGATCAAGGGAGCCGAAGCCCTCGTCAATAAACATCGCTTCAACGTCGATGCCTCCGCTGCGGCTCCGCGCTACAGCGGAAAGTCCCAGCGAAAGAGCAAGGGATATAAGAAATTTTTCTCCGCCCGACAGATTTTTCACTCCGTAGACCACCTTGAAGTCCGCCGTAAGAGTCTCCGCTTCAAGGTCGAGCCCCTGTTTGGAATTCGCCGCGTAATCGCTTTTCACCCGCAGGCGGAACTTGCCTCCGCTCACATCAGCAAGTATGCGGTTCGCCTCGTCGGTCACGAGAGAAAGCATAAGTCCAAGAAAATAGCGCGTAAAGGATATCCCCCTGTCGCCCCGCATAAAGCCCGCGAAAGCCGACAGCTTGTCCGATTTCTCTCTTTCGTCCCTCAAGGCGGAAAAGCGGCTTGAATATTCCTCCGAAAGCTTTTTCAGACGGCTCAGCCTTTCTGTGTTGAGAGTCTGCCGTCCCGAAAGCTCTGATAAGGTTTCGTCCGCTTTCTTTGCTTCCGCCCTGATCTCATCAAGGCGGGGAGCCGCTTTTCCCGAAAGCTCTTTTTTCAGAGCGTTCGTCCGTTCCCGCGCCGAATGCGCCGCAAGGTCGTATTCTTTTATTTTTTCCGCAAGCAAGGCGGCTTTTTCTTCCGAAAGAAGCGAGGTTTTATAATCATCCGGCGAGACGCCGAGGACAGAAAGCTTTTCAAGAAAAACGCCGTATGCGGAGTCACGAAGCGAAACGGCTGAGTCATGCTCTGCACGAGCCTGTTCGGCGGCTGCGAAAGCCTGTATTTTAAGCTTTTCCGCAGCCGAGTATTCGCGGTCGGAAACTTCCTTTTCCCGGACGAAAGTGTTAATATCAGCCTTTAATTTGTTTACTCCGTCAGCGAAAGAGTCCCCGTCTCCGAAGCGGGGGTCAAGGTTCTCTTTAAGTGCGGACAGCTCCGCCTCCGCTTTGGAAAGAGCGTTCCGCGCCGCCTCATACTTTTCCGTTTCGTCGGCAAGCTGCTTTTCAAGACTGCTCCTCTGCGCGGACAATTCATTCAGATTTTTGTCTATTTCGGGCAGCTTTTGATTTTCACGAACTGCTTCGCCGTATTTAAGCGTGACCGCTTCAAGCTCCGCGGAAGTATAGCGGGTATCGAGTATCGTTTTGCGCTCCGAAGCGATATAGTCCTCGGCGGCAGGAATACGGGCTTTTTCTCCCGAAATTTTCGTCTGTATATCTGAAAGCTCCTTTGCAAGCTTTTCAAAAACAGCTCTTGCGGTCTTGACCTCGGCGGCGGTAACATCGCTTTCGGAACGTCCCGCCGGAGCGGGGTGCGATAAGCTTCCGCAGACGGGACAGGGCTGTCCCTCCTTAAGCTTTGAGGAAAGCTCCGCCGCAGTGTTTCGGATATAGCGTTCGTAAAGCTCGCCGTACCTGCTTTCGGCAGAAGCCTTGTCCACTTCAAGTCTATCCGCATTGCGGGTCAGCAGCATAATATTTCCGCGTATTTTTTCAAGAGCCGAGGTATAAGCCGCAAGCCGCTTTTCCGCCTCCGCGCCGCTTTTAAGCTCGTTCAGACGCGCGGCAAGCTCCGGAAGCCGTCCGGAAAAGTTCTGCATGATATATTCCCTTTTTACGGAAAGCTCCAATATATCCCCGCCGCACCTCTGCGCCTTTTTTTCGGCAGCGGAACGGCGTTTCCCGCAGAGGTCGGCTTCGCCCGAAAGCCTGTTCAGTTCCGCGGTTTTAATGGAAATTTTCTCATACATGGGGGCAAGACTTGTCAGTACTGCAAGCTCCGCTGTTTTTGCCTGATAGTCCGCCTCTCTGTCGGCAGCGGCGTTTTTCTTTTTTTCCGCCGCGGTAAATTTTTCTTCCGCCGAGGACAAAGCTTCTTCCGCAAGTACAAGACGTTTTTTTCTGTCAGCAAGATTATTTTCCGCCGACTCGAACGCCTTATGCTCAGCAGCCGCAAGGGACGCTTTTTCATGCTTCTTCAAGGCAAGACGTTTTTCCTCCGCCGCACCCCTGCCCCGGTCAAGCTCTGCAAGACGGTTTTCCGATTGTTCAAGCTCGGAAAATTTTGCCGCCAGCAGCTCTGCCGCCGTAAGCCTTTCGCGTATTTCAGCAAGTTTTTTTCTTGCCTCGTCAAGCTTTGGAGAAAGCTCTTCCGCTTCCTCTTCATGCTTTCCGATCTCTTTGCCAAGCTCTTCGGCAGACTCTATTTTCTCCGCCGCAAGCATAGCGCAAAGGGTATTCGCTTCAACGTCAAGCTTTTTTCTGAGGACTTCGGCTCTTTCCCGAAGCTTGTCGGAAAGCTTTGTATACTTGTCCGCGCCGAAAAGGGTGGAGAGTATCTCCTCCTTGTCCCTGCTGGCTGATGTAAGAAGCTGCTCGAATTTGCCCTGCGGCAGGATTATCACTTGCCTGAACTGCTCTGCGGAAAGCCCCGTCAGCTCCTCGGCTTTTGCTCTGACTAAGGATTGCTTCGGATTCTCGAAAAAGGAGCGGAAGCAGCCGGAGTCCTTGTCAAAATAAAAGCAGTCCTGCTTAGGTTCAAGCTTTTTGCTTCTGGGCGTAACCGTAACGGAGCGGGTGAATTTATACAGATCGCCGCGGATCTTAAAGGTAAATTCCGTCAGCGTAGGGAGCTTTTCCGCAGCAGGCAGCGCGCAGCGCATATCCGTCCTGTCGCCGCCGCTCGATTCGCCGTAAAGAGCATAGGCGATCGCGTCCAAAACGGCGGTTTTTCCCGCGCCCGTTTCACCGTGTATAAGGAACAGGCTGTCCAGCTTTTCAAAGTCTATTTCGACGGCTTCGGCATATGAAGCGAAAGCCTGTATTTTCAGTTTTACAGGGATCATGGCAAGTCCTCTTTCTTTCAGCAGTACGGCTGTTTCTATTAATTATACTTTAAAGCCGCGTAAAAGTCAAATCCCGAACGGATACTATTATACAAATACAAAACCGCAAAACAAAAAACGGCAGGCTTTGCAGCCGACCGTTTTTTGCTCTCTTATTTAGCATCAAAGCCTGTTTGAACCATGCCGTACCAAAACGGTTAACAGCGTCAGTTCAGGAAATAAACGTTAACATCGCGTCTGCCCCAGTCGTAGCAGTCGCTTTCGGTATTCATGAAAAGGTCGACGATAATGCTTCCTCTCATGACTGCCCCGCCCGTGTCGCCGGCAATTGCGTATCCATATACCTTTGAACCGTCGGCAGAGGTTATATAAAGCTCCGTTCCGTAAGGGATAATATCGGGGTTTACCGCAACGATTCCCACAGCGGCAGTTCTTCCCGTAGAGGTCAGCGCCCCCGGCGAAGCCGTATAGGCGCAGGACGATCCTGTCAGCATCTGCGAATAGCTTACGGGAGCTCCGTTTGCGTCAAGAGCAACGTCGGAGGTATAAGCCGCGGGGGCTTCATAAACAGGCTCCGGTTCGGGCTCAGGTTCTTCCTCTTTCGTACCCACAACGATCACCTCGTCAACGGGGTCTGTAACGTCCTTGTCGATAACAGCTGTTGATACAAGCTCGCCGTCAACGTAAACAAGACGTTTTGTGGTCTCGATCTCGCCTTCCTCGCCGTCGACCACGGTCTCGGTATAGCCTATCAGGTAAGAATCGTCCTCACGGTATTTTGTGGCGTATTCGATGACCTTTACATCGACCTCCTCCACAATATCCACACGGTTTACAATGATATTAGTGCTGTTGTTGAGAGGCTCGCTGAAGCCGATATTGATCAGATCGTCGTCGTAAACGGTAACTCCCGCCGCGTCAAGAGCGTCGGAAACCGTTCCGGAGCACCTGATGCCCAGGTTTTTACCGTCCACATTTATCTGCACATCATACTCCTTGGGGGGCATGAGCGTCATCACCGCTGCGGAATCGGCGGATATCTGAGGAACTGCCGAAAGAACGGTACTGTCCGAACCGAGAGCGGCAGCCGATACAATTGCAGCTGCAGAAACAACTGCGGCTCCTGCCAAAACTGCGGCGGTCTTAACTTTTAACGCATTCATTTTCATTTCTTTTAAGTTCTTTAAGATTTTTTTACAATTTCCGGCAGCGGAAACAAATCCGCGGCAGTTCTTTGCATTATTACTCATAAAGACTCCTTTCAAAACAGGTTACAAAGTTATTACAAAATTCAAGTTAGTGTAACCGTTCAGCAACTTTATCAATTATAATCGCCAAACCGCTGTTTGTCAAGGATTTTTTAGAGCTTGTTTTTGTGCAGTTTCCACAAATGCTGTCAAAACTATTAGCTGCCAAAAGGAATATTATTCCATTTTATCTGCTGACAAGCCAAATTCCGCCTTAAAATTTTGTGCAGCTTAACTAAATCGACTTTCAGGCAGCACACTTAAATGCCAAAAAAAGTAATTTATGGGAATCAAATCAAGCTTAGTTGACATATTTCAATGGATAATTAACATTTGCGACGGGATGTTTCATCATAATATACAAACGTTCCAAGGATTTGACTTGATTTTTTGTGATATTTTTAAATATCCTGTTGTTAATTTGCTTTCCTTTTTTCACCGATTATTTTGTTTGCTTCGGCGTATATCTTCTCCGCGTCCAGAGCGGGGAACTTGCCGTCCTCATAGACGATAACGCCGCCGCTTACGGTCATTTTCACGTTGTCCCTGGTTCCCGCGAAAACAAGATTTTTAACGGTATTATTCACAGGCTGCATATTCGGACGGTTCATATCAATTACCATCATATCCGCTTTTTTATCCTCTGCAAGAATGTCGCAGTCCGTCAGCCCCATTGCAAGGGCTCCGCCCGAAACCGCGGCTTTCAGAACGGCTTCGGCGGGCATTGCCGCCGCGTTGTTCTCCCTGACTTTTTGAAGAACCGATGCAAGATACATCTCGCGGAACATATCCAGCGCATTGTTGCTTGCGGGGCCGTCGGTACCTATCGCAAGATTTATCCCCATAGCGTTCATTCTGTCCAGAGGAGCGATACCGCTTGCAAGCTTGCAGTTGGAGCAGGGATTCGTAACTGCCCAGAGTCCACGCCGCTTGAAAATGTCCAGATCCTCATCGGTCATGTGTACGCAGTGGAAGCCTCCTCCGCCGTACTCGAACATACCCAACTCCTCGAACAAAGCCGTGGGAGTCTTTCCGTGGCGTTCTATACAGCCCTGCACCTCGTTTGCGGTCTCGCTGTTGTGGGTGTAGAGGGGCTGCTTATACTTCCGCGCAAGCTCCGCGATACCTTTAAGTATGGAGATATCGGTGGTGTACTCGGCGTGAAAGCCCATTTTAAAGGAAACAAGGGGACCCATATTGTTGAATCTGTTATGGTAGTCCTCCAGGCGGGACAGGGCGGAATCGTAGTCTGCCTGATTATTTCCGCCGGAAACAGCTCCGCATATAACGATACGCAGACCCGTTTCAACAGCCGCTTCTATAACGCGGTCGGGGTGGAAGTACATATCGAAAGCCGCGGTAGTACCTCCCGAAAAATACTCGAGGGCGGCAAGCTTTGTCAGCTGGTAAACGTCGTCGGGAGTAAGCTTGTCCTCCATGGGAAATACCTGCTTGAAAAGCCAGTCGTTAAGTGGCATATCGTCGGCATAGGAGCGCAGGAAGGTCATTGCCGAATGGGTATGGGCGTTTTTGAACGAGGGCATGATAAGGTTTCCGCAGAGATTTATTTCGCGGTCGAATTTGTCCTCCCGTTTTTCTTTTCCTACATAAATAATAGTATCGCCGTCGGTATGGACTTCTCCGCTGAAAATTTCCGTGTTTTCCATGGTAAGTATCTGTGCGTTGTAAAATCTGAGCTTCATATGATATCTCCTTTCGGTGTAAGCGCGCCGCAAAATTATACGCACGCTGCGATACATATATTATATAGTATTTTTTTTGTTTTGGCAATATCTTATGTCCTGTCAGCGCAAAAATCAATTTCAGAGCAATAAAATTTCTTGCAATCCGCACCGAAATAGGTTATAATTAAAATGATTGTTCAAAACCTTGAAGCGTTACGAAAGGAAAGTTGATTATGAATAAAGTAAGGATCACCATTTGCGGCAAGGAGTTCAACCTCAAAACGGACGAGGCTCCGGGGTATTTTACCGAGCTGGCAAAAAAGGTGGAGACCGAAATTTACAATATGATGTCCGAATCGGAAATATCTCTCCATTCGGCGGCTATACTTGTGGCTCTGTCCGCATTCGACGAGTGCAAAAAATCCAACGACAGCATAGACAATATCCGCACCCAGATAAAGGAGTACGTTGACGACGCCTGTCAGGCGCGCCTTGAACGGGACGAAGCGGTCAAAAACGAAAAGGCGCATCTTGCAAGGATATCCGCGCTTGAAAACGAGCTTAAAATAAAACGTATGAAATCGGATATAGACGAGCAGCTTACCCTCGACAGCTCAAAATCCAAATAAATAAAAAAACAAGTACGCATACTGCCGAAAGGAACGTTAAAATGTCCGAGTTATTGCCGGCAACCGAAATTTCAAAACCTGAGCTTCTCGCCCCTGCGGGAAGCATGGAAAGCCTTACCGCCGCAGTCAGGTGCGGCGCAGACGCAGTTTACATAGGCGGAAAGCGTTTTTCGGCGCGCTCCAATGCCGCGAACTTTTCCGACACGGAGATCGAAGAAGCCGCCGGATACTGCCATCTCCACGGTGTAAAGCTTTACCGCGCCATGAACACGGTGGTCTTTCCAGAGGAAACGAACGATTTCCTTTTTGAAGCGGAAAAGTCCGCCGCGGCAGGCGTTGACGGACTTATCGTTCAGGATATAGGCATGGCGCGTCTGCTTCGGGAGATGTTCCCCGATATGAAACTGAACGCCTCCACCCAGATGACGGTACACACCGCCGAGGGAGCAAAACTTGCCCGCGAACTGGGCTTCTCGCGGATCGTGGCGGCGCGGGAGCTGTCCATGAAAGAACTGAAAAAAATAATCGACACGGGTATCGAAACGGAGGTTTTTATCCACGGAGCGCTGTGTATGTCCGTTTCGGGACAGTGCTACATGAGCGCAATGATAGGCTCCAGAAGCGCAAACAGAGGACTTTGCGCTCAGGCGTGCAGACTTCCTTTCGGCGAGGATCACGACCTCTCCCTGAAGGATCTGTGCGGAATACCCCATATAAAAACACTTGCGGACATGAGAGCGGCTTCCTTTAAAATAGAGGGGCGAATGAAGCGTCCCGAATACGTCGCCGCAGCCGTTTCAGCCTGCCGCGCCGCTCTGGACGGAGGCGAACCCGATCTTGACATACTGCGGTCGGTGTTTTCCCGCAGCGGCTTTACGGACGGATATCTTACGGGAAAGACAGGCAGGGATATGTTCGGCTACAGGACTAAGGAGGACGTTACCGCCGCCGAAACGGTACTGCCGAAGCTGCGGGAGAAATACCGCAGGGAAACAAAGGCAAAGGACGGTATAAACAGCGCGGCGGATTTTTACGTCCGTATAGAGCGGGACAAGCCTGTAAGGCTGGACATGACCTGCCGCGGTATTACGGTATCCGCCGAGGGAGCTTGTCCCGAAGAGGCGGTGAACCGTCCCGCCGATATTGAATATCTGCGCCGTCAGCTTGGCAGGCTTGGAGATACCGTTTACACGCAGAACTCTCTGAAAGCCGATATAGGGGGCGGTCTTACTGTGTCCGCGGCGGCATTGAACGCTCTCAGGCGCGAAGCTGTGGGGAAAATGAACGAAGCAATAATATCGGCTGCAAAACCGCCGATACGAACGGCTAAAACCGTCCCCAAGCTTCCCGAACTTCCGGAGCTTATTCCGGAAAAAACGGGAGGAGAGAAAAAAGTCAGGATAAGACTTTACCGCGCGGAACAGCTTTCGGTACTGAGCTGCGGCGGTATTGCGGAGGAATTTGCAGTACCTCCCGAACTTATTGAAAAGCTGTCCGCGGATATTATCGAAAAGCTTTCGGAGAGACTAATTGCCGCTCTGCCGAGATTTACGGCGGACGAGGACGCTTTGGCGGCAAGGCTTGAAGTCCTGCGCAGGTCGGGACTTCAACGCGTACTTTGCACAAATATAGCTCACATAGGCATAGGACGTGAACTTGGGTTTAAACTGAGCGGCGGCTTCGGGCTGAATATTACGAATCCATGGGCGGCTCTTGCGGCAAAGGAAGCGGGACTGTCCGACATTACCGCAAGTTTTGAATGCAAATTCGGACAGCTTGCGAAGGTAAGGGGCGTTCTGCCTACGGGAGCTATAGTATACGGCAGACTGCCTTTGATGCTGACAAGAAACTGTCCCCTTAAAGGGAAAAGGAAATGCGGAAGCTGTCCCGGAAAAATTTCAGACAGGACGGGCAGGACTTTCCCGATAATGTGTTCAGACGGGACGAGTGAAATATTCAACTGCGTGCCGCTTATGGTCACCGACAAGGCGGAGAAGCTTCACGCGGATTTTTATGAGCTTGATTTTACGGAGGAAAGTCCCGCGGAGATAAGGCGTATAACAGACTGTCTCAGGCGTAATGAAAAAGCGCTGGAAAGCGGCTTCACCGGAGGTCTTTACAGCCGCGGAGTCGAATAACAGAACGTTGGAGCGGTCAAGTGAAAGGATAGGATAAAATGGGCAAGGACATCAAAAGAACGATAGCTTTTTTATTTTTTCTGCTGGCGGGAATAGTTCTGGGAACGGTTACGGCAAGGCT
Source organism: uncultured Clostridia bacterium (assembly GCA_947089135.1). GTDB lineage: Bacteria > Bacillota > Clostridia > Oscillospirales > Ruminococcaceae > RGIG8773. Next base: position 136,877 of record CAMUJF010000001.1, read on the forward strand.
TTGCGAGGGCGTGAGCTTTCTGTCGTGGCTGGCGTACACAATGTCCGTGGGACTTGACACGGGGTCTCCGCTGGTTCTCGATCTTATCGTGTTCAAGCTTGCTTTCGGCTTTACGCTGACGGTAAACACCGCGCAGATAATCTGCATAATCATTGCTCTCATTATTTACAACAAAACCTGCAAAAGCCTGTGAGCGCCTTTCGGCAAACGCATTGGCAAAATATCTTGAAAAATATTGTTGTATTAATTCACGACCTAAATGTGCACAAAAAACTCTGCGTGAAATTTTTCGTATATGGATTTTGCGCAGGGTTTTTGTCTGCACATTGGAATTGAATTAATATTAACAAATAGTAAAAAAAGCTTGACAAAAGTGCTTTAATATGTTAAAATTATTTACGAAAACGTTTAACCAATATTTTTCAGGGGGTACATATCAATGAATAAAATAAGGATAGCAGCAGTGCTGATCGTTCTGTTTGTAATGGGGGTAATGCTGACCGTAAACGGCGTTAAGGACATTATACACATTAACGGCTATGTTCCCGATTTTAATTACGACAGTATGGCGGACATTAAAAAGGGAGGCTTTGTTCAGGGGTATGTCGCAAATATTTATGACTGCTATGCAAGCGAGACTACTACCAACACAACTATGGGAATAGAGACCTCCTCAAGAACTTCCGAGGAATACTTTTTAATGCCGCTTATTAATGAAGCCGATACTGATAAGGATCTTTACGTTACTATATCGGCTTCAAATTTCGAGGACAGGAAGCTGTTGTACGCCGTATGCGACGATACATGGGAATACATTGACGGCAACACCGATATAGACTTTACCGAAATGTACATAGTGGCAAGGGTAAAGAAAATGGACGACGACCTTATGCCGCTTCTTACCGACTGGTTCACAAGCGCGGGTATCTATAAAAGCGCAGCCGAAGTCGAAAAGCACGTTATCCCCTATGAATTTGTAATATACCGCAATCTTAACGCGCCTTACATCAACCTTATAATAGGACTTGTTATAATCGCGGTATTTATAATAGCGGGCACGATAGCCTATAAGAAAATGAGACCGTCATATCCCGCTGCCGAAACTATGTACGCTCCCGCTTCTGCGCCTGCTCCGTATCAAACGTCAAATAATCCGGAGACTTCGGGCAACGGTTTTGCCGAAAACAGCAGACCTGCGGCAGCGCCTATTCCCGATATACCACAGCCCGTTCAGCCCGACGAGTTTTTCGCAAGACCCGAAAGGAAACCTGCTCCGGTAGAAGAAAAGAAAGAAGAGGCTCCCGCCTTTGTTCCGGGAAACATGGACGATCTTGATACCTCCGCGCTGAATACCGACGGCCTTGCGTACTACGAAACTCCCGCCGACTGCGAGGACTACTCAGGATACGATTTTTCAAACGACGGTGATTTTGCCGACGCGGAAGCAGACAGCATTCAGCTTGATTAAATCTAATATTTTCGGGGACGGCCAAAAGACCGTCCCCTTTGTTTTATACTGATCCTCATTAGAATTATTGACAAGAAATTGCCGCAAAAATTTTGATATATGCGTTTTGCGGCAAGAGATTGCCAGTAATTCAATGAGGGATTGGTATTACTGTACAGCTGTACCCTGTCGGATTCTGTCGGATAATTTCCGTTGACTTTTGGGATAAAATGGTATATCATATTACTATAGTGACCATAATATTCCAAAAAAGATAAGGATGATGAAAATGATTTGTCCCAACTGCGGAAAGGAATACAACGAAAAAATGACCTGCTGCATAAGCTGCGGAACGGATCTTGTCCCCTATACGGTAGAACGGGGAACGGAGCAAAGCGGGCAGATCGCGTTTGAACCGCTTATACCCGATGAAAGCCCCGTCCCCGAAGCCGTTGAAAATTCGGGTTTTGTCAGGGAGATAGCAGGACATTCCCCGGCTTCCTTTGAACCGCCGGAAACCGCGCCTGCCTGCGTAAACGAAATACCTGTCCCCGTATCCGAGTCGGGCAGGAAAAGAATATCAATTTCGGGAGCGGCAAAATTTACGGGTTCCCTTGCAGTCTCGCTGATAATGTTTGCGTTCATACTGCTTTTTTCGGTGTCCTCCGCAGTGAGACTTGCCACAAGCGGCAGCAAAATAGCACGCTTTGCGGAAAGTCTTGACGTAATGAATCTTCCCGCGGCGCAAACCGCCATACCCACGGAGGGGTACGGCGTTTCGGGAGACGCTACCGTCCAGGAGGCAATATTTGTCATGTCTCAGGGCACAGGGCTGAGCCGTGAGGATATAAAGACCATTTACGAGGCATCAACGATACAGAGTTTTATGACCGCGCAGCTTACGGAATACGCCGAATTCGTGCGCAGCGGAAAGATACCTGAAAAGCTTACTGCGGACAAGCTTAAAAGCGTCTTCAGCGAAAACCTGAGCGTGATAGACGACGCTCTCGGAAAGCCTCTTTCCCAACATGACATAAATCTTGCGTTTTCCGAAATAGACAGCGTTCAGCCTGTTCTGGACAAGCTTTCTCCCGATTCGCTGGAGGAGCTTCTGGGCGGCGGCGGACTGACCGCGCTGAGACTGCTTAGCACCATTCCGGTAATAATAAGCGCGGCTGCTTTGGCGGCGGCAATGCTTCCGCTGCTGAGGGCGATAAACCGAAAAAACTCCGCAATGCTCCGCTGGGGCGGAGGAACTGTCCTTGCGGGCGGCGCGGCGGTATCCGCAGCGGTTTTTCTGTTTACCGTACAGCCCGCGCCGATAAGGGACAGGCTTCTGCGGAGCATAGCCAAATGTGCCGCAGAGGTGATAGCTCCCGACCTTTACCGCATAGGGGGCATACTTGCCGTCTTAGGAGCTGTAATGCTGATATGGGCGGGAACTCTTAAAAAGGCGCAGGCTGTGCAAAAAGAGCAGACAGCATAAACAGCGGCGAGTACTGCCGATAGGACAAGACCTGAGGCGTTTCCAACAAATTCGATTCGCCGCGGCTAAAAAATGCAGGGACGGGATCAATGCCGTTTCCTGCATTTTTGCGGCTTAGAAATTCAAACTGCACAGCAATGTGTGTAAGCTTTACAAACCGCGCCGTGATTTTCGGGCGTTTTGCTATTGTGTTTTCTTTTTTTATGTGATATACTTAATATAAATATATAGATCATTCATATCATCGGCTTTTAACGGAGGAATCTGTTTTGTATATAAATAAAAAAATTATCCGCTTTGTATGCTGCGCTCTTGCAGCTGTTTCAGCCGCCTTGCTCTGCGGCTGCACCGAGATCGACGAGGACGCTCCCGCGCCTGTAATGGCTACGGTCGTCAGCGAAAAGCCTTACCCCGTAAACGCGGGGTCTCTTATTTTTGAAGAAGCTCCCCAAACGGTGGGTTCCCTTTCTCCTGCGGTAACGGAAATAATCTGCGAGCTCGGCTTTGAGGACAGGCTGACAGGCAGAAGCGAATACTGCGATTATCCCGAAAGCATATCCGAAACGGCAGCTCTCGGCTCTGCGGCAAATCCCGATGTGGACGCTATTATCGAGTCCGCGCCCGATCTGCTGATATCGCTGAGTCCTATTGCCAAAAAAGATATAACTGCCATTGAAGCGGCGGGAACGAGGGTTTGGATAATATCTCCGCCCCAGTCCACGGGAGACCTTTACCGCTGCTATGAGGATATAGCCGCGGTTTTCGGAGGAAAGCTGAACTGCTCCGCTGCCGCCGAGGACGCTCTCGAACCGCTGAAAAAGGCTCTCTATGACGCGCGGGATTCCATGGAAAGCTTTGTGTACATAATGTCCCCGGAACTGGCGGCGGCTTCTGATTCCACATTTGCGGGAAACTTTTTCTCCTGCTTCGGAAAAAACGCCGCGGCAAAACTAAGCGGAGAAGAGGACATTTCAATGACTGCCGAGGAGCTTCTGGCTCTTGATCCCGAATGGCTTATCCTGCCCGATTCCGTAAGCGTTTACGAGCTTCCGGAGGAGACGTCGGGGCTTTCCGCAGTAAAGAACGGTCGGATCATAGTTCTTGACGGCGACGTACTGGAGCGGATAGAACGCCCTACCTCCCGTTTGGACAGCGCGGTCTATGCGATACTGGAGCAGATAAAGGAAGACGGCGGTGAAAATACCGGCGGTACCGAAAACCCTGAGGAATAAGCGTTTAAGACCGCCGTCGGGTTTTTCCTGACCGAAAAATTGTGCAAATTTGTGCATTTTTATACAGACGGCGTTTTTTCTATTGACATCGGCAAAAATATACTATATAATAAAGCTTTAGGATAAATATTTTACACGGAAAGGAACGGATCAAAATGGCTATAAAAAAAGTAAGAATGTCCGCGGAGGGTTACAAAAAGCTTGAGGCGGATCTGGAATATCTTATTACCGTAAAGCGCGCTGAGGTCGCTCAGAAGCTTAAGGAAGCGAGAGCTTTCGGAGACCTGTCCGAAAACGCCGAGTATGACGAAGCGAAAAACGAACAGGGTATACTCGAGGCAAAGATACAGGAAATGGAGCTTACAATTGCCAACGCCGTTGTTGTGGACGAATCGGAGCTGTCCAACGACGAGGTAGGCGTAGGTTCGATAGTTACCCTCAAAGACCTTGAAATGGACGAGGATATGACCCTCCAAATCGTAGGCTCGACGGAAGCAGATCCAGAAAACAATAAAATTTCCGAGGACGCTCCCATAGGTATCGCCGCTCTGAAGAAAAAGGTGGGAGATATCATTGAAGTCGAGGCTCCGGTGGGAGTAATCAAAATGGAGATACTCGCTATCAGCAAGTAAACAATCAAACAGCACAGACGGCTAAGCGGCTAAAGGGCTAAAGGGCTGCGGAGAAAGGATCGTTGAAAATGTCGGAAGAAAATCAGGTAAACACCGCTCCGGAGGAGGAGCAGACCGAGCAAACAGAACAGGATATTCACGTCCTGAAAAAAATAAGAATAGATAAGCTTGATGAGCTTAAGGCTCAGGGCAAAGACCCATTTGAGACGACAAGGTATGACGTAAGCATTTCCAACGCGGAAATACGGACTTCTTACGAGGAAATAGAGGCTAAGGCTAAAGCCGAAGCGGGAGACGACGAGGAAAAGCTCAAAACCGCTTTGGAGGCTTCCCGGATAAACGTTAAGATCGCGGGACGTATAATGTCCTGGCGCGATATGGGTAAGGCGAATTTTATAGACGTCCGCGACAGCAGCGACCGTATGCAGGTGTACGTCCGCATGAACGACATAGGCGCGGAGGAATTCGCCGAGTTCAAAAAGTGGGACATAGGCGATATAATCGGAGTGGAGGGCTTTGTTTTCCGTACCCGCAAGGGAGAGATATCGGTACACGCTCAGAAAATAATACTGCTGTCCAAATCCCTGCTGCCCCTGCCCGAAAAGTGGCACGGCTTAAAGGATCAGGATATGCGCTACCGTCAGCGTTATGTTGACCTTATCGTAAATCCCGACGTTAAGGAGACTTTCAGAAAGCGTTCCGCCGTGATAGCGTCTATCAGACGTTTCCTGGACGGAAAGGGCTTTATGGAGGTAGAGACCCCGCTGCTTGTGTCAAATGCGGGAGGAGCTGCCGCAAGACCCTTTGAAACTCACTACAACGCTCTTAACGAGGACGTAAAGCTGCGTATCTCTTTGGAGCTTTATCTGAAAAGGCTTATTGTAGGCGGTTTTGACAAGGTGTACGAAATAGGCAGGGTTTTCAGAAACGAGGGTGTTGACACAAGGCACAACCCCGAATTTACCCTTATGGAGCTTTATCAGGCGTATACCGACTATAACGGCATGATGGATCTTACCGAGGAAATGTTCCGCCACGTTGCAATGGAGGTATGCGGAAAAACAACGGTACCTTACGGCGAGTATGAGATAGACCTTGGAAAGCCCTTTGAGAGAATAACCATGACCGAAGCTGTAAAGAAATACAGCGGCGTTGATTTTTCGCAGATAAAGGACGATGAGGAAGCTAAAAAAATTGCCGACGAAAAGCATATTGAGTACGAAAAAAGACATAAAAAGGGAGATATATTGAATCTCTTCTTTGAAGAATTTGTTGAAGAGCACCTTGTACAGCCTACCTTTGTCACCGAGCACCCCGTTGAGATATCGCCCCTTACCAAAATGAAGCCCGGCGATCCTGAGCACGTTGAACGCTTTGAGCTGTTCATTACAGGCAGGGAGATGTGCAACGCATATTCGGAGCTTAACGACCCCATAGATCAAAGGAAAAGATTCGAGGCACAGGAAGAATTGCTGAAGCAGGGTGACGAGGAAGCCAACCATATAGACGAGGATTTCCTCCGAGCTCTTGAAATAGGAATGCCTCCCACAGGCGGCATAGGTTACGGCATAGACAGGCTTGTAATGCTTCTGACGAACAGCGCGTCTATCAGAGACGTTCTGCTGTTCCCGACTATGAAGTCTATTGAATGATAAAACCCCCGGCAGAAACGGAAATTTCCGCTTTGCCGGGGATTTTTTATTGTCTTTTTAATACTGACAAAACAGCCGAATTTACATAGCAATAATAAAATTAACCGTTCCGAAAGAAAAGCAGACCGGAATCACGCAGGCGTTGGAAAGCTCGCTCATATCGAACCGCTCGTAAAACCTCTGGGATTCAAGGTTCAGCCTGAGTCCCTCCTCGTTCGCAACAGTTCCCGCAAAAATGCCGTTGTGAAGATTGATAAAGTTGCTTATGCAGGCGTGGGTATAGTCGTCCTCGGCGGTGAGGCGCTCGTTGGTAAAGCGGGAGGCAAACTCTATCATGGAGGAAGCGTCCGCGTCGATGACAGTCAGCGCATGAATCCCGCCGTCTATTCTCTGGGCTGAGCACGCTGAAAGAGCTCCCATAATAGCATGGGCGTCCATGGGAGTAAAGTCGCTGCCGATAAAGCGGATAAGGTTTTTGAAAAGAAGCGAAACATATCCCGTCATATAGCCCGAACCGTTTATTGAATTGAAGTTGTAGAAATTCCTTACAAGCCTTTGGGCGGAGGCGTCGTTTTCGCTGATGAAATCCGCGTCGGATATGCTGTTTTCGGTTTTATATAAATTGAGCGCCTGCTCGAACTGAGAGGTGGTCATATAGCCGCTGTTCACAAGAGCCTGACCAAGAATAATATGTCCTGCGGGCTGAGATTTAAGCAGTTTTTCAACGTCGGCTCTGGAAATATAGCCCATATCCACCATAACGTCGCCTATTCTTTTATCCGCTTTTTGCTGCTCGTGGTGAGCCTTTTCCACCTGAACGGCAGTCATGAGTCCCGCGTTGATGGCAAGCATACCGATCTGTGGGCGGGTGTCCTTCATCGTTAGGAGCACTTCCGAAAGGTGTTCCGGAGAGACAAGCTGCTGCTGAAGAAGGTAGTTTCCGAAAAACTGCGTAAACATTGCAAAAGCTCCTCTCTTATCCTCGAAAACGTTTTCTATTCTATAAATTCACATTATTACAGATAATATTATACAATAATTATAAGTGTATTTCAATACATTTTTGAAATATTTTTAACACATTTTTAACAAGATTTTTTGTGCATTTTGCTGATTGTTTTTGCTGCGAATATTTACGGATGTGGCCGATCCCTTTGTACAAAAGGATTTAAGCCGAATCTGCGCGTGCTTGCGAAAAAATCCGCAGACTTTTCCGGACTTGACATTTTAAAAAAATTCTGTATAATTTATTATATATTAATATTTGTTTCCGCTTTGCATTTGCAATTTGCGCGGACAAATCGCTTTCGGCAAATTTCCCGCACTATACAATACTGTTCAGAGAGGAGTACCGGTTATGGAACAACTGCGCGAAAAATTATTGGACGAACTGAAAAACGCCGGCGTTGACGTTGACGGGACAGTTTCCCGTTTTATGGACAACTCGGAAATTTACATCAAGTTTTTGAAAAGGTTTCCCGACGAAGACAGGTTCACGCCGGTAAGGGAAGCTATCGCGGAAAAAGACTTTGACAAGCTCAACCAGACCGCCCACAAGCTTAAAGGTGTCTCCGCCAATCTGGGAATGACCGCGCTTTCCGAGGCGGCGCATAAGATCGAGCTAAAAGCAAAGGAAAGCTCCCTCGACGGAGTTGACGGCGATATGGAGAACGTCGAAAAACTATATAACGAGGTCTGCCGCATTATCAAAGAAAATACATAAAGGCCTGAACTTTTACGCTTGCCGCCGTTTGCGGAATGAAACCGCACTGTTCTTTTACGGCAAATGGCAGCTGCAGTTTGCAGCTTGCAGTTCAGGGATAGCGATTATAACCAGCGTGGACTTTCCGCAGTCCGCGCTGTTGTTTTGATGCTTTGTCCATGCTGCTGTACTGCCGTACTGCTTAACGGAACTTATTTCCCCAAAACCGAAACCGTACATCAAAAATCCGAAAATTATCGACAAATCAAATTTAATATGGTATAATTCATTTATGATCGCATTCTCTGCATATGTGCATACGGAGGTATTGTTATGAAATTTAAAAGATTTTTTTCGGCCGCAGCCGCTTTGACAGCCTGCATTCTTCTGCTCGCAGCGGATATATCCGCGGCCAACAGGAAAACAGAAAAGAAAAGCATACGTCTTGACATTGCCCAAGCCGAAATAACCGAGGGAGACGCTATTACTCTGAAGCCGTCGGTAACCGGATACAAAAAGTGCACAATAAGCTGGTCGTCCTCCGACAAAACCGTCGCGTCGGTAAAAAAGGGCGGGATAGTTACCGCGCTTAAAGCGGGTACTGCGGATATCTCCGTCAAGATAAAGGGGACAAATCTGAAAGCTGTGTGCAGGGTGACGGTAACGGCAAAGGAGCAGAAACCGTCCGAACAGACCGATCCGAACGATCACAGTACAGTAGTTGTCGACGGAAAAACTTTTGTACTTACCTTTGAGGACGATTTTAACGGCGATACCCTTGACGATACCAAATGGGAAAAAGGTCCCGAACAGAAAAGACAGGATCTGAACAACTACTGGGACAACAGTATGTCCTACCTCGACGGAGAGGGGAATCTTATTATCGGAATGTCCTACGACAAGGAAAACGACCGCTTTCTGAGCGGAGCGGTAAGAAGCCGCGGCAAGTTCGAGCAGGCTTACGGATACTTTGAGATACGCTGTACTGTAAACAATGTTCCGGGGTACTGGACTGCTTTCTGGTTAATGGGAGACAGTGTGACAGACGAGACAAACGGCGGCAGGAACGGTACGGAGATAGATATTATGGAAACGCCGTACTATAATACAAAGCAAGTACAGAACACCCTGAACTGGGACGGCTACGGCTACCGTCACAAGTCTTCGGGAAACGTTTCGGACATTGACGTTTACGACGGTGAGTACCACACCTTTTCCCTGCTGTGGACAAAGGAAGAGTACGTTTTCTATGTGGACGGAAAGGAATCCTGGCGCACCGACGCGGCTAAAGCTCTCGGCACCTGCGAGGTTCCCCTGTTTTTAAAAATATCCTCCGAGACAGGTTCATGGACAGGTATTCCCGACCCCGAAAAGCTTCCCGACTATATGAAGGTCGACTATGTAAGAGTCTACAAAGAAACCGAAGGGGGCGCTCTGAAATAAAGATACTTCACACCTCCGATCTGCATTTAGGCATATCCCTTTGCGGAGTGCCTCTTCTTCCCTATCAGCGGGAGCTGTGCGATTCTCTCTGCGAACTTGCGGAGCGGGAGTATGCTGACGCGGTGATAATCGCGGGAGATATTTTCGACACCTCCGTAGCCTCCGCTGAAGCTGTAAGGCTTTGGAGCGGATTTGCCACTAAGCTTTGTCTTGAAAAAAAGATACCCCTGATAGTCTGCGCGGGAAATCACGACGGCGCAGCGCGGCTTTCCTCCTGCTCGGAGCTGCTTAAAGCTTCAGGCCTTTACATATCCGGTTCTCTTGAGGACGCATTTACCCCCGTAAGAATAGGAAACGCCGCAATCTATTCCCTCCCCTACTTCAACCCTGCCGACGCGGCGGCAGTCCTTGAGTGCGGATCTGACGCTGTTTCCGCTATGAAAGCCGCGGTCTCGGAGATGCTCTCAAAGGCGGACAGATCGTCGCCGATATGCAATATTCTTGCCGCTCACTGCTTTGCAGCCGGAGGAACGGCTTCGGAAAGCGACATATCCGCAAGAGCCGCCGAATCTGTGGGAGGAGCGGACAAGATCCCCGCAGACGTTTTTAACGGCTTTGACTATGTGGCTCTGGGACATCTCCACAAGGCGCAGACCCTATCAAAGGACGGCGCTGAAACGGTGATACGCTACAGCGGCGCTCCCCTGCCCTATTCATTCGGCGAAGCAAAGCACAAAAAGACCGTTACCCTGTACGATACCGATACCCGTTCGGCAGAGGCTATAGAAATCCCCCAGCCCTATATCCTGAGAACTTTGGAGGATACATATGAAAATATTCTTGCTTATGCGGAGTCGGACAAGAACCGTGATGATTACATGAAAATAACCGTTACCGACAAATTTGCCGGAGACGGCGCGTTTATACGGCTCAAGGAGCTGTACCCGAAGCTTTTGCAGTTTTCGGGTATGCGCTCAGAGACTTCGGGTGACTCCGAAACAACAGCCGCGGCTGCTTCTGAAATGGATATTGTTTCTCTTGCGGTACGCTATCTTGAAGAGCGGCGGGGAACCGGAGCCGACGAGGACGAGCTTAAGTGGTTGTCCGAAGCGTTAAAGGAGCTTGAGGAGGAAACATAAAAATATTGCGGCACCGTAAAAGAAAGGCGGAAAAATGAATACCATGATAAAAAAATATACCGACATACTTTTGAAAGCGATACTTACGGGCATAGCTATCGGGATAGGCGGAACGGTCTATCTGTCCTGCGAAAACAAGGCGGTCGGAGCGTTTCTGTTCGGTACGGGGCTGTTTACCATTCTCACCTTCGGGTTCATGCTTTTCACGGGAAAGGTTGGCTACGCGGTGGAAAACAAGCCCGCGTACCTTATAGACCTTGCCGTTATATGGCTGGGAAATCTCATCGGTACGGCTGCCTGTGCAGGACTTGTCCTGCTGACAAGGATAGGCGGCGGTATTTCCGAAAAAGCGGCGGCATTGTGCGAAGTCAAGCTTTCTGACAATTTGATCAGCATATTTATTCTTGCCTTTTTCTGCGGAATGTTAATGTTTATCGCAGCGGACTGCTACAAAAACATTAAAAATCCTGCCGGACAGATGCTGGCGGTCTTCCTGCCTGTAATGACCTTTATCCTCAGCGGCTTCGAGCACTGCGTTGCAAATATGTACTACTTCACAGCGGGTGGATCATGGTCTGCAAAGGGCGCGCTCTGGATGCTTGTAATGACCCTGGGCAACGCCGCGGGAGGGATACTCATACCGCTTTTCAGAAAGGGCTTTGCAAAGGAGTAATGCCGATACATAATTTTAGCGTCACAGGAGGAAAGGTAAAATGAACGGTAAAAACGAGAACAGCGCAAATACCGGTATGAACGATATTGTCGAGATAAATCTGCCCGGTTACGCGGAGGAGCAGAGCGCGATACCCGACGTGGAAACGGAAGGCTCATTTTCGGAAAACAGAGAGGAGGTTTTCCTTAGAAACAGGGAGCTTGCCGCAAGGTCGGAGGAGACTTATGCTTATAGGGAAGAGTTCCCCGAAAATCCCGACGCGGAGGAAATATATCCTCAGCTGAAAGCAGTACCCGTTCCCGCAAATAAATCGGACAGCGCAAACAGCGCGTTTCCCGCGGTCAATAACGCGTCTTCCTCGGCATCCGCAGCGGAAACAGGCGTAAAAAGCTTTTTCAAACACTTTAAAGCGATACACGCCGCAATAATCGCAATGATAGCCATAATAGCCGTTATCGTAATATCAAATACAGTCTCTTTAGGCGGGGGCGCTTCCATAAACGCCGCCGCCATAGAGAAAGCCGATCAAAAGGCAAAGGAAGTCCACACGGCGGCAAGTGTGGGATTGGTACAGCTATTAATAGACGGTATTGAGCTAAACGGCGATAAGTTTGAAAACAGCGGTACGGTTTTCTCTTTCGGTGACAACGATGTGAACGCCGCCGAGTATCTGGGAAACAATTTTACAGGCTATGTTTACGGCAGATACAATGCGGAAAATGGAGGTGTAGAATACTCACTGTGGTCGGCGGAGCCTATCCCAGAGGAGTACAGAAGGCTGCTTACCGACAGCGAGCAGGAGGCTCTTTCCAAAGAAGGTATAATAATAGGCTGCTTTCCTGCCATGGAGTAGCGGGCAAATAAATAAAACGGAGCAGTCCTGAACTGCTCCGTTTGTTTTGTATTTACTTGCCCTGCGGTTTCTGCGGCTGGCTCGGCTGAGCGTTGTTTGCCGCAACCTCTTTAATGGAAGTAACAAGTCCCGCAAGTCCCTGTATTTCCGAGGGAATAATGATTTTTGTGGCTCTTCCGTCAGCTGCCTTTGCAAATGCTTCAAGACTCTTGAGAGCGATAACGTTGTCATGGGGATCGGACTGGTTCAGCTTGACAAGGCTTTCCGCAAGAGCGTTCTGAACAAGCTGAATGGACTCCGCTTCACCCTGCGCTTCAAGTATTTTCTGCTGCCTTACGGCATCGGCGCGGAGTATCATTGCCTGCTTTTCAGCTTCGGCGCGGAGAATTTCCGCTTCCTTGTCGGCTTCGGCGCGGAGTATCTTGGACTCCTTTTCACCCTCTGCCACAAGTACCTGGGACTTCTTTTCGCCCTCCGCCTGGAGTATCTTCTCACGTCTTTCGCGCTCGGCTTTCATCTGACGTTCCATGGAGTCCTGGATCTCTCTGGGAGGGATAATATTTTTCAGTTCAACACGGTTTACCTTGATTCCCCATGGGTCTGTAGCCTCGTCGAGGATAGCGGTAATTTTTGCGTTGATAACGTCTCTCGAAGTAAGAGTAGCGTCCAGTTCAAGCTCGCCTATGATGTTACGGAGAGTTGTGGCAGTAAGGTTCTCTATCGCCGCAAGGGGACGCTCAACGCCGTAGGTATAAAGCTTTGAATCGGTAATGCGGTAGAACACAACGGTGTCTATCTGCATGGTAACGTTGTCCTTGGTAATAACGGGCTGAGGTTTGAAGTCCGCAACCTGTTCCTTTACGGAAACTCTTTTTGCCACCTTTTCGATAAAGGGTACGACATAGTGAGGTCCTGCGTGGAGAGAGCGTGAATAGGTACCTAACTTTTCAATAACGTATTCGTTAGCCTGGGGTACAAACTTGATACCCGAAATAAGAATAATGATGACCAGAATAATAAGACCGATAAAAATATACTGCATAATAACGTCAACCTTTCAAATTAATTTTTGGGAATTTTTGTATCGCTTTCGCCGTCCTTTATGATAACCGCAAGCTTGGCGGAACGAACCTCTGTTACAGTCACGACCGCTTCTTCGGGAATCTTCGTTCCGTCGGCGGAAACAGCCGCCCAGTTAACGCCTCCGAGGCGGACTCTGCCTTTGCCTGTTTCGTTGTCTATGGCTTCGGTAACGACTGCGGTCTTTCCCACTTCAAGCTCGGAGTTGGTGGGAATGAACTTGTGGGGGAAAAGCTTTTTCAGCAGCGGACGTGTAAACGCCAGTAGTATTCCCGAAATAAGGGTAAATACAATAAGCTGGAGAGTAAGATCTCCGCCCAGCGAAGCGGTTATGAGCGCACCCAGCGCACCCGCCGCGAACCATATGGAAACAAGCGCAAAGGTTGCGGCTTCCGCCAGAAGCGCGGCTATGATAAATATGATCCAGAAAATTATCATACCGGAATCTCCTTTCCGTAAAATTTTGCTTTTGGATTTTAGAGCCTGTTCAGAATCTTTTTATGTGCGGATTTTGGGAAAGATTTTGTCGAAATTAAGGCAAAAAGCCGCAGGAATACTTGCCGTATTTCAAGGCTTTTTAACGCAGAGTTCGGCAAAAGATTGCCAAAAAGACGTGCGTAAAAAGATTCTGAACAGGCTCTTATATGTTCGGAGATGAAACTCCCTCAAAATAATAATAACACATATATGAACGAAATGCAAGCAAAATTTTATGGAAATTTGTTTGTTTGGAATTTTTCTTTGGCGTTGTCTTGATTTAATGTTCTTTAAATTTACAAAATATGCATAATGTCGGGGGTCATACAATAAATAAAGACAAAACAAAAGAAAAACACACCGCCAAACATACATTCATTCTTTAAGCGATTTAAAATAATCCACAAGCTGCATCACCATTTCTTGTTCACGTTCACTGAGGTCGGTTATATCTATTCTTATGCCGTCGTCAAGGCTTAACAGATAGTCTGTTGAAACTCCGAATGCTTTTGATAACTCGGCAAGGTAATTGCATGACGGTGCAGAGAGAGCCATTTCCCACGAATTTACTGTAGTTCTTGTTACGCCAATCCGCTTTGCAAGCTGTTTTTGAGTAAGTCCGCTTTTGTTTCGCAATTCTTTTATGCGTTCATCAATCGATATAATCATTATCACGCCTCCTTATAATTATTGTATTTATAATGCGGTTTTCTTGTTATTTGTGCGTTCAAGAATATAGTCGGTTGACACATTGTGAAAATCTGCAAGCTTTTTAAGTATTTCCGTAGGAATATCAATATCGCCGCGTTCATAATTGCTGTATACGCGCTGGCTGCAATTGAGTATTTCTGCCATTTGTTTTTGCGTCATATCCTTATCTTCGCGCAGGTCTCTTATTCTCCTATACATAATAATCATCAATCATCCGTCAAGAACTTATACGGAGCTACTTCCAAAGTTTCGGCAATATCAAAAAGCGTATCAAGTGAAACAGCCCTATTGACATTCGGGGCTTCCACCGCTCCGATAAATGAAGTGTCCTTACCTACTTTTTCAGCTAACTGCTCTTGTGTAATACCCTTGCATTTACGATAATAGCTTATTTTCAAGCCAATCTTTCTGTATTTTTCATAATATTGCTTTTTCATATTAAGCCTCCTTGCCTAATAAAATTTTAGCAAATTATATTGACTTTTAAAATTGAATGTAATATAATATATATTATATCTTATTCAATAAATATTATCTTAAGGAGAAATACAAAAACATGAAAAGCTGTTTTTTTACGGGACAACGTTCATTCTCGTATGATAAAGATACGGATATTACACATGAGCTTTCGGCGCTGCTCACTATTCTTGCGGAAAACGGTGTTACCGATTTTTATTCGGGCGTGGAACCGGGCTGGGATATGTTTTGCAACAATGCTGCAATTTTAATGCGGCTGTTCTACTATCGGCATGTAAAGCTGCACGCTGTTCTGCCTTGTCCTCCGGAAAAGCATAGCCAAAACTGGACCGAAAAGGAAAAATCGGAATATGAAGCCTATTTGAAAATCGCCCGAAGCATTGAAATAGTATCAAACGATAACGACGAAAACAGTATTGAAAAAAGAGACGCCCGGCTTGTTCAGCTGAGCGACGTCTGTATCTGTTATTTCGATAAAAACGATCTGCAAAACGGCGCGGCACAAAGCGTGATCATGGCAGAAAAAGCAAATAAGATAGTTTTTAACTTGCTCTTTTCGCGGAAAAAATAACCCCGTCTGTACATACCCTGTACAGACGGGGTCAAATTTTTAACTGTCAATCATTCACTGTCAGCTACCGAAATCCCCAGCACGTCCAAACTGTCCTTGTCAACAGGCGACGGGCAAGCCGACATAAGCTCCGAGGCGTTCTGCACCTTGGGGAACGCGGTAACGTCCCGCAGACTGTCCGCGCCGCACATTATCATGGCAAGGCGGTCAAGACCTATTCCCATGCCCCCGTGGGGAGCCGCACCGTACTTATAGGCTTCAACCAAAAATCCGAACTTGGCTTCTATCTCCTCGTCGGTAAGTCCCAAAGCCTTGAACATCTTCTGCTGCAATTCATAGTCGTTGATACGGATAGAACCGCTCGACAGCTCCGTGCCGTTGAGTACCAAGTCGTACGCCTTTGCAAATACCTTTTCGGGGTTTGTATCAAGGTATTGCAAGCACTCGTCCATAGGCATAGTAAAGGGGTGGTGCATTGCGTCCCAGTGCTGAGTTTCCTCGTTGTACTCAAAGAACGGGAATTCCGTTATCCACAGGAAATTGAATTTATCCTGCGGAATAATATCAAGCTGCTTTGCAACTTTAAGGCGGAGCGCGCCAAGAGTGGGCAGTGTAACATTGTTTTTGTCCGCAACTATGAGTACCACGTCGCCCTTTTCCGCGCCAACGGCTTTGAGGATACTGTCAAGCTCCCCCTCGCCCATAAATTTTGCAAAAGAACAGTTGGGTACGTCCTCAACCCAGCGCACATATGCAAGTCCCTTTGCGCCTATTCCGCGTACGTATTCAATAAGCTTGTCAATTTCTTTTCTTGTGAGAGTACCCGCCGCGTTCTTGGCGGTAATGGCGCGTACCGAACCTCCCGCCTCAATTGCGGAGGTAAACACCCCAAAGCCGCAGTTTTTGACGATTTCCGAAATATCTGTAATTTCCATACCGAAGCGGGTGTCGGGCTTGTCCGAGCCGAAACGGTTCATTGCCTCAGTGTAGGTCAGTCTCGGCAGCGGCGTAGGAATGTCAATTTTCAGCACATCATTAAAAAGACGCTTTATAAATCCCTCGCCCATTTCCATAATGTCCTCCACGTCAACAAAGGACATTTCAAGGTCTATTTGAGTAAATTCCGGCTGTCTGTCGGCGCGCAGATCCTCGTCACGGAAACACCGCGCAAGCTGAATGTAGCGGTCAAATCCCGACACCATAAGGAGCTGCTTGTAAATCTGCGGAGACTGGGGCAGAGCATAAAACTTACCTTGATGTATTCTTGACGGCACAAGATAGTCCCTTGCGCCCTCAGGGGTGGACTTTATCATCATAGGCGTTTCGATTTCGATAAAACCGTTCTCATAGAAATAGTCGCGGGCAGTCTTGGCAATTTTACTGCGCATGATAATGTTATCCTGCAAGGGCTTGCGGCGCAGGTCGAGATAGCGGTACTTCAAACGCAGCTCCTCGTTGGTGTTGGTGTTGTCAACGATCTCAAAGGGAGGGGTCTGCGCCTTTGCAAGAATACGCAGGTCGTCCACAAAAATCTCAACATGACCTGTGGGAATCTTGTCGTTTACGCTTTCGCGGTTACGCACCTCGCCCTTAGCCATAATAACGTACTCCGAGTGGCAAGAGGAGGCTTTTTCAAAAACCGCCTTGTCGGTAGTCTCGTTGAACGTGAGCTGCACAACGCCCGTCCTGTCGCGGAGGACGATAAAAATGATTCCCCCCTTGTCGCGGACGGTGTCAACATATCCGCCAACCGTCACAGTCTCTCCCGCGGTGAGCACCTCTCCGCAGTAATGTGTTCTTTTAAGTCCTTTCATGGTATCCATAGTGATAGCTCCTTTTATTGATTAATATTTTATTTTAACATCGTATACCTTGCCGTTTTTCAAACCGTAAACATAAACCGAACGTCCATATCTGACAGGCATATAAATGCACAAAAAATCGGGAGGACTTTCTTTTCCGCCATAAAACTCCTGTGCGTCGTCAAAATGATTTACTTCTGCTTCAAACTCATTCGGTGTGTACGCTTCGGTATCGTATTCCGTAACGCCGTTTTTTCTGTTCGCCATAAATTTAATAGGCGTATCGCAGCAGCTTCGGCAGAAATTTTCCATATCGGCAATACCCTCAAGATAAAGCGTGCACGTTCCTCCGTCCATGCCGTAAAGACGTTTGCAATTTTTAAACCTTGTCTCTGCGGGGAACTGTATTGAAAAATACTGTTCAATCGTATCAATTCTTTTTTGCGTGAAAATATGCCAGTTATCGGTCATTGACCAATACATAAACAAATACGGAAATAAGACAAAAACTATTGCTGCAATAAGAATTTTAATTATAACGTTTTTCTTGACAGGCGTTCTTTCCGACGTTTTTTTCTCACCGTCAGTCATTGAAATCCTCCATAGAACCGCTGTTAAACATCTCCGCAACAAAAATATTGGAAAAATTATCAATAAATCTATCGTCTAAAGCAATATCCACCTGCTCGCCGCTCGCCATATTTTTCAGCTTTGCGGTACCGCTTTCAAGCTCGTTGTCGCCGAGTACGACAACAAACGCCGCGCCTATTTTGTTTGCGTACTTCATCTGCGGCTTGATACCCCTGTTCATGGTGTCGAACTCGGCTCGGTAGCCCTCGTCGCGGAGCTGCTTTGCAAGTACTATCGCTTTCTCCCTTGCCTTGTCCCCCATTGCCGCAATGTAAAGGTCGCACTTTTTCGCTGGGGCAAACTCCGCCCCCTTGTTTTCCATAGTCATAATGAGCCGCTCCAGACCCATTGCAAAGCCCAGCGCGGGAGTGGGATTGCCTCCAAGCTGCTCGATAAGACCGTCGTACCGACCGCCGCCGCAGACAGTGCCCTGTGCGCCAATGTCGTTAGTGATAAACTCAAAAACGGTCTTTGTGTAATAGTCCAGACCGCGGACGATTTTCGGGTCAATGCTGAACTCAATACCCATAGCCGCAAGACTGCTTTTCAACTTTTCAAAGTGGTCGGAGCATTCCTCACAGAGAAAATCAAGAATAACGGGCGCGCCCTTTGCAACGTCCTGACAAATAGGACTTTTGCAGTCCAAAATACGCATGGGATTTCTCTCCAAACGGTCAAGACAGGTAGGGCAAAGCTCGCTTTTCCTGCCCTCGAAATATTCTTTCAGAGCCTTGTGGTACTCGCCGCGGCACTTGGGACAGCCTATGGAATTTATGAACAGCTCCACATTGTCAAGTCTCAAACGGTCAAGCAGGGACTTCGCCAATGCAATTACCTCCGCGTCTGCGGACGCGTCCGCCGAACCGTACACCTCCGCGCCGAACTGGTGGAACTCCCGGAGACGTCCCGCCTGCGGTTTTTCGTGACGGAAGCAGGATATCATATAGTATACCTTTTGGGGCAGCGCGTCGTTGAGCAAACCGTTTTCGATAGCCGCTCTCGCCGCCCCCGCCGTACCTTCGGGCCGCAGGGTAAAATCGTCGGGGTCTTTTCCGTTTGCGGGACTTTTCGCCGTCACGCTGTACATCTCTTTCTGCACCACGTCTGTAGTATCCCCAACGCTGCGCTTAAAAAGCGCGGTGTTCTCAAAGGTTGGGAAACGAATTTCCCGAAAGCCGTAACACTCCGCGGTATCGGCTGCGCACCTCTCAACGGTCTGCCACTTGTACGCCTCCGAGGGAACAACGTCCTGCGTGCCTTTTGGTCTGTTTGTTATTATTGACATTTTCATTCTCCTTTTTCAATTTCTCAATATGCGATATGCGGCGCTTATCATAATATAAAACGTATAAAAACAAAAACCGCCCCTATAAAAGGGACGGCGAATAACCGTGATACCACCCAAATTCATTCATACCGATGTATGAACCTCATTGCCCCATAACGCGGGAAACGTCCGTCCTTTTGATTCTGAACGGCGGCTCACGGGTGTCCTTGGCAAGATTTCCGCACAGACGCTTTCAGCAGGCGGACAGTTCCGCGCGCGTCCTCTCTTTGGAGCGGAAAAAATGTTACTCTCCCGGTCAAAGCCTTTAAGTTTATAGAATAATAATAGCGCAAAAGAAAACATTTGTCAATAGCTTTTGGGATAAATTTGCCGAAATCAATTTCTTTTATAAATTGTTGTTTAGCGGGAAGCCGCTATATAGCTGGTCGAGCTGAGCACAGCTCGCGGTTTCCAAAGGCAGAGCCTTTGGTCGCCGTCCGCAGACGGAGAAATTCTTTTCGTTCAAAACGGTGAAAGGGGTGAGGAATGCGACATCTTGCCCTCGCTTCGCGAGTGCTCCGAGGGGGAGCGGACACGACCGCTCCCCATTTTTACCTATATAAAGCAAAGCAATCCTTGAAAACAGTCCTGTGGACTGTTTTCAATACAGCTATTGGTTGTTCCGTTCAAAACGTCACACTGTGACGTTTTGAAGATTTGTTTTGCCGCGCACATAACAAAGGAGGGGCGGTCGTGTTCGCCCCTCCTCGAAATGGCTATCGCCATTTCTCACCACCCTCTCCGTTCCGAACGAAAAGGATTTCGCTCCCTGCGGGGAGCGACGATGGGGCGCTGCCCCCTCGACCCTCGCGAGCTGTGCTCAGCTCGACCAGCCAGACAACAATTTATTTTCAAAATCGATCCCGTACTGCCGTTGCTTGTCCGCGAGGAAAACACAGTCGTTTTCCACAAACGGACACAAATTTGCGCTGATTTTTTGTTTTATATTCCTATTGATTATTTTCCAAAATTTATATATAATAGTATAATGTTGAATCTATATGAAACACGAAAGGAACATTTCCATATGAATAATATCAAAGTAGTCAAGTTCGGAGGCAGCTCCCTCGCTGACGCGGGACAGTTCAGAAAAGCCGCCGATATAGTTCTTGCCGATCCCGACAGACGCTTCGTTGTCGCTTCCGCTCCCGGAAAACGCTTTAAAGAGGATATCAAGATAACCGATATGCTTTACGCCTGCTATGACAAGGCTGCAAAGGGTGAGGATTTTACGGAAGACTTTTCCGCAATAGAAAACCGTTACAACGAAATTATTTCCGAGCTTGGTCTGGATATCTCCCTTGCCGGAGAATTTGAGCGTATCAAAAGCGCGTTTGCTCACATGGCAGGACGCGACTACGCCGCTTCAAGAGGCGAGTACCTGAACAGCAAGGTGCTTGCGGCTTTCTTAGACTTTGAATTTATTGATCCCGCGGGATACGTGAAGTTCGGCGAAAACGGTGTTTTCGATCTGGACAAAACTATATCCCTGCTTCGTCCCCGTCTCGAAAAATGCGAACACGCCGTGATCCCCGGATTTTACGGCTCTATGCCCAACGATACTATACGAACGTTCTCCCGCGGCGGCTCGGACGTTACAGGCTCTATTGTTGCGCGGGCTGTCAAGGCTGAAATTTATGAAAACTGGACTGACGTTTCCGGCTTCCTTATCTGCGACCCGAGAATAGTTGACGATCCCGCTCCCATAACCACCATAACCTACCGTGAGCTTCGGGAGCTTTCCTATATGGGCGCGGGCGTTCTTCACGAGGACGCTATCTTCCCCGTACGCACTGCCGGAATACCTATCAATATCCGCAACACCAACCGTCCCGAGGACAAGGGAACGATGATCGTGGCGGAGTCCTCCGAGGCAAGCAAATATGTTATCACGGGAATTGCGGGAAAGAAAGGTCTTTCCGCAATAAATATCGAAAAGGACATGATGAACAGCGAACTGGGCTTCGGCAGGAACGTGCTCCGCGCTCTTGAAAAGAACGGTCTGAACTTTGAGCATATGCCCTCCGGCATAGACACAATGAGCGTTATCGTGGGAACCGACGCCCTCAAGCCAGTACAGCAGCAGGTACTGGACGAGATAAACTTCCGTGTTCACCCCGATCACTTGGAGGTGGAGGATAATCTGTCCCTTATCGCTGTAGTGGGACGGGGCATGAGAAAAGCGCGGGGTACTGCGGGACGGATATTCTCTGCTCTTGCCCACGCAAAGATAAACGTAAAGATGATCGATCAGGGCTCGTCGGAGCTTAACATAATCATCGGCGTAAGCGACGAGGACTTTGAAGCGGCAATAAAGGCGATATACGAGATATTCGTATTGACCGAGGTAAGATAAGCGAGCCTGATTCAGACGCTGCAAAACATACGGCAGACTGCTCAAAAACGGTCTGCCGTACGTTATTATTTTTTTTTTATACAAATTGTCATACGCCTCTGTATTGTGCGCTCTGCTGTCAGCCCTGACCGTAGTATGCGTTCTTGCCGTGCTTTCTGAGGTAGTGCTTGTCAAGAAGCTCCTGCTGCATACGTCCCGCGGAGGGGTTCATTGACATTGCATGATAGTTCATGAACGCCACCTCTTCGAGCACAACGGAATTATGCACCGCCTCATGGGGATCCTTGCCCCATGTGAACGGTCCGTGGCTCTTTACAAGAACCGCGGGTACGGACATAGGGTCGATGTCCTTAAAGGTCTCAATGATGACCGTTCCGGTCTCCTTTTCGTATTCTCCCGCTATTTCTTCGGGAGTCATTGCCCTTGTGCAGGGTATCTCGCCGTAGAAATAGTCTCCCTGAGTCGTTCCCATGGGGACTATACCCATTCCCGCCTGAGCAAAGGAGGTCGCCCAGCGGCTGTGTGTATGAACCACTCCGCCTGCTTCGGGAAAAGCTCGGTAAAGCTCAAGGTGCGTGGGGGTATCGCTGGAGGGTTTCCACTTGCCCTCCGCGACTTTTCCCGTGTCAAGCTCAACGACTACCATGTCCTCGGCTGTCATGCCCTCGTATGGAACTCCAGAGGGCTTTATAACTATCATGCCGCTCTCCCTGTCGATACCCGAAACGTTTCCCCAGGTAAATGTTATAAGTCCGTATTTGGGAAGCAGGAGGTTAGCCTCCAGCACTTCCTGTTTTAATTTTTCAAGCATTATGCGCCGCTCCTTTCATGTTATTTTGCCGCATTTTGGGCAGCGGCGTACTCTGCCGCAAGACCCTTTTTATAATTTTTAATAAACGCGGCAAATCCCGCTGCGCCCTTTTCATCGGGTTGTAAGGTAACGGACTCCATTGACGAAAACACTTCAGTTTCAAGAAATTCGGGCAGGGACTTGCCTTTTCCCGCTGCGGAATACGCCGCAAGCAGAGCCATGCCCCATGCGCCGCCCTCGCCCGCCGTTTTCATCACGGACACCGCGCTGCCCAGACCGTCCGCCAAAAACTGCTGCGCAACGCCCTGCACCTTGAAAAGTCCGCCGTGTCCCGTTATTTTTTCAACGGACACCTTTTCATTCTCAAAGAGTATATCCATTCCCAATTTTAAAGCAGCCATTGAGGAATAAAGCTGCGCGCGGAAGAAATTCGCAAGACCGAACTTTCCGTCGGGAGTCCTGAAATACATGGGTCTGCCGTTTTCCGCTCCCGCTACGGGTTCGCCCGAAAGAAAGTTATAGGCGACTGTGCCGCCGCAGTCGGGGTCTCCGTTAAGAGCGTTTTTGTACAGCTTTTCATACAGGTCGGACTTGCTCATCTTATTTCCCGACAGCACGGAAAATTCCTCAAAAACATTTATCCACGCGTCAAGCTCGGAGCAGCAGTTGTTGCAGTGCACCATGGCAACCGGCGAACCGTCGGGCGTGGTAACAACGTCTATCTCCGGATAGTACCCCGAAAGAGGCTTTTCCAGCACCAGCATTGCAAAGATAGAGGTTCCCGCCGAAACGTTTCCTGTTTTGGGAAGTACGCTGTTTGTGGCAGCCATTCCCGTTCCCGCGTCTCCCTCCGGAGGACAAAGCTTTACTCCCGCTTTCAGAGTACCCGTCGGGTCAAGAAGCTTCGCGCCGCTTTCGGTAAGCACAGCGTTTCCCTCTCCCGCGCTCAGTACTTTCGGGAGTATCTCCCTGATATCACCGTGAAAATTCTTTTCCTTTAAAAGCGCGGAAAGCTTTTCTATGTACGATTCGTTATAAGTACCGTTTTCAATGGGGAATATTCCCGAAGCCTCACCAACGCCTACGCACCGTCCTCCCGTAAGCAGATAGTGGATATATCCCGCAAGTGTGTTTATATGGGCGATTTGCGGTACGTGCTCCTCACCGTTCAGTACCGCCTGATAAAGGTGAGCTATGCTCCACCGCTGTGGGATATTGAACTTAAAAGCCTCGGAAAGCTCCGCCGCCGCCTGTTCTGTAATGGTATTCCTCCATGTCCTGAACGGAACGAGAAGCTTATCTTCCTTATCGAAAGCCATGTAGCCGTGCATCATGCCCGATATGCCCATTGCGCCGTAGGTTTCGGGGACAATGCCGTACTGCTCCTTTACGTTTTTCGCAAGGCTTGAATAACAGCTTTGCAGCCCATCGGTTATATCCTCAATGGAGTACGTCCACACGCCGTTTTCGTAGCGGTTCTCCCACTCATGACTGCCTGACGCTATAGGCGCGTACGTATCGTCTGTCAGCACCGCCTTGATCCTTGTTGAACCGAATTCAATTCCGAGATAGGTTTTACCCTGTTTGATCTTTTCCTGTACGGTCATAATATTGCTCCTTTATTAAAAATCGGATATCGGAGGACAGAGCGCGAAATTTATACTAGGCTCTATTGCAAAATTTACAATTTTGCAATACCGGCAATAAAATTGCCGGTCGGCGGCAAAGCCGCTGTAGAGCCGCCGTTCATACTGCCCGCGCAAAGCTAAAAGCTTTGCAAGCCGCCAATGGCGGCATTTCAAACAATTGTATTGTTTGAAATAGCGGGCAGTATATCATTGCAGACGTTTTCCGAGAATCATTTCGTACTCCTCCACGAACGGGAAAAAGCCTCCCAGATCCCTGTAGCCAAGCTTTCGGTAAAAATGCTGCGCGCACTCGTCCGCCTGCGTTGACGTCAGCAGAGTTTTATACCCCTGCCCGAACATCAGACTTTCCCACTCACGGACAAGTTCGCCGCCTATGCCTTTACCCCGAAATTTTTCAAGGACAAAAAGCATATTCATAAACGGTATTTCGTCCCAAAAGAAGCTGTACCTAAGCCAGCCTGCAAATTCTTCACCGACCTCCGCGATAAGGATATTCCCGTCGCGGAGCTTCTTTTTCAGCATTTCAGAGGAAACGTGTTTATCATTTTCGCAAAGTATGCAAAAATCGCTTTCCGCAGCCGGACGTATTTTCACGAAAATTTTTTCAAGCATTCTGTCCTCCGTTTCAAAAAATAACTGTCAGCTATTTTTTTAATTTCGCCAGAGCGTCAAGCATTGCAAGCTGCTGCTCGAAAGCGTTTATTTCGGTCTTGTCGTCAATTATAACAAGCTCCGTGTCGGTCATTTTAGCGAAAAGACGGATATCGTCCTTTGTAAGAGCCGTAGAGACTACCGCGTGGTGAGCTCCCCCCGCGTATATCCAAGCCGCCGCGCCTGTTGCGAAATCGGGCTTAAGCTTCCACATAAGTCTTGCAACGGGAAGCTCAGGCATAGGCTTAGGCTGCTTCACAAGGGTGATATCCGCGCATACCAGACGGAAACGGTCGCCCATGTCTATCATCGAGACCGCTATTCCCTCGCCCGAAACACCGTCGAAAACAAGCCTTGCGGGAGGCTCCTTGCCGCCTATGCCCAGAGGGTGCACCTGAATTTCGGGCTTTGAGGCGGCGAACATGGGGGAAACCTCCAGCATATGCGCCGCAAGCTCTAATTCGTCCCCTGCGGTCAGGTCGTAGGTGTAGTCCTCCATAAAGCCTGTCGCGCCCTTTCTGCCCTCAGCCATTTTGAAAAGCACTGCGCCGAGAGCCGCGGTCTTGTAGTCTCCCTCGGGACCGAAGCCGATACCCTTTGCCATAAGATTCTGCGCCGCTATTCCGGGGAGCTGCTTCAAGCCGTGCAGATCCTGGAATGTATCGGTAAACGCACTTATATTCTCCTGTCTGATGAATTTTTCAAGAGCGGCTTCATACTTAGCCTGCTCCCTTACGGCGGCAGCGTCGTCAGTCGCCATAGTGTATTTTTCACTGTACTCCGCAAGCTTCGCGTCTATCTCGCTGTCGGTAAGCTTCTCGGCTATGAAAACCACGTCGCCGATACCGTAATAATTTACGTTCCAGCCGTAGCGTATTTCGCTTTCAACGCGGTCGCCGTCGGTAACGGCAACGTCCCGCATATTGTTTCCGAGCATTGCGACTTTCATGGTTTTGCCGAAATTAACGGCGGCGGCAGCCCGTGCAAAGCTGCAAATCCTCGCGATAACATCCTCATGTTTATAGTACCCTGCAACCACTTCTCGCTTTACTCCGAGCCTTGTGCAGATAAAACCGAACTCGCGGTCGCCGTGAGCGGACTGGTTCAGATTCATAAAATCCATATCAATGCTGTCATAGGGCAGCTTTTCATTGTACTGGGTGTGGAGGTGCAGCATAGGCTTTTTCAGCGCCTGCAAAGCGCGTATCCACATTTTTGCAGGGGAAAACGTGTGCATCCACATGATAACGCCGATACAGTTCTCATCAGCGGACGCTTTTACGCATACCCGTTCAGCCTCCGCGGCTGTGGTGACAACGGGCTCAAAGCACACCTCCGCGATACCGCTGAGCTTTTCGCTCAGAAAAGCCGCCATTTCCTTGCTGTCGGAAGCCGCCTGCCTGAGAGTCTCCTCGCCGTAAAGATCCTGGCTGCCTGTTATGAAGTATATCTTGTTCATTTACAGTTCATTCCTTTCAGAAATATTTATTTTGTTTATATTAGACCTCCTCGGAAACTTCCGAAACGCTGCCTAACTTGTCTTTTTCGCAGAATTTTTTGTCATCACAAGGTGTATCTGTTCGTCATTCTTAAGACCGTATGCGAAAGACGCTTTATACTAATCCCCATTAGAATTATTGACAAGAAATCGGCACAAAAGCTTTGATATATGCGGTTTTGTGCCGAGAGATTGTCTATAATTCAATGAGGGATTAGTATTATATCCGTTAGCCTCGGTAAAGGTATCTTTCATATTCTTATCGTTTGCGGTACGGTATCCGGACTCGTTGGGGTGGTTATTGATACCTTGATGAGCTCGCCGCTTACCGCGGGTGTATTGCCGTCCGACGGGATTCCGCCGTCAGCAGATGGCTTTGCGCCGCAGGAGCTGAACATAGAGGCTGCGGTAGTCAAGCTTATAGCTGTTTCGAGATTTTTTTAATTTTCATGACATTGGCCATTAGTCCTCCCAAAAATTGAATGGGGATTTTTGTTTTGCATTTTCTTATGTTTTACAATCGGCAAATTAAATACAAATTTTTAAATCAAATACAAATTTTTGCGTTAATTTTACCTTTATTGCCTGGTATTATTTTATCATAAGGATATTGTAATTGCAATACACAAATTACACATTGCTTATTAAAATATTTTATGCACTATTTACAAATATTTTGGCTTTTGTGTAATACAAGTTTCAAATGCGGTTAACACGCTTGACAAATTGTTCCGTAAGTTGTATTATATTTAACAGAAAATTTGTATTGTTCGGAGGCAGAAACAGTTGAAAAAATATGAGTTTGTGGCAAGATCGCTTTCCGAAAAGATCAGAGAGGGTCAGTTTGCGGGCGGAGCTTTTCTCCCCACGGAAGAAAAGCTCACGCAAATGTACAGCGTAAGCAGACAGACCGTGAGAAAAGCGCTGTCCGTTCTTGAAGAAAAAGACATTATCGAAAAAAAACAGGGCAGCGGTTCTGTGGTAAAAATAAACAATCCCGCCGCGAACAGCGGAAAAGTATCTGTGATCGCCACTTATATTGACGAATACATCTTTCCGGGACAGCTCAGAGGCGTTGAGGAGGTGCTGTCGAAAAACAACTTCTCCGTCATTCTTTCCGCCACGGGAAACCGTATATGCAGCGAACGGAGGATACTTGAGGATATCCTTAACGACCCGGTCGCGGGCATACTTGTGGAGGGTACGAAAACGGCTCTTCCAAATCCCAATACAGACCTTTACGAAAAGCTTATCAGGCGCGGAGTACCCATAGTATTTTTTAACAGCGTCTATCCGGGACTCACAGGTCCGCTGTATGTATGCGCTGACAACCGCAGGGGCGGGTACGAACTTGTCACCTATCTTCTGAGCAAGGGTAGACGGAACATCGCGTCGATTTTCAAAGCAGACGATATTCAGGGACACGAGCGTTACGCGGGTTATATTTCCGCTATGTTCGACAACGGCATCTATGTTTCAGACAGCAAGACCATATGGTACACAACGGAAACAAAGGACAGGATATTCGACGAACCGGGAAATATCCTTTCGTCTATCGGCGACGCAAACGCTGTTGTGTGCTATAACGACGAGATCGCTTATATGCTTATAAAATATCTTACAGCCTGCGGCAAGAAAGTTCCCGAGGACGTTGCGGTAGTAAGCTTTGACAACAGCAGCCTGAGCGAAATGTCCCCTGTCAAGATAACCTCCCTTTCCTATGACGATATGAACATAGGCTCTATCGCTGCCCAAAAGCTGGTGGATATCCTCAAAGGCAGAAAGGCAATCTCCGAAACTATCCCGTGGAAGCTTGCGGAAAAGGAAAGCTCATAGCCAAAACGTCCGGCGGAGAAAAATATCCCCGCCGGACGCTTTATTTTTATATATGGTATGTGCATTATATCTGCGCGTCGAGAGTAAGCCCGTAGGAGGGCAGGAACTCTTTTATGAATTCCTCCGCCTCGGGAAGCTCCATGTCATGGATAGCTTTCAGGGTGCTCTGCTCGGCATTGGCAAAGTCAAGGTTTCCCATGTTCCGCTCCTCGATGCACTTGATGAGAGCGGACAGCTTGTCCGCAGCCTTGACAAGCCGCCAAAGCTCCTTTTCCTCATCGGTCTTCCCCATAAGGGGACGGTAATAATCCCTAAGGTCGTCGGGCAGATAGCCTACTATCTTCTCCCCCGCTATCTCCTCCACTATGCCGTACTGCCGCTTTATCTCCTCGCTGTAGTACTTTACGGGCGTGGGCAGGTCTCCGGTGATTATTTCGGTAACGTCGTGATACATAGCCAGAAGCGCGGCTCTTTCGGGATTTACGTTCCCGCCGAAGCGGACGTTCCGGTACAGCGCAAGCACGTGGGCTATGAACGCAGTCTCCAGACTGTGCTCGCTGACGTTTTCGGGAACGGCGTTACGCATAAGTCCCCAACGGTTTATGTATTTCAAACGTGATATTATGGCGAAAAATTTTTTGCTTTCCATACGCTAACTCCTCAGAATAAGCCGCGCGGTCTGTTCGATCATTTCGGGAAGCTCCGCGATAGGCTGTATGCTTGTTATCAGATCGTAAACGTAAAAAACCGTTACGGCGATCATGCTCCAGGACGTTATAAGAATCGGCAGCGTGCGCTTTTTATGGTACTCCGTATAGGGCGGAAGCCTTAAGCCTCCCGAAGCAGCCTCGTAAACAAACACTGCCAGTCCCGCGATAAGCAGAACAGGCAAAATTATCACGCTCGCTACAAGTGAGGAGTCCTCGTTAAAATACCCCGCGACGCTCGGAACTGTCGCAACAAAATTGGCTGCCATATGGCATATTATCGACGGGATAAGCGAACCTGTCTTTATCGTTATTATAGCCATAGGTACGCCAAGCAGAAATCCCAGGACGAACTGGTAAGGGTTTCCGTGCATAATACCGAAGATAAACGCCGAAAAGAATATAGCAAACCGCTGGCTTATTTTTGCGGTACACCGCAGAACAATACCCCTGTAGACAAGCTCCTCCCCGATGGGGGCGAGTATTACAGCCGCGATAATGTCCGCCGCGTAAACGGACGGCTTATGATCCAGTACGTAGTTTCCCATCGGAACCTCGAGTCCCAAAGAATAAAGTCCGCTTGACATTATAACGGTAAGGATCGTTGAGACCTGCTGAAGAAAAAGCACTATCATTACGTATTTCAGTATCTGTCCGCATTTAAGATTTTTTGTTTTGAAAAGCTCTTTTGGATTATAGCGCTCCGCAGCGCAGTATCCCGCAAAAACGATAATGGCGATTACAGCGGGAAAACAAAAGCATATGACGGTATCCGCAAAATTGTAAACTATCTGCCCGTACACATTGTATTCAATGTCTGGAGAAAAATAAGTGTAAGCGGCGCGGCAAAGAACGATTATAAGTATGTACAGCACCAACAAAGCCACGCCGACCGAATTAAATGTGCGGCGTATTTCCTTTTTCTCATCGGGAGCGGCGCTGTCTCCGTAGGGATAGTACATCTGCGGAGGAAGCGGCTCGTTATTTTGCCCGCCCGGCTGCCAATTCGGCTGTCCTCCGGGCTGTCCGTAATAGTTCATATCATTTTTTCTCCGATTTTCAAAATATTAAAAAAATTAAAGATAGCGTATTACCGCAGCGATCTTTCCGATTATCTCGCACTCGTCCACGATAATAGGATCCATAGTGTCGTTTTCGGGCTGGAGACGGTAGTGTCCGTTTTCCTTGTAAAAGGTCTTGACGGTAGCTTCTCCTCCGTTTACCATTGCCGCGACAATATCGCCGTTTTCCGCTGTGGAGCATTTCTCCACCACAACGATGTCACCGTCAAGAATAGCGGCGTTTATCATGCTTTCGCCGCGGACTTTAAGTGCGAAAAGCTCTCCGGTATAGTTTTTCTGCTCGTGGAAATTGATGTAGTCCGTAATATCCTCCACCGCAGTGATAGGCTGACCTGCTGTGATTGTACCCACCAGAGGTATCTTTACCGCGCCCTTTCCCGCTATCTTTATGGCTCGGTTGCAGCCGTCCACCTTTTCGAGGTATCCCTCGGCTACAAGGGTATTGACATATCTTGCCGCCGTTGATGTGGAACGTATCCCCAAAGCCGCGCATATCTCCCGTATGGACGGAGCAAAGCCGTCCTCCATTCGCTCCTTGACATAATCGAAGACGCGTTTTTCCTTGTCGTTCATTTGAACCCATCCTTTCGCTGAATGTTTTCCCTGCTTTCTTACCGGGAATATTTTTCGTTCAGTAATTCCAGTATTCTTCTTGCAGCCTTGTTAACGTCCCCGCAGCCGAGAGTGACTATCAGGTCGCCCTCCTCCGCGTTTTCGGAAACGTACCTTGAAACAAGCTCAATGCTTTCGTCGTGCTCCTTGTCGAAGCAGACCGCGCCGTCGATCTTCGCTGCCAGAGCCGAAGAGGTTATTCCTGTCGTATTGACTTCCCTGCCGCCCATTATAGATGTGAGCACGACCTTATCCGCAATGGAGAGCGCCTTTGCAAAGTCGTCAAGCAGAAGTTCCGTTCTTGAAAAGGTAAAAGGCTGATGTACCGCCCACACCTTTTGGAAACCAAGGTTTACCGCCGAAGTCAAAGTCGCGGCAATTTCCGCGGGGTGATGGGCGTAATCGTCCACTACCGTTATGCCCCCCGCTTCGCCGTACTTTTCAAACCGTCTGCCCGCGCCGCGGAAGCTTTCCAGACCCTTTGCTATCCACTCGGCAGAAGCTCCCGCATAGTCCGCCGCGGCAGCGGCGGCAACAGCATTCACGATATTATGCTCGCCGGGGATATGCAGTACGGTACTGCAAAAAAGCTTTCCATTATGCATAATGTCAAAGGAGGTCTCCATACCGCTTTTGCGGCAGATATTGGCAGGATACCAGTTATTGCTTTCCGACCTGCCGAAGGTGATTATTTTATTTTTGTCAAGTCCTGTAACAGCTTTCATGGAATTTTCATCGTCCCCGTTGACAATTACGGCGTCGGACGCGTTTTCGCAGAATCTGCGGAAGGACTTTATAATATTGTCAAGATTTTTGAAGTAGTCAAGGTGATCCTCGTCTATGTTCAGCACCACAGCCGCCGAGGTCTTAAGATTGAGAAAATGATCCTGAAACTCGCAGGCTTCGCATACCATGATATCGCTTTTTCCCGCGATGCCGCTGCCGTGGATAAGAGGGAGCTTCCCTCCTATCACCGCGCTGATGTCAAGCCCCTGCATTACCAGTATCTGGGTTATCATGGCTGTAACGGTGGTCTTGCCGTGAGTTCCGCTTACATTTACCGTATTGCCGAACTGCTCCGTCAGGACTCCCAGAAGCTGGCTTCTTTCCCATACCTCCGCGCCGCTTCTTTTAGCTGCGATAAGCTCCGGGTTGTCGGGCAAAATTGCCGCCGTATGGACGATAAGGTCTGCGTCCCCGATATTTTCCGCCCGCTGACCGAGGTACACCGGGATACCCATTTCGCGGACAGCCCGAAGCGTTTCGGTCTCGTTGTTGTCCGAGCCTGTGAGGAAGTACCCCTTTGCATGAAGTATCTGCGCAAGGGGATACATACCGCTGCCTCCTATACCTATAAAATGGATATGTCGGCTGTTGTTTAAAATTTGTTTATCCAAAAGATACACCCCGCATATTTTTGTTTCAGAAATAGTTAAAGAATTTTAAAAATAATCTGCTATACTATAGGATAGCGGCATACATATTATCGGCAAATTTTTATTTTTCATACTGAATATTTTACCATATAATGTTTAATAATATGTTTGTAGTAAAGTATACCGCAAATGTCAATTACTAAGGAGGACGTTTCTAATGAACATCACAGACATTAAGATCAGGAAAATTATACCTGAGGGAAGACTCAGGGCGGTCATCTCGATCACTATCGACAATATGCTCGCCGTACACGACATAAAGGTCGTTCAGGGCGACGAAAGACTGTTTGTGGCAATGCCCAGCAGAAAAGACGAGAGCGGAATTTTCAGAGATATCGTTCACCCTATCTCCCCCGAGGCGCGCAAGCTTGTTGAGGATCAGATCCTCGAGGCTTACACCCGCCACATAGAGCAGATGCAGGCTGAAGCCGAGGCGGAAGAAGCAGGCTTCTGAGCGGGGAAGCCCCCGCGGGCATATAACATCTCTTGAATCGGCGCAGTATTTAAATTTGACTTTACCCGATCCGCTTGCGGATTGGGTAAAGTTTTTTCTGCCTTTTACTTTCCCAGCAGTCTTGCCGCTTTAAGTACGGCGCACTGGGTCTTTGCGTCGGGCAGCTTGCCGTCCATTACCATTTGTACGGCGTCCTCAAGCTTCACCTTGACAACGTCGAGAAATTCGTCCTCGTCAAGGGACTGCTTTTCATAAGACAGACCCGTTGCAAGGTACATATGGATCTTTTCGGTAAGATACGCAACGGAGGGATAGCACACTCCAAGATACTCGAATTTTTCACATACCATGCCTGTTTCCTCACGGAGCTCTCTGAGACCTGCCTCCCGGTGATCCTCGCCGAACTCCAGCTTTCCCGCGGGAAGCTCGGTGAGCGCCTCCTGAAAAGGATATCTGAACTGCTTCACCATGAGTATCTCGCCATCCTCCGTAACGGGGACAATGCATACTCCGCCGGGGTGCACAACCAACTCGCGCGTAACGACTTCGCCGTTTTCAAGCTCGGCGCGGTCTTTTTTTACGGTGATTATCTTTCCGTCGAAAATAAGCTCGGAGCTTACCGTTTTTTCAAAAAGGTGCATATAAAAGCCTCCTGTTAATTTTTGGGAAATCAGTACAACAAATGTTCTGTTTCAAATATTATAACACATTAATTTTGGTTTAACAAGAGGGAAACACGTATTTTTTCATATTTTTTCATAAAAATTGCAAAATCTATTGTAAAGAGGCGTAAAAGCATTTATAATAAAAGTATATAAATTACATTTTCCCTATAGCAAATCTTAAAATTAACTTTGAGGATTAGGGGAACGCCCTCTATCGCAGGGCGTTCCCCTCTTGAAAACATCACACAGTGATGTTTTCAATTCACCCCTTTGCGGAGCTCTTGAACGATAGAGAATTTCGCGCTTTGCGAAGCGCGACCAAAGGGCTCTGCCCTTTGGAAACTCGCAGCCTTGAAAGGCTGGCGAACTTTTTTGAATCGTCAGCTTCGCTGCCTAACATACGGTGTTAATTTATCGAATTACTATAAACGGAAAATGGTTATATTTAAAAATTTCGGAACGGAGGTTCGCTTTGAAAAATCCACAGATATCGCTGAAATTCAGCTTTAAAAATATGCTTATAAACAAGGGCATATATCTATTTGCGTTTTTTATCCCCATGATCGTATTGCTGATATCCTACTTTATTTTCGGGATATATCCTTTCGGGGACGAATCGGTGCTTGTGCTCGACCTGAGCGGTCAGTACGTTTACTACTACGAAAACCTGCGGGACGCTTTCTGGGGCAACGGCAGCTTAGTGAACAGCTGGAGCCGCAACCTTACGGGCGAAACAATGGGCATCTTCGCCTATTATCTGGCGAGTCCCTTTACCCTTGTGGTAATGCTCCTGCCACGCTCCATAATGACCACATCGCTGCTCATTATGCAGATGCTAAAGGTGGGAGCAGCTTCGGTGACATTCTGTATGTACCTGCGGAAGTCCAAAGATTCCGCGCCCTATACCGCGCTCATTTTCTCGATACTGTACAGCCTTATGTCCTATATGATAGTACAGCTTATGGACCCCATGTGGCTGGACGGTCTTATTTATCTGCCTATAATAATCCTCGGCATAGAACGGCTCATCGACAAGGGAGAATGGCTGCTGTTCATAATACCTCTTGCGCTTATGTTTATCGCTAACTTCTATATCGGCTGGATGATAGCCATTTTCTGCTGTCTGTACTTTATAGCTTACTACTTCTGTATCTCAAAGGAAACCATGCCGTTCCATTTTAAGCATATGCTTTCAGCGGGAGTTAAATTCGCTGTCGGCGGAATTATAGCCGCTGTCTGCGCCGCATGGCTGCTCATACCTCTCTATCACAGCCTGAGCCTTGGCAAATTTGAGTTTACCGATCCAAGCTACGAGCTTAAGACCCAGTTTGATTTTGCGGACTTCTTCGTAAACATTCTTCCAAACGTTTACGACACCTGCCGTCCCGAGGGGTCGCCTGTTATTTACTGCGGAGTGATTACCATTCTGCTTATCCCGCTGTACTTTTTCAATTCCAACATCAAGCTGCGGCAAAAGATAGGCTTCGGACTTCTCACTTTGTCGGTGATACTGTCTATGTATATGTCCACCGTCGATCTGGTATGGCACGGCTTTCAGGTGCCCAACTGGCTGCCCTACAGGTACTCATTTACTATCAGTTTCCTCATGCTTATCATGGCGGCGCAGGCTTTCGAGCGCATCGAGGGCATAAGCTTCAAGGAAATAGGCGGAGTGTTCTTCCTGCTCACGGCATACGTCTTTTATCTGGACAAGCAGAATCCTATTGTCTCCGCAAACGGCAAGGACATTGAAAAAATGAATATTCTTGCGGCGGTCTGGTTTACTGTTCTTATGGCGGGACTTTACGCTCTTATGCTTTACCTGTGGAAAAAGCACTACAGGGTAAAACCTGTTCCCATTGCGATAGCTGTCATTGTTATAGTTGAAATGGCTGTAACGGCTACCTACACCATGTACAGCATAGACAAGGACGTAGTGTACTCCAAATACAGCTCCTACAACAGATATATCACCCTCGGACGGAACACCGTCGAAAAAATATACGACATGGACGACAGTCCCGTCTACAGGATAGAAAAGAATTTCCACCGCACCGTTAACGACCCCATGGCTTTTGGCTCTTTCGGTCTTTCCCATTCAAGCTCCACCCTCAACGCCGCGCCTATTCAGTTCCTGCGGAACTTAGGCTTCTCCTACGGCGGACACTATATAAAGTACAAGGGCGCCACCTATGTTACCGACGCCATATTCGGCATAAAATATGTTATGGAAAAGGGAAACGCTCCCCAGCCCTCCGAGGACGGCACAACTCCCCTGCCCGAGGTGGAGAGATCCAAGCACTACGATAACCTTGTGCTTGCCAACGGCGACAAAAAGGAAATAATGTATGTTTACGAAAATCCCTATGCCCTGCCCGTGGCGTTTATGGCGGACGAGTCCATACAAGACCTGAGCTTCGATTCATGGGAAAATCCCTTTGAAAATCAGAACAAGCTGCTGTCTGCGCTGCTTTCGGACGAATACCGGGAGTTTTTCAAGCGGATTGAGGACTTTGATGTAGTTCCCGAAAACGCAAAACCCACCACCTACGGCACACACACCAAATATGTTCCGAGGATAGAGGGGGAAAACTCCCATATTGAGTACATTTTTGAAGCGCCCACCGATGACATGATCTATATGTATTTCCCCTCCCAGTACGAGCGTGAGGTAAACCTGTGGCTCAACAAGGATTTTGTGGACTACTACTACGAGGGCGGCAAAATGTGCATTCAGCCTTTGGGACATTTTAACGCGGGCGATGAGCTTTCCTTTATAACCACCATTACCGAGAAAAAGAACGAGGTGCTCTTCAAGGAAAACTATTTCTACTACCTTGATGAGGAAATGTTCCGTGAAGCCATTGACGAGCTTAAACGTCAGCCTCTTGAAATAGAGAGCTTTAAAGAGGATCACCTGAAAGGCACAGTAACCGCCGAGGAGGATGGTATACTGTTCACCACAATTTCATGGGAGCCCGGCTGGACTGTCCGTGTGGACGGCGAAAAGGTCGAACCCGTAAAGGTGGCAAACGACGCGCTTATCGGCATACCCGTGAACAAGGGTACTCATACCGTTGAAATGAAGTTCTTCCCCAAGGGACTTGCTTTGGGACTTAT
Organism: uncultured Clostridia bacterium; assembly: GCA_947089135.1. Taxonomy (GTDB): domain Bacteria; phylum Bacillota; class Clostridia; order Oscillospirales; family Ruminococcaceae; genus RGIG8773. Next base: position 173,088 of record CAMUJF010000001.1, read on the forward strand.
AATTTCACCTGTCGGAATACTTGCTGTAGTGCTGATAGGACTGTACGAACGTAAAAACCGCAAAACAATGCTCAACAGAATTTACGAAAGCTGACGTACTGAAATTACCGAAGCAAGAAAACAAATTTAAGGAAAGGAACTGATATTATGGCAAAATTTTCGGATAACGTAAAAGACGAAAACGAAGTGCTCTGGACGGATAAAAAGCGTACCCTGTTCGGGCTTCCCCTGTCGTTCACAAGATATATCCTTACCGGGAAAAAATTCATTACGCGAAAAGGCTTTCTGTCCATAACCGAGGACGAGATAGAACTTTACCGCGTGGTGGACAAAAGCCTGCGGCTGCCTTTCGGACAAAGAATGTTCGGCTGCGGTACGGTCATTATAAACTGCCGTGACACGGATACCCCCGTAAAGGAAGTAATGTCAATAAAGAAGCCGCGGGAATTCATGGAGATATTTGAAAATCAGGTGGATATCCAGAGGGACAAATACCGCACACGCGGCAGGGATATGATAGCTCCCGACCGTATGGAATGCGACCACGACGAGGAATAACGTATGCTTGATTTTATTACCGAAAAAACCGACTGTTGGGACTATTTGAAAAACACCGACCTCCCCGTGTTCATCTACGGCATGGGGGACGGGGCTTTGAAAATCATGTCCGTTTTCGAGCGGTACGGCATACCTCTTGCGGGCTTTTTTGCCAGCGACGAGTTTGTCCGCGGACACATCTTTCAGGGGCATCTTGTGCATACCCTGTCCCAGATAGAGGCTCTCATTGACGATTTTGTTATAGTACTGGCTTTTGCGGCGGGGTATCAAAGTCTGTACGACCGTATCAACGAAATTGCAAAGCGGCACACCCTGCTTGCGCCGGATGTCCCCGTGGCAGGTAAGGGTCTGTTTACATATGAGTACTGTCAAAAAAACGCGGAGAAAATCCAGTACGTCTATGATATGCTTGCGGACGAAAAATCGCGGCAGACCTACGCCGACGTTATCAATTTCAAAATAAGCGGTAAAATCGAGTACCTTAACCGCTGTACCTCTCCGAAAGAGGAGGTTTACGGCAGCCTTGTCCCCCTTGGAGACAACGAAGTCTTTGCGGACTTGGGCGCGTACAACGGCGATACTGCGCTGGACTTCATGTCCGCCTGCGAATCCTGCGGGAAAAATTTCCGCCGCCTGTATGCCTTTGAGCCTAACCCGAAAAATTTCCGCAAGCTTACGAAAAACCTTCCCGAAAGCGATAAAATTACCCTGTTCAACGCGGCGGCGGGACGTGAAAACGGTACTGTAAAAATTTCCGCAAACGAGGGGAGAATGTCCCGCGCTAACGGTTCGGGGAAGTCCGTGGAGATACCCGTGCTGGCGGTGGACGAAGCCGTCCCCGAAAATGTTACAATATTAAAGCTTGACGTTGAGGGCGGCGAGCGGGAGGCTATCTTCGGAGCTAAGCGGCATATTGCGGGCGGCGCGAAAATACTCTGCTCCCTCTACCACCGAAACGAGGATATGTTCGATCTGCCATTGCTGATAAAAAGCATTAATCCCGAACTGAAATTTTACGTCAGGCATCAGCTTTATATCCCCGCTTGGGAGACTAATTTGTACTGCGTGCCGAAATGATACGGAATGAAAAATTTTGCCCTCCCGAGGTGTATTATATATGAAAACATTTTGGGGAGGTAATTTTATGAAAAACTTTTTTAAATTTTTTTTGGCAGCGGCGGCGGTAATTTCTCTTTTTGCGTCCTGCGGAAAAGCAGAGGAATCCATTGACGTAAGCGACGTTAAGGACATGGTGTTTGGCTCGGAGGTACCCAATATACTTTATTACAGCGAGGGGAAAGCCATTATTGACGGCTCCTTCGGCGTGGTTATGTACGACATTGAAAACCGCAGACTTACCGACAGGATAACATACAACCAAATGCGTGAATGGGGTATGACAGGCTATCACAATTTCGCTTCCGCGGACGGCGGGACGGTATATATTACCGATATGCGGCAAATTGACGGAGTAACGACTTCAATGGTAGTTTATGATGTTGAGAGCAAAACCGCGTCCACCGCCAAAGACATCACAGGCGATGAGATGCGCGAAGAAAGTTGGGATTGGGACGGCGGACTTTTTCAAACGGAAACTATCGACCCGTATAACCCATACGACAGGGAATACAAAAAATATTACGAATATTTTGAGAAATATTCTGAACAGAACTGTCTTATCAGCTACACAGCAGTTCCTAATGAAAATGAATTTGTGTTCCTTACAGTACCGGCGGGGATGCTGTATGATACGCAAATTGTAATATGTGAAGATAACGGCGGTGAAAGGGTCTACAGAATTTTTAATGACGAGGACTGAATATTATCGCCCAAACGAGAGGAGAACCAAAATGATAACAGAAGCGTTTGACGATAAATCCAAGGCGATAATCGAGCCGCGGATAAACGAAAACGCGCCCGAGGTTGACGCGTGTATTCTGACGTTTTCGGAGAAAATAGAAAAGTTCGTAACGGAGAATTATGACTGTAAGCAAATCGGTACGTTTCGCTTTGCAACAGGAGATACTCCTGTTTATCAAATCGACTATAAGGGAAAGAAATTTGCTTTCTATAAAACCTATGTAGGCGCGTCTGCCTGCGTGGGTACGGTTGAGGACAGCTTGTCGGTAATAAAAACGAAAAAATATGTTGTGTTCGGCGGCGCGGGCTGTCTTGACAAGGAGATAGCTCACGGAAAAATAATGATACCCACCGAGGCATACCGGGACGAGGGTACGTCCTATCACTATATGGCGGCGAGCGATTATGTCACGGTGAAAAACGCGGATATTGTCGCGGAATTTATGAGCAGAAACGGTATTCCATATGTCAAGGGAAAGACATGGACTACCGACGCGTTTTACAGAGAGACGGTCAATAATTTTGAAAAGCACAAGGCGGACGGCTGCATTTCGGTTGAAATGGAGTGCGCGGGCTTGCAGGCGATGTGCGATTTCAGAGGTCTGGAGCTGTACACATTTTTTACAAGTGCAGACCTGCTGGACGCTCCCGAATGGGACAAGCGATACAAAAGCGGCGAGATAAAGGGTACGCAGCACGACGCGGTACATTTTGATATTGCACTTGAGCTGGCGGCTTTTATTGCGGAGCATGAATAACGAAAGCTGATAAATGAGTTACGTATCATGCGTTACTGCACTTTGTAAATGAGAAACGAGATATGAGAGGAAAGTCCAGTGGAAAAATATGCCAAAAACAAACCCGTTATTTTATGCTGTATTCTGTTCGCCGTTTGTATGTGCGTCAGATTTATCGAATACTTTGCGCTCCGAACCGATGAAACAGTGATAGGTGAAAACCTGATCCACAAGGCTGCCGGGATCGTTCTGCTGTTTTCTGTACTGAAAGCCGCAAACATGAAGTGGAGCGATATCGGATTCATTAAACGCGGCTTGGCGAAAAATATCTTGCTGGGACTGCTGTTGAGCGCGGTATGCTTTGCTATTTCCTACGGTGCGGAATTAATTCTTTTATCCGCGCAGGGCAATGCGGCGCATATTGAGCTTTACATAAGCGGCTTTTCGCTTACAGGCGCGGCGGTCAAAAATACGGGAATACTTTTTTTCCTGCTCTGCATTGTTTTTAATATCATCAATGTTTGGATGGAGGAGGGACTGTTCCGCGGCTTCTTTATCAAAGTGCTCTCGGATAAATACACCTTTATGAAAGCCAATTTGGCAGCCGCGCTGCTTTTCGGAGTCTGGCATTTTGTTATGCCCGTCAGGAGCTTTATCGGCGGAGAAATGGGGCTCGGTCAAATGTTTATGCTTGCGGCGGGTTACATCGTCCTTTCGGGACTAATGAGCATAAAATGGGGACTGCTTTACAAAATGACGGGTTCGCTTTGGCTAGGCGCTGCCGATCATTTCTTTAACAATACCGTTGCTTCCAATATGCTTCATGTTGTGACGGACAGCGGAGCGGACGAAATGCAGATCGTGCGGATCATGCTTGCACAGATCGTTTCATTTGTCTTTGTAGTGACAGTTTACAGACAGTACAGAAGAAAAGCTTATTAAAAATGGAGGCAGTTAAAATGGGCGAATTAAGCAAATTACCAAACATAGGGAACAAGGTGGAGGAACAGCTTAATACCGTTGATATTTTCACATATGAGGACTTGAAAAATCTTGGTGCGGAAAATGCCTGGCTGAAAATACAAAGCATTGACCCCTCCGCGTGCATACACCGTCTGCTTGCGTTGGAGGGCGCTTTGCAGGGAATACCCAAAAAGCTGCTCCCCGACGACAGAAAAGCGGAGCTGAAAAAATTTTATGAGGAACATAAGCTATAGAGCCTATTCAGTACCTTTTTACGCACGTCTTTTCGACAATCTTTTGCCGCTGACTGCGTTAAAAATCCTTGCCATACGCGAGTATGCCTGCGGATTTTTGCCTTGTCATCGACAAAATCTTACCCAAAATCCGCACATAAAAAGATACTGAATAGGCTCTTACAAATAAGCGAGGTAAAAATGTATCTGTATCACTATTACGACAAATCGGGCGCGCCTTTCCAAAATTTATCGGAGCTGCCTGTCCGCGAGGCGAAAGCAGTTCTTGAAAAAATAAAAGCCGAAAAGCCAGATTCCCAAAGCGCGGGAAGGCATGGCAAATATGTTGAGTACAGGCGGAACTGCGAGGAGATACTGCGTACCGAATTTCTGAAAAAGGGCGGTAAAATTTTACGGACTCCGCCTCACTATATGGTGGTGGAGCACAGTCCGTGGCTTAGTACATGGTTTGAAAACTGCGGCTTTGTTAAAATTCCCGTTGAAGAATTTGATACGTCTACTCTTTCCTTTACATACGGCGACTCAATGCCCACGTTCGGTATAGACGACGGAAAGGAGTACCGCAAAAAGCTGTATACCTATGACGAAATACTGACCGTCATTGAAAAATACGGCTTGCCGCAGGACTGGAACGACGACGGAAAACACGGTCCCGAGAGGTATATCGAAGTCCACGTCTGGAGCGACGAAACGGTGGGGAAATATAAAGAATAACAATGATTTTATGCGGAACGGCAGATACGCGGAAATAATACTATATATGCGCGCTGACCCCTCTGTACCTTATCGGTACAGAGGGGCTTTTTGCGGAAGTACCATTTTCCCTTATCAAACATATTATGTAAGGGAAACTGAATAAACCATTTATTTTTTTATCTTTGATCTGTCCGCGCGGCTTTGCGGTGCGGGCGGGAAAGGAAGTTTGCATATGAACAGAACATTTTTAGCCGCAGGGGGAGACCTGCGTTTTGTAACTCTTGCCGAAAGACTTGCCGAGGACAACAGGGTATATGCGGCGGGCTTTGACGGAAACGTCTCAATTTCCGAAAAGGTTCAGGTCGTCGACAGGATATCCGATATAAAGGAACGGGCGGACTGCCTTATTCTGCCGCTGCCCGCGTCTCCCGACGGAGTGACCGTCCGCACGCCCTATTCGGGCAGAAGCATTTCCCTTGAAAGCCTTGCTCCCGCAGTAAAAGAGGGAGGTATTGTTTTTGGGGGAATGATAACTCCCGAAGTGCGGAAGATATTCGAGAGCAGAAAAGCCGATGTGATAGACTACGCCGCGCGGGAGGAATTCGCCGTACTTAACGCCGTCGCCACAGCCGAGGGAGCTATACAGGTCGCCATGGAGGAGCTTGCCACTACCCTATCGGGAAGAAAGATACTTATTCTCGGAGCGGGTCGTATAGCAAAAGTCCTTATAGACGCCCTGAGCGGCTTCCATACCAAAATAACCGTTGCCGCGCGTAAGTGCTCCGACCTTGCATGGGCAAGGGTCTACGGCTGCGAATCCGCTTCCATAAATGATATGAACAGTCTGCCGGGGAACTTTGATATAATTTTCAACACAGTTCCCGCAGTCATTTTGGACGAAAAACGTCTGAAAACGATCCGTCCCGGCTGTCTGGTGATAGACCTTGCATCAAAGCCAGGCGGCGTGGATTTCGAGACCGCGGGAATGCTGGGCGTAAAGACCGTATGGCTGCTGTCGCTGCCGGGAAAGGTAGCTCCCGTGACCTCGGGAGAAGTAATTGCCGAAACAATAAAAAATATACTTCTTGAAAAGGAAACCGAAAGGAGGGGACCTGATGGACGGCAATAAGCTCAAAGGAAAAAAAATCGGCTTTGCACTGTGCGGTTCGTTCTGTACCTTTTCAAAGGCTTTCGCTCAGCTTGAACGACTTATAGCCGAGGGAGCGGACGTTACGGCGGTGATGTCCTTCAACGCCGCGTCGCTGGATACCCGCTTCGGAAAAGCTACCGACCACATTGCATATCTTGAAAAGGTCACGGAGAAAAAGGTGATCAGGACTATCGAGGACGCGGAGCCTATAGGTCCGAAGAAAATGTTTGACGTTCTTGTCATCGCCCCCTGCACAGGAAATACAATGGCAAAGCTTGCCGCTGGAATAATAGACACTCCCGTGACAATGGCTGCCAAATCCCACATCAGGAACTCTTATCCGCTTGTTATCGCTCCCTCCACAAACGACGGGCTTTCGGGTACTGCAAAAAATTTAGGAGCGTTGCTTAACTATAAGAGCGTGTTTTTTGTTCCGTTCGGGCAGGACGATCACGAGGCAAAGCCAAGATCCCTTTCGGCGGATTTTGAAAGGCTTCCCGAAGCAATTGAGGCGGCTCTTGACAAGGTTCAGCTCCAGCCCATACTTGAATGACTGCCTTTCACAAAAAACGGCAGACGGCGGGGTCTCCGCGGGGACGCCGCCGTCTGCATTTCTGCGTATCTGATGCAAAATATCAGGACTTTTTCTTATGCTTTCTTTTTACGGCAGCAGCCGCAGCCGCAATAACCGCCGCCGCTGCTGCTGCTGCGATAGCGGCAGCGATATAGACAGGGAACTGTTTTTCCGTAACGGACAAGTCAAAGCTTCCTCCGCTGACTTCAAAAACAAGATAGCTTCCGTCAGTCTCCGTTTTGACCGTTCTTGCAGCACCGTTTTCGGTAACGGTAACGACCGCTTTTTTAGGAGGTATTTCGGAAAGATACCGTACCGTATGCACTGTGCTGCCGTCGTCGGGAACAGTTACCGTCCACATATCGGAGTCAACATAGCCTGATCCCCCGTTTGACAAGGCGGTGAGCTTGTCACTGTCGGTAAAGCTTCCCTCGGCAATTATTATGGGAAGTCCGTTCTTTCGCAGTTCCGTGGAGGACAATGAGGTCACAAAGGGCTTGTAGACCGCGTGAACCGCCGCTCCGAAAGTTACGTTTTCAAGGCTGATATCCTCCCACTCCGCAAAGCAGCCCTCTTTCGGAGGAATTTCCGGAAGTTTGCTTTCGGGTATGCTTTCGCCGTATCCGCAGGTCAGCTCGCCGACTGTTTCGTCCTCGGCAATAAAGGTCAGGGTAAGGGTTCCGAACCCGTCGGGAACATTGTCAAGCCTGAGCATATAGTTATAGTCCACGGGATAAGCTTTTCCACTGTAGCTTATCCCGTCCACTCCGCCGATACCGCTGTCGATAAAAGCATTGTTTTCAAAGTCCCCGGAGCAGCTTCCGGCTATCGCGCCTATGCGCTCGTCACCGCTTTCGATAACCGCAAAGCCGCGGCAGTTCATAATGTCATTTCCCTCGCCCGCAATACCGCCTACGTTTGCCGCGCCGTTGACCCGACACTTTGCGCTGCACCCGAATATCGCCGCTTCGGACTGTCCCGCGACTCCGCCCGCAAAGCTGCCGTCGGTAGAGCTTACGTTCCCGAATCCCGCGCAAACGATCAGGCAGCCTGTTTTCATATAGCCCGCAATGCCTCCCGCGCAGTTTTTCTTGGATATGATCTCTCCGTAGTTAACGCAGTCCCTTACAACGGTTTTGGACTGATACATAAAATCAAGGGAGCGTTCGCCCACAGTCTCGATATCTCCCTCGGGATCGAAGCCGTACTCTATTGCCATAGAGCCTGCTATACCGCCTGCGTTCACGTCTCCGTTTATCTGTCCGTAATTAACGCAGTCGGCGATCTTTCCGTCGGAACGCCCCACGGTATCCTTTGAGGAAATGTCCTCGGTATAGTCGGAAATATCAGCCGAGGCGGAGGACATTTCGTCCGCAAGGTCAAGCAGAGTATCCCTTACCTCGGAGGCCTTGTCGTTTATTTTCCTGAAATCCTCCGCAAGAACGCTGACCGTTCCGTCCGTGTTTTCGTTGAGCGCGGAGCATATATCGAGCAGGTCTCCCGTAAGTCCCGAAAGCTTGTCGCGGGAGCTTATAAAGCTGTCGTCCGCGCCGGTAAAGGTTATTTTGTCCATTCCCGCAAAATAGTCAAGGATAGCGGTTATCTGTTCGAAGCCTGCCGAAACATTGTCGGAGGCTTCCGAAGCCTTTTGAGCAGCGTCCGCAGCTGAAGCCGCCGCCGCAACGGCTGAAGCTCCCGCCTCGTCAAAATATTCCGAGGATTCCCGAACGGCGTCTATCATGCCGCCTATCGGGTCGGCGGAATCGGAAAGCTCGCTGTTGGCTTCTCTTATGTACTGTATAAAATCGTACAGCGAAGTAATGTCCGTGTTGTCCGAAATAGTTCCCGCGTCGTTTGAAATATTCTGTCCCGCGGAGCCTAAATTGTCAAGCTCGCCGGGAACATTTCCCGAAACAGCTTTAAGGGTATCGCGCAGATCCTTTGCCGCCTGCGATCCGACCATATCGGAAACCGAAGAGGTAATTGAGGAAATACATTCAAATATATCGCTTACCGAACCGTTTGAGAAGTTGTTGAGTATGTCCTGAACATAAAAGGTGTATGCGGACGGTTCGTAAATTCCCGATCCCAACAGATCCGCAATAGCCCGGAATGAGCTTTCCGAATTTTTCAGACTGTCCGAAAAATTTCCGGAAACCTCCGAAAGACGTTCAAGCTGGCTTTCGATATTGTCCCTTGCCGCCGAATATTCGGGGGACGCCTTGTAGCTGTCCAGCGCGCTTACCGCCGAAGAAGCCGATACTGAAAGATTATTCAGAGCCGCGCTCAGACTTTGGAAATCAAGGCTAAGATTATTCAGGGCGGCTTTCATGGTCTCCTCGTCGCCCAGTCCGCGCTGGAGAGCTTCAAGTCCGCTGTCAACGGAATTTCCCGCTTCGGTCAGATTTTCCGTTACCTCGGAAAGCCTGTCGAGTATGGGGAAAAGCACGTCGAGTCCTTCTCCCGCATGATCTCCCGCCTCGTCAAGAAGCTGTACCGCTTCGCCCAGATCGTCAAGAGCCTCCGTAAGCATATCCGAAGCCGCCGTAAAGCTGTCCGCTGCGGGAGCTGCCATATCTATAAGATCGGAGGTTCTGGAACTCAGCTCGTTTACCGAATCAATATTTGCGTTCACTATCCTGTCCGTTTCATCAAGAAAGCTGTCCGTACCCGTTCTTATCTCGCTCAGCTTGTCAAGGATATCCTCTCTGTCCGAGGACATTATATCGGAACGTGTCTCTGCGTCCGTTACCGTTCCGTCGATTATGGAGTTAAGCTCCTCAAGCTGTGTGCGGAGCTTTGAAAGAGTCCTCTCCGAAAACAGCAGGGAGAAGTGCGGCTCAGCCTGACCCACGATACCCGCAGTATCCTTTCTTCCGTTGACAGTACCGTAGTTTTCGCAGCAGCTCACGTAGCCGTCCTGTCTGCCGATAATGCCGCCGATGTTGTAGCCCACGTGGGGGTATCCGATATTTCCGTAATTAACGCTGCCCTGCACCGAGCCGCCCGAATACCCTGCAATGCCGCCCGCGTCGGTGATGTCGGCGACCTGTTCGGGGGAGTACAGCTCGTCAATGTTGAGGTTCTCCAAGTCCACAGGCTCGTCGTAGGCGTTGGTATTTACCGACATATTGTTTGTGCAATGGAGTATGGTCCCGTAATTCTCCCCTGCGATACCGCCCGAAAAATTACGCGCCTGTACCGCTCCGCTCGATACGCAGTTCGCGATAAGTCCGCTTGTTTCGTTCATGCCTGCAATGCCGCCGCAGCCGGAATTACCCTTTACCGCACCGTTGAAATTGCAGTTTATTATTCTGCCGCGGTTCACTCCCGCGACTCCGCCGCATTTTTCCCCGCTGCCGCTTGGAGAAATACTTCCCGAAACGGTAAGGTTCTTCACTGTGCCGTTCTTTTCAACATATCGGAACAGACCCTGCTCCGATCCGCTGCCGTACAGTTTGAGACCGCTTACAGTGTGATCTCCGCCGTCGAAAATGCCGCTGAACGAGGGTACCGTCACATGACCGCTTACATTTATATCGGCGGTAAGGAGATACTTTTTTCCAACGGAATTGCTGTCAAGAACGCAGCTTTCCGCAAAGGCTGCAAATTCCTCGGCTGTAGCTATTTCAATAATCCCCTCGGAATTTGCCGCAAGGACGGCGGAGGATTCCGCCGCATACGCATTGAATACCGACGGTATATCCGCTGCCGAAAGGCAGAGGCCTGCAGCGGCAAGAAATGCGATTGTTCTTTTAAAAATACTAAACCGTTTCAAGCTTTTCCGCCTCCTTTTCCTCGAAGAAGTCCATAGTGTCGGAAGTTTCGTCCGCAAGCGTTTGCACGGCTTCTCCCTTGGGATTTTCTATTCTTGCGTCAACGTCGCCTACAATAACAGCCTTTATGTAGCCCTCTACTCTGCCGTTGATGTTTCCGTGGATAAGTCCGCTTACCACCATGCGGTTGTTTGAAAGACGGGTGCGCTCCGATTTTTTAATAGTAAAGGAAGTACGCTCAATAATAGTATCGCCTAAAAGCAGTATTTGCGGAAGTATTCCCATAACAAGCACGATAGATATGATAGTACCACGTCCGAGACAAACGCCGATAGACGATATAGTACCGTCGGAGGAAAGCTGACCTATCAGTATACCCGCGGCCGCAAGTATAGCTCCCGATGTGATAATGGTCGGGAACGCCTGATTAAGGGTTTCGGTAATGGCTTTCTTTATGGGCATTTCCTGTTTAAGCTCCATATAGCGGCTTGATATAACGATAGCGTAGTCAATGTTCGCGCCCATCTGAATGGAGTTTACTATAAGATAGCTAAGGAAGAACAGGTTGGTGGATTCCAGATATGGGAACGAGAAGTTTATCCAGATGCTTCCCTGAATTACAGCAATGAGCAACACCGGAAGTCCCGCCGACTTAAATGTAAACAGCAGAATGATTATTACAAACAGAGCCGACAGAATGCTGATTATGAGGTTATCGTTAACAAATGAAGTGGACAGGTCGTAGTCGCTGGTGGAGTTGCCCACAACATAAACATTTTCGGGATAGTACTTTGCCGCTGTCTCATGTATCGTTCCGAGAAAATCAAAGGTCTCCTCACCCTCTTCGGGCAGGTTGACGTATACCAGCATACGGCTGTAATTGTCGCTTCTCAGCTGCAATACCGCGTCGGTGAGGGTGTCGTTAAGCTCGGTAAGAGTATCCATAAGCTCGTCGTCAAGGGTAACATAGCCCTTTTGCACCTCGTCGTAGGTGAACAGAAACATATCTATGAGGGGTACTCCGTAAGCGTCAAGACCGTTTACCACCTCGCCGTAGTTTTCCTCGCTTACGGCATAGGCGGCGTAGAGTATTTTCGCCACCTCAAAGTCCAGATCGGCAAGCTCGGAGAACTGCCTGGGCGTCAGCTTGTCGGTAAGCACATAACCGTCCATGGCTTCGATATTGGCAAGACCCATGACCGATTCCACCTGAGGATATTTTTCAAGCTCCGCAATAAGTTTTTCCTCGTTTTCGTAGCTTCCCGACGGTACTATCAAAGCCATAAGGTTGGTCGAACCGAAGTTGTCCCTTATCTTTTCCTCGGCTATCTTTGATTCGCTTTTTCTTGCCGTCTCCAGATCGGAGGTGCCGTAGCAGTAGGGGCAGCTGCTTGAAAAGATAAATCCCGCTGCCATAAGCACAGCGAAAACCGGCGGGATAATATACTTCGTTGCGTAAGCAAATTTTCCCACGGCGGAAATAGAGGGCACAAAATTTTTGTGTACGGTCTTGTCGATAAGCCTATTGAACAGCATTATAAGTCCCGGCATAAGGGTAAACACTGACAGCAGGCTCAGGAATATAGCCTTTATAAGTACTACAGCAAGGTCTGCGCCTATTTTAAACTGCATAAATGCAAGAGCGATAAGTCCCGAAATGGTGGTAAGACTGCTGGAGGAAATTTCGGGAATGGCTTTGCTGAGGGCTGCAATGCAGGCTTCGCGGGCGGGGAGATGCTCGTGCTCCTCGCTGTAGCGGTGTATCAGGATTATAGCGTAGTCAATGGCAAGGGCAAGTTGGAGAACTATTGTTACCGAGTCGGAAATAAAGGAAATAGTTCCCAGCAGAAAGTTTGTACCCATGTTCAGCACAGCAGCCGCGCCGAAGGTCATTATGAGCACCGGCAGCTCCGCGTAGGCTCTTGAGGTGAACAGGACGACGGCTACGATAATTACCGCCGCGATAAGGGTAACGGTCTGCATTTCCGCCGCAAGCTGAGCGGAGCTGTCGTTTCCCACCGCGCTTGATATGTACAGGTCGTAGTCCGCCAGCTCCTCCCGTATTTGGTTCATGGCGTTCACGCTTATTTCGTCCGCTTCCTCACCCTCGAATGTTACGGAGAACATGGCATAGGTATTTTTGTAGTGTTCCTCGGTCTCATCAAATTCCACCGCCGAAACTCCGTTTATGCCGCGGATATCCTCCGCAAGCTTTTCTGCGGTCTCATAGGTAACGTTTGATACCATTACCGAAGCCGAACCGTATGTAACAAATTCCTCGTCCATGAGGGTAAGACCCTGCCGCGTCTCGGTCTCCTCGGAAAGATATGTAGTTATGTCGTTTTCCACGTTTACCCAGTCCTTGGCAAAAACGCAGAATATCAGCGCAAAAATAAACAGCAGGAAAAACAAATTCCTTTTGTCCACGATAAAGGACGCAAGCTTATACATAAAGCTTTCGTTTTCGCAGCTTTCGCATTCAGCTGCGGCGCCGTTTTTGAGATCGATGCTTTCCGTCAAGATGATCTTCTCCTTTCGTTTTTTTAACAGTATTGTTATTGTAGACCATATCAAATCAATTTTCAATATACAAAACCTCTCTGCTGTATAAAATGTTATACAAATTTGCAAAAGTGTATAGAAATACGCGGCGTTATATGGTATAATGCTTATATGTAATTGTATGCAAAGGAGAGAAACCAATGCCGAACAGGGAGAGCACGCTTTCCATGAAAAAACAGTTTTCCGAAGCCTTGAAAAAAAGACTTGCCTGTATGTCCTTTGATAAAATTACCGTTACCGAACTTTCGGAGGACTGCGGCGTGAACCGTCAGACCTTTTACTACCATTTCGAGGACATATTCGACCTCGCCAACTGGTGCTTCCGAAACGAAGCGGAAACCGTTCTCGGCTTTGACGAGGAGCCATTTGACTGGAAAAAAAGCGTACGTTCGCTGATAAGCTACATAGACAAAAATAACGATATGTGCACGTCCCTGCTTAATTCCATGGGACACCGCGCTCTGAAAAGGACGTTTTCCGACAGCGCTGAAAGGCTTATCAGAAAGGTAATAGACGTATACGCTCCCGCCGATAAAAAAGCAGTCCCCGACGAGCTGCGGGAATTCAACATAATGTTTTATTCCATGGCGGTAAGCGGACTCCTTGAAAAATATATTCTGAAAGAACTGAACATATCCTCCGAAAAGCTGATATACTACATCGAGGGTATCATAACGAAGAACGCGGAAGCCGCGGTGTAAATATTAACGGTAAATACAATCGGCAGTCCGGGTATCTCCTTGCTCCCGGACTGCCGCATTTTTGATTTTTTATTTTTCCTTGGGTTTGAAAATAAACGCCGCAAGAAGCCCGAACAAAATAGCCGCGGTTATTCCTCCCGCCGCGCCCGTAAGACCTCCCGTCAGCACGCCGATAAAGCCCCGCTCGTCAACCGCCTGCTTTACGCCCTCCACAAGAATGTTACCGAAGCCCGTGAGCGGAACAGCCGCTCCCGCGCCCGCGAAATCGACAAGAGGCTTGTACCAGCCCAGCGCGCCGAGAATAACTCCCGCCACTACGTAGGATACCAGTATCCTTGCGGGAGTAAGCTTTGTGTAGTCGATAAGGGTCTGTCCCACGGCGCACAGAAGTCCGCCGATAATGAACGCCCAGAGATAATCCATAAACATTGTCTGTTCTCCTTTCCGTATTAATTTCCGCTCATACGGCTTTCCGCCGAAATAAAGACCGCGTGGGACACCGAGGGTATGCTTTCTCCCTGCTGTGAAGCGGTTGTGGACATCAGCGCTCCCGTGGCGCAGAAAAGTATGTTTTTCATTTCTCCCGCTCTTATCTTCGGCAGGAAATATCCGCACAGCACCGATGCCGAACAGCCGCAGCCCGAACCTCCCGCGTGAACGTCCTGAGTTTCGGGATCGAACATCATAACGCCGCAGTCGCGGTGGCATTTTGAAATATCTATGCCGTCTCCCCGCAGCAGCTCTACAAGCAGCTTGCTTCCCACCGTACCCAGATCGCCTGTTATGATCGCGTCAAAATCCGAGGGCTCCATTGCGGTATCCTGCAAAAATGTCTTTATGACGTACGCCGCAGCGGGAGCCATTGCCGCTCCCATATTGTTTGCGTCGGAAACGCCTAAGTCTACGATCTTGCCGATGGTGACAGCACGTATGAAAGGGGATACAGTCTTGGCGGACACCACAACCGCTCCCGAAGCCGTACAGGTCCACTGCGCCGTAGGCGTGCGGACGGCTCCGTATGAAAGGGGAAACCGAAACTGTCTTTCCGCCGTACAGAAATGAGAGGAGGTAACGGCGGCGACGTTTCCGCCGGCTCCGCAGTCGGTAAGCAGGGAGGCAAGCAGAAGTCCCTCCGACATTGTGGAGCAGGCTCCGTATATGCCCAGAAAGGGAATGTTAAGATCCCTCAGACCGTATGTGGAGGTTATGCACTGGTTCAGCAGGTCTCCCGCAAACATATAGTCTATGTCGTCGGGAACAAGTCCGCCCTTTGATATGGCGCGGAGCACGGTTCGCTTCATAAGCTCGCTTTCGCCCTGCTCCCAGGTTTTCTGACCGAAATAGGCGTCTGCGGACACCTCGTCGAAAAGCGTACCGAGAGGACCGTCCCCCTCTTTTTTTCCGACCGTTGAGGAAAAGCTGTGTATTGTGGGGGGATTTTCCATAATAAAGGTATTGCGGGTGATTTTTTTCGCCATAGCAACCGCTCCTTTCCGCATAGTTTACGCTTTGCGTTTGAAATATTTTTCCCGAAATACAGCGCGATATGCGGAGAAACTGAAATAAATTGAATCCCGCTCAAACCAAAGCCTTAAAACCCGCATTTCGCCAAAAACGCTGCAAGTGTTGACATTTTATATAAAATAGTATATTATGTAAGATAATAACATTATTGGGGGAATTAACAATGAGCAATAAATTTTTATCGGCAGTATTCAAGGTAGTAGGTATAATTTACGCGATTTTGGCAGGCGGCATAGCTTTGCTTATGCTGGTCTTTTCTTTCGGCGATCCTTATGAAACGGGCATTGGAATTTTTACGTTCCTGCTCTATGCCTCGGTAGCGTTTGTGGCGCTTACCATGTTCTGGGGATTTTCAAACGTCCTTTCCGACCTTGACGATACGAGAGAAACAAACCGTATGCTTCTCGAGCAGAACAGAAAAATACTCCGCGCGCTGAAAGCTCTCGGAGCTCCCGACTGCGATGAAAGCCCCTCCGGATACAGCCTTTCCGAGATATCCTCCGGTATATCCGAAAATGCCGAAGCATGGGAATGTCCTCATTGCGGTCAGAAAAACCCGCGTTCCCAAAGAAACTGCAAGGACTGCGGCTATCAGAGGTAAGCTGTACATATGCGGCGATTTTGTATATCGGCATATAAATGTATAAAAATTCAAAATATGAAAAATTAACGCTACTCTGTTGACATCGGAGAAAAAAAGGTGTATTATAATAAGGTATAAGTATTTCTTAATGTCGCTTCTGTTAAGCCTTCCGCCGCAGAGAAGGAAGCGAGACCGAGTTTCTGCGGAGAATGGACAGGAACCAATATGTATTTCGGCAGCGTTAAATTTTTTAAACACCTTATCTATACGGTATTTTTTACATGGATCGCCGCGGCTACGTTTCTTGCTGTTTTTTTCGGCTTTAAGTACTTTTCCGAAAAGAAAAATGCCGAAGCCGTTGCGGCAAGCAGCTTTCCCGGTGATATCGTTATCCCTGAGGGGACAAGCATTGAACGCCTTTTTTTGGTAATGGCTTCAAACGGCTATTCTATTTCTGAAATGCTGGACGTTATCGAAAGCGGCGATAAAAACGTTTTTATCGACTACGTAAAGGACTACATCGCCGAGAACCCGGACGCGTTCAGCGAAGCCGACGACGATTCAAGCGATTCGGGCGCGGTTCCCGTTTCGGGCAGCGAGCCCTATATGAAGCTTTATCCCGAGCTTTACGCAGAGAACCCTCCCGCTTCCTTTAAAGAGGACAGCGGCACGGTCTATCTTACCTTTGACGACGGTCCCTCGGACAGAACTTCCGATATACTGGAAATTCTCGATAGGTACGATATAAAAGCTACGTTCTTTGTGTGCGGCGGAGAGGACGAAAAATCACAGCAGCTTATGAGAGATATCGTGAATGCGGGGCATACTATCGGCATACATTCAATATCCCACGATTACGAGAAGATATACTCAAGCGTTGAAAGCTATCTGGACGATTTCAACGAGACATATATGTGCGTTTACAACGCTACGGGAGTCAAGCCGCAGATATTCAGGTTTCCGGGCGGCTCCATAAACAACTACAACAGATTTACCTATATGCAGATAATCGCCGAAATGACAAGGCGCGGCTTCGTTTACTACGACTGGAACGTCAGCGGCGAGGACGCGGTTCACGGCGCGAACTGGACAAGCATCTACAACAACATAATGTCCGGTATCCGGAGCAATACCGCAGACAGGGCGATAGTGCTGCTGCATGACAGCCAGAGCAAGGAAAACACGGTTTTGGTTTTGGAGGATATTATAGACAGACTTCTTGAGGACGGCTATAAGTTCGACAAGCTTGACAACACTGTAAACCCTGCGACCTTTACATACAGAGACTGAATCCCGCCGTATCGGGACGGAAAACGCAGACTGTACAGATCGAAAAGCTTTTCCCCGACGGGATCAAAATATACATAAATGTGTACGAAACTACGGATAAGGAGTATTGGAAATGAGTCTGAAGGATAATTTTAATCAGGCGGTCAAGGAGATCCTCAAAAAGGACGGTCTTGTGGGAGACGACCTTTCAAAGGAATCGAAAAAAAGATCCGAGCTGGATAAATATATCGACCCTCCGAGAAAAGCGGAGCAGCCCTATGCCGCCAACAAGCCTTACGGCGAGACCCAGGATATTATGGCCGATCCGTCGGTATCCGCCCCCGCTGACAGATTTGCGGAGCAGGACGGTTTTGCGGCTTCAAACAGATTTGCGGAGGAACAGCCCTCCGAAACGTTCGGGGAATCCCTTCGGAACGATCCCGAACCCGCTCAGACCGCGGAGCCTAGCTACAGCGACAATCCGTATGTGAAAAACGCTCAGGCGGCTGCCGACTTCGGCGCGAGACCCTCTCAGCCGTTTGCTCCCGATCCTTTCGGAATGGGCGCTCAGGCTCAGACCCCCCGCAGCTATACGGAACCTCAGAATCTTTACGGCAGCGGTACCCAGAACTACGGCGGAGGAACTCCTCCTACGCCTCCGAGAGTTCCCAATAATCCTCCTCCCCGCTTCGGCGGCGGAAACGACACGCCCTACTACGAGACCGAGGAGACTACGATAATTTCCAGAAATACCATTATCGACGGAAATATCCGCTCCTTTGCAAACATAAACATCGACGGAAGCGTAAAGGGCGACGTAAGGATCACCAAGGATATAAACGTTACGGGAAAAGTCGTTGGCGATATAGAATGCAACAACTCTGTGATGTCTGGCGCATCCATGCAGGGCAATATCGCCTCAAAGGGTCAGGTACAGCTTGACCGCGACAGTATACTGCTGGGTGATATTTCCGCTCAGTATCTGGATATGAACGGCAAGATAAAAGGCAACATCGATATTGGCGGTAAGGCGGAATTCAAGACGGACGCGGTAATACTCGGCAATATCACAGCGTCCACGATAACGGTTCTGGACGGCGCGACTATCCAGGGTTACGTTAACACCACTTTCCTCCAGGAAAGCACGGCTAACATCTTCCCCGAAACTATTGCCGTAACAGAATGATCAAACGAAGTCAGATACGGGACAGGGGTGCGGACTGTTGCGGGAGCGTTTCCTTATTGAAGTCCGTCCCTTGTCTCTAACATTATCTCCGATAGGAAAGGACTGAGCAGAATGCCTACGAATGAAAACGATTTTATGGACGACGGATTCCTTTCGGAGGGAAACGGCACGGACGGAAACAGCGGGTACGTACCCAGATTTGAAAGAGACCTGAAAAAAGCCGGCGGAGACCTGTCGGCGCTCGCAAAGGAAAAAGCAGGGGACGGCAAGGAGTCGGACAGCATTGATATGGAGATAGACGTTTCTTCCTTGAAAAATGAAGCGTATCAAAACGACTCTTTCGGTTCTTCGGACGTTATCGGCGAGTTTGAGATAGAGGCGGAAAACCTGCCGTCAGCAGACGAGAAGCCTGCCGCTGCTGAAGCGGATATCGACTTTATCTACGGCGAGGACGAAAACTATGACTATACGGGAAAGCTGGAAGATATCTCCGCAGACAGCATTGCGCTTGACAGTATTGACGTAAAGATAGAGGATATGCGCACCGATAAAAGCTCCATAATAAGCTCGCTGAAAAATCAGATACAGGCTGACGACCTTGCAATGTCGGTTGCGGATCGCCCAAAAATTGACGAGATGTCGGACGAGTATTTCCCTTCGCAGAGAAAAAGCTCCGATATAATGGCAAAGGATCAGCTTGACAAGGACGAAAAGGAGCTTATCAAAAACCGTCTCAAAACCGAGCTGGAGAAAAAGTCAGAGGGCTATGACAAGAAAAAAAGCCTTGCGATGTACAAGAAGCTTATGGACGAGCAGAAAGCCAAATCGGCAAAGCGCGGATTTATCATGCTGCTTACAGCTGCTGCTACCGGACTTATTTCTGCGTTTCTGATATATCTTGCAAAACCCAATGCAAGCGGACAGCACCCGCTGATGGATTATCTTCCTGCGGGAGCAATAGTTTTTTCGCTGTTCATGATACTGAAGTCAAAGTTTGCAAAGATAATGTCCACGCTTTATTTTGTTGCGTGTACGGTTCTGCTCATATATCCCGGTCTGATAGGATATGCTCTTGATCCTGAAAATCAGGATCTTGGCAGGGAATATGTGATAAATCTCGTTATATATGCAGCGGCTGTAGCAATGTGCACAATAACATTTATGCGGCTGTTTATGAACAAGGATATTGAGGAATACTACATATATAATCCCGACAAGGGCGGCCGCCGAAGATAAACGGCAGCAGATAAAAAACAAAAGCTTCGGCAGGATATGCGCTCAGCGTATCCTGCCGTTTTTGTGTTTATGGGGACTAATAAGTCATTCCGCGCTGTTCAGCATTTTTTCCGCGCGCTCCCAGTCGATAACGCTTTTTACCGCGGTAAGGTAATCGACACGGCGGTTCTGGCGGTCAAGGTAATATGAGTGCTCCCAAACGTCGATATTGAAAATGGGAGCGTATTTGTCAAAATCGGGAGTATCCTGATTATGGGTGACTATTACGTCAAGCTTTCCGTCATTATCGAGAACAAGCCAAACATAACCCGATCCTACAATTCCCAGACCCGATTCTATGATCTCGTTCCACATTTCCTTTTCGGAACCGAAGCTGTCGTTTATAAGCTTCGTCATTTTTTCAGACGGTTCGGTATCGTCAGGTGTGAGCGATGCGAAATACAACTCGTGGTTGTAAACGCCTCCCGCATTTGTGCGGATATCGTCGTCTGACATTTTCGTCAGCGCCTCGAGGGAAACGTTATGCAGCATAGGACGTCTTTCGATAAGCGCGTTCAGCTTGTCAACATAATTTTTGTAGTGCTTATCATGGTGGAAATAAAGCGTATACTCGCTTATGTATGGGTTCAGCTCCTCAAGGTTATAGGACAGGGGTTCGTACTCAAAGGGATAAAAATTGTCGTAATTCATTTTCAGCCGACCTTTCAGGAAAAGTTATCGGTTAATTTATATTCGTGATTTGATAAAATTATTCATTTTTACCGCGGCTGTTTTCATATGGTACGGGAAAGCTTGTCGGGATTTTAAATTTATTTTTGTGTTGTACTTTTCTTTTGCTGTGTTTTAATTTATAAAACAGTTTTTCTCAAACCTCTTGACTTTAACACCGTGTCATACTGTATAATAACATTGAAAGGAGAGTGCGTCATGGAAAATCTTACAATAACGCAGGCTTCAAAAAGCTTAGGGGTAACGCCGCGAATGCTGAGGCACTACGAAAAAATGGGACTGATCACCCCGACCTATAAGGAGGACTACGCTTACCGTACCTATGATGAAAACGCTGTAAGACGTCTGCAGCAGATCGTTATACTGCGCAAGCTTCGTCTTTCCTTAAAGGATATTTCGGTAATACTTAACGACACGGAGTACACCGCTTCTCTCGAAATACTGCGGAAAAGCATTGCCGAGCTGGACGGCGAAATAACTGCTCTGGATGTGATACGGAACATTATCCGCTGTCTTGCGGACAAGCTTGAAAAAAGCTCCGAACGCTTCGATATGCTTGAAGACAAAGAGATAGTGGAGCTTTCGGAAACGCTCTCCCTTTCAAAGAATACTTTAAAGGAGGAACGTTCGATGAGTACCGAAAATACCGTAAACGATCTGAACGAAGCAAACGAGACCCTGATAAAGCAGTTACCCGTCCGTATTATAATGCTGCCGCCCTTTACCGTGGCTTCAAACCACGTTATAGGCAAAGACCCGGAGGAGACGGTGGGAGACGAACTTAGCAAATTTATCCTTGATAAAAAGCTTTACGAGATAAAGCCCGATTCAAGACATTTCGGCTTCAATCACCCTAATCCGGGAATTCTTCCAAACGACGAACACGGCTACGAGATGTGGGTGACTATTCCCAAGGATATGGAAGTTCCCGCGCCGCTTACTAAAAAGCATTTTGACGGCGGACTTTTCGCCGCGCTTAACATTCATTTTCCCGAATTTTCCCGCTGGAACGATTTGTGGAAATGGGTGCAGGACAGCGACAAATACGATTTCGACTGGCGCGGTACAGAGGAAATAATGGGCGGCGGTCTTGAGGAACACATTAACTGGATATACAACGCCCATAACGGTTGGGATCCCGAAACCGAGCTTGAAGTAACGCTTGACCTGATGATGCCGATAAAGAAACGGGGCGACTGAAGTGACCGAAAGCGAACTCTATAGGCGGCAGCTTTCCGAGCTGGGACTTTCCGGCGGGGACGTTGTTATGGTGCATTCCTCAATGAAAGCTTTGGGGACAAAGCGCACTCCCGAAGAAATTATCGGAGACATAGAAGCCGTTATCGGGGAAGAGGGTACTTTGCTCATGCCTGCGCTGACCTACGAAAACGGTTCCGTTTTTGACAGCGAGAAGTCCGAGCCATGCGTTGGTTTAATGGCAAAGACTTTTTGGCGTATGCCGAACGTCCTTCGCAGCGTTAATCCGACACACTCGGTATGCGCCCGCGGCAAGCTTGCCCGCGCCCTCACCGTCGGACACGTTATGGACGACACTGCCGTCGGCGTACATTCACCCTTTATGCTTCTGCCATGCTATAAGGGAAAAATTCTTTTTATCGGAGAAATCCTTAACGCGTGTACCTTTATGCACGGCATTGAGGAGATACTAAGACCGCCCTATATTCGTCCGACAGAGAAATACTTTACCGTCAACGGCGAAAAGCGTGCCTACAGGGGCGGGGACGCTTTCGGCTGGGGTTCGGAGTTCCAGCGGATAGAATGGATACTGGAAGAACCCGACATACGCAGGGGACAAGTCGGAGAAGCTAAAGCATATCTTATAGACAGCCGCGCCCTGCTTGCGGCGGCTTTGTTCAAAATGCGGGCTGACCCGTACTGTTTTGTAACGGATATTTCCCCATGGATATAATACAAGTATAACAGCAAAATAAAAAACGGGTGCAGAATCGTCTGCACCCGTTCGGTGTTTATTGGATTACCGTTCCGCCGAGCAAGTCATACGGATCGGTATAAAAGATATGCTGTTACGGTTACGATGCGCACTGAGCGTCAAGCCATGCGGCGTATTCCGTTTCGGGTATTTTCTTTGTCATTACCGCAAACTGGAAATCGTGAGCGTCCGAAATAAATTTGTTGAACGACTGAAGATCTCCGTCAAGCTTGTACTGCTCCTGCTTCTGCCTGTAAATTTTCTCGTAAAGTAAAATCATAACAGCTTCTCCTTTTTGTTCTGAGATACGTCCGGCAGCCCGAAGTCCGCTATACCATATATAGACAGACCGTTGTTTAAAGCCGAACCCGAACGTTTTGGTTTTTTAAACAACTGTTTGTAATTATACCATAAAAGCGGACAGGTTTCTATAGCAATACTATACAAAAAAAGCGTTCATAATTTGTTCTGTAAAGGCTTAATTCTTGCCCAAGGGGAAAACCTTGTCACCTGCCGTACTTTCTATATTTTGTGTAGCGGCGGTAATGTCGTCCCAGTTGTCGGCGTGCTCTGCGCCGTTGTTGGAGCACCACATCATAACGCCGTTCCAGCCGAGGTCGCAGCACTTTTGGTATACGTCCTTGAGGGGCGTAGAGGTGCCTATCTCGCCGAGGAAAGCGGGTTTTGTACCGTCCAGACCGTAGTCTGTGGGAGAGGACTCGAAAGCGCAGCCCAGACCGCTGCTGTTCATCCAGTCGTAGTAGTGGGGCGAGTAGAAGTCAAGGCAAGCCTTTTCTCCTGCATAGCCTGTCATTACCTCGTCGGAAACAATGTTTTGAATGCGGCTTCCGCCAGCATCGGAGTTATACTTTATCATTCCCATGCCCACTGTAACAAGGGTATCGGGGTTTACCTCGTGGATACCCGCGGTGCAGTTTGCGAAGAATTTGGACAGATCTTCAAGAGAGAGACGTCCGCACTCCTCGTTTTCGTGTACCCAGTCAGGCTCGTTCATAAGGTCTATGCCGAGAAGCCATTCGTTTGCGCCGTAACGCTCCGCGAAAGGCTTAACGTAGTTATCAACATAGCTTTTCATAGCCGTTTCGTCGGTAATGACGGAACGCCATCTGTCTTTGTACTGTCCGCTCTTGCAGTGGTCAAAGGAAAGAAGCGTGGGCATAAGGTATATTTGGTGCTTTTCGGCGATCTCGAAAAGCTTGTCTATGTCAGACCAATGCTGCTCCGTGACCTCGCGGACTTCCCCCGACGGTTTCAGTTTTATGCTTACCATGGAGTCGCAGTTCACCCAGACGCGGACGGCGTTTACTCCGATATCGTGGAGGTCGGCAAAGTGGCTGTCCCAGAACGCGGGGTCGAAGCTGCCGCCGAAGTCGTTCCAGTTCTGCCATGGAGTGTTTACTCCGTTTATCCAGAGTTCCTTGCCGCCGACCATGAATTTTGTACCTTCTACCGTTACCTTTGGACTGATTGTTTCTTTCTCGTCAGAGACCTGTATCTCGGTCTGAGAAGAGTCCGAAGTTAAGGGTTCATTGTCCTTTGCACCGCAGGATGTGAAAAGTCCCGCCGCTATTGCTGCGGAAATAAATATTCCGCAAAGTTTTTGTTTTTTCATAAGTGTTCTCCTTTGCAAAAAATTATTATTTATTTTACGGATTTCATTTCCGCAATTGCTTTAGTGATGTCGATATCGAGGACGACATTGTTAATATAGCTGAAATGGCTGTCGCGCACATACTCGCATTCTTCGGTTTGAATAAATTTTCCGTTTTCATAAAGATATGCCGTTCCCGTGTCCATAGCTCCGCAGGACGCCAAATAATATTTTCCGCCCACAAGCTGAACCGACAGATAACCGTACTTTTCCAGATGTTCGTAAAATTCCGCCAGCTCGTTCGTGCTGTCCATTTCTTTTATTTTATCAATAGGAATATCGTCTCCCACAACAGCGCGGTATTCACACGCAATTGTATCGTAGTACATAAACGCTCCTGACCCCTGTGTTCCGAAAGAGCTCAGGAAACAATTGCTTTTGTGAAACTCGCCCCGTATACTGTAAAGCATTTTTGCCTCGCCGTTCACAACGCCGTAAAGGTCTATGTGATCGTCCGCGCCGCTGATGCCTGAGCCGCCGAAAGTTATTTGCTTGAAGTCGCCGTAGTCCAGCAGCAAAGTGTCGTAAAGGTCTGAAGCGTCGGACAGCAAGGTCATGTTCTCATTGCTGTCGGCAAAGATAAAGAAGCTTCTGATAAGGCGCAGATTGCCCTGAAGCATCGGCATATCCACAACGATAAAGGTTTCCGTCCTGCCGTCTCCGTCATAGTCGTTTGGGTAGGCGGTATTGAATTTGGGAACTATCTTTCCGTCTCTTATGTATGGCAAAAAATGGTCTGAACCCTCTTTATCCGTAAATTCGGCGATATGTTCCATACATTCTGCGTACTCCTCGGTGGTCATAAGGAATTCCGCCGCCTTATCCGCAAGACCGCCTATATCTGTCGTACCTTGATAATTCTCAATAAATTCATAGTCTATGAACTCATTGCCGGGGGAGACTTTAACATATGGTTCTTTCGGCTTTTTCATTTCGGCGATCGCTTTGTCTATGTCGAATTCAGCCACAGCGTCAAGTTTGCTGTAATTTGACGAGCGGGTTATATTTGAATCCTTGTCATAAGTAAACACGCCGTTTTCGTACGTAAGAAGATGGCTTCCCGGCAACCCCCAGTCAATAAGGTAATAATTTGGCTTTATAAAATGAAATTCCACATAGTCGGGCAGATCGTCCAGACTTTCCGCGTTGCAGTGTCTGCAAAGGGTACCCGATACATCAAGCTCCTTCATTTCATCGAGGGACAGCTCAACGCCTTTGATCTTTCTGTACTCCAAGGCAACGGTATCAAAGTACATAAAATCGCTTGTTCCCTGGAGTCCGAATGCCGAGAGAAAGCAATCGGTCTTGCGGAAATATCCGCCGGGACAATGGTCGTAAAGAGTAACGGGACTGCCGTCCTTAACGCCGTAAATGCTTGTATAGGAGTGCATACTGTCCCAGCCGCCGCAAATAAGCTGTTTGGTTTTTCCGTAGTTCAGCAGCGAAAAGGAACAGCCCTCGTAAAAATCAAGTACGGTCAGTTCGTTCCCGCCGCTGTCCGCATAGATGATAAAGTTCCACACATCGGGGTAATTCCACATTATGTACGGCATATCAACAACGATAAACGTCTCGTCCTTGCCGTCGCCGTCGTAATCATTTACATATGCCGCGGACACGGCGGGCTGAATACTGCCTCCGTTTATATACGGAGCGACCTTATCCGCGCGCTCTCTTGCGGATTGTTCGTCAGTAGTTCTTTCATGTATAGCATCATAGCTGAATTTGTCGGCATTTTCCACGCTTTCGGAGTATTGAGAGGTGCTTTTCACAAGCTCGACAGCCTTGTCCGCAAGGCCGCCTATATCTGTTGTACCCTGATAATCCTCAATAAATTCATAATCTATAAATTCGTTATTGGAAGATACCTCAACATATTCAGGTTCGTCATTTTCAGGGACTTCCGTTTCGTCTTCCGCGAAGCAGGATATTTCGAGGATCGTTACCGTTTCCGCCGTTGTCGCTTCAAAAGTCTGTACCGATGTTTCCGGAGGGGCGATGTTCGCTTTGCCGCCTGCGCATCCCGATAAAATGACTGCCGCCGGAAGCCACAATATTGCGGAATTTCTTAAAAATCTGTTCCCCATTGATAAATCCACCCATTTTGAAAATATACATAAATTATATCAAAACTGCACAAAAATGTCAACAATAAAGAATTGCTATTGTACTAAGTGCACATAATGTTAATGCATATTTTGTTAAATAGCTGTATTTACTTGTAGACAAATTTAGTGTATAATTATTATGAGTCTGACATAAAGAGGGAAAACTTTTGCTTCCTGCCTCTTAATTTCCAAATTTCTAAAAGGGGTTGTCTTATTTGTTTAAGCATATTGATGAAAAATACGCCTATGACGGAGAATTAGGGGCGTTATATACCGAGGAACAGACCGAATTCAAGGTGTGGGCTCCCGAAGCGGACAGCGCGAGAGTGCATCTTTACAAAAGCTGCCGGGATGAAAAACCTTACCGCAGGCTGCCTATGACAAAGGGAAGGGACGGCGTGTGGTCTAAAACCGCTTTCGGCGATCTGGACGGCGTTTACTATACCTACGTTATGACCTACGACGGTATTGAGCAGGAGACCGTTGACATCTACGCCCGCTCCGTGGGAGTGAACGGCGCTATGGGTATGATACTGAACACTGCGGCGTGCAATCCCGCAGGCTGGAACAGGCAGGATTATGTTCCGCTTGAAAAATATACCGACGCCTGCGTTTACGAGCTCCACGTCCGCGATTTTTCCGTTGACAAAAGCGGGAACTTCTGCTACAAGGGACGTTTCCTCGCCTTTATAGAAAACGGTCTTGTGAACGCGGCGGGCGACTCCATAGGCATAGACCACATAAAAGAGCTCGGAGTCACTCATGTTCAGCTTATGCCCATATTCGACTACGAGCGCATTGACGAGACGGATCTCCTCAAGCCTCAGTTTAACTGGGGCTACGACCCGCGGAACTTCAACGCTCCCGAGGGTTCTTACTCCACTAATCCGTATGACGGGCGCACCAGGGTCGCCGAACTGAAAAGACTGGTCTACGCCCTCCACAAGGCGGGTATAGGCATTATTATGGACGTGGTATACAACCACACCTTTGCTACGGCGGACTCCTGCTTCAACAAAACCTACCCCAAATATTACTACCGACTCTGGGGAGAAAACGGCGAGTTCTTCAGCAACGGCAGCGGCTGCGGAAACGAGTTCGCCACCGAGCGGAAAATGGCACGGAAATTTATTGTCGACAGCCTTTGCTACTGGGCTTCCGAATATAAGATAGACGGTTTCAGGTTCGACCTTATGGGACTTTACGACATCGAGACCCTCAATGAGATACACTCCCGTCTGAAAAAAATAAATCCCAATGTTATTCTTTACGGCGAGGGCTGGACCGGAGGAGACTCCCCTCTCGGCTGGGGAAGCAGGGCAATGAAGCTCAACGCGAGAAATACTCCCGGCTACGGATTTTTCAGCGACGATTTCCGCGATACCGTAAAGGGAAATAATTTTGAAAACAAGGACAGGGGCTATGTAAACGGTGCAAGCGGAAACGAGGACTATGTCCGCGAGGTCATATGCGGAAGAGTCCCCCACCCGCAGATACCCAATCTGGAAAAGTTTGCGTGGACGGATAATCCGCGCCAGAGCGTAAACTATGTGGAGGCTCACGACAATCTTACTCTGTGGGATAAGCTTTACTACACCAACAGCACCGACAGCTTTGAAAAGCGTATCAAAATGGATAAGCTTGCGGCGGCTATGGTCTTTCTATCTCAGGGCATACCCTTTATACAGGCGGGACAGGAATTCCTGCGGTCGAAGCCTTTTCCGGGCGGAACCGCGTTCGACCACAACAGCTACCGCTCCCCCGACGCGATAAACAGTCTCAAATGGGACAGAAAATCCGAATTCAAGGACGTTGTTGACTACTACAGGGGACTTATCGCTTTCAGAAAGGCTCACAGCGCGTTCAGAATGGATAAGGGTAAAGACGTGCGGGAGCATATGTACTTTATAGATAAGCTTCCACAGCACGTTGTGGGATTTGTATTGTCCGGGGACAACGAGTTTGAGGAAATAGTTGTTTTCTTCAATCCCAACGATTACCCCGTTACGCTTCACGCTTTCGGCAAATACGAGGTCTATGTGGAGGACGGCAGGGCGGGCACTCATGTCCTCAGAACGGTGGAGGACGATTACACTGTGAAGGAGATAAGCGCTATAGTTCTTGCGAGAAAATATCCCGAACAGGAAGAGGAGAGCTACGAGTCGCTTGCGTCCGACTGATCTTACCGACCTATCTTGAAAGGAGTACCGTATATGAGCAGAATTTACGAACGCCTTGAAAAATGCTATAAGTGCTTCAAGGAAAAAATTGATTTTGTACCCGATGTGGCGTTAGTCCTCGGTTCGGGTCTGGGAGACTTTGCGGACGGTATTAAAATCGAGAGTACTATCGATTACCGCGACATAGAGGGTTTTCCCGTATCCACCGTTCAGGGACACAGGGGACGGTTCGTTTTCGGTTATGTGGGGGACGTTAAGGTCGTTATAATGCAGGGACGCGTCCATTACTACGAGGGCTACAAAATGGAGGACGTTGTGCTGCCCGTCCGTCTTATAAAGATGATGGGAGCGAAAGTCCTGCTGCTTACAAACGCGGCGGGAGGCGTGAACAGAGACTTCCATGCGGGGGATTTCATGCTGATATCCGACCACATAAATATGGCTCCCTCGCCCCTTATCGGAGAGAATGCTGACGAGCTGGGCGTAAGATTTCCTGACATGAGCAACATCTATGACAGGGAACTGCGTGAGATAGTACGCAATACCGCAAAGGATCTTGGAATACCCTTGCAGGAGGGCGTTTATATCCAGCTTACGGGGCCCAACTACGAGTCCCCCGCCGAGATAAGAATGGTGCGCACGCTTGGCGCGGACGCGGTGGGAATGTCCACAGCCTGCGAAGCTGTGGCTGCTAATCATGCGGGACTGAAAACTGTGGGTATTTCCTGCATATCCAACATGGCGTGCGGTATTACCGACAAGCCTCTTACTCATGCGGAGGTTCAGGAGACTGCCGACAAAGCCGCTCCGCTGTTCAAAAAGCTTATTGCCGAATCGGTGATAAGACTGGGCGGTACGCTTTAATGGCTGCGGAAAAGAACCGGGCGGCGGCTGTGAAATGGTGGGACGGTCTTTCGCCGAAAGGCAAAAAAATAGCCTGTATCTGCGCCAGGTGGCTTCTGACAGCCGCCGTTATCGCGCTGGATACAGGCATTACAGTTCCTGTGTACAAAATTTTTTCGGACAAGGTGCAGAAACCCGTCAGAATAGTACTGCTCACCGATTTCCACAGCAGCTCCTACGGGAAAAATCAGCGGGTTCTTGTTGATGCGATAGACAAACAGAATCCCGATGTGATACTTATGGCGGGGGATATTGCGGAGGACGTCCGCTCTCATAAGCACACCGAGGAGCTGTTAGGACAGCTTGCGCGCAGAAACCCCTGCTATTATGTTGTGGGAAACCATGAGGAATGGTCGGGGGAATGCAACGCTATAAAGGATATGTTCCGCTCCTGCGGGGTAAAGGTCATGGAGGGCGGCTGCGAAATATTCGAGGCTTCGGGACAGGCTGTACGAATTTCGGGAGCGGACAACTCGCTGCCCTTTATGCAGCTTTCCGCCTGTTACGAAAATGCGGGTGACGGTATTTTCACCGTGTTTATGTCCCACCGTCCCGACCGTGTGGACTTGTACAGCGGTCACGGTTTCGACCTTGTTGTATGCGGGCACGCTCACGGCGGACAGGTGAGGATACCGGGTCTGCTGAACGGTCTGTACGCGCCGGATCAGGGACTGTTCCCCAAATACGCGGGAGGACGCTATCTGCTTGCCGACGGAGTTACCGAGATGATAGTCAGCAGGGGACTATGCAAAAATTCGCTGCCGAGAGTTTTTAATCCGCCGGAGGTTGTGGTTATTGATATCAAACCGAGTGAGCCGACTGCATAAGCGGTCAGTTCATCACGCCCATGAAAAGCTTGAAAGCGGCTTTCATTCCGCAGTAAAAGGCGTAGAACATTTCCTCGCTGTCAATAACGAGAACGGTCTCAAGGTATTTTTCAAAGAGGCTGTAATTTTCATTGCCGAGGTACAGCCGAAGCTTTTGGGAAAGCTCTTCCTGTGTTCTGCGCGCGTTAGACACGTTGGGCGGCGGTGTATGGCTGAGGCTTATTTCGGACATATCGGAGTCGAAAAATTCGCGGATAAAGTCAGTCATAGAGATGCTCCTTTTTCAGATGATATGGGCTTGTGCTGTGATTGAATTATAACACACCAAAATCCGTTTGTCAATTAACTGTATATTAACAAAACATTAATTAAATATGGAGCTGATTTTTTGGATAAAAAGTATGTTGAACGCCCGAAAGTGTTTAATAAAAAAGAATACGACAAAGAATATAAAAAACAGAATTATAAACAATTTACGGTTGCCATTGCCCCCGAATTAAAGGAACGTATTGATAATTATTGCAAACAAGCAGGCATATCAAAATACGAGTTTTTGAAACAGGCTATTGATATGTTTGAGAATAAGAATTGACATGGATAAAAAATATATTGAACGTCCGAAAACATTTAACGCGACCGAATATAAAAAAGAATATGCCAAAAGTCATTACAAGCATTTTTCTGTTTCCGTTACTCCCGAACTGAAAGAGAGGCTGGACAATTATTGTCGTGATATGAAGATATCAAAGTCGGAATTTATCAGGCGCGCGCTTGATGTTCTGGAGGAAAAGTGATTTTTAACTCAAAAAAACACAAGCACTCTCTACACAGCACAAAATATACATAAAATTCTGTATAAAATACAAATTATACATTATTTTCTGCATATTGACAAAATTTTTTATAAAAATATGCAAAAAATACTTGACAAAGCTTTTATATGGTGTATAATTATTCTTGTACTTTATTTATTATGTTTTTCGGAGGAATTTAATATGGCTAAAGAAATCAAAAAAGTCGTTCTCGCTTATTCGGGCGGTCTTGATACCTCTATCATTATCCCTTGGCTCAAGGAAAATTACAATAACTGCGAGGTCATCGCCGTTTCGGGCGACGTTGGACAGGGCACCGAGCTTGACGGTCTTGAGGAAAAGGCTATCAAGACAGGCGCGTCCAAGCTCTATATCGAGGACCTTAACAAGGAATTTGTTGAGGATTTTGTATTCCCTACCGTTAAGGCGGGCGCGGTATACGAGGGAAAATATCTTCTCGGTACTTCCTTTGCAAGACCCGTTATCGCTAAAAGAATAGTCGAGATCGCCAAAAAAGAGGGCGCGGACGCTATATGCCACGGCTGCACGGGCAAGGGCAACGATCAGGTAAGATTCGAGCTGACTATCAAGGCTTTCGCTCCCGAAATGGAGATAATCGCTCCGTGGAGGATCTGGGACATCAAGTCCAGAGACGAGGAGATAGACTACGCCGAAGCTCATAACATTCCTCTTAAAATAAACAGGGAAACCAACTACTCAAAGGATAAGAACCTTTGGCACCTTTCCCACGAGGGTCTCGATCTGGAAAACCCCGCCAACGAGCCTCAGTACGAGAAAGAGGGCTTCCTTGAACTGGGCGTGTCGCCAATTCAGGCTCCCGACAAGCCTACTTATGTTACTATCCGTTTTGAAAAGGGTGTTCCTACCGCTATTGACGGAAAGGCTATGGGCGGCGTTGATATCGTCAAGACACTCAACAAGCTCGGCGGAGACAACGGAATTGGTCTTGCGGATATCGTTGAGAACCGTCTGGTGGGCATGAAGTCCAGAGGCGTTTACGAGACTCCCGGCGGTACTATCCTTTATCACGCTCACGACGTGCTGGAGACCATTACTCTTGACAAGGCTACTCAGCGCATGAAGCAGAAGCTTGCTATAGATTTTGCGGATATCGTTTACAACGGTCAGTGGTACATGCCGCTCCGCGAGGCTTTGTCCGCTTTCGTTGACAAGACCCAGGAGACCGTTACGGGCGACGTTAAGCTGAAGCTCTATAAGGGCAATATCATCAACGCGGGCGTTACTTCGCCGTACACTCTGTACGATGAGGAAGTAGCTACCTTTGACGAGGATCACGTTTACGATCAGAAGGATTCCGCGGGCTTTATCAACCTGTTCGGTCTGCCTATCAAGGTAAAGGCAATGTTGGATTCCAAGCGCGATAACAAGTAAGCGTTAACAGAATATACGGGGCGAACGGTGCAGATGCGGGGAGTTTTTCCGCGCTTTTGCGCCCCGCCCCTTTGTTCGTTTTTAAGAGACGGGGCACATGACGAAAACCATCGGGGTTTATGCGGATATTTTGTGTATTATGACGTATTCCGCCATGTTACTTTATTGTAACGGAATTGTATCCGCCGCGTTGTTGCACAGCAGTAAAACTTGCTGTATGCTTTAATAAAATAAATTTTATTGGAGGTACTGCTATGAACAAAAAATTTTTACCGGCAGCCCTTTTGGTCACTGCGGCTCTGATGCTGCTCCCGACAGGCTGTTCTCACGACGAGACGCCCGACGGAACCGACGCGACTTCCGCGACTACGGCGGCGGAGACCGAGGCGGCGAGGCTTCCCGAAAGGATATGGGAGGAGTTTGAGGAGTTCGGTTGGTATGAAAGCGAAGTTATCCAAGAGGATATTTATCACCCCGAGGGTTTTCTGCTGGACAGGTTTTATGCAGAGTATCCGGCGCTTTCGGGAAACGACGATGTATGCCGAAAAATAAGCGCCGAGCTTGAAAAATTCTGCCGGGACAGGCTTGAAAACGCGCGGGAACAGGATACGGCGGCGGGTTACGATGAAAAAGGGGAGCTTATAGAGGAGTTCGCGGATTTTCACAGGCAGGGCGCGGTAAACAGGCTTGCTGTTAGCTATCACATTGACTGCGACGACGCGGATTTTTTCGGAGTGTGCTTTACTTATTTTCCCGATTATGCGGGGGCGGCTCCGGTGTATGTTTATCCTACGGCTATGGTTTTTGACAGGCGCACCGGCGATAGGATAGATTTTGAGACGCTTATTGCCGACAGGGAGGGCTTTGCCGCAGCTATGGAGTACGCTTACGGTCGGGAGACAGACGATTATCATAAGGAGTTCGTTTTCGGATATACGGACGGCGGCGGTTATGTTATCGGAGGAAATCCCGTTTCCGAGAGAGTCACCGTGCGGAACGGGGCGGTGGGATTCTACTTTAACAGTGGTGAAAGCGGCGCGGGCAGAAGTGATCTTGGCGTTTACTTTGCGGGACTTCCTGCGGAGGATGTTCTTGAGTATCTTACCGACGAGGGCAGGGCTCTTTTTGAAAACGGCTGATTAGCCGACAGAAAACGGTTATAATAATTACAGAAATAAAAAATTACGGAGGAAAGCAATGTTAAGAAAAATTTTGGCGTTTATTGCAGCGGCGGCATTAACGGTCTGTATGGCGGGCTGCTCGGAATATGTTATGACCGAGGAGGATCTGGCGATATACAAGTCTATTCAGGGCTACTGGGCTGCCGATGCGGGAACGGACTACAATCTGTTCGATGAGGACGGCTCTTTGAAGGTTATGACGGTTGTTGAATTTACAAATGATTTTAACTATCTTATGCATATGTGCTATATTGATCAGGGGTATGCTTTGACTTATCCGCCTGTTAAGTATTCGTTTGAAGACAAGCTTTTCAAGGTGATGACTGACGGCGTTGCTTCTTATGCGCAGCTGTCTGTAAGCGACGACGGTCAGATTCTGTATTGGCATACAGACGATAAAACCGATACCTATTTAAAAATCAGCAAGGAGGAAGCGGCAAATCTCGGTGTTCTCGAATACAGCCCTGAGGCATGGGTAACAGACGAGAACGGCAGCTTTGTTAACGAAACGTCGTCTTTGCCGGAAAGCGGCTCGGAGAGCGGATCGGGTACGGAGGCTCCCGTTACGGAAGATTCCGTTACGGATAGCTCGGATTTCGCGGGGGCTGACGATTGATATTC
Source organism: uncultured Clostridia bacterium (assembly GCA_947089135.1). Lineage (GTDB taxonomy): Bacteria > Bacillota > Clostridia > Oscillospirales > Ruminococcaceae > RGIG8773. Next base: position 207,114 of record CAMUJF010000001.1, read on the forward strand.
GCTGTTTGTAAGTGAAGTGAGGTACGGCAATTCTTATTTAACCGGAGGTTTTATTATGGCAAATAAAATGTGGGCGGGACGTTTCTCAAAGGAGCTGGACGAGCGGGTCAACGACTTTAACTCGTCGGTGTCCTTTGATGCGAGAATGTATAAGCAGGACATACGCGGCTCTATCGCTCATGCGAAAATGCTGGGCGATACGGGCATTATTGACAGGGGAGAAAGCGAAAAAATAGTTGAGGGTCTTACGGGCATACTAAACGACATTGACAGCGGCGCACTTCTTATCGACCCGAACGCGGAGGATATCCATATGTTTGTGGAGCAGGTTCTCACGGAGCGTTTGGGGGATACGGGAAAACGTCTTCATACTGCCCGGAGCAGGAACGATCAGGTGGCTCTGGACATAAGAATGTACCTCAGGGACGAGATATTGGAGATAATCTCCATGACAAGAGAGCTTGCGGAAACGCTCTGCACCATTGCCGAGGACAATCTTGACGCGGTAATGCCGGGCTATACCCATCTCCAGAGGGCTCAGCCAATTACCTTTGCACACCACCTTATGGCGTACGCAAATATGCTTGTCCGCGATCTGGGCAGGCTTGCGGATACCTACAAGAGAATGAACGTCATGCCTCTCGGCAGCGGCGCGCTGGCTTCAACCACCTATCCCATAGACCGCAGGCAGGTGTCCGCAATGCTGGGCTTTGACGATATTACCCAAAACAGCCTGGACGGAGTTTCCGACAGGGATTTCTGCATTGAGCTGGGCTCCGCGCTTTCGATACTGATGATGCACCTTTCACGCTTCTCCGAGGAAATTGTTATGTGGTGTTCATGGGAGTTCAAATTTATTGAGCTGGACGACGCGTACTCCACGGGATCGTCCATAATGCCTCAAAAGAAAAACCCCGATATCACCGAACTTATCCGCGGCAAAACAGGGCGGGTCTACGGAGACCTTAATACCCTGCTTGTGATGATGAAAGGTCTTCCCCTTGCCTACAACAAGGATATGCAGGAGGATAAAGAGGCTATATTTGACGCTGTTGACACGGTAAAGCTGTGCATAAAAACCTTTATTCCAATGCTTGCCACAATGAGGGTCAACAAGGAAAATATGCGGGCGGCTGCGGCAAGGGGATTTATAAACGCCACCGACTGCGCCGATTATCTTGTTAAAAAAGGACTGCCCTTCCGCGACGCTTATAAGATAACGGGAACTCTTGTGGCAATGTGCATTGAGAGGGGAACGACTCTTGAGGAGCTTCCTTTGGAGGAGTACAAAAAGCTTTGCGGTACATTTGACGGGGACGTTTACGAGGCGATAAGGCTTGAAAACTGCGTGAACATGAGAAAGGTTCCGGGAGGTCCCGCTCCGGGCGAGGTGCGCGATCAGATCGGATTTATAAGACAGATGATAGGCTGACAGGACAGGCGGACGGAAAGTACATACGAATATTAATGACGGCGGCGTTTGCGGTACCGGTTGGCTGTGCTGCGGACGGACAGCGGGAAGCGAGAAAGGATTTTACTGATATGGCGTACAAGGTTTTTATTGACGGACAGGAAGGTACCACGGGACTTAGAATAGTGGAAAGGTTCAGGAACAGAACGGACGTGGAGCTGCTCACTATTGACGGAGAGCTTCGCAAGGATACGGCGGAAAGAAAACGGCTCATAAACGAATCGGACTATACGTTCCTTTGTCTGCCCGACGCGGCGGCAATGGAGTCGGTATCCCTCTGCGAAAACAAGAATACGAAAATAATTGACGCATCAACGGCGCACAGAATAAATCCCGCATGGGCATACGGTCTGCCTGAACTTTCGGCGCAGCACAGGGATAAGATAGCTTCCTCAAAGAGAGTGGCTGTTCCCGGCTGCTATGCAAGCGGCTTCAACGCTGCTTTGTATCCGGTTGTTAAAGAGGGACTTGTGGCTCCCTATCACCCGATAGTCTGCCATGCGGTGTCTGGCTACAGCGGCGCGGGAAAGAAAACTATTGCAGTATACGAGGGCGCGGACAAACCCGATGAATATAACTCTCCGAGACAGTACTCCATGGGAAAGCCCCACAAGCATATCAAGGAAATGATGGCGGTCAGCGGACTGTCATATCCTCCTATTTTCAATCCGATAGTGGACGATTACTACAACGGAATGGTGGTAACTATTCCTCTGCACCTTAGAGCTATGGCGAAAAAGACTTCCGCTCAGCACGTGTGGGAGGTCATGGCGGAGCATTACGAGGGACAGAATTTTGTAAAGGTAATGCCCTTTCAGGGGGAGGGAGTTTTGACGGACGGTTTTCTTGCGGCGAATACGCTTAAAGATACAAACCTTATGCAGATATTTGTTTTCGGCAACGACGATCATGTACTGCTCTGTTCGCGGCTGGACAATTTAGGCAAGGGAGCAAGCGGCGCGGCGGTGCAGTGTATGAATATTATGATGGGTATTGATGAAACTACTGGGTTGATATAATCTGAATAAATGGGCAGGATAATATTATGAGCAAATATGATAAATTATTTATGCAGATAATGAGCGGTACGCAGGACTACAATATCGGCTTCAGCGATTTGCAAAAGGCATTGACTTTGCTTGGATTTACAGTTCGCATCAAGGGAGATCATTTCATTTATTTCAGAGACGGTGTAGATGAAATTATCAATATTCAGCCGAATGGAAATAAAGCGAAACCGTACCAAGTAAAACAGGTAAGGAATATAATACTTAAATACAGATTAGGAGGTAATTTCGATGTATAAATACGAAATAATTCTCTATTGGAGCAGCGAGGACAACAGCTATATTGCGGAAGTCCCCGAGCTTGCAGGCTGCGCCGCCGACGGCGAAACAATGCAGAAAGCACTTGAAAACGCTCATACAGTTATTGAAGAATGGATAGAAACGGCAAAGCTTATGGGTCGGGAAATTCCTGCGCCTAAAGGGAAACTGGCGTTTGCATAAAGGTGATATTATGACACATGAAAAAATTCTTGAATACTGCCTGACGAAAAAGGGCGCGTATGAGGACTGTCCTTTCGGAGACGGCACGGTCTGCGTCAAGTTGAAAAAGCGGATATTCGTGCAGCTTTTTCACCTGAAAGGCGTACCTATGCTTACCTTTAACGGGGACGCTATGACGGGGGATTTTTACCGCAGTACTTACCCCGGCGAGGTGACGAGAGGGTATCACTGTCCCCCTGTGCAGCAGCCTTATTTCAACACGGTAAGGCTGGACGGCGGCGTTCCCGACGAGGAAATTCTGCGCATGATAGACGGGTCTTACAGGTATGTTGTATCGAAGCTTGCGAAGAAAGTGCAGAGGGAACTGGAGCATGAATGAAACGGGTAAAAAATGCTGTCATTTTGATTTTAATAATTGGGGTTTGGCTTCTGATTTTTCTGGTTCTGCCGAAAATTTTAAGGGGTAAAACGCTGTATCTTTTTGGCAATTTTGTTGCAGAGGGTATTTTTCATAATTCCCTGCATTTGATCTGTGCTTTGATATGTTTGCCAATACTTATTACGGACTTTAAAAGTTACAAAATTGCAAAGAAAATTATTTATACTGTGGCAATTTGCTTTTTAATTGTATCATCGGTATATGGTTTTGTAGATACGATAAACGACTTTTCGGTAGAGAGAGAAATAAATTTACCCGACGGAAATAAAATCGTTTTGTATGAGGAAGATGTTATGCAGTATGATAGAACAAGCGAAATGTCAATAAAAGTATATAAGGTCAAAGGAATTATAGCAAATAAAATCGGGTATTGTTGGGAGAGCTTTTACTGTGACGATTACTGCTTAAAGGAAAATAAATGGGAGTATACATATGATGAAACCGATAAAAAGCTAACGTTGATTTTAAGATATGACGAGCCGAAAAGTAAATATGATCCGGACGTTTTGGAAGAGGAATTTATTTTGGAATAACAGCGGGATTTTTGCAGAACAAAAAAGTAAAATCGTTTGAGAGAAGATATTATGTGAATTTATAAATAATAAAATTCGGAGGGGTCAACTATGTTTTGCAGTATGTGCGGAAAGCAGGCGGAGGGCGAATTTTGCTGGAACTGCGGCGCGAAATTATACAAGCCGGAATCGGAACCGCAGCAAAGTCCGCAGGAAAAAAGCGTACTCGCAGGCGATAAGGCGGCTAAACCCGAAGTATGCAAAAAGCCTGTTTCCTTTATGAAATTCAGGGCGACGCGGCAGTACAATAACGTTAACGTACAGTTTGACGACGTACATCAGATAGCGGCGGTCGGAAAGAACAGGGACATACTGAACGGCGAAAGCTCGGTCATATATTTGAGATATTCCGAGATCACCGGCGCGGAGGTCAAATGCACGTATGAGGGAATATCCAAAACAAGCACGGGCTCTATGATAGGACGTACGGCGGTCGGCTCGCTGATTTCTCCGGGTGCGGCAATAATAGGCGGCGCTACTGCCAAAAGAACCGAAAAGCAGAAGATCGAGAGCGTGTCGATACATATAACCACGTCAAACATCAGGTATCCGTTGGTGCGCATTGATAATTTGAGCGGAATATTTTTAAGTGAAGCCGAACTGGTCTGCGGAATATTTCAGCAGGCAATGCTTTTGCCTCCGACCGAGGCGGCTTTTGAGCTTACGGAGAAGTGGGGAACGGGAAATGCTCCGCTTAAAGCCGATCTGGCTCCGAAGCCTGTGCCGGGAGCGCCAAGCACTGTTTCCGAGCCGTGGATGTGTACAGAGTGCTGCTATAGAAATCCTGCTTCAAGTTCGACCTGCCGCAATTGTTCCGCGCCTAAGGGCAGGGCTTTGAGAGGGTCTGTCCTGACTGCGCTAGCAGAGGAGGCGGACGAAACCTCGCCGAAAGACGTATGGTTCTGTTCTGAATGCGATTATAAAAACAGCGGCGGCAAATCGTGCAGAAGCTGCGGAGCAAGCCGTCCCGCAGACGGTCCGGAACAGGGGAAGAAGTCAAAAAGGCTTTTCGGGAAAATACTGTAAAATATTTTAGGAGAAATCACTATGGAAAATTTTGAAGCGAAGCAAATAAACGGCGGCATATGCGCCGCAAAGGGCTTTAAGGCAAGCGGTCTGTACTGCGGCATCAAGCACGGATTTGACGGAAACGAGTCCCCAATAAGCAATTCCAAAAACGATATCGCAATGATCTTTGCGGACGTTGAATGCAATGCGGCGGGTGTGTACACCTCGAACAAGGTCAAGGGCGCGCCTGTTGTTGTTACAAAAAATAATCTTGCAAAATCTGGCGGAAAGGCACGAGCGGTCATTGTCAATTCGGGAAACGCCAACACCTGCAACGCCGACGGGGAGGAAAAGGCTCTTGAAATGTGCAGGCTTACCGCCGAACAGTTGGGTATACCGTCCGAGCAGGTAATCGTTGCTTCTACGGGAGTTATCGGGCAAGTCCTGCCTATCGAGCCGATAAAGTATGCCGTTCCACTGCTTGCGGAAAAGCTTTCCTATGAGGGAAACACCCAGGCGGCTACCGCTATCATGACTACCGACACGGTGAAAAAGGAGTACGCGGTAAAATTTACCGTGGACGGAAAAGAGTGCCGCATAGGCGGTATGGCTAAGGGCAGCGGAATGATCCACCCCAACATGGCTACCACGCTGAATTTTATTACTACGGACTGCGCGGTGTCTCCCGAAATGCTGCAAAAGGCTCTTTCCGAGATCGTTAAAATTACATACAATTGTTTGAGCGTGGACGGCGACCAGTCCACAAACGACACCTGTATGCTAATGGCTTCGGGACTTGCGGGGAATACGGAAATTACCGCGGAAACCGCCAATTTTGAAACGTTTAAAAACGCGCTTTACGAGGTAATGAAAAATCTTACGATAATGCTTGCAAAGGACGGGGAGGGGGCTACTAAGCTTATCACCTGCGTGTGCGGAACTTCTCCCGATCTGGACACGGCTATTACCGTTGCGAAAAGCGTTATACGCTCTCCGCTGTTTAAGTGCGCTATGTTCGGCGAGGACGCAAATTGGGGACGTATTCTCTGCGCCATAGGTTATGCGGAGGCGGATTTTGACATTAACAAGGTGGACGTTGACATCGCCTCAAAGTCGGGCAGGCTTGCCGTATGTCGTCAAGGCGCGGGTGTTGATTTCTCCGAGGAAAAGGCGGCGGAAATTCTTAAAGAGGACGAGATAGAAATTCTTATAGAACTGAACAGCGGTACGGTTTCCGCCACAGCTTGGGGCTGCGACCTTACTTATGATTATGTTAAGATTAACGGGGATTACCGTTCGTAGGGCAGGGGCAGCCTGTATTGGCAAGTTCCTGCCTGTAATGGAGGTAAAAAAATTATGAAAGACAAATACAAAATGACTCTTGAGGAAAATATTTTTACCGCAAAGCGTAATATCATCGACTACATCTGGAAAAGCGCGCGGCTTGAGGGCTTGGGAGTTACCTACCCCGACACCGAAGCTATATACAACGGTATGAGCGCGCCCGACGTAAAAGTCTCGGAAATTGTCGCGGTAAACAATTTAAAGCATTCGTGGCAGTTTTTGCTCGACACACTTGACTGTCCCACCGACTTTAAATATATATGTCAGCTTAACCGTCTTGTGGGCGGGGACAATCTTATTATTCGGGCGGGATATCTGCGGAACGTTTCCGTTTCAATGGGCGGTACGACATGGAAGCCTGATATGCCCGACGAGGATAAAATTCGGGAAAAGCTTGATGAAATTTCAAAAATTGAAAATTCCACGGAAAGAGCCATAACGCTTATGCTGTACTGTATGCGCAGTCAGATGTTTCTTGACGGTAACAAGCGCACTGCCATGCATGCGGCAAATCACGAAATGATAATGAACGGCTGCGGGATAATTTCCGTACCCATTGAAAAGCAGCGGGATTTCACAAAACTGCTGGTTGAATTTTACGAAACGGGCAATGGGGACGTTATTTCAGATTTTGTATACAGCGAATGCATTGACGGGATAAATTTTGACAGTACCAAAAATAAATAAAAAGAGGGAAATTTCAAAATGAATACGGAAAATCTCCAAAACGCAATAAAAGTCTCAAACGAAATACGGTCAAAGGTGCTTATCGACGCGCTGCCTTACATACAGCGGTACAACGGCAAGATAGTAGTCGTTAAGTACGGCGGCAACGCCATGACCAACGAGGAACTGAAAAACGCCGTAATGAGCGACATCGTACTGCTTTCGCTTGTCGGCGTAAAGGTGGTCTTGGTACACGGCGGCGGTCCCGAAATAAACGATATGCTGAAAAGAGTGGGCATTGAAAGCAAGTTCATAAACGGCTTGCGGTACACTGACGAGGCTACTGTGGACATCGTCAAAATGGTGCTGGCGGGCAAGGTCAACAAGGAGCTTGTTTCTCACCTTACACAGCATGGCGGAAAAGCTTTGGGTCTTTGCGGAATTGACGGTCAGATGCTCCTTGCGGATAAAATGGAGGGCGAGGCGGACTTGGGCTTCGTGGGGGAGATACGGGACGTGAACACCACGCCCATTACCGACGCTCTTGAAAACGGCTACGTCCCCGTTATCGCCACGGTTGCCTGCGGCGAGGACGGTCAGACCTACAACATCAACGCAGATACCGCTGCCGCGCGGATCGCTGCGGAGCTGAAAGCGGAAAATCTTATTCTTATGACGGACATCGCGGGGCTTCTTCGTGACAGGGACGATGTGAACACGCTTATTCCTGCGGTGCAGGTAAGCGAAGTGCCCTTTATGAAGCGTCAGGGCATAATAAGCGGCGGCATGATTCCCAAAATAGACTGCTGCGTGGAGGCTGTGCGCCGAGGTGTGAAAAAGACCTGCATAATCGACGGCAGGATACCTCACTCAATACTTATCGAACTTTTGTCAAACGAGGGCATAGGAACGCAGTTTATCTAATCCCTTATTAGAAATATGAACAAGAAATTGCTGAAAAAGCTTTGATATATGCGTTTTGCGGCGATAGATCGTGCATAATTCAATGAGGGATCAGTATAAGGCATCAAACCGAAAGGGGGACGGGTTCATGACATTTCTTCTTATTTTTTTCCTGTGGATATTTATGGCGGCGGTCATTGTTCTTGACTGCTTTGACAAGCTTCCCTTGGCGGGAGCTGCCGGAAAGCTTATCGGCATGACCGTTCTTCCACATTCGGTTATTTTGATATGGCTTTTAAGTCTTTCGGCAGGTCTGAACGCAGACAGCGGCGGACGGGAAATTTTCGGGTTTATTATGCGCTTTATTCCCGTGGGGATACTTGCATTGTACTGGCTTGTCAGGCTTGCGGTAAAGCCCTACACGGTGAGGTTTGACAAGTCAACGGTAAAGCTCAGGGTGCGTGCCATGTACGGCGGAAAGATACTGCTGAAATACACGGCGATATCCCTTGTCTTTCAGACGGCTTTCTACATATGGGCGGTAAAAAACAGCTTTTGGGGTATTCCCAAAGGCGTGTGGATGGCCGACGCGGTCACAGCGGGACTTATAGTTTTCGGCTACGGCTTTAACGGTATTATCCGTATTGCATGCCTGTGCAGACGTTTGGGTATCGTAAAGCGGCTCGTGGCGTTTTTCCTGCTGCCTGTACCGATCGTCGGGATATTTGCTCTTGCTGTGATGTACAAAGCCGCCAAAGCCGAGTATGACTACGAAACTACCCGCGCTGCCTGCGACAGTCAGAGGGTAGAGTCTCAGGTCTGCGCGACGAAATATCCCATACTGCTTGTGCACGGTCTGGGCTTTCGGGACTGGCGGTACTTCAACTACTGGGGACGTATCCCGAAAGAGCTTATCAAAAACGGCGCGAGGATATACTACGGCAATCAGGAAGCTTTCGCTTCGGTGGAGACAAACGCGGAGGAGATCCGCCGCAGGATACTTGCGATAAGAGAGGAAACAGGCTGCGAAAAGGTAAACATAATCGCTCACTCCAAAGGCGGTCTGGACGCGCGGTACGCTGTAACAAAGCTGGGTATGGAGGACTATGTGGCAAGTCTTACCACGGTGGCAACGCCGCACAGAGGTTCTCAGGTTTCCGATATGGGCAATAAAGTCTCCGACAGTATTTACAGACAGGTCTCGGATTTTATGAACAAGCGTTTCAGAAAGTTCGGGGACGTATCTCCCGATTTTTACACCGCCTGTCACCAGTTAAGCTCGGACTTTGCGGAGCGGTTCAACAATGACGTTCCGGACTCGGACAAGGTGTACTATCAAAGCTACGCTTCGATCATGAAAAACGCGCTGAGCTTCGGGCTGCTGTCGTTTACATATCTGATCCTGAAAAAATTCGGCAGGAACGACGGGCTTGTTACGGAGGAGTCCGCAAAATGGGGAAATTTTAAAGGCGTGTACGAAAGCAAGGGCATGAGGGGTATTTCTCACGGAGATACCATTGACCTTGCCCGCGAGGACTTCAAGGGCTACGATCCGAGAGAGGAATACGTAAAAATGGTTGCGGAATTAAAAGATATGGGGTACTGAGCTTCTCGGTCTCCGATATTTATAGCGATCCATAAAATTAGCACAACATTTTAGGCAGCGGAGCTGCCGGCTCAAAAAAGTTCGCCAGCCTTTCAAGGTCTGCTTAACCCATTCTATGAATGGGATTCCAAAGGGCGGAGCCCTTTGGTCGCATATCCATTCGCAGAATGGATTTCCGCAGAGGAGCGAAACCCTCTATCGTTAAAGAGCTCCGCAAAGGGGTGAATTGAAAACATCACAAAGTGATGTTTTCAAGAGGGGAACGCCTCTGCTAAAACCGCACTGCGTGTGGCTGAGTGCGTTCCCCTAATCCAGTAGCGTTAATTTATTGGATTGCTATAATATTTGATATCAGAAGGAAATTTTTTACGGCACTTGAAATATTCACATTAAAATGATATAATTAGAAATTACACTGATTGAGAGGTCTTTTGCATGGGTACGATAGAAAAATTCAATGAACACGTTATGGGGACATATGGACGTTACCCCCTTGTTCTTGAAAAGGGAGAGGGGCGTTCCGCGACCGGTGAGGACGGGAAAGTCTACATAGATTTCGGCAGCGGCATCGGTACCAACTCCCTCGGCTACTGCGACGAGGACTGGGCGGACGCGGTATGCAGACAGGTCAGGGCGGTGCAGCACACGTCCAACTATTACTACACGAAAATTCAGGCGGACTTCGCGGCTAAGCTTGACCAAGTTACGGGATATGACAAGATGTTTTTCGGCAACAGCGGCGCGGAGGCAAACGAGTGCGCCATTAAGATAGCAAGGAAATATTCCTTTGACAAGTACGGAAAGGACGCGAAGCGATACAACATTATAACTCTGACAAACAGCTTTCACGGAAGAACGCTGACCACCCTTTCCGCAACGGGACAGGACGTTTTCCACAACTACTTTTTTCCCTTTACAGAGGGATTTCTGAACGCGGAGGCGAATAATATTGCCGACCTGCGGAATAAAATTGACGGTACGGGAAACACGGTCTGCGCGGTAATGATAGAATTCGTTCAGGGCGAGGGAGGGGTCAATCCCCTTGATAAGGACTTCGTGGACGAGGTCTTCCGCATATGCGCCGAAAGGGACATACTCGTTATTGCGGACGAGGTGCAGACGGGAGCGGGAAGAACGGGAACGTTCCTCGCTTCGGAGCAGTACGGCGTTAAGCCTAATATCACAACTCTTGCAAAGGGCGTTGCGGGAGGCGTTCCCATAGGAGTATGCCTTGCGGACGAAAAGTGCGGGGACGTGCTTACAAAGGGCACTCACGGCTCTACTTTCGGGGGAAATCCGCTTGCCTGTGCGGGAGGTCTTGCGGTGGTGACTAAAGTCTCCTCGGAGGATTTTCTTGAGGAAGTACGCGCTAAGGGTGAATATTTCCGCAGAAAGCTTGCGGAAATACCGGAAGTCGAGGGCGTTGACGGATTGGGTCTTATGCTTGGCATACGGCTGAAAGAAAAGTCCGCCGCGGAGATCTGCGGAAAATGCTTTGAAAACGGTCTGCTTGTGCTGACGGCAAAGGATAAGCTCAGGCTGCTTCCGCCCCTTAACATAACCTACGATGAAATTGATACGGGAATTGAAATTCTCAGGAGGTCTTTATGATTTATTACGAAAAGTACGGCAACGACCTGAACCCGGTCATACTGTGCCTGCACGGCGCAAATTTCGTGCACAGCTTTTCAAAGCAGTACGATCAGCTTTCAAGGAATTACTGTCTGATAATACCGCACCTGCCCGGCTTCGGACGTAACAGTCAGGTCACGTTTTCGGCGGAGCTTGCGGTGTCGCAGCTTGCGGAGTTTGCCGAAAGCCTCGGCAAAAAGATCACGCTTATGGGCTTTTCCCTGGGCGCGCAGCTTTGTCTTCCGCTTATATGCGATCACGAGGACTTTTTCAACGGGGCGGTAATGGTGAGTCCCTGGCTGATAAAGTCCATGCATGAAGTGGAGAAATTTATGAAGCAGCAATCGGATAACGAGAAGATGTCCAAAAGCAAGCTGAAAATAGGTCTGGACAGCTTTGTTATGGGACTTGACAAGGGGGAGCGGCAGGAGCATGAGGAGTACTGCAAAAACGTTTCCATGAACTCCATACTTGCTGCTATCGACAACGGTCTGCAGCTTGACGATTATCCCTCCTATGCGGAGGTGGAGATACCCATGCTCGCTTTGTGCGGGATAAAGGAAACGCTGGATATAAGAAAATCCGTCCGCGATCTTGCAAGGCGCAACCCCAACTGCGAGTACGATATGTGGGACGGCGCGGCGCATAATATCCCGTTTAAGTACGCCCAGAGATTCAACAAGACCGTTGAGGAATTTATGGATAAAATCAAATAGAATTTTCAGGAGGAGATTCAAATGAAACATCTGCTTAAAATGCTCGATCTTTCCAAGGAGGAAATAATCGACGTACTTAACCTTGCCGACCAGCTCAAATACGAGCTGAAGCACAGCATTCCACACCCGCACCTGAAAGGTCGTTCTTTGGGAATGATATTCCAGAAAGCGTCCACGCGCACAAGGGTATCCTTTGAAACGGGTATGTACCAGCTTGGAGGACACGCGCTGTTCCTGTCCGCTTCCGATCTTCAGATAGGCAGGGGCGAGCCTGTTCAGGACACCGCCCGCGTGCTTTCACGCTATCTGGACGGAATCATGATCCGCACCTACAAGCAGGAGGAAGTGGAGAATCTTGCGGAATACGGAAGTATTCCCGTAATTAACGGTCTTACGGATTTCAGCCACCCCTGTCAGGTGCTTGCGGATCTTATGACTATCCGCGAGTTAAAGGGTCAGTTCGACGATCTTAAAATGTGCTTTATCGGCGACGGAAACAATATGGCGAATTCCCTTATAGTGGGCTGCCTTAAGGCGGGAATGACCGTTTCCGCGGCGTGTCCAGAGGGATACCGTCCCGACCCTGCGGTGCTGGAATTCGCAAAGGATTACGACTGCTTTGAGCTGACGGATTCCCCGGTAAAGGCTGCGGAGAACGCGGACGTGCTCATTACCGACGTGTGGGCTTCAATGGGTCAGGAGGGCGAAGCGGAAAAGAGGAAGATCGCTTTCAAGGGCTATCAGATAAACGATGAGATAATGGCGGCGGCTAAGCCCGACGCTATGGTGCAGCACTGTCTGCCCGCTCACCGCGAGGAGGAGATCACCGAAAAGGTGTTCGAGGCTCACGCGAACGAAATCTTTGAAGAGGCGGAGAATCGTCTCCACGCACAGAAAGCAGTTATGGTAAAGCTTATGGCGTAAGTTTCGGGGGTGTCATGCGGTAAAGACAATTGTGGGGGTAATATTATGGGGTACGATCATCTCAGGATAAAGAGCAACGCAAAGCTTTTCTTCAAAAACAATGCGGGCAGTTCAATACTTGCGATGCTTATGACTTTTGGTATAGTCTACGGAGCAAGCATGGCTTTAAGCGCCTTGATATACACTGTTGATGTTATACTTATGCTCGCGCTGGGAATAGGCATTGCGGGCATTGGCGGAGGATCGGAAGGTGCAGGCGCGGCATTTGCCGGATTTGCGGTTGCTCTTTTGTACGGTACTTCTGTAATTGTCGGCATTGTTGTGGGAGAGCTTTCCTACGTATTGATGATGGGTGTTATGGACTGGTTCAGGCGGTCTATACGAGAAAAAACCTCTCTGAAAGAGGTTTTCCGTCCGTTCGGGCGTGGCAGGTTCTGGAGCAGTCTGGGTACCTGCGCTCTTATGCAGCTTTACACATTTTTATGGAGCCTGCTTTTTGTGGTACCGGGGATAATCAAAAGCTACAGCTACTCCATGACAATGCTCATAAAGGCTGAAAACCCCGAGATATCTCCGTCGCGGGCTATTGAGCTGAGCAGTATTATCACTGACGGACACAAGGGCGATTTGTTTTATCTGAGCCTCAGCTTTTTGGGCTGGTTCCTGCTTTCGGCGGTCACGTACAATATTTTGGGAATAGTTTATGTTTACCCGTATTTTTACGCCGCCCGTGCGTTTGCTTATGAAGAGATAAAGGCGGACGCGGCTGCAAGGGGCGTTATCGACATTCGGGAAATATCCCCCGGCGCTTACTGTGCATATTGAGAGTGTGTTTGCCGTCCGGCTGTTTAACTGTATTATATCCGTTTCAATTGTTTGATTTGTTTCAGTCTCCCGGCTGTCTGTCGGGAGACTGATTATTCTTTTCTCACGGTACTCAAATGTATTAAAAAATAAAAAATTTTTTAGGAAATAACTTCCTTTATATACAAACAGAATTTGGTTTATTAACAGTTTGTATAAAATATTTTGCTTTATTCCAAGATGTATAATTTAATATTTTTGTATAATTTGCACAACACTATCCGCAAAAAAGCAGGTATTTTTGTCATGCAAGCAAAATGTTTGTGATGTTTAGGAAAAATTAATAGAATTATCATTAAAATTTTTACGGTTTGGACGGGAAAATTTTTGCTTAATACTTGTTTTTTTTTCGGAAATGTTATATACTAATATTAAATAAGTATGGATAAGTGTCTCCATTTTCAGATTCGAGTCGTTTTACGACGGGAAAGGATTGGTACATATATGGGTCTTTTCGACAGCGTTACTCACAATCTCGCCGAACAGGCGCTGGACGCCACCTGGTATAAGCAGCAGGTCATATCGCATAATATTTCCAACAGTGACACGCCGGACTATAAAGCAAAAACGGTCGAATTCGGTCTTATTCTCAAGGAGAAATGCAAGTGCCGTTACCATGCGGGCATCAAGGACGGTATCTATCACGCGGATAATTCTCCCATAGGCGAGGACGGCAAGCTTCACCTTACCGTAACTACCGGTTATGAGACGAATACCAATCAGATACTGGACGGCAACAACGTGGACATGGAAAAGGAGCAGTCGGCTCTGGCGGACGCTCAGTATCAGTACGGTACGCTGATGGACTATCTGAACAACAATTACATGATGATAAGAAAGGCTGTCTCCAAATAGTCTTGACGGCTTGCGGAACGATTACGCTGATTTTTGAAAGGAAGGTTCGGCTATGGCTTTTATAAGTTCTCTTGACATTAGCGCGTCTGCGCTTTCCGTGCAGAGGCTCAGGTCGGATATTATTTTACAGAATATCGCAGAGCAGAATACATACAATACCTCGCCGGGCGGCGATCCTTACTGCCGCCAGCTTGTTGTTGTCTCGGAAAAGAAAAGGTTCAGCGACGTGCTGGATAAGTACACGAGAATGTCCGAAAACAACACGGGCATAAGACACCGTTACGGCACATACTACCTCGGCAGGCAGAACCGCTTCAAAAACGCGGGCGTTACCGTTGCGGAGGTAATTGAGGACGACGCGCCTTTCGTTCCCGTTTACGATCCCGACAATCCCCTTGCGGACGAGGACGGCTACATCTATAAGAGCAACGTGGACAATTCCAAGGAGCAGATGGATCTTCTTGCCACGCAGCGTTCCTATGAGGCGAATATTTCCGCCTACAAGGCTGTAAAAGCGATGCTCACAAAGGCTATGACGCTCAACGGAAGATAACGCTTACATAAAATAAAGGAGTTCTTAATATGTTTATAGTACCTATCAACAGCTCTATGAGACCGATCGAGTCGCTTTTTGAGGACAATTCGGTTTCCGGCGTACAGGATCAGGATAACCCCCGGTTTTCCGACGTTTTCAAGGAGATATTCTCCGAGGTTCAGGAGACCCAGAGGGTAGTTCAGGAGGATTCCCTCCGCCTTGCAATGGGCGAGATCGACGATCTGCATACCATTTACAACAACATGACAAAGGCTTCCGTTGCGGTGGATACCTTCGTGGCTGTCAAGGACGCGGTGGTCAACGCTTACGACAGAATTATCCAGATGTCGATGTAATTTTACAGCCGGGCTGACCGGCAGCCGCCGGAGCACGGCGCGTATTACGATAAGGAAGGAAAATTCGGACAATGGCGATGAAAGATCAGGCTGACAAGCTTGTAAAGTCTTTTACCCAGTTCTGGGAGGCTCAGGATAAAAAGAGAAGATTTGCGTACATAGCGATAATCGTCTGCATTATCCTGGCTGCGATCATCATAACGGCGATCCTGAACAAAAAGGATTACGTCGTCCTCTATGAGGGTCTTGAAACTCAGGAGGCTGCCGAAATGGTCACTCTCATTGAGGATATGGGCTATGAGGCAAAGCTTTCGAACGGCAGTATTACCGTTCTCAGCGGTACGGAAAATACTATAGCCATACGGCTTGCTCAGCAGGAATACCCCAAAAGCGGCTACGGCTACCCCAACCTTATAAACAAGGTTGGTATGACTACTACCAACTCGGAGATGGAGTTCTACGAAAGGATAGACACGGAGAACAGACTCGGCGCTATCATAGGCTCCATGGATAATATCAGCAGCGCGGTGGTCACGCTGACTGAACCCGACCTCCAGAACGTTGTCATACCCGCGCTCAGGCAGCCGCCTACGGCGTCGGTAAAGGTAACTTTGGACGGTATCGAAAAGCTTTCCAACAAGCAGATAGTCGGCATAAAGCATATCATTAAATTCGGCTGGTCAGGTCTTACCGACGATAACATCATGATCGTGGATAATCAGGGCATACCTCAGCTCGAAAATATGCAGGACGAATACAATCTTGTGCTTGAGGAGACCCGAAAGTTTGCTTTCAAGACCAAACTTGAAGACAGCATCAAAAACAAAATACTCGAAATGCTGATACCCGTTTACGGACAGGACGGAGTTTCCGTTGCGGTAAATATGGTGCTCAATTTTGACAGCAGGGTCTATGAGGATACCGATTACCAGCCGGAAGGCAACACCAATGCCGGCGTTCTTCAGCACGCGGACGCTCAGAACGCTTCGGGAAACACAACGGTCGACGGCGGCGTTGTGGGTCTTGAGGGCAATGCGGATGACACCTATCCTACCGGCAACACTGACGGCACGGGCGCATGGACGGATGAATCCGTTTCCAATACATATCTGGTGGATACCTTTAAGGAGCAGGGTCAGAAGGTCGGCTACACTATAGACGGTCTTTCCATTTCGGTAGCGATTTACCGCGACTATATAACGGAGTATGACAGAGAAACTCTTGTCAGACTGGTGGGAAATTCGGGTACGGTAAATCCCGACGACTTCGACAGAGTCGTTACGATCGGCAACTTTCCCAAGTACGATCCCAATCTTCCCGATTCCGGCACGGAAGTCAAATACCTGTTCGGTCTTACCTTTAACCAGCTTATTCTTGTGGGCGCTATCGTACTTATACTCATTCTTGTTATACTTATTATCATGGCTATTCTTTCCGGCAACGCAAAGAAGAAGAGAAAAGCTTTCGAGCAGCAGATCATCGAGACCAGCGGTCTTGTGGCTGCGGACGGCGAGGAGCCTGTGGATACGTTCACATTCAGCGAGGCGGGCGAGCCTGTGGAGGTTCCCAGTCTTACAGACGATCAAATCGAGACAAAGGAAGTCGTTATCAGAAGAGAGATCAGCGATTTTGCGAAGTACAGTCCCGAGATCGTTGCTCAGCTGCTTAAAAACTGGATGAAAGAGGAGGGTGACAACTGATGGCTGATGTTGAAGAGCTTTCCTATTTGCAGAAGGCTGCGGTGGTTATCACCTCGATAGGCGCGGAGAACGCCGCGGGCGTTTACAAGCGTCTCAACGACGACGAGGTCGAAAAGCTTACGTTTGAGGTATCCAGTCTGCCCTACATGGACATTGCTGCGGTGGACGAGGTACTGAACGAATTCTATGAACTGTGCCTTACCCAGAAGGTCATCACCGAGGGCGGTATAGACTATGCCCGTTCCGTTCTGGAAAAGGCTTACGGTCCCGAAATGGCTCAGAGACTCATGGACAAGGTTTCAAAGTCCATGCAGACAAAGGCGTTCGAGTTCGTCAGAAAGTCGGACTACAAGAATCTGCTTGCTATTATTCAGAACGAGCACCCTCAGACTATCGCTTTGGTGCTCTCATATGTAAACTCGGATCAGGCTTCGCTCGTTCTTCAGGAGCTTCCTAAGGAAAAGCGGGTCGAGGTCGTAGAAAGGATCGCCAAGATGGAGTCCGCTTCGCCGGAAACTATCAAGGCTATCGAATCCACGCTGGAGAGAAAGTTTGCGGCGGTGGTTTCCATGGATCTTACGGAGGTCGGCGGTATCAACTACGTGGCGGACGTCCTCAACAAGGTGGATCGCGGTACGGAGAAGTACATCTTCGACGAGCTGTCCACGAGAGACCCTGCTTTGGTTGACGAGATCAAAAAGAAGATGTTCGTATTCGAGGACATTCTTTCTCTCGACTCCATGTCCATTCAGCGTTTCATCAGAGACGTGGAAACAAAAGACCTGGCGGTGGCTATCAAGGGTTCCAATGCGGAGGTGGCGGCTACGCTTTATGCGAATATGCCCCAGAGAATGCAGGAGTCCATTCAGCAGGAGATCGAATACCTGCATAACGTTCGTATGCGTGACGTCGACGAGGCTCAGCAGAGGATCGTTGGCATCATAAGGCATTTGGAAGAAGAAGGCGAGCTTGTAATAGGCAAGGGCGGAGAGGACGAGATCATTGCTTAAAATCGTTAAAGGCTACGGCTATGGCTACGTTCCCGCCTACAGCGTGGGCGAGCCGGTAAAAATCGACAACACGGTATATATGCCCGGCGAGGACGAGGAGACAGGCGAGGTCATTTCCGCTGAGGAACAGCGCAAGCGTGCTGAGGAGGAAAAGGCCGAGCAGGAACGCCGCATAAACGAAGAAGTGGAATCAAGGTATTCCAAAATGCTTGCGGAGCGTTCCGCCGCTCTTGAACAGGAGCGTGCAAAGATCCTCGAGGACGGCAGAAGCGAGGCTGCCACCATTACCGCCGAGGCTAAGGCGACTACTATGGCAGTCATGGAAAAAGCCAAGAGAGAATGCGCTATGCTCAAGGAGCAGGCGAGAAAAGAAGGCTATGACGAGGGCTTTGCCGAGGGTAAAAAGGATTCGCTGGACAAATACGAGAAGTACATAGACGCTTCGGGCAGACTTCTGTCGGAGATAAATTCCCGCAAGGAAGCTTACTATGTTTCCTCCGAGGAGGAAATGCGGCAGACTGTTTTTGAACTGGTGAACAAGATCGTCCGCACCGAGCTGAAGATAAATCCTCAGGTCGTTGAGGGTCTTATCGCCGAGGCTGCTAAAAATTTCCGCAACTCGGATTACATTAAAATAACTCTTGCCGAGGACGGCATTACCGAAAGATTCAGGACAGACGAGAAGCTTGTAAAGGATATCATTCCTTTTATTCCCGAGGTGGAGATCGAGCTTGACGAGGACGCCGAGGAAGGTACTGTAATAGTTGACAACGGTTCCGAAATAGTTGACGCGGGAGTCCCCACTCAGCTTGAATTCCTTAAAGAAATAATGAGGACGACACGCGGCGAGGACAGCAGAAGCGAGGCCTTTGAAATAGCCTCTGATTCGGTACAGGGCGAAAGCCTTGAGGAGTCGGCTGCAAAAGCCGGCGAAGATGCTGCGGCAGGGCTGACAGAGACAGCAAGCGCGGGCGTGGCAGAGACGACAGAGACAGCAAGCGCAGAGACAACAGAGACAGCGGGAGAGGTTGAACTGACAGAGGCGGCAGCGGCTGAAGAGACGTACGCGGCGGAGACGGGCGCTATGGCTGTTGAAAGCGCGGCAGAGTCTGAGGATACCTTGCTTGAAGCCGAAGAGGAAGTTCCGCAGCAGGTCAATTTTGCAGACGTGATGGCTGACGTAATGGCGGGCAGGGCGGAGGAAGAGTCTGAACCGGCAGATACTGCGGAAACCGCCGAAACGGTCGTGCAAGACGAGGCTTTGGAAATTACCGAGGACAAAGCCGTTGCTCTTATGGCTGATCTGATGGAAGAAGCCAAGGCGACCGGCATTCAGAACGATGAACCGAAAGCTGCCGAGGAAAAAGTTCCTAAGCCGGCAAAAAGCCGCAAGAAAAAGCAAGCCGCGGAATAACGCGGCGGAAAATACGGAGTAACCCATATGAATTTTGCAGCTGTGCGCGAGGCCGTCAAGCAGGCGGATCTGTTCAGATATCAAGGCAAAATCGAAAAGATCATAGGTATGACCATTGAAGCTTCGGGTCCCGAAGCCAACATCGGAGACGTGTGCCGCATCTACCGCAAGGGAGAGGGCGGCAGAGTCTCGGACAGGTTCATTTACGGAGAAGTCGTGGGCTTCAACAATGGAAAGGTCATGCTGATGCCTTATACCGATATAGAGGGAATCGGTCCCGGCTCTATCGTTGACAACACGGGCAGACAGCTTCAGGTGGGCGTGGGAGACGCGCTTGTGGGCAGGATCATAAACGCTATCGGTCAGCCCATAGACGGCGGTCCTCCCATAGAGACAACGGAAAGCTATTCCATTGCGGGAGAGCCTGTCAATCCGCTGACAAGACCCAGAATAGACGAGATAATCCCTTTCGGCGTAAAAGCCATAGACGGTCTGCTTACCATAGGCAGAGGTCAGAGAATGGGTATTTTTGCCGGTTCGGGCGTTGGTAAATCCACACTGCTGGGCATGATCGCAAGAGAGGTGGAGGCAGACATAAACGTTATCGCTCTTGTGGGAGAGCGCGGCAGAGAGGTTTTGGAATTTATCGAGAGAGACCTGGGCGAAAAGGGCATGGCGCGTTCCGTGCTTGTTGTTGCGACTTCCGACCAGCCCTCGATGATGAGAAATAAATGTCCCATGACGGCTACGGCTATCGCGGAGTACTTCAAGGATCAGGGCAAGAATGTCCTGCTGATGATGGACTCCCTTACGCGTTACGCCATGGCGCAGAGGGAAATCGGTCTCGCAACGGGAGAAGCTCCTATCGCAAGAGGTTATACGCCGTCCATCTACACGGCTATGCCTAAGCTTCTGGAGCGGGCGGGAAACTTTGAGAACGGCTCTATCACGGGTATCTATACGGTGCTTGTGGAGGGTGACGACACAAACGAGCCTATTTCCGATACGGTCCGCGGTATTATCGACGGACATATTATCCTTTCAAGAAAAGTGGCGGCAAGAAACCATTACCCCGCCATTGAGATACTGGAGTCGGTGTCCCGTCTGATGACGGAGATAACCGACAAGGAGCAGAGAGACGTGGCTTCAAAGATGAGAAATCTGCTCTCTGTATACTATGCGAACTTCGACCTTGTTTCAATCGGCGCGTACAAAAAGGGTACAAATCCCGCGCTGGACGAGGCGCTCCGCAAGATAGACAAGATAAACGCCTTTTTGCAGCAGGCGACGGACGAGGCGTTCTCCTATGAGGAAACGGTTCAGATGATGAAGAGCGCAATCAAATAGTACAGCATGGTTTGCGGATAAGGAAGTAAAAGTTCCGCAATTACATATATATTATATCCGGAGGGCTTAGCTTGAAACGTTTTGAATTTTCACTGAACAAGCTCATGGGCTACAAGCAGCAGGTGCTGGACAGGGAAAAAAATAATCTTGCTCATCTGAGACGGCAGCAGCAGCAGTACATGGACGAAAAACGCGCGCTGGAGGAAAAGCTGCGGAATTCCAACAGGGAGTTCTGCCTTAAATCGGCGCAGGGCATGACTATTATGCAGGTCAACGTTTTTAAAGGGTATCATCAGACGCTTTCGGCTCAGATAAAGGAGTTGGAGGCTTCGATACAGACAATGGAAACTAAAGTCCAAAGGCAGCTCTCGGTGGTCATTGAGGCGACCAAGGAGGTCTCTTCACTGGAAAAGTTGGAGGGCAAGCAGCTTGAGGAGTACAACTTCAAGGCGGCTAAGGCTGAGGAACAGTTTATCGCAGAATACGTTACGAACAGTACCTACAGAAATTAATTCGGTTTAAGGCGCGGGTACTCCATTTTACAGGAATCCCGTTCTTTAAATAAATATTTTATTGCAAAGGAGGGAAAAATGTGACGAACACGGTTTTGTTTAATCTGCAGGCGGCTGCAATGGCTGCGGCGGCTAATTCGTCCAATCAGGCGAATCAGAAGCTTCCTAACGGAGAGGATATTCCCGAGGGTATGAACTTTTCGGACATTTTGGCTTCGCAGAATGTGCAAAACGCGCAGATGAACACGGCTGAAAACGTTGAGGGAACAGAAGTTCCTGCTGAAAACGAGGAAAATCCCGACGTTGAGGAAATGGATAAAGGAATATTTTCCGATGCGCTTAAGCTGATCGAAAATGCAGACGACGGAGTGAAAAAGGCTTTGGAGCTTTTGCTGAAAACCGTTCTCAACGCTTTGAGAGGTTCAAGCGACGGCGAGGAAAGAAAAACCGATATGTTTATGATCCTTACCGACGGAAGCGCAGGCTTTTCCGACGAGGACGATATGTCCGGCGATATGCTTCTCGGCGCGGAGATCATGAACAGACTGGGGATCATGCTTGATTCCGAAGTCGAAAAGGAGACCGATCCCGACTTGCTTCTCGGCGAGCTTGAAAAGATCGTTGAGCAGATACTCGGAGGCGGCGACGAGGATACCGATGAAAATACGGCGGCGGACGCTTTGGCGGCTTTGCTGAATATCGCTCCAGAGGACGTTGAAAGCTTTGCTTTTGAGGACGGCAGCGTAAAGACCGAGGCTGTGGGAAATGCGGCTGAGGCTATGAAAGCTCCGGTAAAGGCATTGGAGGCTGAGGCTCCCGAAAAGCTTTCAGAAGCGGAAAAGCTTTACAGCGAGTTTGCTGCAGAGGTCGTCTCAAAAACGGAGGACGTTCCGAATACGGTTTCAAGAACAGGCTTTTCGGCTCTGAAGATCAATAACGCTTCCGAACAGGTAAATAACATTGGAAGAAAATTGTACTCAGAATCCGAAACGGAGGAGATTCCGGTTCAGGCACTTTCAGAGGATCATTCGGGTATTGGCGAGAACTCAGACGCGAATAAGGACAGTGAATCCGAAAGCAGATCTGAGGGCGAGGTCAGAACAGCTGCTGAGATCGCGGCGGGAGCGTCGGCGGAAAATCAAACAACGGTTTTTGTACGCGATGAGATCGCAGCGGAAAGTACCGAAACTAAGTTGGACGCTGATACGGCGTTTTCAGTAGAGAATCAGGTAAAGGACGTTGTGACCGACGAGATCGCTGAATTCGGCGACAAGGACGGTGTTAGAGAGCTTGTTCTTATCCTCAGACCGAGAGAATTGGGTCAGATTGCTGTAAAGTTGGTAAAGGACGCAAATACGGTCTCGGTCATCATGTCGGCTCAGTATGAAGAGGTCGGCAAGCTTATGACTCAGCGAGCAGCTTATTTGGGCGAAAGTCTTGCAGGCAGGGATTACAGCGTAAAGGACGTTCAGATCGTTGAGCCGGGAAACGCGGCTGAACAGATGGGACTCAACTTTACGGATCACGGCTTCAGCTTTGCGCGTAATCAGGGAGGCTCAAACGACACAGGCAGCGGACGAGGCTACCGCGAAGAAAACGACGGCTACGGGGAAATTGGCGGAATAGAAGAGATCGGCGCAGATCGCGGCGATATTAGATTCAGGGAGGCGAAATTATGGACGACAGCTTAAAAGTCGGCAACAGTGTGTTCAGTAAGTACACCGGAGAATACATAGACTCAAGCAGCAATAAGGTCGATAAAAGCGATCCCAACAACTATATGACCTTTGACAGCTACCTTAAGCTGCTGACAGAGCAGATGCGCAATCAGGATTTCAACAATCCTATGGACGATTCCGAAGTTCTTGCTCAGATGGCTCAGTACTCCATGCTTGAGGGTATCAAGAATATGACCCAGCAGTCAAACATCAGTTACGCTACGTCTTTGGTTGGACAGGTGGTTACGGTTGACGACGGCAGCGGAGCCTACACGGGTATGGTTGAGTCGGTAACTGTAAAAAGCGGCGAGCCTTGGCTCATGGTAGACGGAATGGCCTACAAGAGCGACAAGGTAACGGATATTGTTGATATTTATACTTTTAACGGCCTTATGGATCTTATAGGCAAAAAAGTAAAGGCAAAGGGTACGGACTCCGATACCGCGGTCACAGGCGTTGTTACAAACGTTCTTTATAAGGACGGCGAGGGATACGCTGTGGTAAACGACAAGCTTATCGCAATAAGCAAGCTTGAGCTTGCGGACGGTTCGGACATTGATATCTCCGGCAAGCCGAACGGCTCTGAGAAGCCTGACGACACAGAAGGATCGGAGGATATCGAGGAAGAGGATTCCGCAGACAGCGGAAACGGGGACAATACCGTTACTGAGACGGCGGAGGCTGAAACAGCGGCGGCTATGAGCTACAAAGCAAGATCCGAATCGCTTATCGACACTTTTATGAAAGAGCTTGACGAAGCCGGCGGAGTCAACGCGGTCGAAAAGGCGTCTGCGTCAAAGACTGTACAGGCCGCGGCAAACATCGCAGAAGAGTATTACGTTGAATTCATGGAGCTTGAAGTTCCGGACTACGGCGCAGGCGCATACGCTGACGACAATGTTATAACGGGAAGCGTTTCCTCAAATTCAGACAGGGTTATGGGCAGCGGAAGCGGTACTCTTTCAAAAACCTCCGAGGTCAAAAATGCAAGCAGTTCAAACAACTACAGTGCGAACTACGGCAATTATAACAGCTACGGAAATTACGGCAGCTACAGCGGCGTTACCACGAAAGCGGGCGTTTCCACAAGCGACTGCGTACCTCACAGGATCTCTGTTGAGAATTACCCGGAGGAGGCTGCTCTTGCAGACAGACTGGGCACAAGAATGTACGACATCAGATTCATTAATAACCGCGCTATCACTTCAAGGATCAAGACCGATGAGGTCATAGGTCACTCCAGCAGCGGAAAGCCCGTTACCGAAATAGGCTACAGCGGCGTGGGTCAGCTCGGCGAGGTAATTACCTTTGCGGACGGCACACAGAGAGTTGAAATTCTTATGAGAAACGGTCATTCGGGCTGGCTTACCACATCGGGCAGACTTACGCTTGACGAGATATGCACCAGAGACGGCGAACCCGGTTCTCTTTCCGGAAAGCTTACTCCCGAAGAAAGCGCAATCAGACATTATTCAGATCCTCATGCGGAAATGGATCAGTCCCTCAAAAACAGTTATAAACGCTATATCCGTACACACGGAGCTTAATTAAACCGAAAAGGAATGATACCGGCTATGCTTATAAGCGAATATTTAAGTCTTCGCGGCGTGTCGGTAACCACAGGCAGTCCCGCAGGACAGCGTACCGAACAAAACGGCGCGCCGGGTCAGAGCGGTTTTGCCGAAGAGCTGAAAAAACAGCTTGAAGCCCAGAGCGGCAGCGGCGTAAAGTTTTCAAAGCACGCTGTGGAAAGAATGTCTGAAAGAAACATAGACCTTTCCGAAAGCGGCAGGCTGGACAGACTTAACAAGGCGGTGGAGCTTGCGGGCGAAAAAGGTTCCGACGACGCGCTTGTAATCATTGATTCCACGGCGTTTTTGGTAAGCGTAAGGAACAACAAGGTCATTACGACCCTTACCGCTGACGATATGCGGGGAAACATTTTTACAAACATCGACTCGACAGTTATAATGTGACAAGGTACGGACAGTTCCGACCCGATCCGTACAAAAAGAATAAATGCCGGCGGCGTTCAAAACGATTGGACCGAAAGGAAATCGTTCCGTCCCGAACGACTTGACGGACGGAGCTTCGGCCGGCGCGAAAATTATTTAATAAGGAGCGCTTGATTATAAATGATTAGATCTCTTTACTCCGGTGTTTCCGGACTTACTACCCACCAGACAAGAATGGACGTTATCGGTAACAATATCGCTAACGTTAACACCTACGGCTATAAAGCCCACAGAACAACTTTCCGCGACATCTACTATCAGGCAAGCAGAAGCGCGTCAAGCGGTAAGGACGCTTATGCAGGTAACAACGTTTCCGAAGTTGGATACGGCGTTCGCCTCGGTTCTATCGACAAGGATATGTCACCGAGCAGCGGTCAGCACACAGGCAAAAACTGGGATATGATGATCGAGGGTGACGGCTTCTTCATGACGGCTACCTTTGACGGTGAAAACGTACGCTCCGACCTCAGAACAAGAGAGACGCTGTATACACGTATGGGTAACTTTGGTCCCGACAGCTACGGAAACCTGGCTACCGCCGATAACCGCTTTGTCCTCGGTTCGCGCAACTCGCTTGCGGGTCTGAAAAGCACCGGAGCTCCAAGTGAAAACGCTCTTGCGGACGTTCAGCTCAAGGACAGGAACGGTGACGGAGACATAAACGCAAGCGATCTTACTTTCCGCAACACTATTAATATCAACGAACTGATCCAGACAGCCTACAATGTTTACACAGACGATTTCGGCTTTATGTTCGGTATTAACTGGGAGGCTCTTGTTGCTCTTGAAGAGGGTCCCGCGGACGGCACGTATGTTGCATACGATTTTGACGGAGCTGAATGGCCCGACGACGCGGATACGCCTGCCGAAAAGCTGAAATATGTTGACGTTCAGCAGACTCTGAGGAATCTGGGTGTGGTTCCACGAGGAGACGATGAAGCGAGAACAAAGTTCAATACGTTCCTTACTGCGAATGCTGACGCTAATATTTTCTACGCTGTTGACAAGACAGGTCAGGGCTTGGCTGACAAGGACGGTAATCTCAAAAATGCTGCGGGAGAAACGACAACTTATGCGGAGCAGCACGCAGCTTTGCTGGCAGCCGAAGCGGCTGATGCCGCGGTAACCGATCCTGCGCAAAAGGTCAATCTTAAGCAGACAATAGCCGACGCTGAAGGCTATACCATGCGTCAGGGCGAGCTTAAATATTCAAATGTGGGTACTCTTCAGATCAATGAATACGGTCAGATTGTCTGCACCTATAATGACGAGTTGAAGTACCTTGCAAGGATCGAGCTTGCTTGCTTTGACAACGCCGACGGTCTTCAGGAGGCGGGAGGAACTAACTTTAAGCAGACCTCAGCTTCGGGAGCTGCAATAATTGCGAACCCAAACGATGACGGTGCGGGCATTGTAAAGAACACATATCTTGAAATGTCTAATGTAAACCTTGCAAATGAATTCTCGGATATGATCATTACGCAGAGAGGCTATCAGGCTAACGCAAGAATGATAACCACCTCCGACTCCATGCTTGAGGAGCTTGTAAACCTCAAGAGATAATGACGGTTAACGCTTTGCGCGCCGCTGAAGCGAACGGAGCGATACCCATTTGACCCCATTAAAAATTACAGAACTGTAAATAATATCTCTCAGCGTGACTTGCGGAGCGGCTGCGGGCTGCTCCGCCGCGTCACAGCTTATGTTTTGCTATTGCTGACGCTGCGGGTACGATTCGCAAAAATTATGCCGAAAGGAATAAATATGATACAGCTAACCAGGATCAACGGAACGGAGCTTCTTGTGAACGAACAGTTCATTGAAATAGCCGAGCAGACTCCCGATACGGTGATAACCATGCAGAACGGTCACAGGTATCTTGTAAGGGAGTCTATAGAGGAAATTATTGGCAAAGCGAGAAACTACAGCCGCGAATGTTTTTCCGACTCCGTTAAATAAGACAGCAACGGCGTACCTTTTAGGTAATCTGCCTTTTTATATAAAATAATTTTTGGAGGAAGTTTATATGAATATTTCCGGTATTATAGGCTTTGTTCTTGCCATCGGACTTGTAGTCTGGGGAATTACAACTGGCGGTGAGCTCAGCGGCTTCTGGGATCCCGCTTCGGTCGCTATCGTTGTGGGCGGTACAATAGGCGCTTTGGTGTTTATTTACCCCGTTTCGGTTCTGACAAAGGTGCCGAAAATGCTTAAAGAAGCTTTTTTCCCGACGAAATACGACCCGGACAAATACATAAACGATATGGTGGAGTACTGTAAAACAGCGCGTATGAAAGGTATCCTTGCTCTTGAAGAGTCGGCGAACGCCTGCCCCGATCCGTTTATGAAATCGGCGCTTATGCTTATCGTAGACGCGAACGATTCCGACAAAGTCCAGAGTATGCTTGACGACTCCATAAACTTCATATGCGAACGTCATGAAAGCAACTTCGCACTTTGGGTAAGAGGTTCGGCTATTGCTCCCGCCATGGGTATGATCGGTACCCTTATCGGTCTGATCAACATGCTTGCAAGCCTTGATCCGAGCGACCCGAACTCGGCGTCTTCCCTTGGTCAAGGTATGTCCACGGCTCTGATAACAACGTTCTACGGCTGTATTTTGGCGCACCTTGTTTTTACTCCTATAGGAAACCTTTGTAAGTACAACCATAATAAGGAAGTGCTTTGTCTTCAGATAATCGAGGAAGGTACTCTTGCTATCATTTCCGGTGCTAACCCACGTTACGTGGAGGAAAAGCTGAGAATGATGCTTCCCGGCACACACAAGCCTAAAAAGACATCATCAGCTTCTTCGGGAGACGGCGAGTAATCATTTCCGGCACGTTGTTGTGCAAAATTACTAAAATAGCAGCGAAAAATCTGTCGCGAAATTGTTACCGTTTTTAAGAAATACGCTTTAAATCTCGAAAAAAATATGGTATAATTATTAAATCAAAATTCAACTTCCGCTAAAAGGAGGGGGTACTTTGGCTAAGAAGAGGCAGTCGCAGGAAGAAGAAGGCGGCAGCTGGATGGACACATACGGCGACATGATCACTCTTGTTCTTACGTTTTTCGTTCTGCTGTATTCAATGTCCTCTATGGATCAGAGCAAGTGGCAGTACATTGCCGGAGCTTTGTCAAAGGCGGACACCCAACAGGAAAATGTTCAGGTCGTTCTCGAACCCAATCCCGCAAACGACCCCAGCGCAATATATGACAACGAGGTGCCCGAGATTCAGGACGAGGCGGACATTGTTGACTTCGAGGACTTCTATATGTACCTAAAGCAGGTCATAGTCTCAAACAAGCTTCAGGAGAGCGTAAGCGTTGAAATGTCCAAAACCGGCGTTTATATGCGCTTCAGGGACAACATCTTCTTTGCGGGGGACAGCGACGTTCTTCTCGACGAGGGTAAATACATACTTGAGATTATCTCAGACGGCATCAGAAGCATCAATGAGAGGATAAAAGCCATCAGGGTGGGCGGTCATACCGCAGGCTCGGCAAACTCTACGGTAAACGAGTGGAGACTCTCCTCCGGACGTGCGGATTCAGTCATAAATTACATGATAAGCCTTGACGCATGCGAACCCGACAGATTTTCTTCGGCGGGATACGGAAAGTACCGCCCCGTTGAGGACAACGATACCGAGGAGGGCAGACGTCAGAACAGGCGCGTTGAGATCGTCTTTATAAGAAACGACGTGGACTTTACCGATCCCGAGGTCATTCAGGAGCTCTTCAATCTTGAATACGGTGCGAACTTCGTGCAGTACTCCGACGAGGACGGCTCCGTTCAGGGCGGGGACGATATCGAGGAAACGATCCCCGATATTGACGACGGACGCAGCGACCCCGACAGGGTCTATATCTCAAAGGAGGACGCTCTCACCAGAATGAGAGAAGAATAAGCCGTATCCGGGGGCACGCAGGGTATCCTGCATATTTCCGAGCGGATAACGGTATAAACGGAATATTTCCATTCCGGAAAGGATGGCTGCAAAAATATGGCTGACGTATTGTCGCAAAGCCAGATTGACGCGCTGTTGAACAGCTTCTCGTCCGAAGGAACAAAGGCCTTTGACGAGATAGAGGAACAGTCCAAGGAGCAGAAAATAAAGAATTACGACTTCAAGATGCCTAAAAAGTTCACCAAAGAACAGCTCAAGGTCATCGACGGTATCTTTGAAAACTACTCCAGGGTTTTGTCCTCTTATCTTACCGGTCTTATGAGGATCTACTGCAAGGTCGAGGTGCTTTCGATCGAGGAGCAGGTTTACTATGAGTTCAACAATGCGCTTCCTGACTATGTTATGATGTCAATGATCAATATGGGGATCACCGACGACGATGTAATGGAAACAAACTGCATTATGGAAATTTCCAACCCGATCGCTTTTTCAATGATGGATCGTCTGATGGGCGGAAGCGGAGCGTACATTGAGCAGAACAGGGACTTTACCGAAATAGAGGTCGGTCTGTTCGCAAGCGTTATGGGTAAAATGGCAGGGCTTCTGAAAGAACCGTGGGGGACATACATAGACATCAATCCTACGATCACTACTATAGAAACAAACGCAAGAGTCATGCAGTCGATATCGCCCGACGAGGTGGTTATTCTGGTAGTGCTCGAAATGGAGATAAAGGACGTTAAGAATACTATGACGTTCTGTATCCCGGCGCTTAACTTGGAATCCATTATGGCGAAATTCGGCGACAGATGGTCAAGGACTACTAAAAAGCTTGACCCCAAAAAGGAAAAAGAAAGGCGTGTCTCGCTTCTTGAAGCCATTAAGGATTCGGAGCTTAAAATTGACACCGTTCTGTGTGAAACGAAGCTTGATCTGTTCGACGTTCTTACGATGCAGCCAGGCGACGTGATCCCTCTTAATATGCCTATTGACAGCAATGTTACCGTCAAGATCGGAAGCAATATCTGGTTTGACGGAAAGCTGGGTATAAAGAACAAGAAAAAAGCTGTTAAAATAGACCACATATTCAAAGACCTGGGAAAATAAACTGCGCAAAATTGCAAGGCAAATGCGGCATCTGAAAAAACGCAGAACGGAAAGGAAGGTTACATATAATGAGCGAGGAAAAACTTACCATTGACGGCTTTGGCGAAGTGGAAATGGACGCCATCGGCGAAATAATGAACATAACCATGGGATCGGCGGCCACTGCTGTTTCAAATATGCTTTCAGCCAAGGTATGGATCACTACCCCGCAGGTGAAGGTCATCAGATCCGATGAGCTGTCGTTTCCTGAGCTGGAACCGTCTATTATGGTCAAAATCAAATATACCCAAGGAGTTTCGGGCGAGAACGTTCTTGTACTCAAGCAGAACGACGTTCAGCTCATTCTCAATCAGCTTATGGGTCTGCCTCTGGAGATCAGCGATGATTTTCAGTTCGACGAAATGAATATTTCCGCAGTGTGCGAGGTAATGAACCAGATGATGGGCGCGTCGGCTACGGCGCTTTCAGAGATCATCGAAACGACGGTCGACATCTCCACACCTGAGGCTGTCGTTCAGGAGGGCGGCGCGGACGCGGTAAGGCAGGAGATATACGATCTGACCGGTCAGGAGCATGTCTGCATCGTAAAGTTCGACCTTACTATTGACGGTGTTATAAAGTCGGAATTTATTTCAGTGCTTACTATCAGTCTTGCCAAGGAAATGGCTGACAAGATGATGACAGGCTATAACAATATTATGGACAGCATTGAGGAGACTGAGCCTGCTCCCGCACCTGCTCCTGCGGCTTCGGCAGGCGGAGGCGCGTCAATGTCCCAGGAACAGATAGAGGCTATGATGGGCGGAGGAGCTGCTCCGCAGCCCGCGGCGCCTCAGATGCCTCAGCAGCCTATGGGAGCTGCGCCTATGCCGGGAGTTCCCGCCGCAGGTGCAATGCCTCAGATGCCATACGGTCAGCCTATGGATCCGAATATGGCGGCTATGTACGGCGGATATCCTCCCCAGGGAATGTATCCTCAGATGCCTATGCAGCCTGCTATGCCTCCTATGAACGTTCAGCCTGTGCAGCTTCAGAATTTTGCTGCGTACAATAACGCTAACCTTAATCAGGATCAGAACGACAATCTGAAGCTTCTGATGAACGTTCCGCTGAATGTTACCGTAGAAATCGGTTCGGCTGTCAAGAAGGTCAAGGAGATACTTGATTTCTCGCAGGGTACCATTATTGAGCTTGAACGTCAGGCGGGCGCTCCGGTTGACATTATCGTAAACGGCAACCTTATTGCCAAAGGCGACGTGGTGGTTATCGACGACAACTTCGCCGTGAGGATCACGGAGATAATAAAGTCCAAATTCCTGGAATCGCTGGGCGGCAAGGAATAGGCACAGATAGTTTTCCTGCGCAGCATTGCACAGGAGTCATGGGACTAACAGCTTCCGGCAGACCGCGTGGCTGTACCATAAATAAAATATTATATTCAGGGAAACGGAACCGCCCGACGTTCCCGTAGGAAACGACAAAATATTTCCGAGGCGGAGAAACGGAGTTTTATTATGGATAAGAAAATTTTGCTTGTGGACGACGCCGCATTCATGCGAATGATGATCAAGGACGCGCTCACCAAAAACGGATATACAAATATTCTTGAGGCTGCCGACGGCGAGGCTGCCTGCGCTACATATGCGGCGGAAAAGCCCGACCTTATCATCATGGACATCACAATGCCCAACAAGACCGGTATTGAGGCTCTCAGAGACATCAAGGCTTCCGATCCCGGCGCAAAGATAGTTATGTGCTCCGCTATGGGTCAGGAATCCATGGTTGTTGAAGCTATCAAGCTGGGCGCTCTCGACTTTATCGTTAAGCCCTTTAAGGCGGACAGAATTCTCCAGACAGTTCAGAAGGTTCTGGGCTGATAAATGGACGGAGAAGCCTTTACCGTTATATGCGCTCTTCTCGGTATTATCGGACTGATCTTTCTTTCGCTTTACGCTGTGGGATGGCTTAAAAAGCGTCTTCACGGCGGGAGCTTCGGAAATATGGGAAACGCTGTCAGGATACGCGAATGCGTCAGTATTGCCGCGGATAAACAGCTTATGATAATCACCGTCGGCAGCAAAACAATGCTGATAGGCGTAACGGTAAATTCCGTAAGCAAGATATGCGATCTTGAGGAATCGGATATTGCTGCTTACGAAGCTGCGGACAGTCCGTCCGAGAGCGGATTCCTTCAAAGTCTGAAAAAGGCTTTTGCCGAAAGGAACGCCGCCGGAGCCGAGGCTGAAAACCCTGAAAGTGAAAAGGACGGGCGGAATGAAAAAAATGATTTTTAAAAGATTTGCCGCAGCGTCCGCAGGTATATTGTGCGCCGCGGCTATGGTTGTTTCGTTTCCTGTCGTGACAGCTTACGCAGTATCCAGTCCGGCGGAAGGCACAGGCTATGTTACGACCATACCGAACGTTGAGACCAGCGTACCTCAGACAGAACAGATCCAGCCCGAGCAGACAGCTCAGACCTTGCAGACAGACCGGGACGGTCAGCCTGTTGAGGGAACTGCCGTAACAGGCACGCTTCCTTACGACGAGCCCGTTACGGACGATCGCGGCGCGGCGGATAATCTGCTGGATCAGTTCGGCATAAATGAAAGCTCTACGACGATCGACCTCATTATACTGATCACGATACTTTCTCTTGCGCCGTCGATACTGATAATGATGACTTGCTTTACGCGCATCATTATTTCGTTTTCGCTGCTGAGAAACGCAATGGGAGTTCAGCAAACACCTCCTAATCAGATAATGATCGGTCTTGCGCTGTTTTTGACCCTATTTATTATGAATCCGGTTATTTCAGAGATGAACGAGGTCGCTTATGTGCCCTATAAAAACGGCGAGTATACGTCGGTGGAGGCAGTGCAGGCGGCTTCGGTCCCGCTGAAAAAATGGATGCTCCAACACACAAGCAACGACTCAATGAGTTTCTTCATGGGACTGACGGAAACGGAGGTCGAGGCTCAGACCGAAGAGGAATTTGCCGAGGAGATTAGCTTTGTGGTAGTTGTTCCCGCTTTTATCCTCAGCGAGATCAAAATAGGCTTTGAGATCGGTTTCCTGCTTTACATTCCTTTTCTTATAATAGATATTATAGTTTCCACGATACTGATGTCGATGGGTATGATGATGCTGCCGCCGACGACGGTCTCGATCCCGTTTAAGCTGCTGTTGTTTATTATGTGCGACGGCTGGACGCTCTTGATCGAATCGCTTGTCAAAGGCTTTAACGCTTAGGAGGTGCGGTTATGCTTACGGAATCGGTGATCCTGGAAATATTTCGCGAGGCACTGATACTGGCGATAAAGCTTGCCGGACCGCTGCTGCTGATAAGTATGCTTGTGGGTCTGGTTATTGCGATACTCCAGGCGGCGACTCAGGTTCACGAGCAGACGCTTACTTTTGTGCCTAAAGCCCTTACTATCGTAGTGCTTCTGCTTTTGCTGGCTCCTATGATGATAAGCTCCTGTAATGCGTTTCTTATGCGGATATTTGAGCTTATAGCGCAGGTGAGCAGCCAGAGACTAACATAGTCCGCGGCGGAAAGGAGCGCGCGTGGATTTCTTTACGGTTTTGTTCCGGAGCTTTGAGACCAATTTGCTGGTCTTTGCCCGGATGCTGGGAATATTCATTTTTAACCCGATCCTGTCGAGACGGAATATCCCCACGATTGCAAAGGTAACAGTTACTATTTTTATTACATATATTGCCATACTTGTGGTTCAGCCCGAACCCGTTGATACGGGTACTCAAACCTGGGTCTATCTTATGATGATATGCCGCGAGACTGTTATAGGACTCATTTTCGGCTTCATCACAGACCTTTTCTTCTACACTGTTCAGGTGGCGGGAGAGGTCATGGATATGCAGTCCGGTCTTGGTATGGCAAAGGTATTTGACCCCGAATCAAACGTACAGATGTCAGTAATGGGTTCGTTCATCAGCTTTATGATGTACCTTTACTTCTTTGCCACGAACGCTCATCTGACTCTTATAAGACTTTTCATTATGTCTTACGACATAATCCCCATGGGCAGCGGCGGGTTTAATCCCGAGCTTGGATACGTTGTCGCATCCTACTTTTCCGTTGTGTTGGCTTTGGTAATAAAGCTTGCAATGCCTATAATGGCGGCGGAATTTATCCTCGAATTCTGTATGGGAGTACTGATGAAATCGGTTCCCCAGATACAGATAATGGTTGTCAATATCCAGCTTAAGGTGGCGTTCGGTTTTGCAATGCTGTTTTTAATGGCTGTGCCGCTGTCGGACTTCATTGACGGATACCTGGAAAAATGGCTCGAAGCTCTTGAGACGTTTATGTCGGCAATCCCCGCGGTTTAGTTCCGAAGTACAGGAACGCGGCGGGGAAGTGCTCCGAAGACGATAACCAATAAATTAAGACGACCCTTTCGGCGGCGCGGAGCTGATACTTTTATGCTGTCCGTGTCAGTCGGAAATACCTATAGATAAAGGAAGAATCCTATGGCTGAAGGTACAACCGGTGAGAAAACCGAGGAAGCTACCCCTCATAAACGCCGTGAACAGCGCAAAGAGGGCAACGTTATGCAGAGCAAGGACGTGGTTACCGCCGCGTTCATAATGCTGGCGTTCTTCATTCTGAGACTGACTGCAAAGCTTATGTACAGCTTCACGACAAGCAGCATGACCTATTGGTTTACGCTTGCGGGCGGCGGTATGGACGACAACGGCACGCGCATCGACGGAATGGAGATAGCTCCGAAGCTTATCCTTGAGATAGGAAAGGTGCTGCTCTTTACTGCGGGACCTCTCCTGCTGGCTTCATTGCTTATCCCGATAATCGCCACAGGTATACAGACAAAATTTATTTTTTCAAAAAAATCCTTTCAGTTCAAGCTGAGCAAGCTTAACCCTATGCAGGGGATCAAGAAAATGTTTTCCGTAAGCTCTCTTTTCGAGCTTGCAAAATCCCTAATAAAAATGATAATCCTTATGGCTGTGGTCTATAGCGAGATACAAAGCCGCGTTGTAGACTTTGCAAGGCTCATGCAGCTCGACCTTATTTCGGGTCTGCTGTATGTCGCGGAAGCCATATTCGCCATATGCATGAAGATCGCAATGGTTTTCGTTGCGGTTGCCGCGGTGGACTTCCTGTTCCAGAAGTACAAATGGGAAAAGGACATGAAAATGACAAAGCAGGAGGTCAAGGAAGAGTACAAGCAAATGGAGGGCGACCCGCAGATCAAGGGCAAGAGACGTCAGAAACAGCAGCAGATGGCTATGAGCCGTATGATGCAGGACGTTCCGAGCGCAGACGTGGTTATAAGAAACCCTACTCACTTTGCTGTGGCTGTGAAGTACGACGACGCTGTGGGCAAGGCTCCCGTGGTGGTTGCCAAGGGCGCTGACAATCTGGCGTTCAGAATAATAGACAAAGCCGAGGAGAACGGTGTGGCGGTAGTGGAAAACGTCCCGCTGGCAAGAGGTCTCTATAAGGCTGTGGACGTGGGCAGAGAGATACCTTACGATTTTTGGCGCGAGGTAGCCGAGGTGCTGGCTTTTGTATACGGTCTGAAGGGCAAGGCTCCCAAGGGAATGGAACTGAATACTAATGTCAATTATCCTAATTATTAACACCGACCCGACGCTTAACATAAAAGAGAAACGCAAGCTATTCTCATAAAAAAACATACTCCCAAACCTCTTATAGGAAAGGCAGGCTGCGTTATACCGTGAAAAAAATATTGAATAACATGGTAACGGTATTCGTTATCCTGGCGATATTCCTTATCATCATTCCGCTGCCCACCTGGCTGCTGGATATGCTGTTCGTTGTGAACATCGCACTTTCGCTTGTTATTCTGCTTATTACAATGTATATCAAGGAGCCGTTGGAATTCTCCATATTCCCCTCAATGCTCCTTATCACCACAATTTTCAGGCTGGGTCTTAATATTTCGTCGACCCGACTTATACTGTTCCAACAGGGTTATGCGGGACAGATCGTAAAGGCGTTCGGTCAGTTCGTTATGAAAGGCAATGCGCTTATCGGTTTTATAGTTTTTATACTTATAACCGTGGTGCAGATGCTGGTAGTAACAAAGGGCGCGGAACGTGTTGCAGAGGTAACCGCAAGGTTTACTTTGGACGCTATGCCCGGTAAGCAAATGGCTATTGACGCCGACCTTAACTCCGGTATTATCAACGAGGACGAAGCCAAACTCCGCCGATCCAAGATTCAGCGCGAATCCGATTTCTTCGGAGCTATGGACGGTGCCTCCAAATTCGTAAAGGGAGACGCGACATTCTCCATTGTTGCCGCCATAGTTAACCTGTTGGGCGGCGCGGTGGTTGGTCTTGTTTTCGACGGAATGGAATTTATGGACGTTCTGTCAACCTACACTATCGCGACCGTAGGCGACGGTCTCTGCTCGCAGATACCCGCGCTTCTTATCTCTACGGCAATGGGTATGATAGTTACCCGTTCCGCTTCGGAGGACAGCCTCAATATCGACATCAAGAACCAGTTCACGGCTCAGCCGCTGGTGCTTATTATCGCGGGCATGGTAATGTTTGTGATGATGCTTATACCGGGTTTCCCGAAACTTCAGCTTCTGGTTCTCGGCGCAATGCTTCTGGTTCTCGGAATCATGCTTATGCGCACTCAGAAAGAGCTTGCGGCGGAAACAGACATCACCGCTCAGGAGATGTCCGAAAACAGGGAAGCGCTATCCGAAATGGAGTACTACAAGGATATCGACAACGTTTACAAGCTGCTTAACGTTGAACCCATTGAAATGGAGTTCGGCTACAGCCTTATCCCTCTTGCAGACGAAAGTTCGGGCGGCACGCTGATAGAGCGCGTGGTTATTTTCCGAAAGCAGTTTGCCATGGATATGGGTATGGTTTTCCCGTCGGTAAGAATGACGGATAACCAGCATATCAACCCAAACCAGTATGTTATAAAGGTAAAGGGCGAGATCGTGGCTCATGCGGAGATACTTATGGATCACTACCTTGCTCTCGACAGCGGAAGCGTTACAAGAGAGATCGACGGAATAGACACCGTTGAACCCGCCTTTAACATTCCCGCGAAATGGATACCCGAGCAGGATAAGCTTCGGGCGGAGATCGCAGGCTACACGCTTATCGACCCGACTTCGGTAATCATTACCCACCTGTCGGAGATAATAAAGAATTATGCTCACGAACTGCTGTCAAGGCAGGACGTGAAAACCATGCTCGACAAGCTAAGACAGACCAACGCTGCTGTGGTGGACGACATCGTGCCGAACATTGTTTCTCCCGCGTATCTGCAAAAGGTGCTTTGTCTGCTGCTGAAAGAGGGCGTGCCTGTAAGAGACCTCCAGACCATTCTGGAAACTATTGCGGACAATCAGTACAACATGAAGGACGTGGATATTACCACGGAGTACGTCCGTCAGGCTTTGAAGCGCACTATTACCCGCAGATTCTCGGACGGCGGTCAGATAAGAGTCCTTACTCTCGATACGGATACGGAAAACAAGATAGTGGCTTCCGTGAAGAAATCCGAACAGGGTTCCTACCTTGCGATGGATCCGCAGACAATGCAGAACCTTGTTACAGCTCTTAACGACCAGATAGAAAGAGTCAAGGACGTTGTTCCTATGCCTATCGTGCTGACTTCGCCTATTGTGCGCATTTACTTTAAAAAGCTTATCGACCAGTTTATACCCAATGTTACGGTGCTTTCGTTCAGCGAGATAGATAATTCCGTACAGATACAGGCTGTGGGAAATGTCGCTCTCGACGCTGATACGGCGGGAGTCTGATCCCCGCAGGCAAGGTGGTGCATGATTCGGGCGGAAAAAGCGTTTTACGGCGCATAACGAGTCCCTCTTGTGTTACGCTGTTTTCTGCTTCTTAAATTACTGCATCTAATATGGCGGAGGTGAGTTCTGTGGCCGGTAAAGCGGATAACGTAAAAGAAGAAAGAGCGCTTTTGCTGCTGAGATACAAGGAGACCGGCGACAAGGGTCTTCGGAACCGCGTTATCATGGCTTATATGAATATCGTCAAATACGCCGCGCTGTCAACAAGGAATATGTACATAAAATTTGCGGAAACCGACGACGTTATCAACGAGGCGACTATCGCCCTGATGAGCGCAATTGACAGCTTCGATCCTAAAAAGGGCGTGAAATTTGAGACCTACGCGTCCATAAAGGTCAGGGGCGCTATCATAGATTTTATCAGACGGCAGGACTTTATCCCCCGCGGGATAAGGCGTTTTGCGAGAGATTATGACGAGGCTTATTCTTCTCTTTACGAGGAGTTGGACAGGGAGCCTACCACGGAGGAAATGGCGGAAAGAATGAAGCTTTCCGTTGAAAAGCTTGAAAGCTGCACCGCTCAGGCTGCCGCAGCACAGACTCTTTCCTTTGAGGAAATGGTCATGGACAGCGGCTTCGATATCGCCGAAAAGGCGGACGACGACGGAATGTGGTCGGCGGAGGCGGGGGTACACAGGCAGGAAAAGCTTATGTATCTTGCCGAGGCTATCAAGTCCCTTAAGGACAGGGAAAGACTTGTGGTCACGCTTTATTACTATGAAAAACTCAGGTTTTCCGACATCGGAAAGGTTCTTGAGGTTTCGGAAAGCCGCGTTTGTCAGATACACGCGCAGGCTGTTCAAAAAATGAAAAAATATCTTGCAGACTATTTGAACTAAGGAGGAGGCTTTAATATGCTCAGAGGCTACTATACTGCGGCAAACGGCATAATCAACGAGCAGAGGATACTCAACGTCATCACCAATAACCTTGCCAATGCAAAAACGGCGGGCTATAAGGCTGACGAGGCTATTCCTACCACTTTTGCGGAGGAGCTGCTGCTCATCAACGGCAGGCACAGTCAAACGGGTACTATCCGTTATCGCACTATCGACTATACCTACACCAATACGGAGCAAGGCACTTTTGAGAATACGGGCTCGCGTCTTGATATGCTGCTTGTGGGAAATATTTATTTCAACATCGAGGAACGCAGATCGGGAGAGACTCTTCTCAGCAGGAACGGTCAGTTTACCATAAACGGCGAGGGTTATCTTACCCTCGGTACTACGGGGTATGTTCTTGACGAAAACGGCGAGCGCATTCAGCTCGGCACCGCTGATTTTCAGGTTGATCGCTTCGGCGAGATAACCACCGGGGACGGCAGGGTTTTTCAGCTAGGACTCAGCTATGTGGCTCCCGAATCGGACGTGGAAAAGGTGGACGACAACCTTATGAGACCTTACGAGGAAGCTCCTATAGGTAATCTTCCAGAGGGGCTTATCTATAGGGTCGAGCAGGGTTGGTTCGAGCGTTCCAACGTTGACGTGGCGGAGGAGACTATTGCCGCTATGGACGCGCAGCACGTTTTTACTGCGTGCAGCTCCGCCCTCAAGATCGCAAACAGTATAAATCAGCTTGCGGTAAACGAGCTTGCAAGCATTAACTGAGCGGCACGGTAAAGAGTTGACCGCGTTCGGAATAAATCAGGAAAGGAACAGAAGCTATGAGCAATATCGGCTACTACACCGCCGCTTCCGGCGTAATAAGCTATCAGTACGCTATGGACGTTACGGCGAACAATCTGGCAAACGTGAACACTTTCGGTTTTAAGGCGTCGAGACCCTCCTTTGCGGATCTTATCTACACCGAGAGAAACAACGACAATACTGAGACCCAGTTCGGTCACGGCGTAAGGGTGCAGAAGACAGACATGATGTTCGAGCAGTCCCAGCTTAGGGAGACAGGGCGTATATTGGATTTTGCCGCTTTGGACGAGGGCTTCTTCGCTATACAGACTCCCGAAAACACCGTTAATTACACCAAGGACGGTTCGTTTATAATCACAAAGGAAAGCGAAGCGGAGGACGCGCCGTGGGTTTTGTGCAATTCCTGGGGAGGTTGGGTTCTCGATTATGACGGAAACCGTATAGAGGTGCCTTTTAAGGAGAACGAGCCT
The DNA here is from genome assembly GCA_947089135.1 of uncultured Clostridia bacterium. GTDB lineage: Bacteria > Bacillota > Clostridia > Oscillospirales > Ruminococcaceae > RGIG8773. The sequence goes on from CAMUJF010000001.1 coordinate 247,234, forward strand.
ACGGAAATAGACGACGTGGCTCTTGCGGAAATGGTGGGAGTGTACAGATTTGAAAATCCCTACGGTTTGGATATGGTGGGGGACAACTACTATATTGCAACTGATTCAAGCGGTCCCGCGCAGGCGGACGAGGGCGCGGGCAAAAAACAAAGGTGGCTTGAAGCGTCGGGAACGAACGTGGCTAACGAGATGTCCAAGGTCATTGAATACCAAAGAGCGTATCAGCTCAACGTTAATATGGTAAAGACTCACGACGAGCTTGAAAACATCATAAATAATCTCAGGAACTGATTCGGAGGGAAGGGTAAAGCATTATGGCGATAAAAAATGTTGAACAGCTTCAGGATATGCATCTGGACGTCCTTAAAGAGCTGGGAAGCATCGGGTCGGGAAATGCTGCAAGCGCGCTTTCGGAGCTTTTGCAGTGCAATACGGACATAGCGGTTCCGTCCGTTAAGGTTCTTGATTTCAGCGACGCGGTGAATTTTCTCGGCGGTCCCGAAAATATTGCAATAGGTATGCTTATAAGCATAAGCGGCGATATAACGGGAATGATGCTGTATGTTCTTCAGAAGTCCTTTGCAAGCAGAATGACAAAGGCTCTTTTCGGGTCGGAGATAGAAAATCTGCTCGAAATGAACGACATGGAAAAATCCTTTATTTCCGAGGTCGGAAATATTATGGGAGGCTCGTACATAAACGCGATAGCGGCTCTTACGGGAATGACTATAGATATCTCGGTACCCGTAATGACTGTGGACATGGTCGGGGCAATTCTTAGCGTTCCGGTCGTTGAGTTCGCACAGGTCGGAAATAAAGCGCTTTTTATTGACGACAGCTTCAAAATAGACGGCGGCGAAATAAAAAGCAACATGATACTTGTTCCCGAGATGGAGTCTCTTGAAACTCTTTTCACAAGACTGGGAGTGAGTGGATAATGGCAAACACTGTTACAGTTGGCATTGCGGATTTGAACGTTGTAAAGTCACCCGACACGCTGGTTACATACGCCCTCGGTTCATGCGTTGGTATCTGTCTGTACGATCCCGACAAAAAAATCGCCGGGCTGGCTCATATAATGCTGCCTTTAAGTACGGAGGCTGCACAAGGGCTCAACAACAAGCGCAGATACGCCGATACGGGCATAGCGGAGCTTATTCAGAAAATGACTATGCTCGGTGCAAATAAGGCGCGTCTTACAGCCAAAATCGCCGGGGGGGCCCAGATGTTCAGTGTTAATTCAACGGTATTCAATATCGGAGAAAGAAATGTTGCGGCGGTGAAGCAGGTTTTAGCGTCGTATAGGATAAGAATAGTTGCGGAGGAAACAGGCGCAAATTTCGGACGCACTCAGTATTTTCACGGCGATACGGGCATAATGGAGATCCGCGCCGCAACAAGACCTACTAAAATGTACTAAATGCAGATCATAATACATCAAAAATACAAAAAGGGTATCGCTCCTGAGGGAGCGGTACCCTTGATTTTGTTTATATCCACATAAGACAAAGACGCGCAAAGTCTTATGTAGCGTCGTTATGCAGACCGAAGCTGATGGACAGGGCGCTGTTGACTCTGGTCATTGCTGTGGGGTCAAGCTCTCCCATGCGTTCCTTGAGACGTTTTTTGTCGATCGTTCTGATCTGTTCGAGAAGAACTATACTGTCTTTTTGCAGTCCGCATTTGTCGGCGTTCAGCTCGATGTGTGTGGGCAGCTTTGTTTTTTCACGCTGGCTGGTTATCGCTGCGGCGATCACTGTGGGGCTGTGCTTGTTTCCCACGTCGTTCTGGACGATCAGTACGGGACGTATCCCGCCCTGTTCGGAACCCACAACGGGGCTGAGGTCTGCGTAATAAATTTCTCCCCTTTTTACTGACACTTCCATACACTCCTATTTTACCGAGTTGCGGCTGCTTTGGAGCTGCCGCCTTATGGTATTATTGTTGACGGTTTTTGTGAAAATAATCACCGTTTACAATTTTTCATATTCGGCAAATATATTGGGACATTTCATTATATGCAGAGAGGGTTGTACGGGGTCAGCGGCAAGAGAATACCGCTGAGGAGCAAAACAGGCTTTTAATTTAGCAGATAGAGAATGTATTTGCAATACGCAAAATAATGTCTTTCTTTCCGATAAATAAAATTTGCTTAAACTCTTGACATATATAGATCGCCGATATATAATATATATAGATAATCTATATAAGGAGGCTGCAATATGAAAATAAATAAAAGCCTTATTGCGGGCTCGGCGGGTATGCTTATCCTGCGGCTGCTTGAGGAAAAGGAAATGTACGGCTACGAGATTATCGACGTTTTGGAAAAGCGTTCCGACAGTACCTTTGCCCTTAAAGCGGGAACGCTTTATCCCCTGCTCCATTCCCTTGAGCAGGCGGGTTATATCGTCTCCCGCGAGGCGGAGGCGGAAAACGGCAGAATGAGGAAGTACTACTCTATAACTGACGAGGGTAGGAAGTTCCTGAAAAGCAAAAGCGATGAGTGGGAGCTTTTTTCTTGTGCGGTGAACAAGGTCATGAAAGGAGAAGCGTTATGAAAAAGTCGGACTATATAAACACGGCACTGGAGCAGGTGCGGTGCAAAGCGGTACACGAAGCGCTGAAAAAGGAGCTTGAAGCCCATATCGACGACTGTGCGGAGGCTTTTGCGGACGAGGGATTTTCTCCCGAAGAGGCGGAGGAAAAAGCTGTCCACACTATGGGCGATCCCGTTGAAGCCGGAATACAGCTTGACAGGGTTCACCGTCCGAAATTTCCATGGGCGGTCGCGGTTTCCGCGCTGGTTCTGCTTATCGCCGCCATGCTTGCGGAGCATTTAATGCGAACATATTTCGGATTAAGGGCTTTTTTTGATCAGGACTTCGGGATAAATATTTTTCTTGGAGCAGCTATAGCAATAATAGCTGCGGCGGTGTTCTGCCTTGCGGACTATACAGTGTTTCTTAAAATACCGAAAACGGTTTACGCTGTGTACATTATAGGCTTGTTTGTTATGCAGGAATTCCAGATACACAAGACCGATATACCTCTTGAATTAATACGCGGCGGCAGCTTTTTCGGTATGATGCTTATTGCGCCCGTTACCTGCGGCTTTGCGTTTTCCATGAGAGGCGGCGGCTTCGGTAAATTTGCGCTGACCTGCCTGCTGACTGCCGTGCCGTCTATGTTTGTTTCGATATCTGTACCCTGCACTTCGGCAGCCGTTATGGCAGGACTGACCGCTCTTGTAATAATGACCGTGCTTGTCCGCAGGGGCAGTTTTAAGGTGAACAAGCTTGCGGCATGCGGCTTCATGTACATACCCGCGGTTTTGGGAACGGTCGGTCTGGCGGCGTTCAATATCAGGCGGAGAAGCGAGACACCTTATGAATATAAGGCACTTGACCGTACAATAATGGACGTTATCCTGCCCAATTCGGACTTTATCGGCAGCGGAGGACATATGGAGATGAATAATCACCCTTGGTATCACGATTACAACCATATCATAACTGCGGTGTTTTCCGATTTCGGGACATTGGCGGGAGTTGCTCTTGTTCTGCTTACGCTGTCTCTGCCTATAGTAATGCTTATCAGTCTGCACAGAGTCAAAAATCGCTTCGGCAAAACGGTGGGCGCTGCTATAGCTTTGGTATTTTTCTTCGCGTCGGCTACGGTGATACTTTCAAATATGGGTATAACGACAGGCTTTGAAAGCTACACGGTAATGCCCCTAACTGCGGGAAATGCGCTGAACTGTGCTGTAAGCGGCGCGTTAGTGGGCGTGTTCATGTCGATATGCAGGCGGTCGGACATTTTGCCCGAAGCTCATATCGAAAGCCGCAGACAGCGCACATGATAAAAAAGGCTATGCAGTTTTAAACCGCATAGCCTTAAAATTTGCCTGTTTTTACTTATTGAGTCTTGCTTCAAGAGCGTCAAGCTGCTTCTCGAGAGCCTCGGGGACTTTACCGCCCTTAGCGGCAATGTCTTCCTTGTAGTATCTTCTCATCTCTGCGATTTCCTTTGTCCAAAGGTCTTTGTCAACCGCAAGAAGCTTATCCATGATCTCGGGAGTAACTTCGTCCTCGATTCCGGATACGTCGATATCGCCCTTCTTGGGGAGGTAGCCGATAGCTGTTTCCTCAGCGTCTATCTCTCCCTCGCAGCGCTTGATGATCCAGTCAAGGACTCTCATGTTGTCGCCGAAGCCGGGCCAAATGAAGTTGCCGTTCTCGTCCTGCTTGAACCAGTTAACGTTGAATATCTTAGGAGCCTTGTCACCCAGCTTTTCGCCCATTTCGAGCCAGTGATTCCAGTAGTCGCCTACATTGTAGCCGATAAAGGGCTTCATAGCCATAGGATCGTGACGGAGCACGCCTACCGCGCCTGTTGCAGCGGCTGTTGTCTCGGAGGAAACAGCGGAGCCCATATATGTGCCGTGTACCCAGTCAAAGGACTGATATACCAGAGGCGTTGTGGAAGCTCTTCTTCCGCCGAAGATGATAGCGGAGATAGGCACGCCCTGAGGATTATTGAACTCAGGAGAAATGCAGGGGCAGTTCTCTGCGGGAGCTGTAAATCTGGAGTTGGGGTGAGCAAGCTTTTCTCCGCCCGCTGTGAACTCCTTGCCGTTTACCTTAGCGCCCTTCCACTCGGTAGCGTTCTCGGGAGGATTCTTGTCAAGACCTTCCCACCAAACGGTATTTGTATCGTTGTTGAGAGCAACGTTTGTGAAAATAGTATTCTTCTTTGTGGAAGCAAGAGCGTTGAAGTTGGACTTAGCGTTTGTTCCGGGAGCAACGCCGAAGAAGCCGTTTTCGGGGTTGATAGCATAAAGTCTGCCGTCCTCGCCCTGCTTCATCCATGCAATATCGTCGCCGACTGTGAATACCTCGTAGCCCTTAGCCTTATAGCCCTCAGGCGGGATAAGCATTGCAAGGTTGGTCTTTCCGCAGGCAGAGGGGAATGCAGCTGTGATATACTTAACCTCTCCGTTGGGTTTCTTAACGCCGAGGATAAGCATATGTTCAGCCATCCAACCCTCCATTTTGCCCTGATAGGACGCGATACGGAGCGCAAAGCACTTCTTGCCGAGAAGAACGTTTCCGCCGTATGCGGAGTTGATCGACCAGATTGTATTGTCCTCGGGGAAGTGTACGATATATCTGTTTTCGGGGTCTACCTGAGCCTTGGAGTGGAGGCCTCTTACAAAGTCGTTGGATTCGTCTCCAAGATTCTCAAAAGCAGCCTTGCCCATTCTTGTCATGATGTTCATGTTGAGTACAACATAAATGGAGTCTGTAAGCTCAACGCCCACCTTAGCGAGGGGAGAGCCGATAGGTCCCATGGAATAGGGGATAACATACATTGTTCTGCCCTTCATAACGCCGTCGTAGAGAGGGGTCAGCTTAGCGTACATTTCCTTGGGGTCGCACCAGTTGTTTGTAGGACCTGCGTCCTCCTTGCGTCTGCTGCATATGAAAGTTCTGTCCTCAACGCGGGCAACGTCGTTGGGGCGCGTTCTGTGGTACAGGCAGCCGGGGAGTTCGTCCTGATTAAGCTTATACATTTTATCCCAGCTGTCGTCGGGCAGGGAGCATACCTCTTCTGTAAGCGCGTCAAGCTGTTCCTTAGAGCCGTCGATCCAAACGACCTTTTCGGGCTTTGTAAGCGCGATCATTTCGTCAACCCACTTGTTGACATTGGGATTCTTTGTAAGTGACATAAATTTACAGCTCCTTTAAAAATAATATAAATTGAAATTCGGATATTTCTGTCCCGAAAGAGCTATTTTCGGGAATAAAACGGCAAAAATATTCAAATTTCCCACAAATACTATTATATACCAAAGCGGTCAATAAGTCAAGTGAAAATCATGCGAAAATCATTTTTTGAGGGGAATGTTTACATTTCGTGTACTGCAGCTTATTTGACATAATGCGGGGAAATGTGCTATAATTAGTTGTTGCCGGCTCCTTTTCAATCGGAAAGGAGGTGACGCCGGTATGGAGTTGTTTATTGGTCTGTTTCTTTCATTTCTTGTTTCCGTTGCAGCAGGTATTGCGGCAAATATTTTGTACGGTTTTATCTGCAAATGGCTGAATGGGCGCAGGAAGTAAAACTCAAGGCAACAACAGCCTAAATGAATGTCCCCGCAGTTGCAGCTGCGGGGACATTCGCTTTTGTGAACCGTATGGAGTTCGGTTCGTTTCTTTCATTATGGTTTTATTATACACCATAAAAATATTTTTGTCAATATCTTTCGGGATTATTCATAAAGCGTCCGCGCTTGCTTATCTCAGCTTTGAACCGTTTGGAATGTCTTTATCAACGAAAATAACCCGCGCGTCCTCGCCAACGTCGGCGGCGACTATCATTCCCTGACTTTCGACTCCGCACAGCTTTGCCGGGGCAAGATTTGCAACGACAATGATTTTCTTTCCGATCAAATCTTCGGGAGCGTACCATTTTGCTATTCCCGAAACTACCTGACGGGTGCCGAAGCCGTCGTCCAACTGCAGACATAAAAGCTTTTTCGCCTTGGGTACTTTTTCGCAGGATTTGACCTCCGCGACGCGCAGGTCAACCTTGCCGAAATCGTCTATCTTAATTGTTTCGGAGATCGGCGTAAGGTTTGCCTTGTCCTCGTCCTCGGACGTAGGTGCGTTCTTTAAGAGTATGGCGTTAAGCTCCTCGGTCTCCTTGTCGATGTCGAGACGGGGGAACAATACCTCTCCCTTTTTAACGGTAACGTTTGCAGGCAGTACGCCGAATTTTCCTGAGTTTTCGTATGTTATAAGACTTTCCTCCGCGCCTATCTGTTCCCATACTTTAGGCATTGTTGTTGGCATAAAGCAGGAAAGCAGTGTGGTGGAAATTCTGATAGATTCCAACAGATTGTAAAGTACTGTCGCCAGTCTTGCTTTTTTGCTTTCGTCCTTTGCAAGCACCCAAGGAGCGGTCTCGTCGATATACTTGTTTGCGCGGCTTATTACTTTGAAAATTTCTGCAAGGGCGTTGTTCAGCTGTGTTTCGTCAACGTATTTGTCGACGTTTGCGCGGAGACTTTCAGCCATGCCGATAAGTTCTTTGTCAAGGTCGTCCGCTTCACGGTGGTTTGGGAGAGTACCGTCAAAATATTTGATGACCATTGCAACGGTTCGGGAAACAAGGTTGCCCAAATCATTGGCAAGGTCGGAATTTATGCGATCTATCATAATTTTGTTGGAGAAAGAGCTATCCGAGCCGAGAGCCATTTCGCGGAGAATATGGTAGCGGATAGAGTCCGCGCCATAGCGTTCGCCCAGCACAAAGGGGTCTACAACGTTGCCCAGGGACTTGCTCATTTTCTGTCCGTTAAAGGTTATCCAGCCGTGTACGGCAAGGTGCTTCGGCAGGGGCAGGTCAAGAGCCATAAGCATTGCGGGCCAGATTATGGCGTGGAAACGCATGATGTCCTTTGCAACCATGTGAACGTCCGCGGGCCAGAATTTGCTGTAATCGTCATGGGCGGAATTTTCGTACCCCAAAGCGGTGATATAGTTTGAAAGCGCGTCTATCCAAACGTAGACAACGTGCTTTTCGTCAAAGGTAACTGGTATACCCCATTTAAAGGAAGTCCTGGATACGCACAGGTCTTCAAGTCCGGGTTTGATAAAATTGTTTACAAGCTCCTGCGCGCGGGTTTTGGGACGGAGATAATCGGTTTCCAAAAGCAGCTTTTCGATCCTGTCCGCAAATGGGGACATTTTAAAGAAGTAGGACTCCTCCTTTGCTTCCTTCACCTCGCGGTGACATTCGGGACAGCAGCCGTTTTCGTCAAGCTGTGATTCCGTCCAGAAGCTTTCGCAGGGTGTGCAGTATTTGCCTGTGTACTCGCCTTTGTAGATGTAACCCTTGTCGTACAGAGCCTTAAAGATTTTCTGCACCGCTTCAACGTGGTAATCGTCGGTAGTGCGGATATAGCGGTCGTAGCTGATGTTCATGTACGACCAGAGGTTTTTAAAGATCGTCACGATTTCGTCAACGTACTGCTGAGGAGTAACACCCTTTTCGGCAGCCTTTTCCTCTATCTTCTGACCGTGCTCGTCAGTTCCCGTGAGGAACATAACGTCATAGCCCTGCATACGTTTATATCTTGCTATTGAGTCGCAGGCGACAGTCGTATAGCAATGCCCGATATGGGGATTTCCAGAGGGGTAGTAAATGGGGGTGGTGATGTAAAAGGTTTTGTTTGACATTTTGTATTCCTCCAAACGGTATATTTTAAACAAACATTAATACAGCAAAAACGGAAATTACCAAAGCAGCCAGAGCAAGATAACAGACAAGGTGTATGATTTTCGCGGTTACATCGGCTTTGCAGACCGAGCGATGCGGGTCGTCGGGCATATAGTAGACCGTCAGTTCCGGCTTTGCATAGAATATCGGGTTCAGAACGGTAAACTCTTTCGTGTACCAATATTCCTTGCCGTCTGCGGCTGTGTAGACGTAAACGGGTTCGGACTTCAGATAGGATTTCTGTTCGCGCCGTTCAGCACGCACGGATACTCCGTTTTTTATTACCGATATGCGTTTGAGCAGGTCGTTCAGCAAATACACAAGACCTGCCGCTGCCAAAGCGGATACAAATATTATGCACCATACCGCGCCTATAAATATCCATATAACAAAAGTAAGGATCATTGCAAATACGGTTAACAAGGAAACCTTAAGCAATCTTCCCATGACGGCATCTCCTTTGTTATTGCTGCGTTTTAACATTATTATACATCAAAATCTGCTGTTTGTCAATCAAGGCAAAACCGACTGAGAAGGCAGTTGTATAATGCGGAATATTTTAAATAAAAAAAGGCGGCGCAACCAATGCGCCGCAAATCAAATAAGATTAAAAAATATGTGTAGAACAAAAGAAAGGAGACAACAAAACGGATGTTAAACTAATTAATGTATTAGACGATTTCTAACATCATTATTATTATAACCCATTTCTTGCCCGCCGTCAACAGGTTTTGGCAAGATTTTTTCATTTTGTATACATGCACAATTTGACATGGGATTATTTGTGGGATTTGTGCTTTTTGCTTTAAGGCTTCTGCTTTACGGCGGAATATATGGTGTACCGAGAGCAAAATCGGCAAAAAACAACACAATTCAAAAAAATATGATTAAACTTAATTATACCACATTGTTTGCGTGTTGTCAAGAGGTTTGCGCATATACGTTAAATAAAATTTCGGGAAATATTTACACGGCGTAATCGGAGGGTTTATCCGCCGGAGCGGTATCGTCAGGCTCGCCGCGGTAAAGCAGCTTCATTACGACGGGAGTTATAATAGATGAACATATTATCAGCAGGATGACCGAAGTAAAAAACACCGGCTCCATAAGCCCTACGGCAAGACCTTTCTGTGCCACTATCAGAGCCACCTCCCCGCGTGTCATCATACCAACGCCGATCTTGAAGCAGTCTCTGCCTTTGTAGCCGAACAGACGGGATATCCCTCCGCAGCCGATGATCTTTGTGATCAGAGCCACAAGCACGAAACATACCGAGAAAAGCAGAAGAGAGGCGGTAAGTCCCGAAAATTCCGTTTTAAGACCGATGCTTGCAAAGAAAACGGGTCCGAATATCATATAGGAGCTTATATCCATTTTTTCGGCTATGTACTCCGAGTCGCGCAGGTTGCAGAGAATTATTCCCGCTACATACGCGCCTGTGATATCGGCTATGCCGAAATATTTTTCAGCCGCATACGCCATTGCGAAGCAAAGGCACAGTCCCAGTATCGGTATGCGTCTTTGGTGAAAGTACCGCTTATCGATCATCTTGAATACCTTATATATGATAAATCCGACAACGAGAGCAAAGGCGAAGAACAGAACGGTGTTTATAACCACTTGCAGAGAGTTGGATTCGGGACTCTTGAAGCCTATAACAAAGGTAAGCACTATAATTCCGATAACGTCGTCAATGATCGCCGCACTCATGATGACTGTGCCCACTTTACTTTTGAGCTTGCCAAGCTCACGAAGCGTTTGTACGGTTATTCCCACAGATGTGGCGGTCATTATCACGCCTGTAAAAATTGCTTTGTAGAACATATCCGAGCCTGCCGGAGAAAATCCGTAAAAGCAGGAATACAGAAGATATCCTCCGAAAAGGGGTACCGCAACGCCCATGCAGGCTATAACGAGAGCCACAGGTCCCGTGTGGAGAAGCTCCTTAAGGTCGGTCTCAAGTCCTGCGTAAAACATAAGCAGGAGCACGCCTATTTCCGCAAGCTGGGCTATAAAGTCGGACTGTCCCACCAGTCCCAGAACCGAGGGACCTATTATAAGTCCCGCCACGATCTCGCCCACTACCTGCGGAGCTTTCAGCTTTTTCGCCAGCAGACCGAAAAGCTTTGCAAAAAGGATTATTATTGCCAGATCCCTGAAAACTTCAATTTTCATAAATTCACCCTCAAATCAAGCATTACTGCACATATTACTATAGTACTTTGCGGAGCAAACCGTCCGCATGAACCCAACGCACTTTATTATATACCTGCTTTTTCGCAAAATCAACATAAATTTTGTTACTTTTTTGCTGTGTGAATTTTTTGTTTGCAAGTAATATTTTTCAGCAAATTAATGTATAATTCGGTATATTTTGTGCATAATTTATACAGGTCGCAGTAAATACAGCATAACTTGTTGTGCATTGCTACAAATCGGAAAATTTCCCTTGACAAATGGATCGAATCGTAGTATACTAAATAAGCTGACTCGCGGAGAGGCGGACAAGCACTGAAGAAAAAGTTGAAATTTTTTAAAAAAGTACTTGACAAACCGAAATGCTTGTGATATAATAGATAAGCATTCCGCCAAGGAAGCGTTTGGAATCTTGAAAATTGAACAACAAACGAACCTGAAAAAGAAGGAAACCCTGAAA
>CAMUJF010000002.1 GCA_947089135.1 uncultured Clostridia bacterium
AAGCCCTCACTTGCCTGATTGGATTTGCTTTTACACAAAATATTTTGGAGTGCCTGTATTTGGCGTTTTGCTTGTCAAACGACAGCTTTTTTATGCAAAATATCAGCGCGGCTGTCCTTAAAAGACAATCGCGCTGTTTTAATTTATTGTTTTTGTTCCTCGTATTTGTGTTTTGTCGCCATACCCCCGCGAATGTGGCGTTCCTGCTTGTTTATTTCCAAGATTTCTTTAACGGCAGGGTACATTTGCGGACATATGACGGGAAGTTTTTCGGTTATGTCTTTATGTACAGTAGATTTAGAAATTCCGAACTGTTTAGCAGCGGCACGAACAGTAGCTTTGTGTTCGAGAATATAGCGACCAAGAATGACGGCGCGTTCCTCGATATCCTGACCTGCTTTTACTTTCAATATGCTCACTCCAATACACAGTATTTCTACTTATGTATATGCAGAGTTTGTGGCATTAATGCAGGTAAATGAATTGAAATTGCGATAAAAATGTCAGATTTTAATGGTCTGAATTTTAAACTGTGTAAATGCATTTTTGTGACAAAAATTGTTAATACTAAAAATACAGCCGAAAAAGTGCAACGCTGAGGAGTGACCCAACGCAGACTGTGAGATAAAACTGAAAGCCTATATTAAAATCCTTTTGTGGCTGTTCTCAAATTACCGTGCGAAGCGTCTTCATAATTATTGCACAAACAAAGCAAGAACTATTTGTACATTGTTACAAATATACAAAAAATAATAAGATCAGGAAATTTTTTGGGGGAAAAAATACTTGACAAACATAAAAAATAGTTTTATAATATAATCACAAAGTTGCGAAACAATATAAATGTTTCTGAAACATATAAATTATTATTCAGGAGGTACTTACTATGAAAACCAAAAGAATTTTAGCGGCTTTAATTTCAGCAATATTGGCAGGTTCGCTTATGTCAGGCTGCGGTAACAGCGGTACCGGCGACGGTGCGCAGAACGTCGGAAATTCAGGAGCCGGCGCAGCATCCGGAGAGACGGTGAAGCTGACTGTATGGGGTTCGCAGGACGGTCAGTCCTATCTGAAGAGAATGTGTGACGAATTTGCAGCTGCAAATCCTGATAAAACTTATGAATTTACATACGGCGTTGTTGCAGAACCTGATCTCAAAACAGAGCTTCTCAAAGACGTAGCGGCCGGAGCCGATGTTTTCAGCTTTGCTTCCGATCAAACCGGAGAACTTGTAAACGCCGGCGCTCTTTACAGAATAACAAAGAACAAGGATCAGATCACGGCGGATAATTCCGAATCCTCCATAGCCTCTGCAACGGTCGGCGGCGAGCTTTACGGCTATCCGTACGTTTCCGACACGTATTTTATGTACTATGACAAGTCCAAGTTTACCGAGGAAGAAGTCCTTTCGCTTGACGCGATGCTTCAAAAAAATATTGACGGAGTAACTACCAATTTTGCATTTGACCTTGATAACGGCTGGTATCAAGGCTCGTTCTTCTTCGGCGCCGGCTGCAAGCTTTTCGGAGATGACGGCAGCGACCCGACTCAGTGCGATTTCAACAATGAAAGAGGAAAGCTTGTAGGCGAGTACCTTATATCTCTCGCGGCAAACCCAAAGTTCGGCGCAAACTTTGACGACGGTCTTGTAACAGGCGGCTTCGCCGACGGCTCTGTTGCAGCGGCAGTATCCGGTACATGGAACGCTCCTTCGATCAAAGAATCTCTGGGCGACAATTTTGCCGCAACAAAGCTCCCCTCGTTCACGCTGTCGAACGGCGAGTCCGTTCAGATGGGCGGTATGGCAAATTTCAAGCTTATCGGTATAAATTCTCAGACAAAATATCCTCTTGACGCTATGGCTCTTGCCGAATGGATAACAAGCTATGATAATCAGCTTATGCAGTTTACCGAGCGTTCTCTCGCTCCGACAAATGTAAAGCTTTCAAAACGATAAACACCGTTGTTTATATTATTCTTGCAGTACTCAGCGTGATCTGGATATTGCCCCTTTTATGGATAATCCTTACCTCTTTCCGCGCTGAATCCGGATCGTATACAAAATACTTTTGGCCCCAGGGATTTACATTCAGGAATTATGTCGATCTCATTGTCAACGACCAGCAGTTCAAGTTCATGCAGTGGTTTTTCAACACCTTATGCGTAGCGGTCGTTTCAACCATAGGTTCAACTCTTGTGGTTCTTGGAGTATCCTTTGCATTGAGCCGCCTGCGTTTCAAGATGAGAAAGCCGCTTATGAATATAGCGCTTATTCTCGGAATGTTTCCCGGATTTATGTCAATGATAGCGGTTTACTACATTCTCAAGGGATTAAATTTTCTGAACAATCCTCTTGTTTGTCTGCCTCTTGTGTACATAGCTGGCGCGGGAATGTCCTATTACATCGCAAAAGGATTTTTTGACACAATCCCCAAGGCTCTTGATGAAGCTGCGTATCTTGACGGCGCAACAAAGTCTCAGGTGTTTTTCATGGTGACTATACCGATGTCCAAGCCTATTATTGTGTATACCATTCTGACGTCGTTCATGGCGCCGTGGATGGATTATATTTTCCCAAGCATTATCTGCGGCTCCAATTACGATTCCTACACCGTTGCCCTCGGAATGTTCAAAATGCTTGAGCGCGAGTTTATCAGTACATATTACACGCAGTTCGCAGCAGGCGCAGTTCTTGTTTCTATCCCCATCGCGGCGTTGTTTATCTCAATGCAGAAGTATTATGTTGAAGGCGTGACGGGCGGCGCAGTCAAAGGATAACACATGTATGATTTCCGTAAAGCTGATATGTACTCTGCTTCGCAGAGGCAGAGTACGCAGTTTTGCGGCAATAAAGCTCCGCAATTTTTATCCGGAAAGGTGAACAAAGCTTTTGAATAATAAAAAAATTACAATACAAGACATAGCGGACAGGATCGGCGTAACCAAAAGTACTGTTTCAAAAGCGCTCTCAGGTTCAACAGACGTTGGCGAACAGACTAAGGAAAAAATAATGCTCTGCGCAGCGGAAATGGGCTATCAGATCAGTCCCTCAAAAATAAAAAAGAATAAAAATATTGTTGTATTCATTTACGGCATACACTACAGCAGTATGGATCAGTTCGGCTATGAGATAATATTGGGACTTCAATCCGCCGCGGCTGACGATAACGTTGGCGTTGTTATATTTACAATTAATGATGAACAGCTGAGTAACGGCACATACTACAGACTTCTTACCGAAAAGGACTATGCGGGGATATTCTTTTTGGGCTTCAGACCGCACGTTGATTTTCTTAAAAAGACCAAGAACAGCGGGATACCAATGATTATTTTTGACAACTATATTGATAGTCCGCTGACCGTAAGGATAGGCTGCGACAACCGTGAAGGCATAGGGCGCGCTGTAAAACACTTATATGACAAGGGTCACAGAAAAATTGGATTTTTAGGCGGCGAGGCCGACAGCATAGTAACGGCGGAACGCAAAAGCGCATTTATTGACGCATTAAACGAGTATTCTCTTGAACCGCCGGAAAATGCGGTACAGTGCGGGTATTTTTCCGGAAAAGGAAATAAGGAAAAAATAATTACGATAGCAAAGTCGGGTGTAACAGCTATTGTATGCGCGAGCGATAATCTGGCATGCAACGTTATACAGGAGCTGACCAAGAACGGATACAGCATTCCCGATGATATAAGCATAACGGGATATGATGATTTACCCTCGGCAAAATATTCAACTCCGCCTATCACTACGGTTCGTCAGAATCGTATCCGTATAGGCAATGCCGCTTACAGAATAATGGCTGCTTTTAAAGCAGGAATAAGCTTGTATAATGTTTCCCTAAAAACAGAGCTTGTCGAGCGCGAGTCGGTCAAGGACATTTCTTGTAATTTATAATAAAACATCAAACAAATATGTGCAATGCAGAAAATGCACATCTGCATTGCATTTTTAATAGCACGCAAAATGTTTTTGATAAGGGAATGATACGGTATAATGAATAAAAATTATATTTTTGACCTTTACGGAACATTGGTGGATATTAAAACCAATGAGGAAAAAGAATCGCTGTGGGAAGGTCTTGCTGATTTTTACGGAAGCTGCGGCGCCGTTTATTTTCCTGCGGAACTGAAAAATGTATATTTGCGGCTTCTTGGACAGGAGGAAAAATCTCACGGTCAGAATTATGATGTGCGGATCGAAAAGATATTCCAAAGAATGTTTGAAAACAAAAATGTACATAAGGATATAGACTATGCCTTGGAAGCGGGCAGGTTATTCAGGCGGCTTTCCATTGAATATATCAGGCTTTACGACGGAGTTCCCGTTCTGCTCTCCGCTTTAAAAAACAGAGGCGGAAAGATATTTCTTCTTTCCAATGCACAAAGTATATTTACCGTCCATGAACTGCGGCAGCTTGGCATTTACGATTTTTTTGACGGTATTTATATTTCTTCCGACTATGGAGTCAAGAAGCCTGACATAAGATTTTTTAATATCCTTATTGAAAAAGAGCGTCTTGTTCCCAAGGAATGTATAATGATAGGGAACGACAGAAACGCTGATATAGCGGGTGCGTTGTCGGCGGGAATTGGTACTTTTTATATACATTCCAATCTTTCTCCAGACGTTTCGCCTGCCGTCTCGGCGGATCATGAGATTTACGGGGCGGACATGGAGCAGGTCGCGGAAATTCTTCAATTGGCATAAATGCAGAGAACTTGACGGCGGCGAGCCCGTTTTTAACGATAACAAGCTTGATATTCCGCCGTATTGTATTCGAAAAAAACTAACGGAGGTACTTATAATGATAAAAAAATTTATTTACGGAAAACCCTTTGACACAGGCGCGGTCGTTGAAAATGTCCCCGCTTCTGACGGTAAGCTTCCCTTTTTCAATATAGGTCCTGATGGGGAGTTCGTATACTGTCTCGACGGCGGCGATATTGTTTACGGTCTCGGTCAGCAGGTAAGAGGATTAAACAAGCGGGGCTGGAAATATACAAGCTGGAATCTTGATAACCCCAGTCATCAGGAGGATACGCAGTCTCTTTACGGAGCGCATAATTTCCTTCTTATTTCAGGCACGGAGCTTTTCGGAGTTTTTTTTGATTACGGAGGAAAAATTGATTTTGACATAGGATTTACAGACCGCAGACGCCTTTCCGTAAAAATAAACGAAAACAATTTGACTGTATATATAATTACCGCCGACAGTGAGCTTCACATTGTAAATGAATTCCGCAGACTTATCGGAAGAAGCTACATAGCGCCGAAATGGGCGCTCGGTATGGGACAGAGCAGGTGGGGATATAAAAATGCCGAGGATATACGCGCAGTCGCGGAGGGGTACAGAAGCAATAATATCCCTCTTGATATGATATACCTTGATATTGACTATATGGAGCGGTTTAAGGATTTCAGCGTTGACAGCAGCGCGTTTCCCGACTTCAAAGGTCTTTTCGAGGAGATGAGGGAACAGGGTATCCGTCTTATACCCATTATAGACGCAGGAGTAAAAATAGAGGAAGGGTACAACGTATATGAGGAGGGCGTCCGCAATAATTATTTCTGCAAGGACAAGGACGGAAATGATTTTATCGCGGCTGTATGGCCCGGCAGAGTGCATTTTCCCGATTTTCTTAATTCCGAAACGCGTCGGTGGTTCGGAGATAAATATTCCGTTCTGATTGAGTACGGTGCGGAGGGCTTTTGGAACGACATGAACGAGCCTGCAATATTTTACACCGACGGTCGTCTTAAGGACGTTTTAAAACGCGTCAACGAACTGGGTTCGGGAAATATGGGAATATACGACTATTTTGAGTTTACGGGCAGTGTAAACGGATTAAGCAATAATTTTGAGGATTACTCATTGTTCAGCCATAATGCGGACGGCGTTAAAATAGGTCACGAAAAGGTGCATAATCTTTACGGCTTCTATATGACAAGAGCGGCATCGGAAGCGTTTGAACGGTTATGTCCCGATAAAAGAATACTGATGTTTTCACGCTCGTCATATATCGGCGCTCACCGTTACGGCGGAATGTGGCAGGGCGACAACAGGTCTTGGTGGTCGCATCTGCTGATGAATATTCAGATGACCGCTTCGCTGAATATGGTCGGTTTTCTGTACACGGGCGCTGATATGGGCGGCTTCAACTGCGATGTTACCGAGGACCTGCTTCTTCGCTGGCTGCAATTTTCCGTATTTACTCCGCTTATGAGAAATCACTCCGCGCTCGGCACAAGGGAGCAGGAGCTGTATCGGTTCGGCAATATGGCGGCTTGCAGAAGCATGACGGAGATACGCTATGGTTTGCTGCCGTATATTTACAGCGAATATGTCAAGGCAGCTCTCAGGGATGAAATGATGTTCAAACCTCTCGGATTTGAGTTTAAGGACAGCGTTTCAAGGGGCGTTGAGGATCAACTTCTTTTCGGAAACGAATTGATGCTTGCGCCTGTGTACACCCAAAACGCCGAGGGCAGATATGTCTGGCTGCCCGAAGAAATGATGATGATAAGAATGCGCAGCCTTACGGAATACGAAACGGAAATACTTTCCGCAGGACATCATTACATATCAGTTCCCCTTGACGAGCTTGTATTTTTTGTCAGATACCAAAAGGCTTTTCCCCTTTGTTCCGGAGGCCAGCACACCGGCGAGATAGATATGAATACGATCCGTCTTGTAGGTTACAACGATACGGAATATGAGCTGTATGACGACGATGGAGTAACAAAAGATATTTCCGAAAGCAATATACGCATAATCAGATGAGGTGTCGGGATCATGAGAAAAAGCGGAATACTTCTTCATATTTCAAGCTTGCCCAATGATTACGGCATAGGAACAATGGGACACGAGGCGTATGAATTTGTTGATTATTTGAAAAAATGCGGTCAGACGGTATGGCAGATACTGCCGCTTTCGCAGACGAGCTTTGGGGATTCGCCCTATCAGAGCTTTTCAATTTACGCGGGAAATCCTTATTTTATAAGCCTTGAGACTCTTGAAAAAGAGGGGCTGCTTGCCGCCGACGACTATGCTTTTATTAAATGGCGCAAAAATGAAAGATACGTTGATTACGATATTATTTATGAGAATATTTTTGATGTGTTCAGAAAAGCCTACGAGAGATTTATTAAAAAACACGACCATTTTGATAGATTCAAAGTGTTCTGTCAAAAAAACGTTTGGCTTGAAGACTACTCGCTGTTTATGGCGTTAAAGGACGCTCATAACGGACGTCCGTGGAACGAATGGGAGTCCTCTATTCGATTCCGTGAAGCCGCGGCGGTGAAAAAAGCTTGTGACGAGCTTTCGGCTGAGATGGATTTTTATAAATTTCTTCAGTTCAAATTTTTTGAACAGTGGTTTGGATTGAAGCAGTACGCCAATGAAAACGGCGTGGAAATTATCGGTGATATACCTATTTATACTGCGTATGACAGCGCGGACGTATGGTGCGCTCCCGAACTTTTTCAACTTAACAGCGACCGTTTGCCGACGGTGGTCGCAGGGTTTCCGCCCGATGGATTTTCACCCAAGGGACAGTTATGGGGAAATCCGATATATAACTGGGATAAAATGAAAGAGGACGAATTTGAATGGTGGACAGAGCGCATAGCTTTTGCAAAAAAAATTTACGACGTTGTGCGAATAGACCATTTTATCGGTTTTGACAGATATTATGCCATACCGTTCGGCAATGCCGACGCTATAGAGGGAGAATGGCGTGACGGTCCCAAATATCCGTTATTTAATGTTATAAAGGAAAAAACAGGCAAGGGCGGCATTATTGCCGAGGATCTGGGTATCATCACACCGTCCGTAAGGAAACTGCTTCGTCAGGCGTCGTATCCGGGAATGAAGATAATGCAGTTTGCGTTTGACGCGGACGGAAAAAGCGAGTATCTTCCGCAGAATAATTACGTTGTATATACTTCAACCCACGACAACGATACCGTTGCGGGCTGGATAATGTCGGCAGACCGCAGCGTCCGCGGATTTGCAAAAGAGTACCTCGGAGTTACCCGATATGCTCAGGTTCCGAAAGCAGTAATAAAGCTTGCGTGGACGAGTACAGCGGATACGGCGATTACCACAATATCGGATCTGTGCGGCTATGGAAGCGAAGCTCGTATAAACATTCCGTCCACATTGGGCGGAAACAACTGGCGCTGGAGAACGGCAAAAGCCGATTTTTCCGAGGAAAACGCGGCTTTTTTGAAAAGGCTCACGCAATTAAGCAACCGAATTGTAAACGAATGAAAGGCGGATTGCTACTAATCACACCATAATGCAGGAAGCTCTTGAAAAGTGGGAGAATATGAAGATCATCAGCAAGGATACGATTCATATGGCAAATATTACTATGTGCTTGGAGATTTTAAAAACTATATTGATGCAAAGCTTCATGCTTACAGTGATTATAGCAATGAACGGATGTATTTATTGAATCCAACGGCTTCGTTCACCTGTTGGAAATAAAAAATTCAAATGAAATTCTGCCTTAATATCATTTAACGGTATGCGGTATTTCTCCGCAAGCTCGGGACCGCAGGAATTCGAGCCTACGCCTGCCATTTTGCTGTCAATACAGATAATGTTGCTGCCGCATTTTTCAAGCTCGAAATTATGTTGCTTTGAGGCAAGTTCCTCTTGTGTGTACTCCGAAGCGCTGAATGAAAAGCGTTCGTCTGCGGTAAATTTTATGCCAATATTCCCGTCAGATACCGTCATGTGCTTGCAGCCGAAGTGAGAGGAGTTTTCCTGAGGACGGATATAATCCTCATGCATATCCTTAATAAGCGCGGAGAAATTTCCCATATAGCTTGCCTGATGCTTGTCGATGTAGCTTTCATACGGTCCGTAACCGAAATACTCCACCGTATCAAAACGCTTCGGCATAAACAGGCGTATTCCGAAACGCGGAAGAAAAGTTACCTTGTTGGAAAATTCCGCCGAGCACTTAATGTCAAGTCCCGCCGGGGAAACCGTATATCTAACGTTCATATAGGCAAAGGGCTGATGTATGCTCCACCCGAAAGATTGCCGTAATGATATTTCTACGCTGCCGTCAAGCTTTTCCGTTTTTATTCCGTAATTTTTTACCGTAAAGTCGTTCAGATGCGCTCTGTACCAGTCACCTTTCATAACGTCGTTATCAACAGGTGCGCGGAAAAAATTAAACTGCAAAGGCTTGTCAAGAATTTCAGCGCCGCGGTATTTTATAGAATCAAATGCCGAAAGTCTTTTATTGAAACGGTATTCGGTATCTCCGGCTATAACGTTTACAAGTAAAGCCGTATCCTCAAATTCTGTTTCACATTTACACTCGGTATCGGGTACGACCGTATCTTCTCCGCACAGCATTATCTGGTCAAAGCAAATCTCATACCCTTTTTCACAGTAAGTCATATCGTTTTTCGCCGTAAAAACAAAACGGATATATGTTTCTCTGTAAAAACATTCAACTGTCAGCGGAACGCATATATTCACACTTCCCATAGGCGGGACAGAAAAATCAAGAGTACCCTCCGCTATAACGCCGCCGTCAAAGGTTATTTCATAACGGCAGTCAAGAATGTTTCCCGCATCCTCAAATTCAAGCATACTTTTAAAAATAAGACTTCCGCTATTTTCGCCCTTTTCAACGCGGACAGGGCGGTATACCTGTTTCAGTTCCAAAAGTCCGGTATGAGGCGTTCTGTCGGGGTAAGTAAGTGCGTCCATGCAGAAATTGCCGTCGTTATGCTTTTCATCAAAATCGCCTCCGTAACCGTATTTTACCCTGCCGTCATCGGCAGTACCAAGCGGACAGGCATGATCGCTCCATTCCCAAACAAAGCCGCCGCAGAATCGTTCGTGAGAATAAAATGTATCATGGTAATCCTCCAAGTCGCCGGGACCGTTTCCCATAGCGTGACAGTACTCGCAAAGGATAAGTGGACGCTTTTCCTCTGTATTTTCAAGGAAACCAAGCATACCCTTGGGTTCCCAGTACATTCCCGATACAACGTCAAGAATATCATGAGGCGTATCGTCAAGCTTGTGAGTACTTTCGTAATGAAGAGGTCTTGTGCTGTCAAGCGATTTTATCAGTTCCCCCGCCGCAAGCATATTTTTACCCCAGCCGCTTTCGTTTCCCAAAGACCAGAAAACCACGCAGGGACGGTTTATATCCCTCTTAACAAGAGATTCGGCGCGGTCTGTTACTGCTTTTTTAAAACAGTCGTCAGCAGCGATCAGGGCAATGCCGTT
The DNA here is from genome assembly GCA_947089135.1 of uncultured Clostridia bacterium. Lineage (GTDB taxonomy): Bacteria > Bacillota > Clostridia > Oscillospirales > Ruminococcaceae > RGIG8773. The sequence continues at coordinate 10,275 of CAMUJF010000002.1, forward strand.
ATAACCGTTTTCCCAGCTCCATTTGAAATCGTTATAGACCTCCACGCAGCCGTGGGACTCTATATCAGCTTCGTCTATAACGTATAAGCCGTACTCGTCGCAAAGTCTGTAAAACAGCGGTGAGTTGGGGTAATGAGATGTCCTCACGGAGTTGATATTATGCTTTTTCATTAAGATAAGGTCGTTTTTCATTCGTTCCAAAGATGCATAATACCCTGTATCGGGATAGCTGTCATGACGGTTCACGCCCTTGAATTTTACGGGTATACCGTTTATTTTTACAACGCCGTTTTCAATATTTACTTTGCGGAAACCGACTTTTTCGCCGATTAGTTCCTCGCCCGCCGTTATAGTCAGACTGTATAGATACGGCTTTTCCGCAGACCACAAAACTGGAGCGTTTATATGTACAGAAACAGCTTCGCCGTCCTCTGCGGAAAAACTTGCGATAATTTTTCCGGAACCGTCGGAAAGCTCTGCGGAAACGTCCGAGCCGAAAGGAGTAAAGACCAGTTCCGCGGAAGAAAAGTCATCGGAAAGCGTGGTTTTCACAATGTAGTTTTCAAGCCTTTTTTTCGGACGTGACAGCACGTAAACGTCGCGGAAAATTCCCGATAATCTGAATTTGTCCTGATCTTCCAAATAAGTGCCGTCGCACCATTTCAGAACGGCAGCGGTAAGAACGTTTTCTCCCTCTTTGAGAAATGGTGTAATGTCAAACTCGGAGGTACTGTGAGAAACCTGTGAGTACCCAACAAACCCACCGTTTACATAAAGATAGATACAGCTGTCAACGCCCTCGAAAACGAGAATTCTATCCATGCCGTCTGGAGAATAATCATAACTGCGGCTGTAAACTCCCACAGGAATATCATCGGGAACATAAGGCGGGTCGTAGGGTATGGGATAGCACACGTTGGTGTATTGTGGCTTGTCATAGCCGTGAAGCTGCCAGTTTGACGGCACGGGTATTTTTTTCTCAGATAGGACGGAAATAAAATCGTCCTCCATGTCGATGATGCTTTCATAGTATCGGAAATTCCATTCACCGTTTAAAAGCTTGAAGCGGAGGGAATTTTCCCTGTTTCCGAAAGGATCCTGACCGGGAGAAAACGGTATAAAGTAGCAGTGCTTGTCAAGCGTTCCAACGTGCAGATTCTGCAAGTCCTCGTGAAAAATCATTTTGCTTTTGGGACTGTCCTTTGCGGAAATTTTTGAAATATCCATAATTACCGGTCTCCTTTATTTATATTTGGATTTACCTTTAAAAAAGCTTTGTGTAAAATATTATATACCGTATTGACAAACAAATCAATATATGATATTATCATTTTATAACAATATGAACATTGGATGTGACTTTTTTGGTTTTCTGTGATTACCCGATAATAAGAAATGAAAAAAATCTTCCGCTTTTCCTTTTAAATATGGGACAACAACATTGTCAGGATCATATCATAAGACCGGAGGGTTACCCGTGTCATCAGATACTGTACTGCACAAAGGGCAGCGGTACGCTTATTCTTGACGGAAGCAAAATATCTATTCTGCCCTATACAGCTATTTGTATGCCTGCTTGCTATCCGCATGAATACTATGCCGAGGAGAACGTCTGGGATATTCATTGGGTAGTTCCCGCCGGCTTTGCGGTAAATGAGATATTTGCTAATTTCGGACTTGAAAAGCCGCAAGTATTTGAACTTAAAAATATAGGCGTTCTGGAAAATATATTCAGAAAAATGCACGAAGCAATACGTTCAGACAGCGTTTTTGGAAATTATAAAGCTTCGGGGTATTTGTACGATTTTCTCATTGAATTTTACCGTATTATATCTTTTAGCGGTTCGTCTGATTCTACTAATCATGCGTTGACAAAAGCTGTTGATTACATTAATTTAAATTACACCTCTCATATTTCGCTGGAAGAGCTCTGTGCAGTTTCTGGAGTATCAAAGCAATACCTGTGTCTGCTTTTCAGAAAAATCCTTGCCTGCCGTCCAACGGAGTACATTGCAAAACGCCGTATACAAGCTGCAAAGGAAATGCTCACGGGAACGTTCAAAACCGTTGAGGATATAGCACTTGAAACAGGATTTTGTTCGGAAAGCTATTTCTGCAAATTATTCAAAAGATATGAGGAAATAACTCCAACGGCATTTAGAAATATGGAATAATGATTTAAGCAGCTTACAGACACGAAAACATCATAAGTAAGGATTTATACCTTTTCCCTCAAAAATGGAATCCTGCTGCGTAACAAAATGAAAAGAGCAAGTGACAGGCAATCGGCTTTCTCACTTACTCTTTTCTGTACTCTGTACGGCAGTTACCTTAATTCAGTTTATTGGTTGATACTGTTTTATGCGCAGCTGTCTGATAGCTGTTTTTTATTTTATAAAATTATTCGGTCATATCGCTACGAAACATAATACTGCGCCTGTGCCGCAAACATTTCGGAATAAATACCTCCGCGAATATCGGCAAGCTCATCGTGAGTACCATACTCCCTAATAGTGTCGTCGGCAAACACCGCTATCTTGTCGCAGAATTTGCAGCTTGAAAGCCTGTGGGAAATATATATCGCCGTTTTGCCGCCCACAAGTGTGTTGAATTGGCGGTAAATATCGTACTCCGCAACAGGGTCGAGAGCCGCCGTCGGTTCGTCAAGTATAACTATGGGGGCGTTTTTGTACAGCGCGCGGCTTATTGCAGTCTTCTGCTTCTGACCGCCCGAAAGCTCTGTACCCTTTTCGTCAAAGCTTTTGAACAGCGTGGTATCAAGACTGTGCTCAAGCTTCTGCGCGTCGTCATACAGTCCCGACTGCTTCAAAACCTCGTTTATGCGGTCGTCGTCCGCTTCGCTGCTGAGAGCGATATTTTCACGCAAACTGAACGCGAAAAGCTGAAAGTCCTGAAAAACCACCGCAAAAAGTCTGCGGTACTCTTCCTCCGAGTACTCCTTTATATTTACGCCGTCTATGAGTATCTCTCCCTCGGTAACGTCGTAAAGCCTGCACAAAAGCTTGATAAACGTTGTCTTGCCTGCGCCGTTGAGTCCCACTATTGAAAGATGTTCTCCCGACGCAATTTTTATGTTGATATTTTTCAGCACGTAATTTTCCGAGCGTGGATATTTGAACCCGACGTTCACGAATTCAATAACGTGTTCGCCGTCCTTAACAGGTTTGTCGCCCTTTACCATTGCGGCAGGGTATTCCATAAATTCAATGTACCTGTGAGCGTAGGAACATTTTTTTGATACGTCCTGAATACCTGTAATAATCCTGTGCAGACTCCAGTAAAAGGTGCTTGCGCCGCCCACGCACATGGAAAAATCGCCTATGGTTATCGCTTTTGTAAGCGCAAGAAAGCCGATGTAAAAATAACTTATACCGTCGCGAAGCGAATTTACAATATCCATGACCCATGAATTTTTGCAGATCTTTGAATCCGCATTTATCCATTCCTTGCACTGTATATCACTGAAATGCTCAGCTTTATCGCACATCATATCCGCGCTTTCGTAAAGCCTTATATCCTTGCCAAGCCTGAAATCCGCAAGCTCGTACAGAACGTACCAAAAAACACGGTTGCTTTTTGCAAGCTTTAAAAAGAATTCTTTCTCTATCCCGTTATTTTTTGCGTTAAAAATCGAAATGATCACCAGCGAAATTATCTGCACGGGAAACAGCAGCGGACAGGTCAGCAGTATGACAACCGACACGCCGCACAAAAGCGCAGCCTGTTGGATAATAAACGTAAACGAGTCCAAAATACCGCATACGCCGTTGCTGTACCAACTCATGCCCTCTTTAGCTTTTTGCAGCGTATCCAAAGCTTCGGGGTCTTCGGTATGTTCAAAATCCATTGCCATTGCGTGGTCGCCTATCTGTACGTCTATATACTCGTCAAACCACTCTTTCACAACGTTTTTAATGTGAACAATAACATTATTTGCAGCGTTAAAAAACAGGTGCAGACCCACAAAAATTCCTATGTACAAAGCGGCTTTTTTTATGTGCTCCGCGCCGCCTCCGCCGATAACGGCAGCCGCCTCGTCGATAACGAATTTCGGCATGATAACGTCGATAAAGCCGTACCCAAAACCAATTAAAATGCTGAGTATGTACATTACAAACAGGGACGGCTTTTTCCGCCAAACAAGCTTTAACATGAACATCAGCGTTTCCCGCGTTACGGGACTTTTTTCTTTTTTCTCTTTTTTATTTTCAGACATTTTCTATCGCCTCCTCGTCGGGACTGTCAACATAATACTGCGCCTGAATTTTAAACATTTCGGCATACGCGCCGCCATTTTCGAGCAACTCCCTGTGAGTACCCAATTCCACCATTTCGCCGTCCTTGAACATTGCCACCTCATTGCAGAACTGTGTGGAGCTTAATCTGTGTGAAATGTACACCGCCGTTTTTCCACCGATAAGCTTGTCGAAATCGCCGTACAGCTTGCTTTCCGCAAGAGCGTCCAGAGCGGCGGTAGGCTCGTCCAGAACTACCACGGGAGCGTCCTTATAAAGAGCGCGGGCAAGAGCAAGCTTCTGCTTTTCGCCGCCCGATAGGTCGGTACCGTCGTCGTAAATTACTTTCAGTATCTCTGTGTCAACGCCGTTCGGCAGCTCCTTTAATTTATCATCAAAGCCCGCGTTTTCAAGACAGCTTTCCGCAAGAGTCTTATCGGTATTGTCGGGGGACTTCATTGAAACGTTCTCCGCAAGAGGGAACGCAAACAGATTGACTTCCTGAAAAACAGGCGCAAAAATGCGGTAATAGCTTGTTTTGCTGTACCTTTGTACATTCACTCCGTTCAGCAGGATTTCTCCCTCGGTAGGCTCGTACAAACGCAAAAGCAACTTTATAAAGGTACTTTTTCCCGCGCCGTTAAGTCCAACCACCGCAAGCCGCTGACCCGCCTTTAAGGTCAGGGACAGATTTTTCAGCGCGTAATTTTCCGCCTTGGGATACTTAAAGGAAACGTTTTTAAACTCAAATTCATAGCTGTCGTATTCGGGGACTTCCATACCCTCGTCGGGGTCGCCGCCGTCCATATCGAGGAAGCTGCGCCAGTCATCAACCTCGCGGCTACGCTGCAAAAGTTCGGCAACACAGTCCATTATCTGCCTGACATATACGTAGAAAGATGTTGACGCCGCTACATAAAAGCTGAAATTACCTATAGTCATTTCACCACGCGAAGCCTTGTACAAAAGCCAACCGTACACAATAAGCTGCGACATTGCAAAGCAGACGTTAGTACACAGCGAGCATCCCAGCCAAACCTTTTCGTTTATCTTCTGCGCCTCGTATCTTGTTACTTTTTCCTTTTTGAATTTCTCGGTAAGCCATTCACGCAAGCCGAACATTCTTATGTCCTTAGCCGCGGCAAAATCGGATGTGGTATTGCTCATGTAATTATTTCTGCGCCACCAGTTGGCAAGGGGATCCCAGACCTCTTTTTTGCACTTTTTGTTGGCATAGTTTTTTGAAGCGAACGCAATTGCGGACAGGACAATTAAAACGAGTACTACCCAAATATTCATAGTACCCAAAATCACGATACCGACTACCGCCACTGCCGAGCTTTCAAGCAGATAGACGGTATTTCTCATCATGCCTTCGATACCCTGATTATTGTTGTTTGCCGCTCTGCCGCCCTTTTCACGGCAGTCCATAACGTCCGAGTCCTCGGTGTTTTTGAAGTCAATAGTCATTATTTTGCGGTTGAATTCCACCAGCATTTTCGTTCTGGCATAGATAAACCAACTCTGTTTGCTGTTCCGCCATGTGTTCAGCAATGTTGAGACTATCTGTACCGTAGTCACCGCCGCAATAAGCCGCAGCAGGGTTTCCCAACCGCTTTCTCCTGTTATCATGTCGATAACGAATTTGGTGATAAAGCTCCAAAGGTACTGCATAAGCGGCGCGCAGATTATGCCAATGGGTATGTACAGCCGCATTTTCGGTACGTACCTTAACATATTGCTCATTACGTACCGCATATTTCCGAGCAGTCCGTAATCTTTGTGGTACGGGTTTTGATTTTCGTCCTTTTTCTTTTTCATAATATCGCCCCTTTTTATATAATTACGGTCGGAACATTAACGTCAATAATATAGTGTACAAAAAAGAAAACGGTTGGGTATTTTTACAAGTTTATATTATATCTTGCCAAACCAATAAATTGGGAGTATAATTTTAAGTACAGAGAATATTATCGAAGGTATTGCTTATCATACTTTGTACAATTTGTAGGTTTTTCCATTCGCTTGTTTTTCTGTCAAGCAGCCCGAAAAGCTCCTCTCCCTGTTTAAAACGGTTATTATCCCACCAAAAGCAGGCAATACCGCGTTTTTTTGCCGAAACAACATAGAATGAGACCCAATCAATCCTTGCGGCGGTATTGCCGTTTTTGTTCCTTGCGCCAAATTCGTCGATAATTACAGGAATACCTTTGCTGACGTATTTATCGTGCAGCTTATCCATAAATCCCTCGACAGCCTCAGTATCGTCGGGATTTTCCCTCGACCACTCCGATACTCCGTTTTCATCAAGCGCAAAATGAAATGGAACGTATGCGTGAACAGAGACCATAATACGGTTATCATTATTTTCGGGATCGTCGGGAATCTTAAAATAATCATTCAGCACACCATCTGGAGAAGCATCGTAACCCGGACATAAAAGATACCTTGTTTTATTTTTCCCTCCGCTTGAACGTACCGTATCAACAAACGCCTGATTTATTTTATTTATGCACTTTATCGATTCAACAACGTCGGGATTTTTCGTATCCACTCTCCATTCGCACTCATGACCGAACAGTCGCGGCTCATTTACAGAGTTGAAAATCAGCTTTTCATCATAATTTCTAAACCGTTCCGAAAGCTGTTTCCATATCGACGTTACATATTTCAAGGTATTTTCAAGATGAACCTCAGACGGGAAATAAAATTTTTCCCCGCCGTCGTGGTGAATATTAAGAATAACGTACAGACCGCGTTCAATGCACCAATCAACGACTTCGTTCACCCTGTCAAGCCATGGTTTGCTTATAGTATAATTATCTTTGTCGGAAATATGATTGTGCCACGAAACGGGAATACGTACTGCATTAAACCCTGCCGCCTTTACCGCGTCAATATTCTGCTCGATTATTTTACAGCCCGTCCAAGCGGATTCTATATCCAGTTCACTGTCAAAATTTTCATTTACGCAGCAGTCCAGTGCGTCTCCTAAATTAATTCCGATTTTTAAGTTAAGCATAATAACTTCCTCCTCAATATAATTTCGGTAAACGGCTAAGAGTCACGGAATTTTCGTATGAATAAGCCCGCGTAAGCTCCTCGTTTGACGTATAATTTTCGGTACATGCAAAATCATTCGACCATGTCATAAACCAGCTCCACGGGACGTTATTTTCGCAGATTGCCCTTACATCGGGAATCGTTCCTGTTTCACCTATCGCAAACAGCTTATCCGCCGAGGAAATATTTCCGATACCCTCAAATTCCTCCCTGCGGTCAGTATGCTCATGTTCGGGAGGGTACATATCGCGGGTTATAACATCAATAATATCATCACCGGGGTAACATTCTTTCAGTGTTGAATTGAATACCCAAATCAAGTTGTTGAGCGCGAAATGTTCTGTGTAGCGCTCATACATCATGCGGTACAACTTTCTTACGGTATCCTTGCCGTAGTTTCCCCACCAGAACCAATCGCCATCGCATTCATGAAAGGGTCTCCACAATATCGGGATATGCTCGTCGCAGAACGGCTTTAACAGTCCCGCCATATAGTCCATATCCGATATCAAAGCGTAATATTCGGGAGTTCCCTCTGTTACGGAAAGGGCTGCATTAAAGTCGGTATTCCGTGTAAAAAAAGCCTTATCCCGTCCGCCGAGGGGCGAGAACCAGTGCCATGTGAACGTTATCAGTCCGCCTTTTTCAGCCCATTTCCAAGCGTTTTTAAGAGTACCCTGCGCCTCTCTGACCTCTTTCAGACATTCATCTCCGCTGTCATTGTAATTGATGTTAGGAGAATATCCAAGCAGTTCAAAGCCGCATAACGCAGGCAGCTCTCCCGTGACGCTTTCTATATGTGCAAGTTCTTTTTGTTCCATTGTCTGAGTATGCTGACCGAGAATGATTTTCTTTCCTTTATTTTCCGAAAGATATTCAAGAACCTTATTTACCTCTGACTGCGCATTTTTATTGACCGATCTCATTTTCACTGCTCCTTTTTAAAAATTTTTTGGGCGGTATATGATTGTATTTTTCAAAATTCAAGTAAAAATTGCTGAGCGTACTGAAGCCGCACATTCCGCTTATTTCCGCAACGCTGTAAATGCCGTTATTAAGCAGACTGACGGCATACTCGACCCTTTTCATATTTATAAATTCGGTCGGAGTGATCCGCAGGTGCTTTTTAAATTCCCTATTCAGATGTTCCTGCGTGACGTTTGCTATCTCAAGCATTTTAGGCAGTCCCTCAATAAAATTATCCCGTTCCGACATCTTTAAAATAACGCTGTTCAGCCATTCAGGGATAAAACGGTTTTCGTCCGAGGCGCTTTCGTAAAGCTCATACAAAAGCATCGGTATTATTGATCTTGCGTAATTTCTGCGTTCGCTTCCCGCTCTTTTTTTACCGATCGCCAAAATCAGTTTTGTTATCTCCGTTTCACGAGTTCCCATAAAAAAAGTCTTTTTCGGCATAGCTCCCTCAAACATTTTTGAGGTCGGGATATTTACAAACGCAGCAATTTCCTCAGCAAGATCTTTTTCAATACCTACCGAAATAAGCTCCATATCATAACGGTTAAAAAAGCTGTATCTATGGGTATCGTCGGGTCGGAGAAATTCAAAAGTTCCCGCGTTAAGCATCTCGTCAAAGCCGTTTATTCGGTGTACAGCTTTTCCCGACAGAACATAAAAAATCTCGTAAAAATCATGATTATGCAGAGGAAAAGTATCTGCAACGCTTGTCTGATAAAGAAATCCCACGCCGCTTATTTTGTCGTATTCGGACAGCGAAAGTCTTACGGCTTCTTCCATTTTATCACATCTTTCGTGCGTTGTTTATGCTGATATTTTTGCTTTCAAGTACATATATAAAATTGTCAAACTCATAGGGAACGGTAATGATTTCATCGGACGGACTTATGTCAATAAATCCTTTAGGTTTTAGGTATGCGTTTTTGCTTTCTTTTTTCTCAAAAGTGATGTTATCGAATGAAACGCCGTCAATATTTCCGCTGCTGCCGATAACGCCTATCATGTTTTCCCCCGAACAGCTTATATTCCGAAAGCTTATGTCACGGATATTTGTACTCCATTTTCTGTCAGGAATGGGATCAAGATAACCGTCGTAGTTATGAAATTTTCCTACCAAACAAACAGGCTCGCCGAAGCCCCACCAGTACCCCGCATGAATTTTTGTATCAATGCGGAGGCTTTGGAACATAATGTGCTCAACAAGTCCCGTACCCTTGGAGGCCATAATTGCAATACCCCTCTGAGATCCGTAAATAACACAGTTTGTAACAGTTACATTTCTGACAATACTGTGCATATATCCTATGGAAATTGCCTTTGAAGATGATGTCATAATACAGTCCGATATAACAAAATTCTCACAGGGGCTGTCCCAGTCCGTGATACCGGAAAGGGCAATGCAGTCGTCCCCCGCCGCAATATTGCAGCCTTGTATTATTACATTTTTGCAGCAGCAAAAGTGCATACCGTCATTGTTTGGGATATTCATAGCATTGTCTATTGTGACGTTCTGTACTCTTACGTCTTCCGAGCTGTTGAAGGACATCGTCCAGCATGGCGCATTAGTAAGGGTGATGCCCTCTATTTTTATGTGCCTGCAATTATAGAAAAATATTGGCTGAGTGGGACGATGTTCATAGTTCCTTGTACATTCCGATTTCTGCTCGTCGGAATAAATATTTCCGTCGTCGGGAACGTTGGGACTGTCCATATCGTAAAACGCCGCCGCGTTCATATCAATAGTACCTTCGCCGCTTATAGAAATATCATTGGCATTCATGCAGTATATAAGGCTGATACATTCGTGCATTTCGTTGTGACGGAAACCGTTTGCGCGGTAATCCTCCCATTTGTCAGATCCTTTCAGTATCGCGCCCTTTTCGAGATACAGCGATGCACTGCCAAGGGACAGCGTTCCTGTTATGTATGTTCCTCTCGGAATCACAACGGTAAGACCGCCCTTTGCAGCTGCCTCGTTAAGCACCGCCTGTATTTCATTTGTCTGTACTTCGTTCTGCTTTATGGGATAATCTTTTAAATTCAGCTGCATATTCCAACACCTCATTTATTTGATTATCCTTATTATATCACATTATCAATAGGATTTCCACCTATATTTTAGCGAATTTATCCGATATATTGATTTCGGATAAACAGCCGCTTTAATTTCATTTTCAGTGTCCTTGGTCTATGCATTTACATACTCTCTGCCGCTGTACATAAGCTTTGAGGCAAATAGTGCACGCCTGACCTAAACTCTCCCGGAGTTTTTCCGGTTAAGTTTTTAAATGCCGTGATAAATGCGCTTTGGGACGAAAATCCAAGTGAAAGCGAGATTTCAAGAAAAGAAAGCGAGGGATCTGCTATCATATTTTTGGCGGTGTTTATTTTAGCGTTCAATATAAATTTTCTGAATCCCATTCCTGTTTCTTTTGTAAAAAGCCGTGAAAGATATGTGGGGCTGATTTTAAGGTATTTCGCAGTATCCCTGACGGTAAGCTTTTCCTGCAAATGCTCATAAATATAGTCTATACAATGCCGCACGTGAATAGATGCGGCATTGTTCTTTTTTATCTCGTTCATTCTCTGTGTATAGTCCAAAAACATCTCTCCGAGCATTTCCACTATGTCGCTGCCCGAATTGCATTTATCGGCTCTCCGTATATAAATATCACTCAGAGTATATGCAACGTTGTGGTTCATTCCCGCCTCAATGCACATTCTTGATGTAATAGCTGTTGAAATTATAAAGTGATAGCGTACATTTTTTGTGGGGTCGTCCGACAATACTCCTTTTCCTTTGGAGTAGTCCTTTTTTATTTCCTCAAAGTTTTGCATTACCTTTTTAGTATTCCCAGAAGCTATATCTCTGTATCTGTCAAATTCGCTTTGAAACGAGGTGCGCTTAAACGCCTCCTCCCGCTGTATGTATAGTCTGTAATTCAGGTCGCGGTTCGTATCCATTTACTTTTCCTCCGTTTTCGGCGTTGTAATGATTATAGCATAGTTTTGAATAAAAAGCTATAGTTTTGATATATATTTTTCTCAAAAAAATCTATAATTTATTATATACAACTTATACAGTATGCTGTGATATGGGTTCGGCATAAAATTATACGATTGAAAGGAGCAAAAATTATGTCACTAAAAGAGGTAAAGCTTCCGAAGCTTGGCTTTGGACTTATGAGACTTCCGCAAAACGGGGAGGAAATAGATCTACCCCATGTATGCCGCATGATAGATGCTTACATGAACGCGGGAATGAACTATTTTGATACCGCCTATGTTTATCATGGCGGAAAGTCTGAAACGACTGCAAGAGAGGCTCTTGTAAAACGCTATCCGAGGGACTCGTTTTTCCTTGCCACAAAGCTCCCCGCCTGGGAAATGAAGTCGTTTGAGGACAGGGACAGAATATTCGGCGAACAGCTTGAACGTGCGGGCGTTGAGTACTTCGATTTTTATTTGCTCCACAGTCTTGAGGACGGCTGGAATTACGATACATACGTGAAATATGACTGCTTTGAATGGGGAAAAAAGAAAAGAGACGAGGGGAAGATAAAGCATTTCGGCTTTTCGTTCCACGGTACTCCCGAACTGCTTGACGAAGTCCTCGCGGCACACCCTGAGATAGAATTTGTGCAGATACAGCTGAATTACACCGACTGGAACAATCAGGTTGTTCAGTCGGGACGGCTTTACGAGGTGCTGAGAAAGTACAATATGCCGATGATAATTATGGAGCCTGTTAAAGGCGGATTTCTTGCAAAGCTCCCCGATGAAGCGGAAAAGCTTATGAAAGAAGTTCGTCCCGAAAAGTCCATCGCGTCGTGGGCAATGCGCTTTGCAGGCTCTTTAGAGGGCGTTGTCACCATACTGAGCGGCATGTCCAGCGAAGAGCAGATGAAAGATAATCTTGACACGTTCACAAGCTTTGAGCCGTTGTCCGACAGGGAAAAAGACGTTATCGAAAAGACCGTGAGGATTTTGCAGAATATGCCGCTTGTGGGCTGTACGTCGTGCAGATACTGTACCGACGGTTGTCCGCAGAAAATAAATATCCCCGATATTTTCCGCGCGCTCAACACGATACGCACTTACCCCAACGACTGGCGTTCCAAGAATTTCTATAACGGAGCTACCTCAAACGGAGGAAAAGCAAAGGATTGTATCGGCTGCGGTCAATGCGAGGGCGTATGTCCTCAGCATCTTCCCATAACCGAACTTCTGAAAGAGGCAAGCGAAAAATTCGACTGATAAGAAGCAGCTGAACAGGCAACATATTTTGAGAAAGAGGGAAGGTTTGTTTCTTCGGCTGTCGCCTTGATTTTCTTACGGAAACCGCAAAACTCAGAAAGGAATGGTCATAAAAATGAAAGTATTAATAATAGGCGGAACGGGAACGATAAGCATGGCGATTTCCCGCGCTCTTGCGGAACAGGGTCATGAACTTTATCTTCTCAACAGGGGCAGCAGCAATGACAGGCTGCCCTCGCACATAAAATTTATCAACGCGGACATAAACAACGAAAGCGATGTTTCCGAGAAGCTCGGCGGTATGAGCTTTGACGCTGTATGTGACTTTATCGGCTTTGTAAAGCCCCAACTCGAACGGGATTTCAGGCTTTTTAACGGTAAGACAAAGCAGTTTGTCTATATCAGCTCTGCATCGGCGTACAACAAGCCGCCGTCCGACTATATCATTACAGAGGGGACAACGCTTGCCAACCCTTACTGGGAGTACTCCCGAAACAAGATCGAATGTGAGGAATATCTGATGAAGATGTACCGTGATAACGGTTTTCCCGTTACGATCGTAAGGCCCTCACACACCTACAGCGAGACCTCTGTACCGTTGGGCGTTCACGGAAAAAACGGCAGCTGGCAGGTCATAAAGCGTATGCTTGACGGCAAGCCTGTAATTATTCACGGCGATGGAACGTCCCTTTGGACTATGACGGACAGCCGCGATTTTGCAAAAGCTTTTATCGGACTTCTCGGAAATCCACACGCAATAGGCGAAGCATTTCAGATAACAAGCGATGAAACGCTGACGTGGAATCAGATATATCAGACTATCGCAAGCGTTCTCGGCGTGAAATTAAAGCCCTACTATGTTTCGTCGGAATTTCTTGCGGCAGTAAGCGATTATGACTTTACGGGAAGTCTTATCGGGGACAAGTCTAATTCCGTTGTGTTCGACAACAGCAAGCTTAAAAGAGCGGTACCCGATTTCAAAACCGAAATACGCTTTGAGCGGGGAATAAGGAATACGCTGAATTATGTCCTTCTACATAAAGAATGTCAGATACCCGACGAGGAGTTTGACAGTTGGTGCGACAGGGTAATAGCAGTACTTGAAAAAGCAAAGGAGGAAATCAAAAATGGTTGATGTAAAGGGAAAATGGGCGTTTATCACGGGCGCGGCAAGAGGTATCGGTTATCTTACCGCGAAATTCATGGCAGAACAGGGCTGCAATCTGATTTTGCACGGCAGGACTTTGGAGCATTGCGAAAAAGTACTCCGCGAAGTTAAAGACATTGGAGTTGAGGCGTACTCGGTGGCGGCGGAGCTTTCCGACCTTGACGCGGTACAGAAAATGCTTGATGATATTGACGCTTTCGGCGTTCGGGTGGATATAGTGTTGAATAATGCGGGAATGCAGATAGCCTACCGCACGGACTATTTTAAGACTCCCGTTTCGGACTACACCGAAAGCTTTAAAATAAACACAATAGCTCCCGCAATGATATGCTATCATTTTATGCCGAAAATGATAGAGTACGGCTTCGGACGTATTGTCAATACCACCAGCGGCATACAGCTTGAACCTGAGCAGGCGGGTTACTCCGCAAGCAAGGCAGCACTTGATAAGATAACGATAGACCTCGGTTCAAAGGTCAACGGTACGGACGTAATGATAAATCTTACCGACCCGGGTTGGTGCAGAACAGATCTCGGAGGCTCTCATGCTCCGAACGCACCGGAAAGTGCAATACCCGGAATTGTCGTTGGCGCATTTGTTGACGATAAAAAATCGGGACGGCATCTTAACGCACAGTATTTTGTGGGAATGACGCTTGAGGACGCTGTTGCAAAGGCGGAAAAGGATTTCGCTTGATGTTCGGGTTGTAATAAATTAATTTTGTACAGCAATAAAATCAAAAAATTGGATCGTAAATTTGAATGCGATCCAATTTTTATTTAAAAATATTAGTTTATAACAAAAAATATATTTTCTAATTTACTACAACCATATGTACAGTAGATTTAGAAATTCCGAACTGTTTAGCAGCGGCACGAACAGTAGCTTTGTGTTCGAGAATATAGCGACCAAGAATGACGGCGCGTTCCTCGATATCCTGACCTGCTTTTACTTTCAATATGCTCACTCCAATACACAGTATTTCTACATATGTATATGCAGGGTTTGCGGTGTTAATGCAGGCGGACGAATTGTAATTGTGATAAAAAGTGTCACTTTTTGCAATGCAGTGATTCAGCACGTTCCCGAGATGCCCTAAAATATTTTTATAGAATTTTAATTTATGTTCGTCATTATTAAAAAAGTCTGATTTTATAATAATATCGGTTAAATATACAACCTTTTTATAACAGCCGTGCAATAAAGATAATGCTTTTAATTCGGTAATATTCGATGAAAAAGGTCAAAAGGTCAAAATACAGTTGAAATATTTTCTTAAGTATGATATAATACATATAGATAACGTTTTGCGTGGACGGTGCGTTAGGTCATGGGTAAGATTACTCTATATCATGGAAATAAGGAAATTGTTGAATTTCCTGAAATAAGAACCGCAACATTTAATAAGGATTTTTATTTTAGATTTTACTGCACTATGTTTAAAAAGCAGAAGCAACGTTGAGATACGCGTTTCAGCTGAAAAAGGCTTTATAAGTGAGTGTTACCGCAGAAACTCATTTCTTAGTATGAATTATTTTTATTTTATCATATTTTTTATTGCTTTTCAATGATTTTATGTGAATATGCTCTAATTGAAATCATTTCTGAACGAGGAGACGTGGGGATTATAAAATTCTCTTTTACATTATACCTTGTAAAAGACTGTCATGTTGATTTTACTGTAAATCCTATGATGGATAATGGAAAATGATTCTGTATTTGAGAGGTGATTTTAAAATGATTGCAAAACTTAACGGAGATTTTGAAACTGTCGATTATGCCGAAAACTGAA
The DNA here is from genome assembly GCA_947089135.1 of uncultured Clostridia bacterium. GTDB lineage: Bacteria > Bacillota > Clostridia > Oscillospirales > Ruminococcaceae > RGIG8773. Next base: position 25,787 of record CAMUJF010000002.1, read on the forward strand.
ATATACTGTTGTATGACAATGTTGAATATGAAGAATATCCAAAGCACCGGCACAACGCATTTGAGCTTATTATGCCGCTGCAAAACAGCTACACGGTCATATGCAGCGGCAGGGAATACGTTCTCAGCGAAAGGGACATTATGCTTATTCCTCCCGGTGCGCTGCACAGCCTCAAGGCTCAGCACGGACGCAGACTTATCTTTCTTTGCGATAATAACGCGCTGCTGAATAATCCTGTTTTATCCGCTCTTTATCCTGTTATATCAAATCCACTTCATATAAATTCAAAATACGATGATAACTTTCTGTCCATGCTCAATCAGATAGTTACGGATATTTATACGCTGTACAGCCGGTTTTCAGATATGACGGAATTTTATATTTACTCAAAATTTATCACCATGCTTGCGCATATACGGGAATATCAGCTTAACGCTATTAAATGCGGAGAGGAAAGTCCCCGCAAAGATGATTTTGGCATGATACTGAAATACATCGACAAAAATTATATGAACGATATAACGCTGGAAGCTCTGGCGGATATTGCGGGATACAGCAAATATCATTTTTCCGGAATGTTCAAAAAATATACCGGTACTTCTTTTATCAACTTTCTGAATGAGAGACGGATAAATTCGGCAATACTTATGCTTATTGAATCGGATATGTCTATTACGGATATAGCTATGCGTTCGGGCTTCGCGAGCCTTACTACTTTCAATCGTATCTTTAAGAGCGTTAAGGACTGCACTCCTTCCGAATTCAAGAAAATGTATAAATATTAATTCGGTACGGATGTTTTGCCTGTACTGCTTTAAACCGTGTTGATAAATACCGCAACTTTTGTGTACGCAAATGCAAAAAATGGTTAGTCAATCTCGTGCGCTTTTATTATAATATAACTGAAAATCACGCCGCCGTGCAAAATCCGGAGCGTTGGTTTCGCAAATATATTATCGAAGCGCTGATTTGCATGAGTGTTAGTGTTGAAGAAAAATCCTACAAGAATTTCGGAAAATGTCTGTTTGCGGATAACGGTCTTATCACCGTTGGAATAATGGTGGATAAGGGTCCGAGAATTATTTACTTTTCGCTTAAAGGCAGGGAGAACGTCCTTTTTGAGGACGTAAACCGTGAATTCACCGAAAGCATTCCCGATTACGGAGACTGGCGGGTATACGGCGTACACAGGCTTTGGTGCGCTCCCGAGAAAAGTCCCGAGACATATTATCCCGATAACGGGAAAATCGATTATACCGTAAATGGCAATAAAATCACTGTAAAAGCTCCTGCAACGCCGTTCGGTAAAGTTTTTGAAATATGCGTTATAATGTGCGCTGACAAGCCCAAAATTTCGATCAACCACAATATACATAATATTTCAAAAGAACCAAGCACATTTGCACCTTGGTCTGTAACGTCTCTCTCACACGGAGGAGTTTGCATTGTGCCTTTATGTACGCGGAAAAAGCGTTCAAAGCAGGTTTCAACGTTGATGAGGGTTTTGCGGTTTATGCGGTGAACGGACAGATATTCGCCAAATGCTTTCCTGCTTACAGGGAAGTAAAATATCCCGATTACTGCTGCAATTTTGAGGTTTACACCAACAGGCTTTTCCTTGAGTGTGAGCTGTTGGGAGAGGAAAAAAGCTACGGCTGCGGAGAGACGGCGGAGCTTTTGGAGGAATAGCTGAAACAAGAGCTTGACAAAAACGGACTTGAATGTGTACTTACCCATATTCCTCCCGACCGTATCGCAAATGAAACGGACGCGGTGATTTCGGAGCATAATGTTTTCGGCTGTCAAAACGTTGGAATAGGCTGGTACGAAATTCACAAGGAGGGCGTTGGTTGTTGTGGCTTGCTACACGATTACGTCCCTGAGCGATAAGTACGCCGTTGCAAAGTTGAAATTTGACGGCAGTACCCTTGCGTTTCTCATGGCAGCGGCTACCTCGGTGTTCATGCTGTTTTATCTCCCCTTTGACAGCAGATTTTTTACACTGACATGGCAAAGCTTTGTGGCGATACTGCTTATGACTGCTTCCAAATTTTTTGAATTTCAGTTTGCCGCAATTATTCTTCAGGAAATGTCCGCATTTGAGCTTAAAGCGTGGCTGGGAATTACCCTGTTTATGTCGTACGCCGCCGACCTAATAACAGGCACGGCAGCTCTTGGAACGGGTACGCTTGTCAAATTCTGCTTTATTGCCGTTACAACTGCAGGACTATTTTTGATAGCAAGATCGGGAAACGAAAAAATCAATTATGCAAAAATAATTTTCCCGCTTGCAGCGTACCTGCTTTCAAAATTCGGCTACGGACTTATCGTCAACCTGTCGCAGAATTATATTTCACCGTCGCTGTCTCTGTTTTTTGCCCTTATCATATTGGCCATAGTACTTGCGCCGAAAGTACGTCCCGTTAAATTATGCAAAGAGCACAGAAACGGTGTGCTCTTTGTAGCTCTTACTAAAATACCGAATGTTATCGGTCTTATATGCGAGAACATTGTGGCAGTACGCAGCATGGCTAACTATTCGTTTATACAGCCTATGATTCTGGTGACGCTGTTTATTATTCAGCTTATACGGCGCGAGGAATGCACAAAGCTGAATATTGCGGGCGGGATAGCGTGCATTATCGGAATAGTTGGATTTCAGATTTTCTGATATATCAATAAAACTTATCGGAATAAATAAGCGGACTTGCAACGCCACCTGACGCGGCAAGTCCGCTTATTATAATAATTTTTCTTTGTTTTAAGGCTTTGCGTCTTTTCATATCCTACATCTGCGGCGGACTCACCGGAACTCTTTCCGTTTTGTATCAGTTCATTGACTTTTTCCTGCTTTTTTAAAGATGGAAATACTGATATACGGATATATGAGCAGGGTATATTTCAGCATTGGAATAGAAATAGGCTGCTGCCAGGATATTAACCTCATTGGGTGTATCGTCAATTTCGACAGTAAGCTCACTTCGCTCCAGATAAGCAAGAGATAAACAAGAGCTTTGCTGTCCGCCACGATAACTTGAGTAAGGCCGCCTAAAATCAGTTCCATAATATCTTTTACTTGAAAATTACGCTGAAATACTTGTATAAATGCGGTTTAACGCTTGTGTGGTCGTGAGATGTTCCGGTCATAAGCTCATAAATACTCCGCTCGCCGTTTTCTTCAAGTAGCTTATGATAATCTGCTGGAAATGTACCCACAACGCCGTCGTTGCCTCCCGCGCTTATAAATACAAGTTTCGGTCTGTTGTCATCAGAAAATTTCACCTCGTCATTTTGAAGCTGTCCCGGATGCATTGGAGAGTTGGGAACGGGAACAAGTCCCGGCGCAGGACAACAGGCTCCCACATATCCAAACAGGTCGGGACGTGAAATACCTATAAACAGCGATTCCCTGCCGCCCATTGAAAAGCCTGTTACAGCCGTATTTTCTCTGCCTTTTTTTACAGAAAAATTTTCCTCTATAAATGGCATAAGGTCGGTCGTCAGGTCATTGATAAAATTATCATAGGCAAGGCAGTTTTCAATATCCATTCCCGTGCAGTAAGGCATTTCCTTGCTTGTGAAGATGTATGGCAGGACTACTATCATTTCCTCCGCCTTGCCGTTTTCGTAAAGCTCGGTGAGCATCTGCGGTATACCCACAATATCCCGTGCCATCCAGTCCTGATTGTCGTAAAATCCGTGAAGAATATACAAAACGGGATATTCCTTGCTCTCGCTGTAATTCGGAGGAAGGAGAATATTTACCGAAGTATCTCTTTCCGCTGTTTTGGAATAGTATGTATATCCCTCAAAATTTCCGTATGGCGTAATATTGCTCATATCCGGCAGCTCCATTTCTTTTATTGATTTTTCCGTAAGCTCATAGTATTCACTTTCAGCTCTGCCGTCTGCGGAAGCGCTGTCTCCTTGTTCTGAAAGCTTGTTTTCCGCAGCGGAAACCACGGGTTGTTCACCGGATAGAACATTGTCAGACGCTTCATCGCCAGTCTTTGCGCAGCCTGTAAGCGTCATTAAAAGCATTGCCATTGCAGCGATTATTTTTGTTTTCATGTGTTCATCACCTTTTCAATATAAAATTCAAATGGGGTTAGGCGTCCTTTATAGAAATCGGTATCTATGTCCGTGTCGCAATTATTGTTATTGAATACAAATATGTACTCGGAATCAGTATTTATCCTGCGTGTAATTTCAACGTTGCGCGGAAGTCCTGCAATAAATTCAATTTCCGCTTTTTTAAGTACGATAGCAAGGAAATCGCGGTAAAAATCTCTTTCTCCGATAACGCCGGAGTAATAGACCCTGCCTTTTCCGTATTTATTTTCAAGAACACATGGAGAGCCTTTGTAAAACCTGTCGGAATATACCGCAAGCACATCAGCAGTGTTGTTTTGCATAATGTTGCACCAGCACGAAACGGTATAGCTTTTTCCGTTCATGCTGATAGTTGCTTTGTCATATCCCAATGCGTCATATTCGCGGACATAACATCCTGTCATATCGGTATATTCCGCAGGCAGCGGCTTCATAATGCAGTTATTGTTTTCGTCCTTTACCCCGCACCGATTTGTCAGAATTACCGTTCCTCCGTTTTCTGCAAAGCTGTGCAGCCGTTCCGCAGTACTTTTGAACGTTAGGTAAAGCGCGGGAGCGATCACTGCTTTGTAGTCCGAAAAATCATCGTGTTCCGATATGATGTCACAGCCGCAGCCAAGCGACGTTACTCCGTCATGATACAGTTTAAGCTGATCATAATAATGAAAGTTCTCCGATTGCCTCTGAGTTCTTAACGCAGCCTCCTGCTCAAATGACATTATAATTGCAATGTCATTTTTTATGACAGTATCTTCGGGAATTTTCAGTTCGTTGATTTTCCCGCAAAGTTCTGTAAACTCCTCAAATCGCCTTGACGGTACATTGCTGTGGTCAATGAGTCCGTGCCAGAACATTTCCGCACCTTTAAGAGCGCTTCTCCACCTGAAATGTACTACCTTGTCCGCACCGTGAGCAAAAGCCTGAAGCGCATATCCTCCGATCATTCCTGGAAGCGGGGTCGGCTGCATCGGCATCCAGCAGCCGGGAGTTCCGCTTAATTGCTCCATTATCCAGAAATTCTTTTTCTTGATTCCTCTCATTAAATCAAGATGAAAGGCATGAGAATACAATGCGTTTTTGTCATCCGGCAAACGCGTTGTAGGATAATTGTCATAAGATACAACATCAAGCCGAGAAAACATTTTGTGCATATCGCAGGTGTTTTCGCACAGCCATGTGTTTGTGGTAATTACCGCATTGGGAACAATACTTCTTATAATATCCGCCTGAAACCATGCAAACTGATTGGCGCTTTCCCTGCAAAAGATGCGCCAGTCATTTATAAACGCAGGATTGTACCAACCCTCATAATAGTCGCCGTAAGGCGGCTGTACCTGTTCCCAGGACGAATATTCTCCGCCCCACACAATATTGCCGTATGTTAGGTTTATTGCCTCAAGACTGCCGTATTTTTCTTTCAGAAATAAACGGAATTTTTCGGAGCAGGCAGGACAGCAGCACTCTACGGCTTCAAGTTCGTTATCGATCTGCCAAGCAATTACCGCGGAATTATCCGCATATTTTTCGGCAAGACGGCGTATTATCCGCTCAGACAGCTTTCTTACAGAGGAAGAATTATAGCAGCGGTTTCCTCTTATGCCGTGAGCATTGGGAATACCGGATCTTGAATACTGCTTTGAGTCGGGATATTTTTCATATACCCAAAGGGGAGGGCAATTTGTGGGGGTACATAGAATTATATCTATACCGTGTTCCGAAAAAATATTTACTGCCTCGTCAAGCCATTCAAAATCAAAATTATTTTCTTCAGGTTCCAGTCTGCACCAGGCAAATTCTGCCATCCTTACAATTTTTACGTCTGTCTTTTGCATTAAATCAGCGTCTTTGCGCCACATTTCCTTATTCCAATGTTCCGGGTAATAATCAACACCTATAGAAAGCATATTAACCTCCCGCTATTTTCAATATTCAAACAATTCCTTTGGCAGTTAATTATGTATACCTAATTTCCCATTTAAAAGTACATAATTTCATACAATTTTTGTTTGAAAATTATTATAGCATAAATGCTTACAAAAATCAACCAATGTCTTTTTATAGCAATCCATAAAATTAAGCTTGACAGATATAATAAGGTTATTCCTTTGTGATAATCGGAACGATACAATATTATTGAGGCGAATGATTATGCCGATTGATGAGTTGAACTAATTAGGGCAGAAGATGCGGGTTGCTCTAAAAGAAAAAGACCTGACACAGCAACAGTTGGCTGATCAAACCCTATCAAAAGCAAAAGCCCGGAAAACCTTGATTTTCCGGGCTTTTTGAGCCATTTTGATAAAATTTAACGCTTGCTGAACTGCGGAGCGCGACGAGCCGCTTTGAGGCCGTACTTCTTTCTTTCTTTCATTCTGGGGTCGCGAGTGAGGAAACCGGCTTTCTTCAGTACGGGACGAAGCTCCTCGTTTACCTGAAGAAGCGCTCTTGACAGACCGTGACGGATAGCGCCTGCCTGACCTGTAACTCCGCCGCCGGCAACTGTGCAGACGATATCGAACTTATCGGAATTTTCGGTAAGGATAAGAGGCTGCTTAACGATCAGCTTAAGTGTTTCAAGACCGAAATAATCGTCAATATTTCTGCCGTTGATCGTGATATTACCGCTGCCCGCGTAAACTCTTACTCTTGCAACGGAGCTTTTTCTTCTGCCTGTGCCGTAAAAATAAGGCTGTTTAGATTCGTACATTTACTCCGCCTCCTTATATCTCGTAATTTTCGGGTTTCTGAGCTTCATGACCGTGCTCTGCGCCTGCGTAGGTCCTCAGACGCTTCAAAGCTGCTCTGCCCAATGTATTGTTGGGGAGCATACCGTTTACTGCGATCATCATGGCTCTTTCGGGCTGATTCTTCATCATATCGCTGTACTTGATCTCTTTGAGACCGCCGATCCAACCGGTGTGCCACTTGTAAGTTTTCTTTTCGAGCTTCTTGCCTGTGAGCTTAGCCTTTGCGCAGTTGATGATAATAACATGATCGCCGCAGTCCGCATGGGGAGCGAAAGTGGGCTTGTTTTTACCGCGGAGTATGGAAGCAGCTTCGGCGGCAACGCGTCCGAGAGACTTATCCGCAGCGTCAAGCACATACCATTTACGGCTGATTTCGTTTGCCTTAGGCATATAAGTTGACATAATCATTCTCCTTTTGATAATTTTTCCTCCCGCATATTCCGTTCACAGCGGAAGCATGCATCGGATACGGGAACATCGGTGCGGACATACATACGTCCGTCCGACACAACATTGTCAATTATACATGAATAAAAAACCAAAGTCAACAGTCAAATTGCTGAATTTTTAAAATATATCCCTATATCTCTTTAAATCTCTGCTAATTGCTCTATTTCTCTCTGATTCTCACATTTCATTTCATTTTTTAAAATGCTCAATTTCTTGAAACAAGAAATTTTATGGCGCGTTCTATGCTGTCGCGGGAATTTCCCCAGTCCGCGTCCTTGCCGGTGTTTCGGTAGTCGTACATGGAGCAGTAGTGTGAAACGTCCTCGTAAAGAGAAGCAATATACTTTTCCGTAAGGCCTCCAATAAGCTTGTTAAAGCTATCCAGCTCGGATTTTTGCAAATATGCCGGAGCAAGCGATAAAAGCAGGTCATAATGGGGCAGACAAACAAACTCCTGCTCCGAAAGCAGCGTGCGGAAGTCCTGCTGACCGTACATTTCAAAGAACGTACGCATAAGACGCTCCATGCCCCAGTCCACTTTTTCACAGACGAAGCAGGTCTCGTTTATTTCGGAAAGCTTTGCTTTGCGTGCGTTTTTGGGTTCAAATAACTTCTTGCGTGAAAAGAGCTGCCTGTCCACTTCCTCAAGGTGAGTTTGCAGCATAAGAGCAAGAGAAAGACGATTCTTCTGCTTCAGCATCTGCTGAAAATGAGTATGGCAGAAGCCCGCGCGGTTTGTCTCGATACGTACGTCGGGTTCCATCATAGCCGCGCCCATGATGTACTCAACGGTGCGCTGCTCTAGCATATCCCTCATTCGGCAAATGGGACAGCCTTCCTTGGGGTCGAGTATCTCGCTTATCGGTATCGTTAAAATACTTTCACGCATTTGTATGCTCCTTTCAAAATTTTTAAAATAGCCGCGCTTACGGATTTAATTATTCCGCACCGATACTTCTGTCATAAAACTCCGACATTCTGCCCATAAGCTCATAGTTCAAAGCGTAAAGCTGCTTTTTGTCAAGATGTTCTTCCAGATATTCAGCCTTTCGTTCGGGAGTAAATCCGCCTACGGATTCCATAAATTCGTCAAATTCACGATTGAAATTCTCTCTGTACTCCGCCGCCGAGGCCGCATACCAAATATAATTGTGACCTCTGTTTTCAAGGGAAATAAACTCAAATCTTGAATCGTTCCCAAATTTTTCTTGAAATACACCGAAGCTTTCGTCATACGGTATCATTTCATCGTCCCTGCTGTGGGTAAGCATTACCCTTGCTTCTGAGCTTTCAAAACCCTCAGTGCAGCTTGCAGATGCGTATTCACCAAATTTTTCCTTTTCAATATCAAGCATATACGGAAGTATAAACTCAACAGAGTCTCCTGCCATCTGTCTGCCCTGATATTCAATTATATCGGCGGAACTGTCAAATCCGGCGGCCATAATCACAGCCTTTACATCAGGGTGATATTTCAGTACGCTTCCTGCGGAATACGCTCCCCAACTGTGTCCGAAAAGAACTATGGGAAGTCCCGCAAACTCATCGGTACTTTTTACAAACCGCAATGCATAGTCAAGGTCGATAACGCCTTGCGGCATACCTCCAACAGCATCGCCCTCGCTTTTGTCGTTGCCTGTGGCATCATACGCCAAAACAATGTAACCGCAGGAAGCAAAATAGTCGGCAATATCCATATAAGAATTGTGACCGCCGCCTCCGAAGCCGTGAGCCATTACGACTACGCCCTTTGCAGTGCCATCTCTGTAGTATTTATAGCCTGCAAGATTCTGTCCATTATTTGATTCAAACGTATATTCTGAAACAAGCAGACCGTCAAATTCGTCAATACTTCTTGCCGTAGGTTTGTAGGTCTCGAAACGCTGTTCAAAGTTGTCCTTGTACACTACCGAGGCAATAATTTTCGGCAGGAACAAACCTGCCGCCGCAACCGGAAAGATAACTGCTGCTATTATTATAAGTGTTATTTTAAAGGCTTTTTTCATTTGGATATCTCCGTCCTCATGTAGTGGAAAAGATACTGCTGTGCAATACCCGCGTATGGCAGCACAAATTCGGGAAAGCCGTTTGGATAGAACTGCTCCATGACCCGCTTCATCCACACGTCCATTGGAACGCAGTCTATCCTGTACATACCGTACAGAAGCGCGCAGTCCGCCACCTTGGGACCTACTCCCTTTATGGTCATAAGTACCTTTCTCGCCTCGTCCACGGGGAGTTTTTTTACTTCTTCAATATTTATCTCGCCGCTGTTAAGTTTTTTTATACAGTCCGTAATATATTTTGCTCTAAATCCCGAACGTAATGGAGCCAGGTCATCGGGAACTATACCTTTCATCAGTTCAAAGCCGGGGAAACCGCCGTACATCTCGCAAAGCCGACTGATTATCCCCTTTATGCGGGGGATATTGTTGTTTTGGGAAATAATAAAGGAACAAAGAGCCTCCCAGCTGTCCTGACAGAGCAGACGTATTCCGCCCGCATAAGCGCAGGCCTTGGCAAGAGTACCGTCCTCGGATAGCAGCCTTTTGATCTCGGCATAGTCAGTCTCCAAATCAAAATAGGGGCTCCACACTCTTTGGAACGTCTCCTCGTCCGTGTCATGGAAACGGAAATAGTCTTTTTCCGCGGAAACCGTCAGGGGCGTGTTCAGCATAAAACCGTGATATGTACAGTCCGAACCGCCGCCGAGACGTTCCCAGCGGAACGCCTGACCGCAGTCCAGAGTTTCGTCTAAGTCAAGGTCGGAGGTTTTCAGCAAAATGTCTTCGCCATTTTTCATGTATTCCATGTCGAAATCTCCTTACAGCAGACTTTTCGGATCGTAAGCCGGCTTTCTGTAAAGAGTCTCGGACTTGCCCTCAATTTCCTCGGCAAAAACCTCCTGCCACTCTTCCGGGGTGTAGTCCTCGATACCGACGGTAACATGACCGTCCCCGCAGCCTAAAGCCTCGCAAAGCGCGGCGGTGAGCTTGTCCGCTGCAAGTCTTTTCTGTTCCTCGGTGCGTCCCTTTAACATCTTTAACGAAATATGCGGCATAAAAAGTCCTCCTTAAAAAATGTACAAAATTCTACTTATTTTTCACTTCTGTGCTGATTACCTCCACATCATCGAAAAGACACTGATATTTTGGTGGTATAGTCTTGTTTTTATGTACCTTTCCGAAAAACCATTTTCGGAACTCGCACTCGTCCTTTACCCTGTCGAAAAAGGTGTGCATATAGCTTATCTGCCGCACCTCAAAGTTCAGAAACTCCTTTACGCTTGCGGGCGGCTCGTGAGTAACTATGTAATCCACCTTGTTTCCGCACCGTTTCAGAGCCTGCGCCCCCTCGTCCACCTCTTCGGAAGAGGGGAGCTCGTGTTCCCACCATGTTTTTGATTCACGGCGTATATCTATCTCCTTTGTCTGACCTCCGCCGAATGCAAAAAAGGTCTTGCCTTGAAAATTGAATACGCTGCCCCGCTTCATATGCATGAGCCTGCCGGAAATAACGTTCACCCTGCCTCCGCAGAAGTCCTCCTCGGGGTACTGCTCCAAAAGGTCGTAGTTTTCGTGGCAGCCCTCAACGAATAAAGTGTAAAAACGCTTTTGACCGATCCTTTTCAGTATCTGCTTTTCCCGCGCGGAACCGTCCCATATAAAGCCGAAATCTCCGCAGACAATAAGGATATCTCCCTTTTTGAGCCTGTTTATCTTACTGTTGTTAAAGCGGCTGAGATCGCCGTGCATATCTCCTGTTATACAAATCAAAACCATAACCTCCGAATAAACCGAATTAATCAACTGTTTATTAGTATAGCACAAATTTTCCGAAAGGTAAAGAGAAAATTTTATTTTTAAAAACACTTCCATTTTCCATAAAAATCTGTTATAATAAAGTGTAACACTGTAAGCGGAGTAAACGGACGCCAATAATGCCATATCCTCCGCATTTTTGGAAAGGAGAATACCCGCGCGTTTCGGGGCGCGGGGCGCATATATATGAACATATTTAAAAGAACGGCGGTGCTGCTTGCCGCCCTTGTGATATTCGGAACAGTTTCGCAGACCCGCGTTTCCGCGGTAACGTTTACCCCAAATTTTACCGTTTCAAGCGAGGCTGCCGTACTTATAAACCTTGACAAGGACATTGTGGTGTACGAAAAGAACCCTACCAAAAAGATGTATCCGGCATCTCTGACAAAAATAATGACAGCGATAGTCGTTCTAGACAACGTTTCCGACCTTGACAACACCGAATATGAGGCTCCGCTGGCGGTTTTCGACGATCTTTACGGAAAAAACCCCTCGTCAGTTGGCTACGAAAGGGGAGAGGTCATTACCGCATCAGACCTTATGTACTCTATGCTTATGGCTTCCGCCTGCGAATCGGCGGGAATTTTAGCCTACAACGTTGGCGGCGGAAGTATGCCCAACTTCGTTGACATGATGAACCAAAAGGCAGCGGAAATAGGCTGTACGGGAACTCATTTCGTAAACCCCCACGGTCTTTACGACGACGAACAGTACACCAACGCCCACGATATGTCTGTCATTGCTAAGTACGCAGTTGACAATTACCCCAAATTTGTGGAGATCGCCACCACCTCTGAATATACCCTCCACGGCACTAACTATAAGCAGGAAGGCTGGGCAACTATCCATCATACAAACGCCATGACCCTCAAGGGAGAGTTTTACTACGAGCCCGTCCGCGGACTGAAAACAGGCACTCTTGACGAATCGGGACGCTGCCTTGCTTCAATGGCTACCCGCGACGGAAACAACTACCTGCTTGTGACCCTCGGAGCGCCGATGTACGACGCGGACGGAAACCGTACCTACGACCACTATACCGACCACGAAAACATCTACGAATGGGCGTTTAACACCTTTTCCTATGAAAAAATACTCAGCGTGACCGATGAGATAACAGAGGTACCCGTAAAGCTGGGCGACGGAGCTGAACACGTTATTCTTGTCCCGTCTGAGGATTTCTATACGCTTTGGCCGAATACCCTCGATTCCTCAAGCCTGAAAAAGGAAATCGTTACAAAGGGTTACCTTGATTCAGATGAATCTGTAACTGCTCCCGTTGAAAAGGGGCGTGTGCTTGGAAAATATACCCTTTCTCTTTCAGGCGAGACTCTTTGTTCCGTGGATCTTGTGGCCAAAAACGACGTTGCGCTTTCTCAGCTGGAATATAACATTATGAAAGTCAAGGCTTTCGTAGGTTCGTTTTGGTTCAAAGCGGCGGTTGCAGCCGCGGTTTTGCTTACCGCAGCCTATATTACGGTTTACATTCTTGCCACGAAAAAGCGCAGAATGAAGATGAAAAAGGTTTCCCAAAAGGGAAAGCGCAGACTGTAACGGTTTATTGCGTTTAACCTGCGGAATTGTTGACAAAATAATATCAATGTGATAAAATTGCTTGGTAAGAGCATTTTCCTAAGACCTTGCGTTCTGAAACAGGAACGTGCCGCTGCCATCTCAGCGACAGATGTTCCGCCTTTCGGGGACAAGCCGGAAAACGCTTTCGTCTGAGTTTTATACAAATTTTTATAATTTATGGAGGACTTTTATATGTCGGGAAAAAAGCTTTGCATTTCAAGTCTCGTTCTTGGTATCGTAGGACTGGCATTCTCTTTCTTTCTTCCTGTTATTTCTTATGCCTGCGCCGTTCCGGGACTAATCATCGGAGTAAAAAAGCGCAAAAAAAACTACAGCTCCTCGGCAGGTATATCTCTGAGCATTGTGGCTTTGTCCATAGCGCTCGTTAACTCTGTCCTCGGAGTCGTTATGACGGTAAAAATGTTCTTCTCCGGAAAAAACGACGAAAATTGATCCTTGTCTTTCCGTTTGCAAACGTAATACATTACGCTGAAGGCATACATTTTTAACAGGGTGGTTTTGTTTATGAAAAAATTTTTACTGAACCGCAGGATCGCACGCTGCGCTGCGCTGATCATGGCTGCTGCGGCTGTACCGAGCATTTTTGCGGGCTGCGGCGGAAAGTCTTCGTCTGACGGCGAACCCGTATCCATTGTGATATGGCACTACTACAATGGTTCGCTCCAGAATTCCTTTGATAAAATGATAGAAAATTTTAACAGCACGGTAGGCGCGGAAAATAATATTACCGTGAGCGCCCACTCTCAGGGAAGTATCGCCGATCTTGAAACGGCAGTTCTCAACTCCGCCCAAAAACAGGTGGGCAGCAGCGAGCTTCCGGATATTTTCGCTTCATATGCGGATACCGCCTTTGAAGTCAAAAAAATGGACATACTTGCCGACCTGGACGCGTATTTTTCTCCTGAGGAACAGGCTGATTATATAGACTCATACATAGAAGAGGGACGTATCGGCAGCAACGGAGAGCTGTATATTTTTCCCATTGCAAAATCTACAGAAACATTTATGCTCAACAAGACCGAATGGGACGCTTTTGCTGAAGCAACAGGAGCGTCTGCGGACGATATTCGCACTATGGAGGGTATTACGGATACTGCCCGCAAATATTACGAATGGACCGACTCCCTTACGCCTGATGTTCCGAACGACGGAAAGGCTTTCTACGGCAGGGACGCTCTTGCCAATATGTTCATTATCGGCTCAAAACAGCTTGGGCATGAGATTTTCCGTGTGGAAAACGGCTCTGTAACTGTGGATTTAGACGAGACTGCAATGCGTAAAATTTGGGATAATTATTACATTCCGTATATAAGCGGATATTTCCGTGCCGATGGAAAGTACCGTTCCGATGATGTTAAGGTGGGAAATATCATCTCCCTTATCGGCTCTACTTCTTCCGCTGTATACTTCCCCGAGGAAGTCACTGACGACAGCGGCGCACACCCGATAAATGCTGAAATACTGCCGATGCCCGTATTCGAGGGCAGTCAGGATGTAAGCGTTCAGCAGGGTGCGGGAATGGTGGTAACAAAGTCCGATCCCAAAAAGGAGGCGGCGGCGGTAACGTTCTTAAAATGGTTCACCGAGCCCGAAAACAACATTGCATTTTCTGCGGAATCGGGATATCTTCCCGTAAAAAAACAGGCTAACGATTACGATTACTACATGGAGACCGCTCAAAAGCTGGGACTGACTGTTACCGCCACAAATGATATGGTTATCAAAGAAGCTTTCAGCCGGATTTCACGGTCGGAGCTTTATACAAGCAAAGCTTTCGACGGCGGACAGGAAGCGCGCAAGATACTTGAATACGGTCTTGCGGACAAAGCCGCAGCGGACAGAGAAGCCGTTGCAGAGCTTGTTGCAGGAGGCTCGTCTCTTGATGAAGCGGTGGCTCTGTACAATACCGACGAAAACTTTGCCGAGTGGTACTCAAAGCTGAAATCCGATATTGACGCCGCCGTAAACAAATAGTGAAAGGAACTTCAAAATGTTACATAAAACCGTTTCGCTTGATATTCCGTATGAAAAGGCGGGACTCGATCCCGCGGGCTGCCGCGCCGAACTGGATCTGTATTGTGCGGAACCCTATGAAAATATGCTTCTGACTAAACGTCCTGCGGTGGTCATCTGCCCGGGCGGAGGATATGAATACTGCTCCGAAAGAGAGGCAGAGCCTGTAGCTGTGCGGTTTGCCTCATACGGCATACAGGCTTTCGTACTGCGCTATAGTTGCGTGAATAAGAGATTCCCCACAAGTCTTCTGGAAGCGGCTCAGGCGGTTGCGTATGTACGCCAAAACGCGGCGGAACTTGGAGTCGATCCCGATAAAATAATGATATGCGGCTTTTCCGCGGGAGGACATCTTGCGGCGAGCCTTGCGGTACACTGGAAAAAAGATTTTATCACCGCTGCGCTTGGGGGAGAAAGTTCGCTGTACAAACCGAATGGTGCGGTATTGTGCTATCCAGTTATCACCGCGGGAGAAAAACGTCACGACGGTTCCATAGTGAATATTGCGGGTGACAATGCCGAGCTTAGGGAGCTTGTTTCACTTGAAAAACAAGTCACCGAGGACGTTCCGCCGGTGTTCCTCTGGCATACTGCCGACGACGGCTGCGTACCCGTGGAAAACACTCTGATGTTTGCGGCTGCCCTTGCGGAAAAGAAAATTTCCTTTGTTTGCCATATTTTTGAAAGAGGAGCTCACGGGCTGTCCCTTTGCGACGACAGCACAGCAAGCGGAAACGAGCATTTCAATCCCGACTGCGCAAGGTGGTTCAATATGGCGGTCGAATGGATAAAGGCGAGATAATACGCTTATACAGAATAAGAAACGCTCAAAACCCGCTTTGGCTTTGAGCGTTTTTACGTTTTAGAAGTTTTTAGGTTCTGTTTTCAGCAAGCGCGTCCCGCCTGAAAAGAAGCGTTATGCACCAGATCGCCGAGAGGGCTACGAGCACATATACCACTCTGCTGAGGATCGCGCCTGTTCCGCCAAACAGCCATGCCACAAGGTCAAAGCTGAATATTCCCACGAGACCCCAGTTTAGACCGCCTATGACAAGAAGCGCAAGTGCGATTTTATCAAACATTTTTTACCAATCCTTTCAGATTTCTGCGTTGTAAACAGGCAAACCCCGCACTGTTTACTGTGCGCCGAAAAAAAGAAAATAAGAGAAGATACTCCCTGAAAGTATGTTTCCGAAACTCCGGTAGTGCGTCTCAAAATGCGTCTCGGAGTTCCGGAGGGTGTACCTCCGAGAATATTATCCGCAGGAATGTTTGATTTATTCAAAGCTTCGCCGCATTACTCAACGGCAAGCAGACTCATTTCCGTTTCCACGCTTTCCATATCGGTATCATACAGCTTAAAGCGTTCGGTCAAAGACTTCAGGAAATTTTCGTCAAGCACGAAAAGTCCGTCCGCGTTGTAAGACCCCGTGACCGTCACAAGCTGAGATACCCTGTCGTCGCTGGAAGCAACGTATTTCATCGCCTCGGACTGCTCCTTGTAGTCGTAAGCGGTAAAATTTGTCTCCGCCGCAGAATTTATCACCGCGCTGAAATAATCGTCCACATGGCTGGAAAAGTTTTCGTCGATATTACGGTTGATAAGGTCGTTTATCGCCACTCCGGTTATTTTCGCCCGGTACTCCTCGCCCGAATTATACAGCGGATAGGTTATCACTTTTCTGAGCATTTCGGAGTCCAGATATGTGTTTCCCTCGCGGATTATGGTCTCCTCGCCCGTGTCGGGATCAGAGTATATAAGATTGTACGGAATGTCAAAGTCCACGCCGCCGAAAATGTCGGCAATTACAGGAAAGCTGTCATTGTTGAGCTTCATGTAGTAGTCTATCTTTACTCCGACTGCGTTTTCAGCCGCAGATACCGCCTGCGGAGCGCCGCCCTTTCGGTAAAACTCATACAGGCTGTCCTCTGTACCGTCAATATACGCGTATGTGTCCGCAGGTACGGGCATTATTACAAGTCTTTGTTCATCGGCTATCATGCGTACTATCAAAAAGCAGCAGCCGCTCAAACGCTTTTCCGAATCGAATATGAACAGGGTTGTCTTGTTATTGGCTGACGTAGGGACATACTCGTCCGCAACGAGACGCTCAATATTCGGTTCTGCAGAGGCGTCGGGCTCTTTCGGGGCAGTGAGGTAGCGGAAAAGCATAAAGCATATCCCGCCGATAATTATTAGTGTAACAATTATCGTTATGAAATATGTAAGTGCGATTTTAGTTCCTTTTTTTGCCATTTCAGTGTTTCCTTTCAAAAAAATTAAAAAACTGTTGAAAAATTTTCTGGTAAGTGGTATAATTATTTAAAAAGCAAGTTGTTCGTTCCCGAAACTGCCGCCGAGGTCGTTTTCTATCTTTTCTGCGTTGATTATCCTGACTTCGATGTGCTTTTTCTCGGCGTACCTGATAGTCTGTCCCGTGCCGCTTCGGTAGTCGGACACCACGGCTATCAGCTTGTCGGAACGATCCACCATATATTCGTTCCTCAGCCTCATGCAGTCGCGGGAATAAATTTCGCTTACATAAACTATCTCGTCAGCTTGGAGGAATATATTTCCGAGAGTAAATTTATCCCTGCCCCTGAAGCTTTTTCCGTGTTCGCGGTAGGGCGCGGCGGCGATAAGCTTCAGCGGCATTCCGCGGGATTTAAGCTCCATGACCATTTCTCCGGCCCAAAGGTCGACGCCGCGGGCAAGTCCTGTTATAAATGAAGTATACCCGTTTTCGGCGCTTTCAAGTATTTCTCTGTAAAGTATGCTTTTTATCGCCCGTACAGCTTGGGAGCATTCATTTCCGCCGTCGGGAAGCTTTTCCGGACGGTGTCCTGAAAAACAAACGGTTTTCCCAAAATCCGTCATATTATCGCCAAAAGGCATGATATCATATCCCCGTTTCAAAATATTTGTGATGTTCAACGGTTACCGCTGAATTTGTGCCCGTTAAATTATTATAGCACAAATATTTCGTTTTTACAACAGCAACTTAATATTTGTAATAAATTTGACACAATTACCAAATTTGAAAGGAGGAGCGTCCCATTAAGGAATATTGCCGTATAACCTGGCAGCAAAGCTGAGATTCAAGGTGCGGCATATATCCAGATATTTGAACGGGACGCGGAAAACAAAATGGAGAAGCAGTTTCTGAACCGTATCCGTGCGGAGATAGATCTCGGTGCGGCTGAAAAAAATTTTACAGCGCTTAAGGGTTTCCTTTATGATGATTTTACAAAGCCTGCCTGTGTGATAAAGGCCGACGGCTACGGTCACGGCGACTTGCCGCTGATGAAGCTTTATCAGGAGCTTGGTGCAGACTTCTTTTGCGTATCCAATACCGAGGAGGCTCTGAGACTCAGAAACGGCGGCTGCACAGGGGATATCCTTATCCTTGGCTGGAGCAGTCCCGATGACGCGGATGTTCTTTCCGAAAACAATATCATCGTTACGCTTGTTTCAGTGGAAAACGCCATCGCATTTTCTGAAAAGGCTTCAAAGCCTGTAAGAGTCCACATTAAGCTTGACACCGGCATGAGCAGAGTG
The DNA here is from genome assembly GCA_947089135.1 of uncultured Clostridia bacterium. Taxonomy (GTDB): domain Bacteria; phylum Bacillota; class Clostridia; order Oscillospirales; family Ruminococcaceae; genus RGIG8773. The sequence continues at coordinate 44,086 of CAMUJF010000002.1, forward strand.
GGTCTTGACGCAAGCGACACGGAGCAGTGCGCCTCGGATATTGCAAAGATAGCCGTTCTGCCGAACATTTCCGCGGAGGGAGCGTTCACACATTTTGCCGCGGCGGATAGCCGCCTTGACGACGACGTATCCTTTACCGAAGATCAGAAGCAGAAATTCCTTGCTGCGGTAAATGCATCCGAACGCTTCGGGGTGCGGTTCAAGCATATCCACTTTCTTAACAGCGCGGCGACTATATACAGTTATGACAGCCGCAGCACTCTGGCGCGCCTTGGTATCCTTTTGTACGGTCTGAAACCTGCGTATTCGATGAAGATACCGTTTGCCCTTCACCCTGTAATGAGCTTGAAAACCGTTGTGTCACAGGTCAAGACCATACATAAGGGCGATACGGTAAGCTATGGAAGAACATACACCGCTCCCAGCGACAGAATTATTGTAACGGTTCCCTGCGGCTACGCGGACGGCTACCCCAGACTGCTTTCGGGCAACTGCGAGGCTATTATCCGCGGAAAACGCGCTAAGGGCGTAGGCAGGATATGCATGGATCAGATGATGTTTGACGCTACTAAAATAGACGGAGTATCCGAGGGCGACGAGGTGATACTCATCGGTTCGGACGGCGGCGAGTCCATTGCTGCCGACGATCTTGCGGAGGCATACGGCTCTATAGGATATGAATTGCTGTGCGGCATAGGCAAACGGGTTCCGAGAATCTATATCGGAGGCAGTCAAGATAACTGAACGCCGCTTGCATTATTGTGCAAAATGTCCAAACGAATCATGGGAAATACGTTAATGTAAACGTTGACATAACTATTTGATTTCTGTTATAATAGTAATACTGAATAAATTCATTTTATCCGAAAGGACGGTTTTTATGAAAAAATTTAAAAGAATTTTTGCAGGACTTACTGCTTTATCAACAGTATGCTCCTTTGCAGCTTGTTCCGGCGACGGAGAACCCGCTGAAACTACTGAAGCTATAACCACCACTCCGGCTGTTACGGTCGAGATCAACAGCGAAACGCTTTCTTCTGAGGCTCAGGATCAGATCAGCAGCGTTGCCGATCAGCTTACAGGAGAGCTGGAAAACAAGACCATCAAGTGGTTCTCGTTCTACGACCCGTTCCACCCCACAACCTCCGGTAATACAAAAGCTCTTTCACTGGAGCTTTTCGAGACCAAATACGGCGGTGAGATTGAATATATCGAGACTACATGGCAGAACCGTTTCAATGACCTGTCCACAAAGATTATCGGCGGTGACGGCATTGACTTTATCGCCGGCGGAGACCTTGACTCTTTCCCAAAGGGCATACCAAGCGGTCAGTTTGAGTCCTATGACGAATACATCGACTGGAGCAATCCGCTCTGGGCTGAATGGAAAGACCTTAACGACAAGTTCATCGTTAACGGCAAGCACTATATAATCTGTCCTCAGTCCACACTGGGTCAGGTAGTTGTATACAACAGGGGAACTGTTGAAGCTATGGGCTTTGACGATCCTGCGGAACTTTTCGAAAAGGGCGAATGGGACTGGGATGCGTTCAAGAATATGCTTGCGGACTATGTTGATCCTGCGCAGGATCAGTACGGTCTTGACGGCTGGTTCAATGAGCAGCCTCTTATGCTTACGTGCGGCGTACCCTCTGTTGAGCTGAAAGACGGCAGGCTTGTGCACAACCTTAACGATCCCAACCTTGAAAGAGTTATGAATTTCATGTACGAACTCAACACGTCCGGTCTTGTTCTCGATAAGAGTCTGTTCAGTTGGACTGAACACCCGGAGTTTATCGGCGAGGGCAGAGAGCTGTTCTATATCGGCGGTATGTACGTTCTTGAAAGCGCTCCAGAGGTATGGTCGGCTACGTTCGGCAACCAGGAGGACGTTATGTTTGTTCCGCTGCCTAAGGATCCCGAATCTTCCGAGCACTATGTACCTGCGGGACTTGAAGCCTACATGCTTTGCAAGGGCGCGCAGAATCCCGAAGGCGTTATGAGATTTATGGAGTGTATACTTGCAGCAAACGCCGATCCTCAGACTCAGGAGCTTGCTCTCGAAAAACGCCGTAATGATTACGGTTGGAGCGATGAGATGATTGATATGCACGCTTCCGTTACCGAGCTTGCCCGTAAGAATCCTGTATATGATATCCATTCAGGCTGTCCCACAGACCTCTTTGATATCCTTGACAGCGGCGAATACGGTATCCGCGCTGCATTTGAGGGTCATGAATGGGCAACCACACGCGAGTCGCTTCTGGACGTTGTTGACATTTACATAAATGAATTCAACGAACAGGTAGACGCTTTGAGCTGATAAACTTAATAAGCAAATTTCAAATGTGATACAATAAAATAAAAAACCGTCCCGTTTCGGAGTGATCCGCAGCGGGACGGTTTTTTTATTCAACGAGGACTTTTGAGCTGTCCTCCTCGCGAAGAGCAATTACCGCTCCCCTTATCAGATAGGCTATAGGGTCTCCTGCGGGGCTTCTTTGCAGACACAGGACGGACGTACCCTCTATCAGACCTATATCCTGCAAACGGCGGCGCATACCGCCCTCGTTAAGCAGTTTCCTGACAGTGGCTGAGGTTCCCTCGCGCATATTAAACAGCGTCTTTGCTGTATTCATCAGATTTTACTCCTTTAAGTACAAATTGTCGTTATACTAATCCCCATTAGAATTATATGCAATGAGGGATTAGTATTAAGCGGTATCCGTCCTATGGCGGAATACCCTTATTACCAATCTATGCGGAAACATTTTTTTTGACACTGTTTTCGGTCAGCCTGTACTTTTTTCGGACTTGCCCGCATAAATATTTAATACTAATTCACGATAAAAGTGTAGACAAAAAATCTGCGTAAAAATCATGTACGCGAATTTTTGCTTGATTTTTTGTACACTTTTTGACCGCGGATTAGTATAACAAAACCTGCAAAGGATTAAAGGAGCTGTTTGACGTGAGCAAAGGTTCGTCTAAAAAAGGAATTAAAATATTTTTATTTTTTATTCTTGCGGCTGTAGCTGTGGCAGCACTGTTTTTATTCTCCAAAGCCAAAGAGGAGAACGAAGCAGACAAGATGTTCACAATGGCGGCAAATGCCGAAAGGATCGAGTTTCTCAACTCGCAGGGCTGGATAGTCAAGCCCGAACCTGTTTCAAAGGAAGAAATAACTGTTCCCTCCGTTACCGACGAGGCGTACGCCGACTACGCCGCTTTACAGAAGCAGCAGGGCTTTGACCTTGAAAAGTATCAGGGCAAGCCAGTAACGATCATTACCTATCAGGTGCTGAACTATCCCGACCACCCGGAAAACGTTACCGCCACAATGATGATGTCGGGAGACCGTCTGATAGGCGGGGATATCACTCTCGCAGGAGAGGGAGGCTTTGTCAAGCCGCTGCTGTCTCCGACGGTACAGACCTATCTTGCAGCCGATGCCGAATAAGAAAAACGCTGTCACAAGGGCTATCCCCCTCGCGGCAGCGTTTTTTAGTATTTATAGGTTACTGATCCTGCTTTACGATCCTGACCGTTCCCGACGTCAGCGCTTTTTCCTCGCCGCTGTCAAGGCGCACAAGCAGTCTGCCTATCTCGTCTATGCCGATGCAGTCCATTTCTTCGGAGATCTCATTGTGAGTGACCTCGATACGTGTTCCTATAACGTTTGAACGTATGCGGTACTCTTCAAGGAAGCTCTTGTCCCGAATGGTTTCAAGGCGTTCCTCAAGGCAGTTGAGTATCTCGGCGGCAAGCTGGCTTCTCGACACGGACTTGCCCGACTCCATTTTTACGGACGTGGCTATATCAGTCAGATTTTTCGGGAACGTAACGTTCTGTACGTTTATGCCCATTCCCACAATAGCGTACTCCAGACCGCCCTGCTCCACGTCAACGGAGGCTTCTGTAAGTATACCGCATAGCTTTTTTCCGCCCGCGTAGATATCGTTTACCCATTTGATCTTACACTCGATACCGGAGACGTTTTCTATCGCCTCAGCCACGGCTACAGCCGCGCAGGACGTGATAAGCAGCGAATGCTCAACGGAAAGCTTGGGTCTGAGTATAACGCTCATGTAGACTCCCATGCCCATAGGGGAATAAAAGTCTCTTCCCATGCGTCCCTTGCCCTGTGTCTGGACTTCGGACACTACGGTCGTACCGTGTACCGCGCCGAGCTGGGCAAGACTCTTTGCAAAATTATTTGTAGAGTCTATTGTTTTGAATACGTCGATTTTCCGTCCCAGAGCTTTAGTTCTGAGGTTGGGAACGATTGACGGCTCGCTTAAAAAATCGCTTTCCTCTGACAGACAGTACCCCCTGTTTGTCACCGCACATATGGAATAACCTTCTTCCCGAAGAGTTTTGACAGCCTTCCATACCGCGCTTCTTGTCATACCGACGCTGCGGGCGATCTCGCTTCCTGACACGCTTTTTCCCTTATTTTCTTCCAGGACGGCCAACACCTTATCCTTTAACGGCATAAAAACGCACCTCCGTTTTGAAACAAATTATTTAATCTGAAGGGGCAATCCGACACAATTACTCCAGCCTGTAGAGCCGTCCGAACCAAGGCAACACACCGATACCCGCGGAAATACACATATTCCGCGTTCCAGTATACTGCAAAAGCATAATATAAGGATACCACAAATCGACCGTTAAGTCAATCACATTTTTTCAAATTTTTCATAAACTGTCAAAGAGAATACTTTCGGAAAGTGGTTGACAATGCTTAAAATTCTTCTTCTGACGGCGGCCGTCTGCACTGACGGCTTTGCCGCAGCAGCCGGAATAGGAGCGGCGGGGATAAGGATACCCTTACGTTCTTCTGTAATAATCAGCTTTACGGGAGCGCTGTTTTTATCAGGCTCTGCGGCGTTTGCCGATCTTATCGGACGCTTTGTTCCCGAAAAGGTATGCGGAGCAGTTTCGTTTGTCCTGCTTATACTTTTGGGGCTGTTCAACCTGTTTCAGGGTTATTTTAAACGCCTTGCGGAACGTCTGAAAAAAAGCGGAAAAAATCAGAATCCCGCCGTACTGTTTTTCGACGGTGCGGCTGCGGATACGGACAATTCCAAAAGCATTTCCCCCCGCGAGGCTGTAACCCTTGCCGCCGCCTTGTCCGCTGACTCCCTTGTCACAGGCGTAAGCGCGGGTCTTGACAATTTGAATGTTCCCATGCTTGCTGCGGTCTCTTTTGCCGCGGGATTGCTTACCATATCCCTCGGCTGGCGGTTGGGACGCAAAATAGCCTCCTCACCGAATATTAAGCTCGGCTGGCTGTGCGGAGCCGCGCTGATCGTTCTTGCATTTCTCAAATGATTACGGCTGCCGGAGCTTTGTCCGACAGCCGTAAGGCTTTATAAAATTACATTTCGGAAACCTTAGTCTGAAGCTCGGTATTTACCTCGTCAACAAGCATTATGATAGTGTCCGCAATGGATTCTCTTGTTGAAGCCCAGTCTGTACCGTGCATTGCAGCTCTTACACCAACATCGTCGCCGCCCTGCGTTGTATAGGAAGCGATATCGGTGGAGCAGCCCGAAGCAAGGTCGTATACGGGGTACTGGTTAGCGATTTCATGGATCTCCTTAAGCTGATCGTAGATAGCCTCTGACCACTGATAGTCGTCCAGAGCTTTTCTTCTGGAGATAGCCTCTGCGCCCTCGTCGGCAGCACCTACGATATTGCACTCAGCGTAGAGCGCTACGCCCTGAGGATTGGTCGCACCCTTACAGAGAGCGAAGCCGTTTATCTTTGCTACCTGATACGGGTCAGAATCAGCAGGAGACGGAACCGGAGCAATACCCAGATTCGCGGGATCAAGCTTTGTTGACCATGTGGCAGGGTCTGATCTTATAGCGTATGGTCCAATGATGTAGAAGAGCTGTCTGCCTTCGCCTATCATCTGAGGCTGCTCCTGCCATGAGAACTGCTCTCTGGGGAATATAAGTCCGTCTGTAAACAGATCATACTGGAAGTTCATTTCTTTTTCCATGCCGGGATCGTTAAGGTTGCAGACAAGCTGTCCGTCAACAGAGCTTACTGTAGGAACACCGCCGGAGCAGAGAAGAGCGTTTTCTGACCAGTATCCGTCGAGGCCCCACTGGTCGTTCTCCTCGTCAACAAAGTCCTGAAGCATCTTCTTGAAAGAATCCCAGTTCCACGTGCCTTCTTTGTACATCTCCCAGGGATCGTCAAAGCCGTTAGCCTCGATCGTAGCCTTGTTATAGATAACGATCTCCTCGGCTTCAACGCCGGTTACAAACTGGAAGTGCTTTCCGCCGAAGTTGAATATATCCATAGCATTGGCGGTATTCTGCCATATGGCGGAATTTATGTCAATATACTCGTCAACAGGCTGGAACATTCCGCTGATGATTCCCTTGGGGTAGTTGTAAACGTCGTCGCCGGGGAAGAAGTCGATACCCTCGCCGCCGAGAACGTATGTAGACAAGTCGTTGAAGCGGTTCTCCCATGTGGTCTGATAGAATTTAACGGAACCGCCGTATTTTCTCTCGAACATTTCCAGCGCAACGGATTTGGACGCGCCGTTGCCCGAGGGATTGATATCGTAGTGGGCAAGCCACTTAATTTCGTTATTTTCAAGTGTAACATCCTGAAGCTGGGACATAGCATTTTCAATAACGGATTCCTCGTCACTCTCAAGACCCGCTTCGTTTACTGCAACTGTAGCCGCTGTTGTTGTAACGGTCTCGGAAGTGGTAGTTACTTCGGCTTCTCCGCCGCCACCGCCGTTGCCTCCGTCGCCTGTTCCCTGACCGTCATCGCCGCCGCAGGCTGCAAATCCGGCTGTCATTGCGAGAGCCATGATCCCTGCAAGAATTTTTTTGGTGTTCTTCATTAAATAACCTCCTATTTTATTTCGCTGAGTCAACATATCTGCACTTTTTATTATAGCAAAATCCGTCATAAAAGTCAACCAACAATTTAGATATTTTAACAGCCTGCTATTATATATTTTCTACAAAAAAATGCTTATTTTTTCCTTATACTATGTCAATTTAACAAAAATGTAAAAAAAACAATGAAAAAGCTTATCACTTTTGTGCATAAAATAATGTATAATTATATCAAAGGAAAAATCAGTTTGCATCGTATGTTTTAAAAAGCATACAGATTATCTCCGGTACGCGGAAGGGGGGTCGGCCTATGAGTAAAAAAATCGTTCTTAATCAGCTCGGATATTGCCGCACCATGCGCAAAACCGCCGCTTTTATCGGTATTGCAGACGATTTTTCTGTTGTGGACGCTCTGACCGGCAGGACTGTATTTCAGGCGGCGGCAGCCGTACCCGTTTCCGACAAAGCTTCGTCCGATACCGTTTCAGTCATGGACTTTTCAAAGCTTGACCGCTGCGGAAACTACTATATCCGCGCGGGCAGACGGCGTTCCTCTGTTTTCACCATATCGGAGAAACCTTACAGCAAACTGAAAACGGCGCTGCTGAAAGGACTTTACTATAACCGATGTGCTCCCCTTGACAAGCGTTATGCGGGCGAATACGCTCACGATCCCTGTCACACGGAGCTTGTTCCGTTATTTGATTCTCCTGCCAAGCGTATTGACGTAAGCGGAGGGTGGCACGATTCCGGCGGTTACGGAAAATACACCGTTTGCACCTGCGTTACTCTCGGACATCTTCTGTACGCATACACGCTGTTCCCCGAAAGCTTTACCGAAAGCACGGATATTCCCGAATCGGGCAGCGGAGTCCCCGACATTCTCAGCGAATGCCGCGTGGGACTTGAATGGCTGCTTAAAATGCAGGCGCGTGACGGAGGAGTTTACCATAAGGTATCGTCAGTAAAAACAGTTGCTATTATTATGCCCGAAGACGACCTTGCGGAGCAGTTTGTTTTCCCTCGATCACATCAGGCCGCTGCCTGTTTTTGCGCGGTAACGTCCCTTGCTTCGAGAGTGTTCCGAGGCGTTGACGAAGAATTTTCCGGCAGACTTCATGAGGCTTCCATAAACGCCTGGATATGGCTCATGAACAATCCCCATTACGAACCCTTCGAACCTCCTCCGACAACGGCTGTGAGCGCGGCTGGAGACTTCTATGACAACAACCCCGACGACGAGATGTTCTGGGCGGTGTGCGAGTTGTACGAGACCACGGGCGACAAGGCTTTCCACGATAAAATAATGTCACTTTACGAGCACGTCAGTGCCACAGGCTTTGTGAACCGCGAAAACGGCGGCTTCGGAGCGGCTGCTTATCTTTTCGGCGGTCAGCCAAAAAATGAATTTGTGGAGCAGGCTATAAAGCTTCAGCTGAGGGTAAGAGCTGATAATCTGTACAGTCTGAGCCGAAAAAGCGGTTACGGTACGGCAAAAGCCGCAGACGACTATATCCGCGGCAGCAATATGTACTCCATGACAGACAGCATTGTACTTATACTCGCCTATAAGATATTTAAATGCGATGAATATTTACAGACTGCATGCGAGCAGCTCAACTACATTTTGGGAAAAAACCCCATGGATATATGCTATGTTACGGGCTTCGGAAGCAAATCGGTAATGCACCCTCATCACCGTCCCTCGGAAGCGGACGAAACCGAAGAGCCTGTTCCGGGACTGCTTGTTTGCGGTCCGAACAAAGACGCGGACGACGATTTCACCCACTGGAACATACCTGCGGAGGCTCCTCCCGCAAAGTGCTATTACGATATCCTGTACAGCTATTCCACCAACGAAGCGGCCATATACTGCAATTCAGCGGCAGTATTTGTTACCGGATACCTTGAATCGCTGAAAGACTAATATCAGACGGAAAATAAAACCCGTCCGGAGGCGCGTGCTTTCGGACAGGTATTAAAGTATAAAAGGAATGATACATTTGAAGACAATAACTAAAAAAAGGCTGTCTGCAATCGCTGCGGCGGCAATGTGCGCAACTGTGTTCGCTTCATGCAAAAACGGTTCTTCCGACGGCGGGAACGTTACCCAAAGCGTTTCTGAAAGCGTATCGGCGAACGCGCCTGCCGCTGTTACTATGGCGGCTGATCCTAACGAGCCCGAAGCGGGAATACCCGTAAATTTAGAAGAGGGAGTGTCCGATAAGATGTACGGCAGAGCGATCATGAGCGAGGGGAATAAGGCAAGGCTTGCCCATGCGATGAAAAAAGCCCAAAACGGCGAAGAAGTGACTGTGGGCGTTATCGGCGGCTCAATTACACAGGGCAGCTCGGCTTCCTCTACGGCGACTTGCTATGCTTCGCTGTTCTATAACTGGTGGCAGACCAAATTTCCAAATGCTAAGATAAATTTTGTTAACGCCGGTATCGGCGGTACTGACAGCTATTTGGGCGTTCACCGTGTGGACGAACAGCTTTTGTCCTACAAGCCGGACGCGGTAATTGTGGAGTTTTCCGTAAACGACACGGACAGAACCATGAACAAGTACTCATATGACAGCCTTGTGCGGAAAATTTTATCCTGCGACAGCAACCCTGCGGTAATGCTCCTGTTTACCACTATGGAGGACGGTTCAAGTATGCAGAACGTTCACAAGGAGATAGGCGCGGCTTACGATCTTCCCATGCTCAGCTACCACGACGCGGTATATCCCGAAGTCGCGGCGAGAAATCTTATCTGGAAAGACATTTCACCTGATAACATTCACCCCAACGACGCGGGTCACGATATCATAGGTCAGATAGTTTCGCGTTATCTGGACGGCATTTACAACGAACTTGACAGCATAACCGAGGAGCCGTCCCCGTTTACGGCGGAGGCTCTCACAAAGGATTATTACGTCAATGCTAAAATGCTCAGCGCGGCGGATATCACGGCGACCTCCTCGGAGGGCTTCGAGGTCGTTGAAAAGGATTTCTACGACCAGTTCCACAACAACTGGAAAACCACCGCGGGCGGTACGCTTACCTTTGATGTTGAGTGCAGAAATCTCGGCGTGTTCTTTATGTGTACCACGGACGGCAAGAGCGGTACCTACGAGGTCTATGTGGACGGCGAGCGTAAGGGCAAGCTTGAAGCAGATTTCACGGGCGGCTGGGGCAATTACGGTACCACAAAGCAGGTAAAGCTTGCCAATGATGTGGAAAAGCATACCGTTGAGATAAAGCCCGCCGAGGGCAGCGAGGACAAGGGCATAACAATTCTTGGACTCATGGTTTCGTAAATAACAATAAAAAGAGGGCAGAGCCGCGGTTCTGTCCTCTTTTTTTATTTATGTATTGTTCTCTTTTGCCGTAATGGCTGTGGGTTTCCTGCTTAGGTACAGGCAGTATACTATTGCAATGACGATAGTCGCCCCCATGTATACCCACTCCATACCGCTGCCGTCGTTCGCCGCGAACATTGAGCAAGCGTCCACGATACCGTGTACAAAAATGCACACCAGCAGGCTTCCCGATTTGCAGAACACAAACGTAAATATGTATCCCCAGGCTATCGCGAAAAGCACTTGACAGAACGTTTCAAGGTTTGCTTGTCCCGCCAAAAGGTTGACGATATGTCCTATGCCGAATGTCACTGCGGAAATGGTTATCGCCACAGGAGCGGGGTCTTTTTTCAGCAGTATACGGAACAGAAAGCCGCGGAACAGCATTTCTTCAACAAAGCCGATAAGCAGCATTGACAGTACCGCAAAAACCTGCGAAACGCCGCTGTATGCCAACCCGAAACCGCGCCAGAGGTTTCCCGTCATAAGTATAAGCAATGGTATAAAAAACCAATAGTTGGCGGCTTTGCCTTTCCATTTTACAAGACCGTACTTTTCCTCAAGATGATATTTTTTCACAAAGAAAAATATTCCCGCCGCTATCAAAGCAAGAGCTATGAGCATAACAGGACTTTCATCCCCCAAATTGCCCCTTATGGGTATGGTGATCGCGCAGTACCCGATTATCCATATCAGCGCGAACCACAGCTCGTTTTTATCGTATAATTTCTTCATATGTTCTCCTCTCTTGCAGCCAGTACCACCCCACGGTAGGCGCGGGCAAGGTCTGCGGCGACGGTTTCTTCATCGTACTCCAGCGAATTGTTGGCGATAATACTTGCGTATCCGTGGGCGAAAAGCGCGATGGTCGTAAACACTTCTTTGGTTTGCTTTTCTGTCATTTCCATGGCGTTCTGCATTGCGGCAAGCACAGGCTTCAGTTCCTCGGAATTTATCATCTCAAGCAAGCTTGCTTCCACCGCAAAGCCTGACTGAAACAGAAAACGGAACAGATTCGGTTCCTTAATTGCAAAGCGGATATAGTTAAGTCCGATACTTAACATAACGCCTTTGGCGGGGTCGATGTTCATAAGGTACTCCGTATGGTAAAAGTCGGCTTTTTGATATACGGCGCGCTTCATTTCCTCTATCCTTGCAAAGTGGTACATAACGGGCTGGGTGGAGCAGCCGAGCTTTTCCGACACCGTTCGGGCATTGACGTTTTCCGTTCCCGCTGCACGGGTCACTTCAAATGCGGCGTTTACTACCATTTCCTTTGTTATTCTTGCTTTGGGCACTGTTGGTTCTCCTTTCATAATTTGAGTTATATAATTTGAATTATATAACTCAAATTATAATAAACTTAACATGACTTGTCAATTGGTTTGTTTTAATTTCATTATATTATCATTTGTTTTTCACCCAATATTCACATTAAGGCAAAACTTAAATTTTTGCTGACCGCCGCGCTATCATGTACAATACTACACTGTAAATATTATTATCGGCAAGGATACGGAAGATCATGAATCTTTACAAAATGCAATAATATGACTTTTTGTAAAAAATTAAAATCTTTTTGTAAAATATACTTGACAAAAAGTAAAATGTGTGATATTATACTTACAACAGGAGGCGATAAGGTGGCAAAAAACTTAAAATTAAAGTCCGCAAGGGCGGCAATGGATATGTCCCAGCAAGCTCTCGCCGAAAAGGTGGGAGTCTCCCGCCAGACCATAAACGCTATCGAAAAGGGAGATTACAACCCGACTTTGAACCTCTGCATAGCTATATGCAAAGCGTTGGGGAAAACCTTGGACGAAGTCTTTTGGGGCAGCGGGGATAGTTGACAGTGTACAGTTGATAGTTGAAAATTATTTTGGAAAGGGAGAATTGATATGTCCGAAAAAAAGAAAAAAGAAGTTTTTGATTATGACGAGAAAATCGTCGTTGACGAAATGCAGCGGGCGGTAAGCTTTGAGCTTGAGCATAAATATATGTGGCTGTGGTACGTGCTTGTATCGCTTACAATGCCTTTTGTAATGATGATATTTACCGACACGGACGGCGTACCGGGATCAATACCCGATTCAATGCAGATATTTACGCTTATGCAGTACGGCATAATGTTTTTCTGCCTGTCGCTTTACAATATACGGGCGGCAGGAAAGGGAGTGCTTAACTCGTTTTCTCTTTGGCAAAAGGGCGGTAAAGGCTTCCTGCATCTTGTGGGCTTTCTGAATTTTTACTGTCCTATGGTGCCGATATTAAGATACTTTATTGACGATAAAAGCGAGACTGAGGTAATACGCTCCTATATGCCGTTTCTTACGGTATGGTTCTGCATGGGTATGGCGTACTACATAATAAGCTCGTACAGCGTGTGGAAAAACAAAAAAGTCCGCGACAGTCTTGCGGCGGACGAGTAAAACGGGGAGGAATAATTATGGCAAACAAGTCAAGAGAAAGAAATTATGTTAATTTATTCAGCGACTACGGACTGGACGAGAGACAGAAGAATTTGAGCGCGGAGGTCGGCTTCAAGTGCTTTAAGCTTGCAAGTGCAGTTTTTACAATATTGACATTGGTTTGGATCGGCGTTTATACGGTAGACGGTATGCCGGAGATTCACCCTGCGTACAGCGTGCTCAGTTATTTTGCGGCTATAATTTTTATCCGCTGTCTTTACGCGGTGCGGACGTCAAAGCTCGGCGTGATGAATCGTATAACGGCTTTTTCGTCAATAACGGGCGGTATTATAGTGATAACCGTTTGTCTTGCTGTAACAGCCGTGTGTGCTGCCTTAACAGCTTTTAACAGCAGTTCTATGGCGGAGGGTACCGAATTTATCGCAATTATTTTCGGACTCTGTGCGATAAGCAACATAATTATGTATATTTGCGGCAAACGCAATTTCAAGGTGTTGGACGTAGACAGTACCGATGAAAGCGAGGAGGAATAACTATGACAAACAATAATAAGGATACCTACGATAAGCTTTTAACAGGCGGAAACGGCGACCTGTTCAGCGAAAGCGGCTTTGACGAAATGCAGAAAGCAAAAAATTACGAGATAGGCTTCAAGCTTTTCCGAACATTTTTCTGGATAATGTATGTGGCTTCAATGGGAATTTTACTGACGGCTGTCGGTGTTGAAAGTACGGTATTTATATTTATCGGCTTCGGAATGCTGGCTTTGTGTATGATATTCTATCTTTTATATGCGGCAAAAGCGTCCGCGGCGGGGGTAATGAACCCCAAATTTGCGGCGCAGTCTTCAAAAAAATCGCACCTTATCTGCAGCATTTTTATTTTAATAGTATGGCTGTTTATGCTTGTCTTCGGGGTAGCCGAAATTGAGATAGCGGGAATGTGGATAGTGCTGGCGGTCATGTATATAGGCAATTATCTGTGTTCAAGGAGAAATATGAAAGTCCTTGAAAAAATGCTGAAAGACGAAAGCGGGGAGGAATGACTATGACAAGCAATAATAAAGATATCTTTGATAAGATACTGTCGGAGAACGGCGTGGACGGTCTGTTCAGCGAAAACAGCTTTGACGAAATGCAGCAGGCTGAAAATTACAGGATAGGCTTCAGGCTGTTCAGAGCTTGCTATTGGTTTATGTACTTTTTTTCAATGTCAGCTTTTGTTTATGCCGTAAATTCCGAAGATACTGCGTTTATGGTATACAGCGTACTGCTTATGGCTGCGGCTTCCGTTTTTCACATTGTATACTCCGCAAGGGTTTCGGCAAAGGGAGCAATGAACCCCAAATATGCCGCGTCGATGGGGAAATCCTATACCCCCGTTATATATATAATAGTATTGATAATAGGCGCTTTTTCAGTTGCATATACAACAAAACCGATAGCTTTGCTGCTTTTGGCATTTCCCGGCGTAATGGTACTCTGCGACTGCTTTTTTGCGCGCAGGAACAACAAAGTACTTGAAAAAATGCTTGCCGAGGAAGCGGAGGATAATAGCGATACCTGAAATAGGTGCGCAAAAACAGGAGTACTCCAAATAGGGGTACTCCTGTTTTTTATTTAAGTATACATTGCAGCAGCGGCGCGAATACCGCAAATCCCAACCCGATGAGAAGCTGCTGTCCCGTAAGCGGAACTGTACAGAAAATGACCTGAAGCCATGGCAGATACAGAGCGGCAAAAATCACCGCGACGGATACCATTACCGCCAGTATCAGCTTCTTGTTGTTTCCGTAGGGGACTGTGAAAATGTTTTTCCGCTCGGATTTGCACTCGAACACATGGAAAAGCTGCGACATAACCAGCGTGAACAAAGCCGCCGTCCGCGCTGCGGGAACACTTCCCGTCAGGATATTTATTGCCGTAAAGCTGCCCAATGTACACAGACCTATAAGTACTCCGCGGAAAATTATCTTCTGCATAAGACCGTCCGAAAAAAAGCTTTCGTCCGAGCTTCGGGGAGGCTTTTTCATGTTTTCCTTTTCGGGAGGTTCAACTCCCAGCGCAACGGCGGGAAGTCCGTCGGTGACAAGGTTTACCAGAAGTATCTGGGTGGGCAGCAGCACCATAGGCATACCCATTATTATCCCCAGAAACATTGTCAAAACCTCGCCGATATTGCAGCTCAAAAGATAACGGACAAATTTTCTGATATTGGCGTAAACGCCGCGCCCTTGCTCTACCGCTCCCACAAGGGTGGCGAAGTTGTCGTCAAGCAAAACAACGTCGGCGGCCTGTTTGGTAACGTCCGTTCCGGTTATTCCCATGGCTACTCCGATTGAAGCTTCCTTTACCGCGGGAGCGTCGTTTACGCCGTCTCCCGTCATGGTTACGATATCGCCGCGCTTTTTGAACGCGCGGACAATTCTCAGCTTGTCGGCGGGATTTACGCGGGCGAAAACGGCAGTCCTGCCGATCACCTCGTCAAGCTCTCCGTCGGACATTTTTGCAAGATCCGCGCCTGTGAAAACAAGGTCCCCCTCGCGCATTATCCCTGCCTGACGGGCTACTGCAGCCGCGGTATTTTTGTGATCTCCCGTTATCATTACAGTTCTGATGTGAGCGTTCCTGCAAAGCTTGACTGCCTGTCTCGCCTCGGGACGGGGAGGGTCGAGCATTCCCTCAAGTCCGAGGAAAACCATTCCGCTGTCAGTATCGGAGGAACCGTTCAGCTCCTTTTTGCAGAGGGCAAGAACCCGCAGAGCCTTTTCGGTCATACGGTCGTTGGCGGAAAGAATCTCGCGCCGCCTTGAGGCCGTCAAAGGGACGACTCCTCCGTCGGTAAGGACGAATGCGCATTTGTCAAGAATAACGTCCACAGAGCCCTTTGCGTACGCTGTGCTGCCTCCTGCTTCGCGGTATATCACCGTCATGCAGCGGCTTTCGCTGTCAAAGGGTATTTCATCAAGCTTTTTCCTGTCGGAGGCAAGCTTTTCGGCTGTTATGCCGCCCTTTGCCGCGGCTATCAGCAGAGCCGCTTCAGTGGGGTCTCCGGTTACCGTCCATTCGCCTCCTGCGGTAAGTCTGCCCCGCGCCCTTGTTGAAATATCCTTTTTGGTACTTATTGCCGCGCTTGTGCACAGCGTACCGCATATCAATGTCTCACGGAGAACCACGTCCGCAGCGGGATTTATGGGATTTCCGCCGCAGGTTATCTCTCCCGCTATTTTGTAGCCGCTTCCGGAAAAATCGTACTCTTTGCCGCTGTTTACAGTACCGCCCGAGCAATACGCCTTTGTGACTGTCATTTTATTTTCGGTAACAGTTCCTGTCTTGTCGGTGCATATCACAGAAGCGCAGCCGAGAGTCTCGACGGAATGAAGCTTGTGGACGAGAGCGTTTTTCTTTAACATTCTGCTGACCGCAAGAGCGAGTGCAATAGTCACCGTTGCGGGAAGTCCCTCTGGAATAGCCGCAATGGCAATGGTAATACCTGTCATAAGCATATCGAAAGCAGGTTCGCCGCGCAGAATGCCCGCTCCCGCAACGGCAATGCAGACAACAAGGCATATTACCGCTATTATTTTTCCGAGCTCTGCAAGCCGCTTCTGGAGGGGAGTCATCTCCTCCTCTATTTCGGTTAGCATTCCTGATATCTTACCCATTTGCGCGTTTATTCCCGTAGCTATTACCCTGGCTTCCGCCGCGCCTTTGGTTATAACGGTGCCGCTGTAGACGATATTGGATTTTCCTATGGAATTGTCCTCATCGGAGATATTGCCGGCTTCCTTGTGTACTCCGGCAGATTCGCCGGTAAGAATGCTTTCCTCGGCAAGAAGTCCCTTTGCTTCAAGCAGCACGGCGTCTGCCGGAACTTTATCCCCGGCCTCAAGTCTTATAATATCTCCGGGCGCAAGTTCTGCCGCGGGAATCGAAACAAGCGAGCCGTCCCGGTAGCATTTTGCCGACGGGGCAGTCATGCTTTTAAGGGCAAGCAGCGTTTTTTCGGTTTTGTACTCCTGAGCAAAGCCCAATACCGCGTTAAGCAAAACTATAATGATTATAGTCACCGCGTCGTATATTTCGCCGAGGAAAAATGACACCACAGTCGCCGCAAGCAGTATCATTATCATCACATCGCGGAACTGTCCCAGGAATATCCTCAGAGGATGGGCTTTTTTTTCTTTGGCGAGAGTGTTTGCACCGTACTTTTTAAGGCGTTCCTCCGCTTCTGCGGAGCTTAGTCCCTTTTGGGGAGAGGAGTATGGCTTATCGAGAATTTCAAGCATAAAAATACCTCGTTTACACAGAAAATATCGGAAGAAAAGTCTTGTCCGTTAAATAATATTCGGACAGGCGGGAAAATAGAACAACTGTTATTTGACAAGCAAAGCCGGCGTGTAATTATTGTACACGCCGGCCTCTTATAAAAATATGTCCGGAGTCAAACGATAAATTCAATGTCTATATCTCCGTTATTTTGTGCAACATTCAGCAGCTTTTGTCCGCTTTCCTTTTCAGCGGGCAGATTACTGTCGCCCTTTTTGATTTTGCAGGAAATTTTATAATCTTCGTAATGACCTGCGATACTTCCTTGAATATCGCCGTTTTTACAGTCAAGCGTGATCGAATTTCCGGCCGACAGATTTTCAAAGCTTACATTTCCGCCGTTTGAGGACAACGCAACGTCCTCCGAAAAATCCATTTTTGCAAGCGAGATATTTTCGTTTGTAGTGTGGATTTTTAAAGAGCGCATCGTGTTTTCAGGCAGGCTAAGAGATATTTTACGGTTTTCTGCGGGCGGCTTCGTTCCGATATAATCGCTCCACTTTTTGTCCGATGCTGAATTCATTGTGAGAATGCCGTTTTCGGTTGAAATTTCGTAAAATTCATTGTCGCTGTCAAAATAATCAATGTGTATCTTACCGTCCTCGGATTTTAGCACACTGACTTGTCTGTCAATAACGTCAAGACAAAGCTCCGAAACTTCCGAAGCGTCAGCCGTATAGCTTTGGGCTGTAAAGCTTACCGTTTTTTCGTCCCGACCGTTGTTTTGTGAACATCCTGACATGGCTACGGCAGCCATTGCCGCGCATAATACTGTTGAAATGATTTTTTTCATAATTTTTCCTCCTAAAATAGTTGTTTTTTGATTTAGCTTGTGCTATAATCAGATTATATACCTTTGTGTAACACAAAAGTCAAGAGGTTTTTTGAAAAAATGAAAAAAAATTATAAAATCGGAGAAGCGGCGAAAATAGTCGGAACTACCGCTGAAACGCTGCGGCATTATGACCGCATTGGACTTGTGAAACCGCGTACTGACGAATGGACCGGCTATCGCTATTACACACAAAGCGATATTGTTCTGTTAAATACGGTGATGGCGCTGCGTCAAATGGATCTGCAGCTTAGTGAGATCAAGAGCGTTCTGGAATATGACGATCTTGACAAAATTGTTGATTTTCTTATAAACGCTGAAAAAAAGGCTGACGAGAAGCTGGCGCATATTGAGTTTGCAAAATCGAAAATATCCGCTGCAAGGGCTGATTATGTGAAAAAACTCCGCGGCCGCCGCTCATATGACGGCGCGTTTACGCTTGATTTTCCGGAGCGCGTGATCATGCTGTCGGATACGCTGAGTTCTCCGGAAGTGGATAATCTTTACAACTATCTGGCGCATTTTTACGACAAAATCTCTCCCGACGTGCGAAATAAATTCATTTTTGAGGATATGGCGGGAATCTACACAAAGGATAAAAAATCGTATCTTTTCGCTGTATGCGTTACTTATGAAAATGCCGACGGCTTAAAAGTCCTTCCCGCCGGAAAATATTTGTGTGCGGACTGCTGCGAAAAAGACCGCTCTAAGGTTTCTGAAATGCTGCTGAAAAAGGCGCGGCAAGAATATAATGCCGCACCCGATTTTGTTGTCGAACAAATTATTGTATCGGGAATTTTGCAGTGGAATTATCGTGTTCAGGTTTTTACGGGAAAAGTTTACCCTTATTGACATATGCCAATAAGGGTAAAGGTTAAGCATTTGGTATGGGACGTTTATTTTTTTCATTCATAAATCATAAACAAAATTTTTTCGGGAAAGATATTTCCGTACAAAAAATGTTCGGGAGAATAAATTATGAAAAAATTTGCGTTTTCGGAAAAAAATAAAAGCGGTTCCACCGCAATAGATCGGGTATCCGCATTCGGACGTATCTCCGCTCTGGCATTTGTGCTGACAGTCTGCGGACTTTTTTGCCTGCGTTTCTCGGAGGAGGGCTTTGCCGCTGACAGCGTGGACGTGAAAAGTACTGTTACCTTATCAAAGGAAGATACTGAGCTGTCTGTACCGGAGATCGTGAAAAAGGCAAAGCCGTCGGTTGTGGGTATATCCTCCGTGTTCGGTGAGGATTCTGTAGGTACAGGTACAGGCATAATCATGTCGGAGGACGGATATATTATCACAAATGCGCACGTTGTCCAAAATTCTTCCGACGGAAAGCATACCCCCGCTGAAAGCGTAACGGTGGTTCTTGCGGACAAAAGCGAGTATCCTGCCCAGGTGATCGGCGCAGACAGCCGTACAGACCTTGCCGTGGTAAAAATCAACGGCAATGGAAAAAATTTTTCCGCTGCGGAATTCGGCGACAGCGGCAGGCTTGCCGAGGGGGAGCTTGCGGTAGCTATAGGAAATCCCCTTGGCTTTGAGCTTTACGGCTCCACCACCTGCGGTATAATCAGCGCTCTTGACCGCACTATTACTATTGACGAGTACGAGATGACCCTTATCCAGACCGACGCCGCCATTAATCCCGGCAACAGCGGAGGTCCGCTGCTTAACCGTTTCGGACAGGTGGTGGGTATAAATTCTAGCAAAATAATTTCCGACCACGCCGAGGGACTGGGCTTTGCCATTCCGATAAGCTCCGCAAGACCGGTTATCGACGATCTGATAGAGAACGGCTATGTTACAGGCAGACCCCGCATAGGCATAAGCGGCGAGGATATAGGCGAGGAAAACGCACGGTACTACGATCTGCCGGAGGGAGTTTACGTCAGATTTATCGAGAAAAACTCGGCAGCCGACGCGGCAGGCATAGAGGTGGGGGATATCATAGTCGCCGCAGAGGGAGAGATAATCAAGACTATGGCTGAGCTGAACAAAGTCAAGGAACGGTTCGGTTCAGGAGATAAAATGACGGTCACGGTTTTCCGCGGGGAGGAAAAAATCGACATAAAGCTTGTCCTCAGCGAGGAAAACGGTCACGCGGCAATGTAGATTTCCGACAGAATTTTTCCCTTGAAAACAAAGGTAAGTTCTGTTATGCCGCCCTCAAAAAAGCTGTGTGTCAGAGTGGTTTCCTCGTCTCCGTAAACGCTGTTGGCAATGCCGATAGTATCGGGGATATCGTCGGGCTTTGCGCTGAAATCAATTCCGTACAGAGAAAAATCCGCGGGAGCGCTTTCACGCTTGAAGCGCAGAGAGGTTATTACTGTTCGGGCGGTTTCGGTACCGCCGCTGTTTTCGGCGCTTACGGAGGCTTCGGCGTAAGAACCGTCCGGGAAGATCAGAATATTCTCCGAAAGAATGAGATCGGGCTCGTCTTCAAGGGCAAACGGCAGCGGACGGCTTTTCCCACAGAAAAAAAGGCTGTCAAGAAGCTCCCATCCCTCCCAGCCACGTACCAAAAGATAGGGACTGGCGGTTTCCGTTTCGGTAACGGAATACGATTCGGAAAAGTTTTCCGGTTCATCATTCGTACTGCCGCAACAGCCCGAAAAAAATATTGTTATTGTAAATATCAATGCCGCAGCTGAAGCCGCAACAGCCGAAGCTGCGGCGTTTTTTTTATTCATGGCAAGGCTCCTTTCCCGCATGGAAATATTATACTACCGGGGTCATGATTTGTCAACGATTTTAAGGGTTTGCTCCGGATGATAGAATTTCCTCGTAAATATTTTCATAAAATTTTAACGGGAGATTCAGGACAAATTAGAGCGTGTTCACATAAAGCTGATGTGCGGATTTTTGAGCATAATTTTGTCGTATTTAAGGCAAAAATCCGCAGGAATACGTCCGTATTTCAAGGATTTTTAACGCAAAATACGTCAAAATTTGCCAAAAGGACGTGCGTCACGGTTTATGTGAACACGCTCTAAAATATTTCCTGAAAATTATGTCCCGCGGATATTGCAAAATTCTGTCGGAAGTTGTATAATTAATGTGTATGATAATGCAATGTTAAATCGAACGGAGAGTTATAATGGCAATTGAAAAGGTACGTAAATATTTTGAGGAAATGGGCATTGCGGACAGGATAACGGAATTTTCAGAATCCAGCGCAACGGTGGAGCTTGCGGCTCAGGCTCTGGGCTGCGCTCCCGAAAGGATAGCAAAAACCATTTCGTTTTACGGCGAGAACGGCGAGGTAATTCTCGTGGTCGCCGCGGGAGACGCAAAGATCGACAACAAGCGTTTTAGGGAGCATTTCGGTCTGAAAGCGAAAATGCTTTCCTTTGAGGACGCGGAAAGGCTTATCGGTCATGCCGTAGGAGGCGTTTGTCCATTTGCGGTAAACGACGGCGTACAGGTTTGGCTGGACGAGTCCCTGAGACGGTTTGAGACGGTTTTTCCCGCCTGCGGCAGTTCAAACAGTGCGGCTGAGTTTACCTGCGCGGAGCTGGAGCGGTACGCTAAACCCGCGGGCTGGGCGGACGTGTGCAAAGGCTGGCGTGACGAAGAAAAGCTATGACTTTCACGGCGTACAAGCGTAAATAGAAATCACTTATATACTTTGAAAGGAATGATATACAATGATGTTTGATACCAGTGTGCAGGAGCTTAAATACAAAGTCCTGCGCGAAGTGGCGAAGCTTGCCTTTGAGGACAGGCTTGAAGAGGGACTTCTCGGCATTGCGGAGACTATAGTTCCGGGTCCTCAGCCGACGATGCGCTGCTGTATCTACAAAGAGCGCGCCATTGTGAACGAGCGGGTAAAATTTGCCATGAATAACGGCAAGACAAGCAACGTTATCGAGGTGCTGCCTATTGCCTGCGATGAGTGTCCCGTTGACGGAATACAGGTGTCACAGGCGTGCCGCGGCTGTATCGCTCACCGATGCATGAACGCGTGTCCCAAGGACGCTATCAGGATTGAGAACCACAAGGCGGTAATTGACAAATCCAAGTGCGTTGAGTGCGGAAGATGTCTGGCTGCGTGTCCGTACTCGGCGATAGTAAAAAGCGAGCGTCCCTGCGTAAGAGCCTGCAAGCCCAAGGCTATATCCATTGACGAGAACCGCTGCGCCAAGATAGATGATGAAAAGTGTATCGCCTGCGGAGCCTGCGTTTATCAGTGTCCGTTCGGCGCGATCAGCGACAAGTCCTTTATTCTGGACACTATTGAAATGCTGAAAAATTCCGAAAACAACACAAAATACAATGTCCATGCGGTGGTTGCTCCGTCTATTTCGGGACAGTTCTCCGTACCCCTCGGAAAGGTCGTTTCGGGACTTAAGGAACTCGGTTTCCGAAGCGTTATGGAAGCGGCTCTCGGCGCTGACATGGTTGCGTTCAAGGAGGCTTCCGAGCTGGTTGAAAAGGGTTTTTTGACAAGTTCATGCTGCCCGGCTTTCGTAAAGTACATAGAGACCCAGTTCCCCGATATGAAAGACAAGATCTCTCACAATCTGTCTCCTATGGCTGAAATTGCCAGATACATGAAAAAGCACGAGCCGAACTGTAAAATCGTATTTATCGGACCCTGCACCGCCAAAAAAGCCGAGTGCCAAAAGGAAACGGTAAGTCCGTATATTGATAACGTTATCACCTTTGAGGAATTGCAGGCTCTGTTCGACGCAAAGAGCGTGGCGTTGGAGGGTCTGGAATCGGAGCCTCTGGACAACGCTTCTTACTACGGAAGAATTTTTGCCCGCAGCGGAGGACTTTCCGACGCGGTTGCAAACGCGCTTAAAGAAATGGATATTCCCGACGACGTGTTCAAGCTGAAAGCCGCGGTATGCGACGGTATCGACAACTGCCGCACCGCTCTTCTGAAAGCTCAGAAGGGTGTTGGCGGAGAAAACTTTATAGAGGGTATGGCTTGCATAGACGGCTGCATAGGCGGCGCGGCGTGCCTTACCCACGGTCCAAAGGATAAGCTTGCTGTTGACAAGTACGGAAAGGAGGCTGCCGAAAAGAGCATTCGGGACGCTATTTTCGTTCTTGAACTGTAGCGGGGAGTCCCCGCGGGCTGAGTCACCCCCGTTTTGGTAATCAGCAGTTTTTACTTTACGCTCGCCCCCTCAAGGGGCGGGTCGGTTTGCACAATTCGTTTTATAGGGATGGCTGTTCCGTTAGTATGTGAAATTAATACAAATTTTTACAGATAAGGGTGTTGAATTATGAATGTATACGTTTGCGTTGGAAGCTCCTGCCATTTGAGGGGCTCGTACAAAATAATTGAGCTGATGAAAGAAAATATTGAGAAAAATCACCTTGAGGACAAGGTGAACTTAGCGGCTGCTTTCTGTCTCGGAAAATGCACCACCGGCGTTACCATAAAGGTGGACGAAGAGGTGGTCTGCGGAGTTTCTCCCGAGAATTTCTCGGAGATATTCAGCAAATATGTTATGGCAAAAGTACAGGCTTAAGTCCTGTCATTGAATTTTCAGGGAAAGGATATTGAACGCTATGACGGGAAACGTTAATTATCTCCAGTTAAAAACTTCCAATTGCAGGAACTGCTACAAGTGCATAAGGCACTGTCCTGTTAAGTCTATCAAATTTTCGGGAAATCAGGCGCATATCCTGCAAAACGACTGTATCCTCTGCGGTACCTGCTATGTTGTATGTCCTCAGAACGCAAAGCAGATCAAAAACGACGTTGACAGGGTGAAGAACGCCATTGCGGACGGCAAAAATGTCATCGCGAGCCTTGCGCCATCCTTTGCGGCTAATTACAACGTCGGACTTACGGCAATGAAAAATGCTTTGAAAAAGCTCGGTTTCCACTCTGCGGAGGAGACCTCCATAGGCGCGGAGATCGTCAAAAAGCAGTATGAAAAAATTCTTGCCGAGGGTAAAGCCGACGTGCTTATTTCCTCCTGCTGCCACACGGTAAACACGCTTATACAGAAGTATTACACCGATCAGCTTGCTCATCTGGCGCACGTTCTGTCTCCAATGCAGGCGCACTGCAAGCGCATAAAGGAGGAAAATCCCGACGCCTATACGGTGTTTATCGGTCCATGCATTTCCAAAAAAGAGGAAGCGGACAAATACAGAGAGCACGTTGACACGGTACTTACATACGGCGAGCTTTCCGGTTGGCTTAAGGACGAGGGTATTGTAATAGAAAACTGTCCCGACGAAAGCGAACACAACCGCTCAGCGCTGTTCCCTACAACGGGAGGTATTATCCGCTCTATGGATACCGATGGTTTGCCATACAGCTTTATCACCGTTGACGGAATGGAAAATTGCATGAAGACTCTTGAAGACATCAGAAACGGCGATATCAAGGGCTGTTTTGTGGAAATGTCCGCCTGCGCGGGAAGCTGCATAGGCGGTCCCGTAATGGAAAACGAGAAGCCCGAGCCTGTAAGGAATTTCCTTGCAATTGACAGATATGCGGGCAAAAACGACACCGTTGACAATGTTCCCGCCTCGGAGGAGATCAAAAAGGATTTTGCCGTTGAGTCAGGCTTCAAGGACTACCCCAGCGAGGCTCAGATCAAGGAGATACTCATGAAAATGGGCAAGACCACTCCAGACCATGAGCTGAACTGCGGAAGCTGCGGTTACAATACCTGCCGCGAAAAAGCCGTTGCGGTATATCAGGGCAAGGCTGACTTTACTATGTGTCTGCCATACCTTAAGGAGAAAGCCGAGTCTTTCTCGGACAACATCATCAACAATACTCCCAACGGTATTCTTGTACTTAACGAGGACTTTGAAGTACAGCTCATCAACAAGGCGGCCTGCAGCATGATGAACATTAAGAACCAGTCCGACGTACTGGGCTGTCCCGTTATAAGGATACTCAACCCTACCGAGTACATGAACGTTCTGGACAACAACAGAAACGTTTACGAGAAGAAAACATACCTTGCGGAATATCAGCTTTATGTGGAGGAAACTATCATCTACGACAGGAATTACCACATAATCATGAGCATAATGCGCGATATTACGGGAGAGGAAAACCGCCGCGTCAAAAAGGAAAACACCAATATGCAGGCGGTGGAGATCACCGACAAGGTCATTGACAAGCAGATGCGCGTAGTACAGGAGATAGCGTCCCTGCTGGGCGAGACCACTGCCGAGACCAAGATCGCGCTGACTAAGCTGAAGGAGACTCTTGCAGATGAATAATTTGTGTACGGATATAGGCTTTAAAAGCGTAAACAAAAAAGGCGAGCAGCTCTGCGGCGACCATATCGAGATCGTGGACCAGAACGAAAACAGCCTTGTTCTTGTGCTTGCCGACGGTCTGGGAAGCGGCGTAAAGGCGTGTATTCTGTCCACCCTGACCTCTAAGATAATCTCTACAATGATCGCTAACAATCTCAGCGTAGAGGAATGCGTTTCCACTATCGCGGCTACGCTGCCCGTCTGCGAAAAGCGCGGCGTGGCTTACTCCACGTTCACCATAATACGCATTACGAACAACAGCGAGGCGGAGATAATCCAGTACGATAACCCGCAGGTCATAATGCTTCGCGGCGGAGAAAACTTTGAGTACCCCCGCACAAGCATGGAGATAGGCGGAAAGACTATCTATAAATCAAAGCTCCAGCTTGAAAAGAACGACGTGTTCATCGCTATGAGCGACGGAGCGATCTATGCGGGCGTGGGAAAGACCCTCAACTTCGGCTGGCAGCGTGACAGCATTATTGATTTTATGGTAGGAAACTACGATAAGAAGATGTCCGCAAAAGGCATTTCCCAGCTTCTTCTGGACGAATGCAATGACCTTTACGGCGGCGAACCCGGCGACGACACAACCGTCGCGGCGGTAAAGATACGCCAGAGGATACCGGTCAGCCTTATGATAGGACCTCCCTCAAATCCGGGAGACCTGAAAAAAATGCAGACTCTTTTCTTTGCCAAGGAGGGAAAGCACATTGTCTGCGGCGGAACTACCTCCAAGCTTGCCTCCGAATATCTGGGAAAGCCCGTCGTTCCATGTCTTGACTACTTTGATCCTGAAATTCCTCCCATAGCTAAAATAGAGGGCATAGACCTTGTTACCGAGGGCGTTGTTACTATGACAAAGGTTCTTGAGTACGCCGACAGCTACCTTAACGGAAGCATAAGCATAAGCGATCTGAGCATGAAAAAGGACGGCGCGTCCCGAATCGCCCATATGCTTTTCGAGGAAGCCACTGACATAAGTTTCTATGTGGGACGGGCGGTAAATCCCGCGCATCAGAACCCCGCTTTGCCCATTAACTTCAACGTTAAAATGCAGCTTATCGACGAGGTAAGCAAAAAGCTGAAAGCGATGGGCAAGAACATCAGCGTTTCATACTTTTAATAAAAACCGCGGCAAAGCTTCATGCTTTGCCGCATTTTGATACTTTTGGCTTTTTTGGCATTTAATACTAATCCCTCTTTGAATTATGGGAGGTTCCCGCCGCAAAAAATCATATATGCAAATTCTTTGCAGCGGAAACTTCTCCATAATTCTAAAGGGGATTAGTATAACAAGTACAAATCCCAAAATCACGGCATAAACGGCATAAAAATATTTTGCCGAATAGAGATTTATATGTACAAACTGCGGAAAATGCTGTATAATATCTATAAAGTACATTTTTATCGGGAGGCGGAATTATGGATCAATTTTCCCGCACGGAGCTTCTTCTCGGCAGGGACGGTATGGAAAAGCTGAGAAATTCACGTATTGCGGTTTTCGGAATAGGCGGCGTGGGAGGTCACGCCGCGGAGGCTCTTGCCCGTTCGGGGGTTGGCGCTCTCGACCTTATCGACAGCGACACTGTAAGCGTTACTAACATAAACCGTCAGATAATAGCTACTCTTGACAAGGTGGGACAGTATAAGACCGACGTGATGAAAGAGCGTATCGCGGTGATAAATCCCGAAGCTCAGGTGACGGTGTACAGAAAATTCTTTCTTCCCGAAAATTCGGACGAGTTTGATTTTACTCTTTACGATTACGTTGTGGACGCTGTGGACACGGTTTCCGCAAAAATAGAACTGGTGATGAAAGCGCAGGCGGCGGACGTGCCGATAATCTGCTCTATGGGGGCGGGAAACAAGCTTGATCCCGCCGCTTTCGAGGTCGAGGATATTTACAAAACGTCGGTTTGCCCCCTTGCGCGTGTAATGCGTACGGAGCTGCGAAAAAGGGGAGTGAAAAAGCTAAAGGTCGTGTACTCAAAGGAACCGCCCGTAATGCCGCTCCCGTCGGAGGAAGAGTGCGGAAAAAGAACAGTCCCCGGCAGCACGGCTTTTGTGCCTTCCGTTGCAGGACTGATAATTGCGGGTGAGGTTGTCAAAGACCTGTGCGGAATACCGAATAAACGCCAATACTAAGGAAACACTGAATAAATCTTTCCAAAACATCAAAAATGGATTATAATATATCTATTGTAATTGTGAAAGGATGAAAAAAATGGAACTTAGTTACGAAGAAACAATGCGGCGAATTGCCGAGTATGAAAAAAATGATTTGACAGGATATATGGAAATGCTGAAAGAAATGAAATTTAGTTATGAAGAAATTATGCGGAGAATTGCCAAATATGAAAAAAAGGAATTGAGCCATAAATATTGCAAGGAAAATACTTTTCCGTGGTCTGTTGGTGTATTCAAGGGTGAACACCGGCTGTTTGTTGTGCCTTATATAACCACAATAGGTTATTATGGAACTTTTATGGCGTGGTATCGTAAGCTTAACGATACCGAATCCCCAGAAGTTATCGGCGAAGCAATTTTGGACGCTTTTGAGCATATACGAATAAGTCCTGTTGATGCAAGAACCCGAGCCGAACGCGATGAAGATTTATTTTATCTCAAAGAAACAAAATGTAAATCATATAGGGCATTTAACAAAAAATATATGCACTGTGGTATTAATATGAATGAACAGGGGATATACAGTGTATCGGCTTTGATCTCTTCAGATGACAATCAAGGATACGGACGCATAGACGGAAACGAAACTGTGAAGTTTCCAAACAACGCCTCGTCAACAGATTTAGGCAATGCTGTCATAAACGCATTTAGAATATCGGAGAAATATGCAAGATCTCAAAAACCCGACCCATATCCACCTGTTGACGTTGAACTGCTCTCCGACCAAAAGGTTGAAATTCACCCTCCCCGTGACAGACATTTTACCGATATGGGTGACGGCGGTATAGCGGAAATATATCGTGCTTACGAATATTATCCCAAAGAGGGCGCAGAGTCATCTGCGGAATTTTATCTTGGCATAGCCGCCGAGCTTGACTGCGATATGAGCGATGAAAATATTCGCAAGGCTTGGGAAAAACAGTACGACAAGGCTGAATTTTTTGAGGTAAAATCAGTGGAGTACGGCATTTTCAAGCTTCGCGCCGAAATGAGAAATAAAAGCGTTCATCGAATTTCATATCTGTTACATATTGATGAAAGTGAACTGCTCGACTGCACTATGGAGCTTCACAAGCCCAACAGCCGCAAAAAACTTGATGAAAAGCTTTCGAGTTTATTTGAGGAATTTGCACGGGGGTGCAAGTTTAAAAATTAATTCCCTAATCCCTCTTTGAATTATGGGAAGCTCCCGCCGCAAAAAATCATATATGCAAATTTTTTACAGCGGGAGATGCTCCATAATTCTAAAGGGGATTAGTATAAAAAAGCGGAGCGCCCATTTTCGGACGCTCCGCTTAAATTTTTATTCCGATACTTTGTTATCCTTTTGATACTTTGAGATAAGAGTAACAAGCTCCTTTTCGTATATATCGGGGTCTTTGAGACTTTTTGCAAGCGTGAGAGCATGGGTAACGTCCGCCGTGCCTTTATAGCCGCTGTCTTTCAGGACAAGCCCGAACTCGGTAACTGCGCATGCAAGCTTCATATTATTGCTCATTTTGGAGGAATAGTCGGCTCTGTCAACGATATTGGTTACCTGATAGCTCTTTCCGTCGTCGGGATTCTTATAGCGTACTTTTACGGTAAGCAGTTCGCCAGAAAACTCAGCGCGGGGTTCGGATTTCTGATATTTCAGTACCGACGATGTTTTTCCCGCCGCAGGGATTATCTCGTACAGAGCGGTAACGCTTCCTCCCGCGCCGACTTCGCCCGCGTCCTTGGTATCGTCGGTGAAGTCCTCGTTTGCAAGCCGTCTGTTGTCATAGCCGATAAGACGGTATCCCTCAACGTTCTGAGGATTGAACTCAACCTGTATCTTAACGTCCTTTGCAATAGTGTAAAGAGTGCTGCTGCGTTCCTTGACAAATATCTTTTCCGCCTCTGTCTCCGAGTCGACATAGTGATAGCTGCCGTTGCCGTTGTCGGCGAGAGTTTCCATTTTGTTGTCCTTGATATTTCCCGTGCCGAAGCCCATTACCGACAGGTATACGCCGCTTCTGCGCTTTTCCTCAACAAGCTTTTTAAGCTCTGACTCGTCGGAAATACCCACGTTCAGATCGCCGTCCGTACAGAGTATAATGCGGTTGTTGCCGTCTTTGATAAAGTATTTTTCCGCGATCGCATAGGCAGCCTGAATACCGCTTTCGCCGTTGGTAACGCCGTCCGCTTCAAGTATGGTGGTCAGCGCGTTTACAGTATTTACCTGATCTCCCCGCGCTCCCGCAAGTATGACTCGTTCCTCGCCGGAATAAGTGACTATGGAAACGCGGTCGTTTTTGCCGAGAGTTTTTGAAAGCTTTCTTATGGACTTGCAGGCAAGCTCCAGCTTGTCCTCGCTGTCCATAGAGCCGCTTGTGTCGATGAGGAAAACAAGGTTGCTGTCGGGAGTTTTTTCAAGCTCCCTGCCCTGAATTCCCACAGAAAGAAGCTGAGCCTTGTCATTCCACGGACAGTCGGAAAGCTCTGTTGTCACCGCAAATCGGGAGTTGCCCGCAGGCTTTTTGTAATCATAGTCAAAATAGTTGAGCATTTCCTCAATACGCACCGCGTCTTTGGGAACGCGGTCTCCGTCGTTTATCAGCCGCCGCAGGTTTGCATAAGAAGCTGTGTCTACGTCCGCGGAAAACGTTGACAAGGGACTTACAGCCGCCTTTTTGTAGCCGCTTTCCTCGGACTTGCCGTACTCTTCGGTATTGACGGGTACATAAGCAGCGTTTGTTCCCAATGTTTCCGCGGGAGCGGGTATAGGTGCATATGCATAATCATTTTCCTCGTCAAGGAAAATATCGTCGTCGCCTTCAATAGGAGCGTCGGAGGAGATGTCTTCGTCATCTTCGTACGAAGCGCCGGCGTCTGCACTGACGTAACCGTCATCATAGTCGTAATAGCTTGGCTCGCTTTTTTTCGCCGCCTTGACCTCAACAATGTTGGAAAATTTTGTGAGAACTTTTTCGTCGGAGTAAGTAAATGTCACAGCCTTTATCTTATATTCGCTTGTACCGTAGCTGCTGTAATCCGTGTATTCCGTTTCGAAAACGTTGGCAATGCACTTATTTCCTTCGCCGTCAGTCTTTTTATAAACCTTGTAGTACAGCGCACCCTTGACAGGCTTCCATTTCAATTCCGTATAAGTTTCTCCCCAATAGCTGTCGTTTTTCGCGCTGTACAGTTCTGGAATGATTTTGGAAAATGCTTTTGAATTGTCCTCCTCAAGGGGAACGGGAAGATTTTTCAGGTCGATAGCCGCCGAAACGGGTACCGCAGGGATCGCCGACAAAGCCATTACCGCTGCGGCAGCGGCTGCCGCAAGTTTTGATACGCGCTTGGAAATTGTCATAAAGATCAGTCCTTTCGGTAAATTTGAAAAATTGGTTAGCAAAATTCATTTTTCATAATAAATACAATTCAAAAAGGCAATTTTTTTCATTTTAAAAAAATTTTAATAATTTTTTTGTAATAAGATAACTTTGCTTCCTAAAGACAAAGCGTCTCCTGTCATTATGCTAACGGAGACGCTCTTTCGGTTATTTTTTTACGTTTACAGCCTTTTCGGACTTGCTGTCGCCGTCCTTGGTAACAGACGCCGCCGGCGCGGATATGACCGGAGACGGAGGCGGGTTATTTATATCAAAATCGCTATAGTCGGAGGTGCGGTGGGAAAGCTTCTTTTTCTTGAGCAGGTACGCTACAAACTCGCTGAAAAGTGCGTATACCACAGCAAATATAGGCACACCCAGAAGCATTCCCGCGAAACCGAAAAGTCCTCCGCCAACGAAGATAGCGAACATTACCCAGAATGGAGAGAGACCTGTTGAATCGCCGAGTATCTTCGGTCCGAGAATGTTTCCGTCTACCTGCTGGAGAATAATGATGAAAATTACAAAGGGAATGACCTGCCTGGGCGCAGCCATAAGCAGGAGCAGCGCGCTTGGTATCGCTCCGAAAAACGGTCCGAAAAACGGGATAATATTGGTAACGCCGATAATAACGCTGATGAGTACTGCAAAGTCCCAACTGAATATTGTCATTACTATAAAACAGGCTGTTCCGATTATGAATGAGTCAACAAGCTTTCCCGAAAGAAATCCCGAAAGAGTGGAATTTGCCCTTGCAGAAACTCTCAGTATGCTTCTTCCCACATTTTTCGGGAATATTGCATACATTACCTTGCGCGCCTGAGCGATAAAGGTCTCCTTGCTGATGAGCAGGTAAATGGCTACTATAAAGCCGATAATGAAGTCCTTCAGAGCTATTACGAAACCTATAGCGCCGTCCTTGACCTTTATGGAAATGTCTCCGATCTTTGGTATGATATTATTGGCAAATTCAATAAGCTTCGGCTGAATAGTTTCAAGCTGTGCTTCCAGTTCAGCTACTATTTCAGGGTAGTCGCCCAGAAATTTTGTGGCGAGGCTTTCGAGCTGTGCGATGTATGCGGGAATATTGTAAAGGATCTCCATAAGGCTGTCTCTGACCTGAATGATTATCAGCGTCAACAGCAGGGATATCACCGCGATAAGCAGGAGCATACTCACAAAAACGCTCAGATAACGGCAAAGCTTGGGGCGCTGTTTCTTTTTGCACAGCAGCTTTGTCAGGGCGCGTTCAAATGATTTCATTATCGGATTGCATACATAAGCGATAACAACGCCCCATGTTACGGGAGCGATGACCTTGAAAAAGGTTTTTATGTAGCCGCTTATTGTCGGAAATCCGATACATACAAGCACAAGCGCGAGACATACTGCAAAAGTCAGAATGCAGTAGACAGCGATAGTATTATATTTACGGTTAAAGTCGATTTTCAATTCGACACGTCCTTTCGGCGGATAATTCATAAGCATATTATACACCTTTCCCGAAAAAAAGTAAATAATTTTTATTAAAAATACCAAATTTTTTAGTCAAAAATATGTACCGTTCTCCCTTGCGGCAGCGGCTTGGGGAAGAACGGCGCAGGGAGCGGTCACTCGCCGCCGAAAACGGAGGTAACGAAAATTACGGCAATCAGCGCGGGAGCGATATATCTGACAGTTACCGAAAAAAGCTTTCTTGCACGGAATTTAAGTTTTCCTGAGTTGGATATCTCCTCCGAAGCGTTTGGTATGCCCCATATCCAGCCTGTGAGCAGGCAGATGAAGAAGCCTCCCAAAGGCATTATTACTTTATCGGATACGAATGTGAAAAAGTTGAAAAGCGGCACGTCTCCTACCGAAAGCTGAGGGACGGCTCCGACCGACAGGGAAGCGAGGCTTCCTGCGGCAAAAATCAGAGCGGATACTATTATTGCCGCCCATGTGCGGGTAAGCCTTGTTTTTGAGCACACCCACGCTACTATTACTTCAAGCAGCGAGATAGACGACGTAAGAGCCGCGAAAAGCACCAGTACAAAAAATATAGCCGCTATAAACGTACCGCCGTTCATTCGGCTGAAAACCACGGGAAGCGTCTGGAAAATAAGTCCGAAGCCGCCTCCCGGTTCAAGTCCGAAGGAAAACACAGCGGGGAGTATTGCAAACCCGGCCGCTAAAGCTATAATGGTATCCATTACCACTACTGTAACAGTGCTTTGCAAAAGCCTGCTTTCTTTGGGAAGATAGCTTCCGTAGGTGATAAGGGTACCCATTCCCAAAGAAAGGGAAAAGAAAACCTGTCCCATGGCGTTGAGCGCTATGCGCATGAACCCCGAAAAACCGTCTATCTCCGAGAAATCCGGTACTAAAAAGAATTTGACTCCCTCGATAGCGTTCGGCAGAGTTAGGCTGTAGATCATTATTCCGAAAAGGAATACTATCAGTATCGGCAGCAGTATGGAGCTTACCCTTTCAATTCCTTTGGCTACTCCGCCTGTGACGATGAAACAGGTCACAACCATAAATACAAACGTCCATAGTATAGGTTCTAAGCCCCGTGAGGAAAATTCCGAAAAATACTCCGCGCTCATGCTGCTGTCTGTGACGCTGTTGATGATGTACCGTATTACCCAGCCGCCCACTACGCAGTAGCTTGACATTACGCCGAATGCTCCTGCTATACCGAATGCTCCCGCAAAGCCCCATTTGGAGTTGATCTTTTTACAGGAATCTATGGCGTTCATTCCCGCAAATCTGCCTATGGAAAGCTCCGATAAAAGAATAGGTATACCAAGAAGCACAAGAAAAACGATGTACAGCAGCAGGAATACCGCGCCGCCGTTAGTCCCGGTGATGTAAGGAAATTTCCATAGATTTCCTAATCCTATTGCCGATCCCGCCGCCGCCATGATAAATCCGAAGCGGGACGACCATTGTTCTTTATTATTAGTCATTGGAATAAAATTCCTTTCTGTTTGACAGTTTGTTTCCCGGCAGGGACGTTCTTCAAAAAAGAGTATGTCCCGCAAATCATTTATTTATGCAGTGTTTATGATACTCAAAAGTTTTATTCGGAATTTTTCAAACATAAATATTATAAAAATGTTAAAAATAAAAAAATGTACTTTCTTTTGACCGCGCAATGTGGTATAATATGCTTATTCGTAAACTGACCGCCGTTAAAGGAAATGACGGATTGGAATTGACAAAGGTCAAAGAAACTGAAAAATCAAAAGCTTACATATGATTTGCGGATATTGCAGACAATTATAAATTTTTAAACCTTTTTGGTTTGCTGTAATTATTTTATTGGAGGGTAATATGACTAACAGTCAAAGATTTACGGGGGCAAAAAGAGCCGCTCTGGAAAAATACTTTGGGCAGCTTAACGATATGCAGAAAAAGGCGGTCTTTACTGTCAATGGACCTCTTCTTGTGCTTGCGGGCGCGGGAAGCGGCAAGACATCGGTGCTGGTTAACCGTATTGCAAATATGGTAACGTTCGGCAACGCCTATAGAGACGAATACGTTCCGGCTTCCGCAAGTGACGAGGATATAGCGTTTCTTGAATCCTACGACGGAAGCCGTGATGAGGATACCGTTTCGAGGCTTGCGGACATTGTCGCGTCGGAAAGAATAAAGCCTTGGAATATACTGGCGATAACATTTACCAACAAGGCGGCGGGAGAGCTTAAAGAACGTCTTGCCTCCATGCTGGGAAACGACGCTGATAAAATATGCGCGGCTACATTCCATTCGGCGTGCGTGCGGATACTCCGCAGGGAGATAGAAAAGCTGGGCTACTATACCTCAAGCTTTACAATTTATGACAGCGACGACAGTCAGCGGCTGCTGAAAAGCTGCTATGAGCCTCTTGATCTGTCTGATAAGGCGTTTCCGCCGCGAATGGTGCTGAGCATGATATCCTCGGCTAAGGATAAGCTCATAGACCCTGACGAATTTGAAAACGCGGCTAAGGGAGATTACCGCAAAATGGGTATAGCAAAGCTCTATCGGCTTTACCAGACCCGTCTGCGTGACGCGAACGCTTTGGATTTTGACGATATAATCCGTCTTACCGTTGAGCTTTTTGAGAAAGATTCAGACGTACTTGACCATTACCGCAAGATCTATAAATACATTATGGTGGACGAGTATCAGGACACCAATCAGGCGCAGTTCAGGCTTGTGTCGCTGCTTTCCGAGGGACACAAGAATATCTGCGTTGTGGGCGACGACGATCAGTCTATATACAGGTTCCGCGGGGCGACTATCGAGAATATTCTCGGCTTCGAGCATCAGTTTGAAAACGCCGAGGTAATACGTCTTGAGCAGAATTACCGCTCCACTCAGAATATACTTAACTCGGCAAACTCCGTTATCGCCAACAACGAGGCGCGCAAGGAGAAACGTTTGTGGACGTCCGCGGGGGACGGTTCCAAGGTAACGGTTTACAGGGCCATTGACGAATCCGCAGAGTCCGCTTATGTGGCGGACGAGATACTTTCCGCTGTGGACAAAGGCGCAAGCTATAAAGACTTTGCCGTTCTGTACCGCATGAACGCTCAGTCCAACAGTCTTGAAAGGACGTTCACGAGAAGCGGTATTCCGTACAGAGTCATCGGCGGCATGAAGTTCTACGACCGCAAGGAAATTAAGGACATAACATCTTATCTTGCTCTGTTAAACAACAACAGGGATATGCTGCGGTTCAAAAGGGTAATAAACGAACCGAAGCGCGGTATCGGAGACGCTACCGTTTCCATGATAGAACAGATATCGGGCGATTTGAATATTTCTCCAATTGAAGTAATGCGGGACTGCGCAAGCTATCCGGTACTGTCAAAAAAGAGTCTGGTGCTTGTCAAAACGGCGAATATATTCATACATCTTTCTGATTTTGCGGAAACTCATTCACTGAGCGAGCTGCTTGACGAGCTGCTTGATAAAACGGGTTACGCCAACGCCATGAAGGCTCTCGGAGACGAGGGTATAGGCAGACTGGAAAACATCAGCGAGCTTAAAACAACTATGACCCAGTACGAGGAAGCCAACGGGGACGAAGCGAGCCTTTCAGGTTTCTTGGAGGAAATAAGCCTTTACACAGA
This sequence comes from uncultured Clostridia bacterium, assembly GCA_947089135.1. GTDB lineage: Bacteria > Bacillota > Clostridia > Oscillospirales > Ruminococcaceae > RGIG8773. The sequence goes on from CAMUJF010000002.1 coordinate 79,805, forward strand.
CCTTGACAAGCTTGACAGCGATGATAACGCGGTGTCCCTGATGACAATGCACAGTGCAAAGGGTTTGGAGTTCCCGACAGTGTTCATTGTGGGTGCAGAGGAGGGTATATTCCCCGGAAACCGAAGCATGGACACTCAGGAGGATATGGAGGAGGAGCGCCGTCTTGCCTATGTGGCAATAACCCGCGCCAAGGAAAAGCTGTTTATTACTTACGCCAAGCAGAGAATGCTTTTCGGCTTTACAAACAGAAATCTGATATCCCGTTTCGTAAAGGAGATCGGCAAGGATTACGTTGAAAAAATCGACAGTACGGTGCGTACAGACGAATCCTCCGGAGCAGACGAAACGATAGTTCAGAGTACTCCCAAGTACAGCCTGAAAAGCGAGCTTGCCAACAGAAAGGCGGAGCAGAGCAAAAAGGGTATAAACGCTGATTTTTCCGTGGGTGAAAGGGTAAGGCACAACGTTTTCGGCGACGGAACGGTGATTTCGGTAAAGAAAATAAGCAACGACGCTATGCTTGAAGTCGCGTTCGACAGCGTGGGTACTAAAAAGCTTATGGTTAATTATGCTAAAATTGCAAAAATATGATTTTAAAAAGAGACGTTTAGGCGTCTCTTTTTTGTATTTGTAAAATTATTTGTCCTTTGTTTTTCAGCCGTATTGATTTTGACAGAGGTTTGTGGTAAAATGTACATATCGGAAGCAATGCGCCGGGACGGACTCATATGCGCATAATTAACTATACGGAGGTTTTTGATATGGCAGGCTTTAATTTCGCGGCAATTTTTACGGATCATATGGTGCTTCAGAGAAACAAAAATATTACGATTTGGGGAAATGCCTATAACTTCACTAAGGTGAAGATAGAAATAGGCGGCAATTCTGCAGAGGCGACCGCTGTGGGCGGAAAATGGACGGCGGTTCTTCCTCCTATGGAGGCGGGAGGTCCTTACGAGCTTAAAGCGACGGACGGAAACGGCAGCGAGATAATTCTGTGCGACGTTATGATAGGCGAGGTCTGGCTTGCGGGCGGACAGTCCAATATGGAGCTGGAGCTTCAGAATTCCCTTACCGGAAAGGAAGACATTGCTGCTTTGACCGAGGACGTAAACGTGCGGTTCTACTACACTCAGAAAATTGCCTATATAGACGATTATTTCCACTTTGCGGAAAGAAACGGAAGTTGGGCAACGGCTTCTCCCGAATCGGCAAAGTGTTGGTCGGCGGTAGGATTTTACTTCGCAAGAAAGCTTGCCGCAGAGCTTGGCGTTACAGTGGGCGTTATCGGCTGCAACTGGGGAGGTACTTCCGCTTCTGCATGGACTGGCAGAAAAATGTTGGAGCAGGACGTTGATACGAAGTCCTATGTTGACGAATACGACAAGGCTATGGAGGACAAGACCTTTGAGGGCTATCTGGCAGAGCTTGCGGAATATGAGGAATGGTACAACGCATGGCAGCCTAAGATAAACGAGTACTATGCAACCACCCCGAACCCCACATGGGAGGGCGCTCAGGAGTATGCGGGTCCCAACCGATGGCCGGAGCCTCTTGGTCCCAAGTCGCCGTTCCGTCCATCGGGACTTTATGAGACAATGATAAAAAGAGTTTGCCCCTACACTCTTGCAGGATTTATTTACTATCAGGGCGAAAGCGACGACCACAAGCCCGATACTTACTACAAACTTTTCAAGGCTCTTATCGAGCAGTGGCGCACCGACTGGGAGGACGATTCCCTGCCGTTCCTGTTTGTGCAGCTTCCTATGTTCATGAACGAGGGAGACGAGGATTTCAAGCACTGGTGCAAGATACGCGAGGCGCAGATGAGAGTACACCAAACCACGGCAAACACGGGAATTGCCGTTGCTCTTGACAAGGGCGAGTTCAACAACATTCACCCTCTTGACAAAGAGCCTGTTGGATACCGTCTTGCATTGCAGGCTATGTATCATGTGTACGGAAAAATTTCCGAGGACGAAGCTTATGGGCCGATCTATAATTCCTATCTCTGTACAGATGGCGGTATCTTGCTTAGCTTCGACCACGCGGGGGACGGCTTTGATGTAAAGGGCGAAAAGATCGTCGGTTTTGAGATAGCGGGCATTGATAAGAAGTACGTTCCTGCTGATGCCGAGATACGCGGAGACAAGATATTCGTCCGTTCGGCAGAGGTGGCAGAGCCTCTTTATCTGCGCTATAACTGGACAAATTACGGCGATGTGACTCTGTTCAGCAAGAACGGTATTCCTCTTGCGCCGTTCAGGACGAGCCGCAATGATGAGTAATTTTGGAAACAGCACAAAACAGCGTGACATTTTCAACCGCGAGCTTGAAAAGCTTACGGGCGACAAAACCGTAAGCGGAGTACTTCTTACAGGCTCTGCTGCCTGCGGCTGCGCTTCTGAAAATTCAGACGTTGACGTTATTGTGCTGTGCGACAAGCATTGCTTTGAAACGCATTTTACCGACGGTATTCTTGTGGAAACTTCATTCTTGACTTACGAATACGCCGCAGAAAAGCTAAACGCCGAGCCTATGGACGTTTATCACTATCTTGACGCTGAAATTGCGTTTGACAGAGACGGTCGGTTATCAGAAATAATGGCTCTTGCTAAGCAAAAATACGAGAATTACTGCATTCCGCAAAAGGTCAGGGACGGTCTGTATCATTGGCTTATGACGGTGAAAATAAAGCTTGAAACGGCTGACTTGCTGAAAAAGAGATACCTTGCTCATGTAAATGCGTGGAAAATACTTGAAGCGGTGTGGGCGGTCAACGATAAGCCAATGCCGCCTGCGGGTACGGCGTACCGCAAAAGGGGAGAATTGCAGACAGTCCCTTGCAAAAACTGGTTTGAGAAGCTTTTTTCCGAGGACTGCTGCGATGCAGCGGCGGAAATTATCGACTTTTTGCTTCCTTTGCTGAAGCGGTAAAATATGGAGGAAAAGCTATGTCCGAACTAAATATCAAGGACTATATTAACAGAGAATTATCTTCGGCTGACAGAGAAATTGCATTGAAGTTTGTCACTTATTTGGAAGATAATAATTTGATTTTTTATAAGGATAACTGCGATTGCTGGAAAGATAAGATATTCCTCTTGCGCCGTTCAGGACGAGCCATAATGACGTATGATAGCTTTTTAAACAGAAATAGGACAGGGTACCGTTCCCTGTCCTATTTTTTATTTTTAAACCGAGTAAACCTTGCGCGCGGCGTCAACTGTTTCTTTTGCGTCTTTGGCGTAGAAATCCGCTCCGATTTTTTCGGCGTATTCGGGTGTAAGTACCGCTCCCCCTACCACAATTTTGCATGGAACGTTTTTGTTATGCAAAAGCTTTACAGTTTCCTCCATTGAAGCAAGGGTTGTTGTCATAAGCGCGGAAAGTCCCACAAGCTTGACATTGTGCTTTACGGCAGCTTCCAGAACAGTTTCGGGTGGAACGTCTCTGCCTAAATCTATTACCTCAAAACCGTAATTTTCCAACAGCACCTTGACAATATTCTTGCCTATGTCGTGAATATCACCCTTGACTGTGGCAAGCACAACTTTTCCCTTGCTGACCGACTCACCGCCGCTTTTCGCCATATGATTCTTTATGACTTCAAACGCTGCCTGAGCGACTCCCGCCGCCATAATAAGCTGGGGAAGGAAAATTTTTCCGCTTTCAAATTCCGCACCTGCTTTGTCCAACGCGGGAATAAGCATTTTGTCAACAATTTCCATGCTATCCTTGGTTTTAAGCAATTCCTCGGTAATTCGCGCGCCCTCTTCTTTCAGACCATTTGCAATTGCAGAAGGCAGGTCGTTCCCCTCAGACTTCGGCGCGGCAGCCGTACCCGAAGTATTCACCGACGTTGTAAAATTGCTGCCCGAATATGCGGCGATGTAGTCTGCGGAATTTTTGTCAATATTTGCAAGCAGCTTGTACGTCCTTACCGCTCCCGTCATAAGAGCGGCGTTAGGATTGATTATAGGCAGGTCAAGACCATTCGTAAGCGCCATTTGCAGGAAATTACAGTTCACAAGCTCGCGGTTAGGCAGTCCGAAAGAAATGTTGGAAACTCCCAGTACGGTTTTGAGTCCAAGCTCGGTTTTTACGCGGTGCAGAGCCTTTACCGTCTCTATGACCGCAGCCTGTTCAGCAGAAGCGGTAAGGGTCAGACAGTCTATGAAAACGTCCCGCTTCGGTATCCCGTTTTTTTCAGCGTGTGCAAGGATTTTTTCTGCGATCTCAAATCGTCCCTCTGCGGTTTTAGGTATTCCTCCCTCGTCGAGAGCAAGTCCCACAACAGCCGCGCTGTATTTTTTCACAAGCGGCAGAATAGCCTCCATGGACGCCTTTTCACCGTTTACCGAGTTTACGATCGGCTTGCCGTTATATACCCTTAAAGCCGCCTCCAGAACGTCGGGACGGGTGGAATCAAGCTGTAATGGCAGGTCGGTAACGCTCTGCAATGCCTTTACGACCTTTACCATCATTTCCTTTTCGTCGATGTCCGGCAAGCCAACGTTTACGTCAAGAATATCCGCACCCGCGTTTACCTGTTCGATAGCCTGACCTAAAATATAGCCTATGTCCTCTGACTTCAAAGCCTCCTTAAAACGCTTTTTGCCGGTTGGATTGATACGTTCTCCGATAATTCTCGGTTGGTCTATCACAACGGTTTTGGCAGGACTGCAAACTGCCGCTTCAAGAGTCGGAGTTTGCGGAGCATACTGCATTTTTCCAAGACGTTCAACTACTGCACGTATGAAGTCGGGAGTTGTACCGCAGCAGCCGCCTGCGATTTTTACGCCGTATTTTACAAGATTTGCCATGCTGTCCGCAAATTCGGAGGGAGAAACGTTGTATTTGTTGGTTATCGGGTCGGGAAGTCCCGCGTTTGGCTTGACGGCAAGGGGCAGGGAAGTACATTTTGAAAATTCAGCCACCACAGGTTCAAGCTCTTTCGGACCGAGTGAGCAGTTCACGCCGATAGCGTCAACTCCCAGTCCCTCCATAGTCAGAGCCATTGCAGACACAGAGCAGCCCGTGAACGTGCGATTGGTCTGCTCAAAGGTCATGGTGGTAATTATCGGCAGATCGCTGTTTTCCTTTGCCGCAAGCACCGCCGCTTTCAGTTCATACAGGTCTGTCATTGTTTCACAGGCAATAAGGTCGGCTCCCGCGTTTACTGCGGCAGCTACCTCCTCTTTGAAAATATCGTAGGCCTCTTCAAATGTCAGGCTTCCCGTAGGTTCCAAAAGCTGCCCGATGGGACCCATGTCAAGGGCTACCAAAGCTTTATCTCCGCAAGCCTTTTTGGCAATTTTCACCGCTGCGGAGATTATTTCCTCAACTGTTTTTCCCGTTTTTGCCATTTTATAACGGTTGCAGCCGAACGTGTTTGCACAAACTATCTGCGACCCTGCGGATACATAAGCGGAATGAATATCGTATATCCAATCGGGTTTGTCAAAGTTGAGCATTTCAGGTATACCGCCCATTTCCATGCCCTTTGCCTGAAGTATTGTACCCATTGCGCCGTCCCAAAAGACGAACTCGCTGTCTTTTAAAAGCTTGTAGAATTTTTCCTTTTTTGTATTTCCCATAAAAATGCTCCTTTTTAAATCCGAATTATTTATATCAACTGTTGTATACCGCTCCCTTGAGGGGGAGTGCGTTGTTAATTTCTGTAATATTTTATCTTGGGGGCGACAAGGGTCAAGGCTCAGCCTTGCACCTTTCACCATTTTTTCTGAATTTGCATTTATCGCGAATAGTACACGTCCCGCAGCCGCGCCGCTTTGGGGGTATCGGTTTATCCGAAATGCCTATGACCGCAGTTACCGACTTTGTAGGAGTAAGCAATCCGCCGCTGTTTACGCACACGCCGACCGTTCTCATAGCGTTCACTGCAGAAAGGAAGTCTCCCTGACATTCGAGAGGAAAATCGCCGTACCCCGGAGAGAACCTCCATGTGGTGAATTTGTCCGCAAAACGTTCCCCTATCTCTTTTTCGGCAATGTCGCAGACCTGCTCTACCGCCGCGGAGGCGAGAGCGTCCGCAGTGAGAGCCTTTGTCATATCCTCCGCTTGAATTGTGCGGAGCAGCTTGTCAACGCCGTCCCCGACAGTCGCGCACAGGAGCGCAGTCCCGAAACAGCCGCCGAGATGTTCGGAAATATCTTTTCCCCGCAGGATAAGCTTGTGTTCCGCAAGCGTGACGGTACTCTCGGAAACGTCTGCTATATCGGCGTACACCCAATGGAATTTTGGGGCTGCCGCGCCCATAAGACGGCTTTCGCACTCGTCCGCAAGTGACGAAATATTTTCGGGTATCTCTCCGTGCATACCCATATACCGAAAGGCTTCAGCGCGGTTTACAGCTGTTAGTTTCATAGTATATTTTCCTTTAAAAAATTGGTTACAGTATATCTTTTATCCTGTTTATTACATATTCCGCTCTGCTTTCCAGTTGGGGAAGAGCGTTTAGGGAAAAGTATTTCAGACAGCGACTTTCATCGTCGTTAATATGCGGCTCGCCCGACACGCCTGCCGCCTTGTACAGCACAATAACGGTATACGTCTCGTCGCCGTTGGGATAACGGAAAAACAATTCCTTACCCGACAGTACGTCAAGCAGCTCGAAGCGCTCGGCTTTCAGTCCCGTTTCTTCCCATAATTCGCGGGCGGCAGTCTCCTCAATACTTTCGCCAAGTTCCATGCCTCCGCCGATTATTCCCCATGTGTTGGTATCACTGCGCAAATTCAGTAATATTTCGTTTTTATCGTTCGTTACAATAATTGTCGCGCCGATATTTATTATCGGCTTATGTCCGATATATTTTCGCAGTTCCGAAATGTAGCTCATATATCCTCCAAATAAGACTGATTATTTTCTGAAAATATCAAGAGAATGATTTGTAACACCAACCATATCCTGCCGTTCGCAGGTTGCAAAATGGTACTTCAAATACAATTCAAAGGTATCGTTATCCATTTGGTCAATCGCTTCCCGCAACAGCAGCGCACAGCCATCAACGGCAACGTAATGCAGACGTGTCGTAGGAAATACCGACATCAATTTGTCAATATCTTCCTTGCGGACAAGCTCAAACAGTTCTTTCGGCTCGGAGGATACGGCAAAGGTTACAGGGTCGATAAGTCCGTTTTCAATATACTCGGCAACACTTAAATTCCCGCGGGCAAAATAGTTAATCAGACATATGTCGGAGATAATGTACGCCGCAAAAATGATACCGCCCTGCTTTGTCACGCGGACAGCCTCCTTCAAAGCCTGCCGTTTGTCCTCGTCATTGTAAAGATGATACAGCGGACCCAGCAGCAGAGTGATGTCATATTTGTTGTCGGGAAAAGCCGACAAGTCCAAAGCGTTGCCCTGCGTAACGGTTATTTTTTCGTCGGGCATAGTATTTTGGCGGAAAATCTCAATGTTATGCTCCACCAGCTCCACCGCGTCAACGTTATATCCGCGGCGCGCCAAGGCGTGGGAATAGCGTCCCGTTCCAGCGCCTATTTCAAGCACATTGTCGCCCTCGCGTATGTACTTCTCTATATAGCGCATTGTTGTGAGGAACTCGACAGCTCCGTGCTTTGTCTCCAGACGACCGTTTTCGTCGTAAGAATTGTAGTAGTCTACTAAATATTGATTTGTATTCATTTTGTACCTCCCCAAAATAAAAATGTCACTTATATTTCATCAATGTTTTGAGTACTCAGCAAAGAAAAACAAAGGCAAGTCACTGTTTTTATTTTTTCCGTTGTATGAAACAGGTTCGCAGACCTCTTTCAGCATAAATCCGTTTTTTGCCGCGGCATTTAAGTAATATGACAAAGGACGGTGAAAATGATTTGTCTTTCCCCAAAACTCATTGGTAAACTGATAGGGTTCAATATATTTTTCCATTGCTTTAGCATAACAATATCCGCTTTCATCTTTAAGCCAGCGGCCGTCATAAAACGCAGGGTGAACTATTGAATAATATAAAATGCCGTCTGCTTTGAGAAGTCTGCTACATTCCGAAAAAACAAGGTCAATATTTTCGATATCCATGAAGACCTGATTGGAAAATACAATATCAAACCGACCGCTTTCAAAATCCAACGGCTTTGTAATGTCCATAACAGAAAAGTCTGCCATAGGGTAGCGTTTCTTAGCTATTTCTATCATTTTTTCGGATCCGTCAATTCCTGCCGCATTTGCGCCAATGCTCCTGAAATAATCGGTATAAAAGCCGTATCCGCAGCCAAGGTCTAATATTTTTTCGCCGCTGAAATGCTTAAATCTGCTCATAACAACTTTTTTATTGACCTCAACGTACTCAGAGCTTTCCTGATCTTCTGCATATTTTAATGCGGCATTGTTCCATTGTGTTATTGTATCGTTCATTTACCATTTACCTCAAATCTTTGTAGTACGGGCAAATATCCTCATAAGTACCGTCTTTCATTCGGAAACCCTTGGGAATAGTCCCAAGCTGTTTAAATCCCAACCGCTCGTAAAGATTTCTTGCATGGGTGTTTGTCGCGACTACCGCATTGAACTGCAGTATGCGGAAACCGCACCGCTTGCCCTGAACAAGGCAGTCCTCCACAAGCTTTCTGCCGATGTGGTAGCCGCGGAAAGCCTTTTTCACAGCAAAGCTTGCGTTGCAGATGTGTCCGCACCGTCCTACATTGTTGGGGTGGAGAATGTACAGACCCATTACCTCCTGCCTGTCGATATCGAACGCCACGCCGCAGTAGCTCTGCTCTCTGAAAAAGTTTGCCCCCGTGACCTCGTTCAAAAGCTCCTCTTGGGGAAAAGCAATGCCGTCCGTAACGACCTCGTTCCAAATTTCAATCATTTCGGGAAGATATTTTCCTATGTAGCTTCTTATTTCGATTTGCATAAATATTTCTCCTGTCATACATTTTTCCTAAAAACATTATCATTATTTTCAATTCTTTTCATTGCAAGCTTTAAAATATTTTCACACCATAACTCCGTTTTTTGGACGTCCGAGCATAGCTCCGAAACTATAGCGTTTCCCTCTTTTATTGCCCTTTGGTACTGCTCCTCGGAAAGCTCTCCCGACTCATAGGCAGCGTCCAGCTCATCGCGGTCGTCTATGGAAACGTCTCCCTCAACGTCAAACACCACGTCCAAATACTGATCCGTAAAATAAGCAACGTTGTCCCCGTCATATCCCCAATTGTCGATTACGTCAACATACCATACCGAAACCGACTTTGAATATTTCACGCCTTGGACTGTCTTTGACTTAGGGAGAAATTTTGCCGTTATTGCGCGGTACTGACCGTCCGGTATCAGCTGAAGCCACAGCATTCCCTCGCCGCATACGGGGATTTTCCCCGCCTTGGGCTTTTCCCAAAAGAAGTAATCTCCCGAGACCAATTCTATTATGCTGACAAGACCGTTAAAAACCTCCGTATCCATTCGCATCTGATAATATGGAAATCCCTGAAAACCCCACTTTTTGTCCCTGTCCAGACGTTTTTTAGTCATCAGTATCTCTCCCTTTAAGTTATAACAGCATTTACATAGGTCTGCTTTATTTGCATAATTGTTTTTTCTGCTGTTCTGTAATTTTTAGAATATATTGGTACGAAAATTCAATACCGCTGCAAGTCAGATTTTCACACATATGCGGCGGATCGTTTTCGCCAAAACCTGTCGGACGCAATTCAAAACATCTTAATGAACCAAATGTCCTGTCAAATGCAGCTGCAAAATTATAGCAGGCAGACACAATCTCATCTTCCGTTTTTCCAAGTTCCCGAAGATAAATTCCTATAAACATAAGCGTACCTTCAACTAAACCGCACTGCGCCCTGTATCCTCCTGCGCCGTGCAATCCTACCGCAGACCAAATTGTCTGCGGCTCAACGGCAGTTTTAAACAATTCACTTAAACAAATTAGCGTAGTCCTTGCACAATTTATATCATCGTTCCAGTATAACTCATGTACCCGATTTATTATATATTCTTTCATAACCGTATTCATACTTTCTTATAAATGTTCGTTTAAAGCAGCGGCTTAACGCTTTTATTTATCGTCCGAAGAAAAATTTTCATTCAAATTTGCAATGTAGTAAAATGAATCTTCATGACCTCTGAATACCTGATTGCCTAAATACTTCATTCCTATCTTTTCCAATACTTTTCTTGAAGCTGTGTTTTCAGGCTCTGCCATTCCGTAAATTCCCTTAATATCGGTGTCAGCAAATGAACTCTTAATAATTTGCTTTCCAAGTTCGGAGGCATAGCCTTTTCCCCAGTACGATACTCCGATTTTGAATTCAATTTCCGGCTCGTTCTCTTTATAAGGATTTAATCCGCATAATCCGATCAATTGGTTTGTATTTTTCTCTATTACCGCTCCGTGGAAACAATCAAGCGTTTTAAAGTCTTTATTTATCATAAATTTGACGTATTCTTCCGTACGCTGTTTATCCCATGGATTATTTTTATCTTTCGTATATATATGAACCCTTCTATTGGACATAATTCCAAACAATTCATCAATATCACTCAGCATATACTGACGGACAATTAACCGCTCCGTTTCAAAATGTAAATGCATAACTTAATGTCTCCCACAAAATTCAAATTAACTTACTTACCAAAGAAGCGACTTAACGCCTCCATTTATCGTCTGAAAATAAAATATAAATTGATCATTTCTTTATAACCATATTGCATCTCGTCCACATTTCATTGCCGAAAGCAAATGCATTATCCGTATTCGTCCGTTCTGTGAAGCCCGCGCTTAAATAGCATTTCTTTGCATTGATATTTTCCGAAAAAACATTAAGCTGTACCGCGTCCGCTTTTGTAATTTCAAAACCGTATTTTACAGCCAAAGAAATCATTTCCCGCCCGTAGCCTTTTCCGCGGAACTTCGGCGCTGTTACCACAAATTTCAGCATACCCTCGTTTGTATCCGTATTCACGGAATAGCAAAAGAACCCGACTAATTTTCCATCATTCGTTGTCGCAACATACGGACTGTCTTTAAACTTAACCGCAAATTCTTCAAGCGTTTCCTCAAAATTTCTTTTTTGCAGCGGATAACTTATCAGGTTAGCGCACCACATTGCGTGTGTTCTTTCATCGGTTATCCATTTTTCCATTTCATCAAAATCCAATGCGGATATATACGGTCTTATTCTCATATTTTGCCTCCATAACAATAACTATCAACTGTAAACTGTCAAAGCAGCGACTTCACGCTTTCGCTTATCTTCCTCGCAACATAAGGATTATTCATAGTGTAAAGATGTATGCCGTCCACGCCGCTGGAAATAAGGTCTACGATCTGATCGACAGCGTAGGCAATTCCCGCGTCGCGGAGAGCCTCGGGATTGTTTTCGTACTTCTGCATCATCTTGGAAAACTTAGCCGGCAGACTTGCGCCGCACATTGATACCATGCGCTCTATCTGCTTTTTGTTTGTAACGGGCATTATTCCAGCCTCCACGGGGACGGTCACTCCCGCAATAGCAAGCATTTCGCGGAACTTGTGGAAAACGGCATTGTCGAAGAAAAGCTGGGACATTAAATGCTCCGCGCCCGCCTCTATCTTGATTTTCAGACTGTTTATGTCCTCAGCAAAGCTTGCCGCCTCAAGGTGACATTCAGGGTAGCAAGCTCCCGAAACGTGGAAATCACCGTTTTCCTTGATAAAACGGGTCAGGTCGCTTGCGTACTCAAAATCATGGAGACGCGGTATTTCAGGGTTTACGTCCCCCCTGAGCGCAAGAATATTTTCAATGCCGCGCTCCTTGAACTGATCAAGAATTGTCAGTACACTTTCCTTTGTGCTGTAAACGCAGGTCAAGTGTGCCGCCGAGGGTATGCCCAGCTCGTTCTGAATGTAGGCGGCAATGTCGCAGGTAGCGGTGTCCGCGGCATTTCCGCCCGCTCCGTAGGTAACGCTTATAAAGTCGGGGGACAGGTCTTTCAGCTCAGCAAGAGTGCTGTAAACAGTCTCGATAGAACTTGTTTTTTTCGGGGGAAAAACCTCGAATGACAGGACAGTCCTGCCTTTGTTAAAAAGTGACGATAGTTTCATATGTTTTCTCCTTTGTTTTTTATATTTTCCAAATCACGGTGCAAAGCTTCAATTTCTTGTTGCAGTCTTAAAATTTCCGACATAACGTTTTGTTCGGTTTTTTGCAGCCTTTCCTCGGCAAGCTTTTTTTCAGCCCAATTAAGGTACTTTTCCATAACGCCGATTATTTCCGCGTCGGTCATATCGGAAGTTATCTCAGCATTGTCACGCTTCATAAGAGCCGCTGCGCGATATTTCAGGGATTCTACCTCGTCAATAATCGCCGCCGTTTTGGGCGGTATTTTTGCACGTTTCTTTTTGTTTCCGCCCATAACCCATAAACAGATCCTTTCTCAAAATTGTAAGCAGGTCTCATCATACTCATTTGCCGCCTATATCGGTTTAATTGACGGAGCAATACTATAAATCTGCTGATTAAAGCCGGTACGGCGCAGACGTGCCGTACCGGCTTTAATGTATTTTTAAGCGTTTTGAAATAACACAAGGCTTTATTAGCTTATTTTTTTCTTGGATTTAAAAGTACATTTGCCTGACTTCATTCGGGCGTTTCAGCATATCTTCGTTCCGCCGAGGGGACGTATGTACAGACAGTAGCAGCTTCCCGAACCGAAAAGCTTTTCCATGCCCGAAACAAAACCGCCCAGCATATCGTTGGGGACAAACGCCTGTATCGTACCGGCAAAGCCTCCGCCGTGAACACGGCACGCGCCCCGTCCGTTCAGAAGCTTTTCAGCGGTGTAAAGTCCCAGAACCATACCCTGCTCGCGAGAGTCGGAAACAGCAAAAATATTCTGCAAATACTTGAAAGAGCTGTTTCCGCTTGCCGTTACCTCGTGCAGGAAAGCCTTGAAGTCTCCGCTGTCAAGGGCGGCAGCTTCGCGGTCAACTCTTGCATTTTCGTCAAAAAAGTGCATTGCACGGGAAACCGCTCTGTCTCCGCAGCTTTTACGGACAGCCTCAACGTTCTCCATAAGCTGTTCGGGTGTAATATCCCTCAGCTCGGATTTTCCGAAAAATTCAGCTACCGACTTCATTTCCTTGGGAATAGCCGCATATTCGGGGGTGAGGTCAGCGTGGTTTCCCTTGGTATCCACAATGCAGAGACTATGCCCGCTTGCGGCAAAATCATAATCAATAGAGCGTATGAAAGGTTCTTCGGGATTTTCAAAATCTATCTCGATAAATCCTCCAACCGAGGACGCCATCTGATCCATAAGACCGCTGGGCTTGCCGAAGTGTACGTTTTCGGCGTATTGAGCTATCTGAGCTATCTTTACTGCGCTGACATTTCCGCCGTTATAGAGATGGGAAAGAATAGTTCCTATAAGTACCTCAAACGCTGCGGACGAGGAAATACCGCTGCCTTTCAGAACGCTTGAAGTTGTGTATGCTTTGAAGCCTCCCACGGAAAAACCGTTTCGGCTCATACCGTCGGCGACGCCCCGTATCAGGGCGGCGGAGGTGTTTTTGTCTCCCTCGCAGACTGAAAGGTTGGAGGTATCTACCGTATCCTGAGGAAAGCCCTCCGATTTAACGGTGATGATACCGTCGTCGGTTGGTACCACAAATGCGATAACGTCAAGACTTACCGCCGCAGCAAGGACTTTTCCGCGGTTGTGGTCGGTGTGGTTTCCGCCGATCTCGGTACGTCCCGACGCGGAAAAGATCATAGCGTTTTCCGCAGCTCCGAACAGTTCCCCAAAAGCCTTTTCAGCTCTTTGGTAACGTTCCTTCTGGGCGGACAGCGCGTTTTTTCCGTACAGCTTTTCAAGTGTGGCGTCAATGTTTTTCATATTGGATTCTCCTTTGTAATTCAATAAGGGGCATGCCCCATAATTTAACGCGGCAAGCCGCTGCTTCGCTGCGGTGAGGAATCGGTAAGGGGGATCAATCCACTGCCGATTCCGAAAATGGAACCCGACATCGGCTCAGCGAAGCTGAGCAAAGAGGCAGGGTGACATCTTGCCCAAGTTATTTTACAGAAATAAAAGCCGCCTGACAGCAGGACAGCGCAAAGACCTCGGATTCCGCAAATTCGCATTCTCTAAGCATTTCAAGGCTTTCGGAAACAGTTATGGGGAAATAGCTTTTGCCGTATCTTTCCAGGTGCCTGCGGCAGGCTTCGGGAGACCTCCCGCTGTCTAACTGGAAGCTTTCCCAGCGTTTCAGATAAAGCTTTTCAAGTACTTTTCCTGAGGTTGCGAAATTTTCCGCCGTAATGAGCAAACCTCCAGTTTTGAGCACGCGGAAACAATTTTGCAAAGCGGCTTTTCTTTTGTCCGTTCCGAAATAATGATTAACAAGAATTGCGGTGACTATATCGAAAGTTTCCGGTTCAAAATTTTTACTGAAATCAATATCGGAAATGTCGGAAACAAGGAACTCCGCTTCGGAAAATGGGAAACGGTTTTTGCAAATGCCGGTCATTTCCGCGGAAATATCGAAGAAAACGAACCTTTCCACATGGATTTCTCCAAGCACGGATTCTGCGGTTTTTCCCGTGCCGCAGCCGATATCAAGCCACGACAGAGGTTTATTTCCGAGAAGCTTTGCCGTTTCCGATATTTGCCTGTACAGTTCATCATAAAAGGGAACAGTCCTGCGTATTTCCTTATCATAGTCGTTTGCGGCAAATGCAGAAGTATTGTTCATTTCGGATATTTCCTTTCCGTTTGCGGGAATTTCCCTCTAATTCGCGTCATAGAAAAGACGGTAATTCTTTTCCGAATGCGAATATACGCTCATAACAAGACCTATGCATACAAACATACTCGCCATGCTCGTTCCTCCTTGACTTACAAATGGCAGTGGAACGCCTATAACGGGCATTACTCCAAGCACCATGCCGAGATTCAGTATGCAGTGGATAAACACCATTGAGAACACGCCTATGCACATGAATTTTCCCAAATCGTCCTTGGCTATCCTGCTGTCAATTACTATTTTCAGGCATATAAAGGACAGCGCGGCAATAAGTGCGATACAGCCTAAAAAGCCGAAGCACTGTCCCACATAGGTGAAGATAAAGTCGTTCTGGACATAGGGTACGCTGACATATTCGTCCGCGAAAAGCCCCTTGCCGAAAAGCTGTCCCGAACCGAGCGCAAGCTTTCCCCAGTACTGCTGATAGGCTATTGCCGCAAATTCGGGGTCGTTCATGGGATCTTCCTGGAACAGAACAAGAAAACGCATTTTCTGGTGCGGGAGCATTATTTTCTCCCACAGTATCCAAATTGCCACAGGCGCGGCAATAAGGCAGGGAAGTATGTACTTCCACGAAATACCGGCTGCGAACATCATGCTGACAAACATGAAGAAAAACACCAAAGCTGTTCCGTCGTCGCCCTGAGCAACAACGATAAGCGTGGGCACGGCTCCGTGCAGACAGAGCATTGCCACGTGACCTATATGATTTATCTTGTCCCCGACCTTTGAAAGATGCAGGGCAAAGGACATTACAAAGGCTATCTTGAGTATCTCGGAGGGCTGTAAAGTGGTAAAGCCCAGATTTATCCATGCAGCGTCGTCCACGCCTTCGTTAGGCTTGTAAACAAGGGGCGTAAAGGTCAGAAGCGTAAGCCCTACCGCTCCGGGGACGTACAGAAACCACAGCTTGATGAATTTATGGTAGTCAAGCGCGGACATAATAAGCGCGGCGGCAGCTCCCGCGCAAAGGCATAAAAACTGCATTTTATACATTGTACTGTCCTTGCTTGTAACACCGTTCTGCACAAGCGAAAACATCAAAAGCACCGAGAAAGCCGATACCCCGCAGACCGATATGAAAAGCGGCTTGTCAAGCTTGCGGAAGTACTGGAGCAAAGCTCTGAAAACGGTTTTTATCATTGAAGTTCCTTTCTTTTATACGATTGCGTGTTGTCTACAAATTATTATACCTTATTAAAAACCGCATTTCAAGAGGTTTTGAGTATTTATACCAAATTGTAATCATTCGCTGACATAGTAGTCGTCAGGATCAAAATATTCTTCGCTGATATTTTTTCCCAGCACCTCGAAAATATAGTCGTAGCTGAACCTGCTCATATTCTTCACTCCGTGGGACTCTGCAAGTTCTCTGGTGTAGTCCGACAGTGGATAAAGCCTTACGTCGCGATAGTTTCCGTCGTAGTGCGTAATCACAGGAATAAGCTCTATATTGCCTATAACTGGATTTTGATCCCGTTCCGCTTCCTCGTCGATACGTATTGAAACGTCAAATTTCAGCACGCCGCCTATAAGGTTCTGTCCCACGCTCTGGGCGGAAATAAAATTTCCCAGGGAATAAGCGCACAACGCTACGGAACCGTCCTCTCGCCCTATTTCCTCAATATCCCGAAGCACGTGGGGGTGATTTCCGATAATTATATCCGCGCCCGCGTCCGCAAGGATTTTCGCGGTATTCCTTTGGTAATCGCTGATAATGTCGGAGTCCTCAACTCCCCAGTGAAGCGATACAACACAAACGTCGGAAATTTCGTTTGCGGCTGCAATTTCGGACTTAATAGTTTCGATATCGTAAGCGTCTCCGATCGAAAGTTCGCTTCCCACAGGCAGACTGAGACCGTTGAGCGACTCGGTATATGACAAAAATGAGAAAGTTATACCGCCATAGTCGGCGGTGCGGATATTCGCTCTGTCCTCCGCATTTCGGTACGCACCGCATACAACGGCTTCTTCTCGGCTGTCCCAGTAGTCAAGACAGGCGGAAAGTCCCTCAGTACCCTTGTCAAGAGTGTGATTGTTAGCAATTGTGAACACATCGAAGCCGATATCAATCATATGGTCTCCCAATGCTGTCGGACTGTTGAAACGCGGATATGTGGATGGTTCAAAAACATCGTTGCATATAAGGGTCTCTTGGTTTATAATTGCCATATCCGCTCTGCGGATAAGAGCTTCAATATTTTTATAGGCGTACTCAAAGTCGTATCCTGCATTTCCGTCGTGAGCCGCTCCGTAACGCGCGGCTGCCTGCTTATATATACTTGAATGTATAAGGTTGTCCCCAACGGCGGCAACGCTTACTGTGGCAAATTCGGGCACAGGCTTTGCGGTTGTTGTTTCCTCGGATGAAACGCTTTCGGCTTCGGTTCGCGGCATACCTGCCGCGGTAAGACTTTCCGTCACAGAAAGGGTCTGCTCTTCGGGAAGCTCATGGCTGACGCTTGAACAGCATGCAAAAAATATTACCGCTGCCGTGAATGACATAACTAAACTGATTATTTTTTTCATATATTGTCAATACTTTAACTAAATTAGAGGAAAAGCTTAACTCCTTTCACAAATTTGTCAATAACATTATAAAATATTTTACGGTAAAATGCAATCATTTAAAAAAAATATATTGAAAAAACGGGATTTATGCTATATAATGTAAATATATATACCAAAATATGCTGTAACTTTACAGCGGAACATTTATATACTGCCCGCTATTTCAAACAATACAATTGTTTGAAATGCCGCCATTGGCGGCTTGCAAAGCTTTTAGCTTTGCGCGGGCAGTATGAACGGCGGCTCTACAGCGGCTTTGCCGCCGACCGGCAATTTTATTGCCGGTATTGCAAAATTGTAAATTTTGCAATAGAGCCTATTATAACAGTAAGATATATGTCCTGAAAATCAACGTAAAAGGAGCGCGGTCAAAATGAGAAAATTTTCTACACAAACCCCCGATGTTTGCAGGGAAACTGTTTGCGGACTTATTTCCGAAATAAGAGAACTGCCGTCAATGGACTTTTCAGAGCTTGTCCCCGAAAAGACGGCGCTGATCGTTGTTGACGTTATAAACGGATTTATCCGCGAGGGTGCGATGTCGTCGCCGATTATCGAGGGGATCATTCCTCATACGGTAAAGCTTACCGAAAAATGCAAAGGCGCGGGTATACCCATAGCTGCTTTTGCAGACTGCCACAGTGAAAACTGTGCGGAGTTCGCGTCCTTTCCTCCTCACTGCATAGACGGAACGAGCGAAAGCGAGCTTGTTGACGAGTTTAAAGCGGTGGGAGGGTACTACCTGATAAAGAAAAATTCCACAAACGGATTCCATGAAAAAGATTTCATGCACGAGCTTGTGCGTAAGCCCAAGGTGAACACTTTTGTCGTTGCCGGAGACTGTACGGATATCTGCGTTATGCAGTTCTGCCTTACCCTTAAAACATGGTTTACCGCCCAGAACAGGACTTCGGAAATAATCGTTCCGCTGAACTGCGTCGAGACCTACGACAGTCCCGGCCACAACGCGGATTTCATGAACATCGCCGCCTACAAAATAATGAAAGACAGCGGCATAAGATTTGTTTCCGAGATAAAGTGATAAGGACGTGCTGATATGAATAAAACTGCAAGAAATCTTACAATGCTCACCGATTTTTACGAGCTGACAATGGCTAACGGCTATTTTGAAAACGGCATGGGCGATATGATATCATATTTCGATATGTTTTTCAGAAGCGTTCCCGACAACGGCGGCTTCGCAATAATGTGCGGTCTTGACCAGATGATAGACTATATGAACGATCTCAGCTTTGACGACGACGATATAGAGTATTTGCGGGCAAAAGGAATTTTCAGCGAGAAATTTTTGGAGTACCTGCGTGACTTCCGCTTTTGCTGCGACGTTTGGGCTGTACCCGAGGGTACGCCTATCTTCCCCGGAGAACCGGTGGTTACCGTCCGCGGACCCGCCATTCAGGCTCAGTTTGTGGAAACAATGGTGCTCATCTGCATAAATCACCAAAGCCTTATCGCAACCAAGGCGAACAGAATAGTCCGCGCCGCCGAGGGCAGACCCGTTATGGAATTCGGCTCGCGCCGCGCTCAGGGCTGCGACGGAGCTATTTACGGCGCGAGAGCCGCTTATATTGCAGGCTGCTGCGGTACTGCCTGCACCATTTCCGACAAGGAAATGGGCGTTACCGCGCTGGGTACTATGGCTCACTCATGGATACAGATGTTTGACAGCGAGCTTGAAGCCTTCCGCGCCTACGCAAAATGCTACCCGAACGGTACGACTCTTTTGGTGGACACCTACAATGTGCTTAAATCGGGAGTCCCCAACGCCATAACGGTGTTCAAGGAAATGCGAGAAAGAGGCGAAAAGCCAGCGGGAATACGCATTGACAGCGGCGATATAACCTATCTTTCCAAACGCGCAAGACAGATGCTGGACGACGAGGGCTTTCCCGATGTGAAGATAGTCGCGTCCAATTCGCTGGACGAATATATTATCCGCGATATCCTTGTGCAGGGCGCAAAGGTTGACAGCTTCGGGGTTGGCGAAAGAATGATAACCTCCAAATCCGAGCCTGTTTTCGGAGGCGTATATAAACTTGTGGCTGTGGAAAAGGACAGCAAGATCGTACCGAAAATAAAGCTTTCTGAAAACAGTACAAAAATAACAAATCCCGATTTTAAAGAAGTATGGAGACTTTTCGACACCTCCACGGGAATGGCTATCGCTGACGTTCTGACCTGCCGCGGAGAGATAATCGACGATACAAAGCCTTATGAAATATTTGACCCGGAGCATACCTACAAACGCAAGCTGCTGGAGAATTTCAGTGCGGTAAGGCTTCTCGAACCTATCTTTTTAGACGGCGGCTGCGTTTACGAAAGACCGTCCGCGTATGATATCCGTGAGTACTGCGCCGCCCAGCTCAATACTATCTGGGACGAGGTAAAGCGGTTTGAGTACCCGCACAAATACTATGTTGACCTTTCCCAACAGCTTTGGGACAAGAAAAACGAATTACTTCACAAAGAATATAAGGGATAAATTTTTTCGGAGATTCAGGACAAAATACTTGACAGAAATCGGACGCTATGATATAATCAAAACTGTACCGATTTAGTATATTTTATCAAAGGAGGACTTTATTATGGATAAGTACGAATGCCCTTGCTCATACGTTTACGACGAGGCTAAAGGCGATCCCGACGGAGGAATAGCTCCCGGCACAAAGTGGGAGGATATCCCTGAGGATTGGGTTTGCCCCGTATGCGGTCTGAGCAAAAGCGAGTTTACCAAGCTGTAATTGCAAATTGCCAATTACAGGCGGCAGTCCGACGGCGTGTAACGGTACAGGCTTTCGGACTGCCGCGCGCTTTAAGGCTTTGACTCATCGATCTCCTTAAAAGTGACGAATTTTAATGAAAGAAAGGGAATTTTTATGCTTAAGCTGAAAGAAAATATTTACTATGTGGGCGCGGTAAATCCCAATCTGCGCGTTTTTGATATCATTATGAAGACCGAGTACGGCACCACCTATAACGCATACCTTATCAAGGGAGACAAGACTGCGCTGGTTGAGACCGTACACGACCGTTTCCGCGGGGTTATGACAAGCAATATCCGTGAAATATGCGAGCTGTCCGATATAGATTACGTTGTGTTCAACCACACCGAACCCGACCACAGCGGTTCGGTTGACGAGATCATGAAAGCCAATCCCGATGTGACTATAGTCGGTTCAGCGGCTGCGATAAAAAATATTACCAACGTTGCCAACGCTCAGTTCAAGAGCATGACAGTCAAGAACGGCGATACTCTCGATCTGGGGCAGGGAATAGTTTTGGAGTTCATTTCCGCTCCGAATCTCCATTGGCCCGACAGTATTTTCACATATGTTCCCGCAAGAAAGACCGTGTTTACCTGCGATTTCCTCGGTGCGCACTACTGCGAACCTCTGATCACCGACGACGAGATAACCTATCCCGAAGCATACGACGCGGCTTTTGCATACTACTATGCGGCTATCTTCGGACCTTTCCCCAAGTTTGTAAGGGACGGTCTTGCAAAGCTTGAACCGCTGGATTTCGACATGGTGTGCTGCTCTCACGGTCCCGTGCTGAAAAACAGCATCAAGCGGGCTATGGAAAAATACGCGGAGTTTGCCGCTCCCAAGGATACGGGCAGGACTGCGGCTATCTTCTATGTTTCGGCATACGGCTATACCAAAGCGGCTGCGGAGCGTTACGCCCAAAAGCTTGGCGAGCTTGGAGTTACCGCAAAGTGCTATAATGTCATAGAGCATGACATGAGCGAGATATCCGCGGCTATAGGCAGTTCCGCGGGACTTGTATTCGGTTCTCCAACCATAAACCGCGACGCTCTCAAACCAATTTGGGACGTGCTTTCCGTTGTGGACGCTATCACAAACCGCGGCAAGCCATATGCGGTGTTCGGCTCATACGGCTGGAGCGGCGAGGCCTGCGGAATGCTTGAAGCGCGTGCCGATGGTCTGGGGCTGAAAAAAGTCCACGAGTCGTACAAATGGCTGCTGAAGCCTACCGAGGACGACTTGAAGCAGATCGACAAGCTTGCGGAAGAATTTGCCGCGGCGTTAAAGTAAAAAGAAAAACTCCGTGAAGTTCAAAGCTTCGCGGAGTTTTTTGTGCGTAATTGCTGATAATTGACAAGCAAAATGAAAAAACACCTAAATGAAGTAAGCATAATCGCAATGCTTGTACCATGCATATACTAAAAAGAATTAAATCTTTCAAAGGAGTGGTCTGCATGGGTCTTACAGCAGAATCAGTGGGAAGAAATGTCTGCGGCGAATCATTTGTTGTAAATAAACGGGACGGCGACAAGGTTATTGCTTTAGCTGGAAATCCGAATGTAGGAAAATCAACGGTTTTTAACGCGCTTACGGGAATGAAGCAGCATACGGGCAATTGGACGGGAAAAACAGTCTGCAATGCTCAGGGAAGATGCAGCCGCGGGGGTAACCACTATGTTATGGTGGATATTCCCGGTACATATTCGCTGCTTGCTCATTCCGCTGAGGAGGAGGTAGCAAGGGATTTTATCTGTTTCGGTTCCCCAGAAACAGGTACTCCCGACGCTGTGATAGTGGTATGCGACGCTACTTGTCTTGAAAGAAATCTGAATCTTGTTCTGCAAACCATAGAAATCACAGAGCATACACTTGTTTGCGTAAATCTTTTGGACGAGGCGAAAAAAAAGAAAATTTCCGTCGACCTTGAAAAGCTGAGCAAAATGCTCGGCGTACCGGTTTGCGGTGCAGCGGCAAGGAGCGGAAATGGTATTGAGGAAATGATGGAGCGGCTTCCCGAAGCTATAGCGGCTAAGCCTTCACCAAAGCCGTGCGTTGTTTATTCGGAAGAAGTGGAAGCTGCGGTGGGGATACTTTCAGCAGCTCTTGAACCCAAGCTTTGCGGGAAACTTTCACCGCGCTGGACGGCTTTGAAAATACTTGAGGGGGACGAAAAACTTCTTGATTCCATAAGCAGTTTTGTCGGACTTGACGTTGTCTCTGACGAGGAACTGTATGCTGCCGCATTCAGGGCAGGCGAACTTCTTGCGGAAAAAGGTATAGACCGCACTGTGCTTAAAGATATGCTTGTGACTTCGGTAGTCAGACAGGCGGAACGTTACGCTGCCGGGTGTGTAACATTTGAAAAGTCAGACTATTACGAGCGCGACAGGCGTATAGACCGAGTACTTACTCACAAGGTATGGGGCGTTCCCATTATGGCGACCCTGCTGCTGGCAATATTCTGGATCACCATTGAGGGAGCGAACTACCCCTCAGATCTGCTTTTCGGAGCACTGTTCTCGCTTGGAGATAAGCTTTCGGCTCTGCTTGCAAATTCCGGCGCTCCGGATTGGCTCAGGGAGCTTTTGATAGACGGCGTGTACCGTGTTCTTGCATGGGTAACGTCGGTAATGCTTCCTCCTATGGCAATATTTTTTCCTCTGTTCACGCTTTTGGAGGATGTAGGATATCTTCCCCGCGCGGCTTTCAATCTTGACAGACACTTCAAAAAGGCGGGAGCTTGCGGAAAGCAGGCTCTTACAATGGCCATGGGATTTGGCTGCAATGCCGCCGGAGTAACGGGCTGCCGTATAATAGATTCCCCGCGTGAAAGACTTATAGCCATACTTACCAACAGCTTTGTACCATGCAACGGCAGATTTCCGCAACCGTTCAAAGTGCAACATTTAATGCTGTGCAACGAGGTTTGGGGTCGCATTCAACACACGATAAACGGACGTTTTGGTAAATTCAGTTTAAACGGCTGCGGAAAGCTCCGCAGCCGTTTTTATGATACACCGTATTTTTACTGTCTCCGGTTTTCGCTTTACATTTATATATGCCACGTCAGCTGATATCCGCCATTTCAAGGTACCGGTTGCCGTACTGTGCAATGTAGTCCTTGCGCCCCTGAAGATTGTCTCCCAGCATAAGATCGAACATTTCCGCCGTAGCCTCAAAGTCTGTTGGAGTTACCTTTATAAGCCGCCTTGTATCCGGATTCATTGTGGTAAGGGACATCATTTCAGGCTCGTTTTCGCCGAGTCCTTTTGAGCGGTCTATCTTGTATTTCTGTCCATCTATCTTTGCCAGTATCTCCGCCTTTTCCTGTTCATCGTAGGCAAAGTATGTCCTGTCCTTTGTGTTTATCTCAAACAGGGGAGTTTCCGCGATATAGACGTAACCCTCCTCGATAAGCGTCGGAGTAAGCTTATAGAGCATTGCCAGTATCAGCGTCCTGATTTGGAAGCCGTCCACGTCCGCATCGGTAGCGATAATAATTTTATTCCATTTCAGGTTGTCAATATTAAATGTGGACAGCTCCTTGTTTGATTTTGAATTTACCTCAACGCCGCAGCCCAAAACCTTGATAATGTCTGTAATAATATCGTTCTTGAAAATTTTTCCGTAGTCCGCTTTAAGGCAGTTTAAAATCTTTCCGCGGACTGGTATTATTGCCTGAAATTCCGAATCGCGGGCGGTCTTGCAGGCGCCGAGAGCCGAGTCTCCCTCAACTATATAGATCTCGCGGCGGGACAAGTCTTTTGTACGGCAGTCTACAAACTTCTGCACCATGTTGGAAAGGTCGATGTTTCCCGCAAGCTTTTTTTTCAGATTCTGCTTTGTTTTTTCCGCGCTCTCGCGGCTGCGCTTGTTCAGTACCACCTGCTCGGCTATCTTCAGCGCGTCGTCGGGATTTTCAATAAAGTACACCTCTAACTGGTGCTTCAGAAAGTCCACCATAGCCTCGTAGATGAACTTGTTTGTGATAGCCTTTTTGGTCTGATTCTCATAGGACGTTAACGTAGAAAACGATGACGAAATAAGCACTAAACAGTCCTGAACGTCGATGTATTTGATCTTGCTTTCGCCCTTTTGGTACTTGTTATTATTTTTCAGGTATGCGTCTATCTGGGACACAAACGCTGTCTGCACCGCCTTGTCAGGTACGCCGCCGTGCTCCAAAAAGCTGGAGTTATGATAATATTCTATCTGTGCGATCTTGTTGGAAAAAGCCACCGCAAAGGAAAGCTTCACCTTGTATTCTGGCTTGTCATCGCGGTCTCTGCCCTTGCGCTCGCATTGCCAGAAGCGGGGAGGAGTGATGTAGTCCGTACCGACTATCTCGCCTATATAGTCTGAAATGCCGTTCTCGTAAAAATATGTGTTCTCCTCAAACTTTCCGTTTTCGTTCTGATAACGGAACACAAAGGAAATATTCGGGTTGACTATAGCCTGCTTTTTAAGCACGTCCTCAAAGTATTCGCGGCTGACGGAAATGTCCGTAAAAACGTCAAGGTCGGGACGCCACTTTGTTTTGGTACCGGTTTTTTTGCGTGTAGTTTCCTCTTTATGGAGACCGCCAACGTTCTCGCCCTTTTCAAAGTGGAGATTGTATTTGAAGCCGTCGCGGTAAATTTCAACGTCTGTGTACTCGGAGGAATATTGGGTAGCGCAGGCTCCCAGACCGTTCAGACCCAAGGAGTATTCGTAATCGCCGCTTTCGTTATTTTTGTACTTTCCGCCAGCGTACAGTTCGCAGTACACAAGCTCCCAGTTGTAGCACTGCTCCGCGTTGTTGTAGTCCACGGGACAGCCGCGCCCGAAGTCCTCGACTTCAACGGAATTGTCCTGATAATAGGTGACGATTATTTTGTCGCCGTTTCCGTCGCGGGCTTCGTCGATAGAGTTTGATATTATCTCGAATATCGAATGCTCGCAGCCCTCGATACCGTCCGAACCGAAAATTACCGCGGGGCGCTTTCTTACCCTGTCTGCGCCCTTCAGTTTGGTAATGCTTTCATTTCCGTAATTCTTTGCTTTTTTTGCTGACATTTTTATCGCCTTTCCTAAATTATTTTTTCACTTTTAAAATTATTTTCATGACTCGGTCACGATTATATCTTTGAATAATTACAAATAACGAATCGAAGACAGCAGCGGCTGCCGACGTAATAAAAAATACCCAAAAGGAACCGAAAAGCTTTACGGCAAACATCGGAGCAAAGCTGAACACAATTATCGTTTCGTGTACAAGTTCCGCCTGGCACATTGCCTGTGCTATCTCATTCCACGTATGTTTTTGCGGTGAAAACAGATCGGGCGCATATGTCGGCAATCTATTTTTCCAGTCTTTTACATTTAAAGCTTTGTACAGCCTTTTTTCCCACTTTCTAAGCCGATACCAGCTTTTTGAAAAATCAGCTCTGTTATTCATGATCCGACCATATACGTACCCAACGGCAAGCCTCATTCCGAAATGATAAAAAGTCGTACCAAACGTAATTGCAAGCGTAAGCCACGGCTCGCCGCCGAAATATACTAACAGCGCTGCTGAAACTGCAAATGCTGCAAACGCAAGGACAGTAATCGACCATAAATTCTTTTTGAACATTTTTATATCCTTTCAGAAAAGATCGCTCTTATATTTCATTGAAATACCGCTATTTAATTGCTGTAACAGTAAACTCGCCGGGTATCTTTTCATTTGTCCATGCAGGGTGCTCATCAAATCCTTTTAAAATAAAACCGCTGTTTATAACGGAATTGATGATCTCGCTGATCGTATACTTTCTATAAACGCACTTTGGCATTTGTTCGCGGATCTTCTTTTCAAAAAAACGCGCGTGCGCCATTTCGCCCTCAAAAATATCGGTTGAAAAGTAGCTCATAGCCGGCTGCTCAAAATTCAATATATCCGATATTTTCGTAAATGGGTGAAAGTCGCTGCATATCATCTTGCCGCCGTCTTTCAGTAAAGAGTACATAATGCTCATAAATTCGTCAATATTGTGAAAATAATGCAGTACGCCGCCCTCCATAAAAACCACATCAAAATAATTTCCGTACTTATCCGTATTTATATCAAGTATGTCGCATACCTCAAAATTTATGTCAACATTTGCGGCAGCCGCTGTTTCAAGCGCGTATTTTTTATTGTCCTCGGAAATATCAAAAACGGTAACTTCCGCTCCCAAAATAGCCAGCGGAACAGCCTTTTTACCGCATGAGCCGCATATATTCGCGACCTTGACGCCGGCGTAAGCATCAAAATAATCGGCATATCTTCTTAGCATTTTTGTTGGATTTTCCATATCCATTTTCGCTCTTTCGATCGGCGTTCCCGAATGTTCCAACCAAAATTCATAAGCGTTATATTCCCATGCTTTTTTATTTTGAACGCTGTAGTCTGCCATTTTTATGACCATTCCTTTCTGAGTTTTGTGGTTTCCGTAAGGAAATCGAGGCGACAGCCGAAGAAACAAAACTCGCAGTTTGAAAAAACTTGTTTTTTCAAACTTTATACCTCCGGTTTTATGGTTTATTTAAAATAATTCGCTTTTATATTTTATTGAATCCTTTTCGGTAATTTCCCGAATGACCCGACAGGGATTTCCAACCGCAAGAGAATTTGGAGGAATATCCCGCGTAACAACACTTCCCGCGCCGATAACGCAGCCCTCGCCAATTGTTACTCCGCCCGCGATTACCACGTTGCTTGCTATCCAGCAATTTGACCCTATAACTATCGGCTTTGCGTACTCGTCGTCATAAGCCGTACCGTCCGGTTTAATTTTCATCTTGCGTTCTTCCGGCAGGAACGGGTGAACGGGGGCGGCAACAGTGCAGTTAGGTCCGAAAAACACATTATCCCCAATAGTTATGGGACAGCAGTCCAGTACCGTAAAATTAAAATTTGCAAAGCAGCTTTCACCGAATGTTGTGAACACTCCATAGTCAAAATAAACAGGTCCCTGTAAATAGGTACCCTTTCCGCGGTTGGGGACAAGTTCGTCCATGATAGCCTTGCGGAGCTGTTCCTCGTCCTCAAAGGTGTTGTTGTAACGCTGTGAAAGCTTGTGGGCGTTCATTCTCAAAGACGCGAGAGTCTCGTCGCTTGGGTCGTAAATTTTTCCCGCAAGCATTTTTTCTTTTTCGGTCATATTTTATCTTCCTTTCGGTTTGTAAATTAAGGTAATGAAGTCACCGTATAATAAAAACCACCGTTTGTATCAGCGCAGAGATAAAAGCCGCCAAAAGAATATGCTTTCCCGCTTTCTTCCACTGCGGAGATTTTTTTAAAAGCATAATGAAACCAACGATAAGCCCCCCTATCGGCACAAGTATGCTTACTATACAAAACAACGCCTCGGCAAACGCAATAATAGAGAACGGCTTTTTGCTTTCCTGCCTTTTTTGCTCCAGAAATTCTTCAATAAGCTGCATTTCTTCATCGGTATACAGCTCCTTTTGGTCTTTGCAGATAAGCTCCAGTTCAAAAATATTGCAGCCGCTTACCTCGTCAATTAATTTATCTTTGTCAATTTCGGTCATTTTAAAATCCCCCGCTATTTATTTTTGCAATAACAGGCGGTTCATTTGAAATTACGTCAATGATATGATTTTCGGTATAGATACCGTAATGCTTTCTGTTTTGTTTTACTTTATCAAAATCACCGTCGAAAATTGTATTCTTATAATAGTCAAGCAATCGTGACCGTTCAAATATAATAAGATAATTTCCTTTGCGCATTTCGTAATCGTCCCACACCGTATAGCTTTCATTCCGACACTGATAAATAATATAGCTTTCAAAAGTGATTTCAAATACGTTATCCGTATCTTTATAAACAGGATACGAATCCATTAGCAATTCGTTTAATTTTTTATTATTCTTTATAAACAGTTCCTCTGCACCTTCGCCTTGTTTTCCGCTTTTAGACAATGCAATAACTATTTTTAAGCAATTATCGTCGTTATCTTCAATTGAAAGCGCAAAAGGAGCGCATTTACTGTTTTCGGTTATTTCCTTGTTTTCAGTTCCAAATTCAAGCATGGTGTTATCTTCTCCAATAAAATATTAATAACCGTCACCTGTAAATCGTAACAAGATTTACCGCCAGCTTCGCCTTTGCGATATGTGTCTCGTTTCCGCCCCTGTCAATGCGGAGCAGGTGTCTGCCGTTGGAAACAATGACAGAGCCGTCTTTGTCAAGCGCGTAATCGAGCACGCCTTTTTTGATAATTTCCTCGTTGCCGTCGGCGGTACGCCGTATCAGTACGCGGCTTTGGGGCATAATACCGCCGTGTTTGTCGCCGTTTGCCTCGTTTATTTTGTCCAGCTTTTCCGCGTTGATAACGTTGCCCTCAATTATCATATCTTTTTCGGAACGCTGCTTGTATTTCGTACCGTTTGAAGCTCCGCCGCTTTTAAGGGATTCTCCCCCGAAAATTGTTGTAAAGAAATTCAGAAAACCGAACAGACCCTTTATCAGTCTGTATGGGAACATGACGATATCCTTAAAGGTAATACCGCTTTGCGGTTTTTCTCCGCCGTATGGCTGGCGTATGTAGTACAGATCGCCGTTTTTGTCCTGACGGACGTGGAGATAATCGTAATTTTCGTCCGAAACTATTTCCGACATTGATTTTTTGTCCAAATCAAGGTAAGCGACAGTTCTCGGACTTGTTGCGGCAATAACGCCGTTTTGATTTCTTGCGTATCCCGCCGCCGAAAAGTAAATTCCGTTTTTCTTAGCCGCCCAGCAGGGGTTTTCCTCAATAGTGTCGCCGTCGGTGTACTCGTCGTAATGACCGTTTATATCCATAACGGCAATGTGCAGGAATCTGCCGCTGCCCATGCTTACCGCAAGCTTTCCGTCCTTGATATCGAACGATCCGAAAAGAAATTCGTTGGACGCTCGGACAAGTCCCTCGCAGTCGTCGGAAGGGTCTGAGCTGCGGTGATAAATACTTCCCACCCCCTCAAGGTTTACGCCGTACAGAAGCTCGTCTCCATGCACGCCGAGACCGGTTATCTGCACTGGAAGCTCGTCCGGGTCTATCATATCGGCAGTCGCCATACCCATAAAATTTGCGCCCATACCTGTTGTTTTCCATTCTTTGCGCTGCTGAATGGAGCGGACGGTCTCTCTGTATTTTGCTATCCTGCCGCAGGGTATCTCCGTCAGAGATTTTTCCGTCTCGTCATAGCTGAAAATTTTATTTTCCGAGGTATACAGTATTGTCATATTTTATCACGCTTTCAAATTTTTTTACGTAGACTTTATTAAACAATCATATCGTTCTATGTTACTTTTTTGCAATATACTCTTTGTTCATCACCTCGCCAGTCTATCATAATTGTCCGAAATTCATAGCCATATTTTTCATATAATCCAATATGTTTTGTTGAAATATAAGTATTTTCATATCCATATGCAGACGCTGTTTTTTCCGCATAACACAGCAACAAGTTTGAATAATGCTTTCCGCGGTATTCCGGAAAAGTATAAACAAATCCTATCCACGGGCTGAAATGCGAATTTATATCATATTTCTTCTCTGATATTGTACAAAAGGAATACAGTAAATTCCCGTCCACAAGTAATAGTACCTTAGCAAAAGAGCCCAGTTTTTCATGAAATGAACTTGACTTCAATAATTCATACAAATATTTACCTGAACGCCAATCTGTCTTTGCAATTTGTTCTAACCAATAATTTTGGTTGTCACTTTCAAAAAAATCTACAATTTTCATTTTATCAAGTAGTCCTCTGTAATATACTTATCTGTCCAAAGCTGCGCTTCTATATAATGTCTGCCGGTCGCTTTTATTAAATCATCATAATTGTTCCCGTACCTCAATAATTGCTCTTTAATATCCTGCATTGTCAGTAATTCTATATTTCCGCATTTCTCGTATTCAGCTCCGCTGTCTCCTATTGTAAAACTAATATGACAAGGCAGAATATCTTTCAAACGCAATTTTGACTCTATTCCATTTCCAAACCAATCAAGAAGATAATTGCTGCTTTCTATTACGAATGAGAGAGGATGCTTTTCTTCCGGCATACCGCCTAATTCAACGAAACGTGAATATAAATATTCATCTTGTTTTTTTCGCAATGAATAATAATTGTCAAAATCTGCAAAGCGATAAAAAGCTGTAGTTTCCGGATGTGATTTTGCAAACTCGGAAGCCAGCGCATACGCTTCCTTTTGCGGAAGCCTCATTATATTCATTAATGGAATACAATCGGGATAGCAGTAATTCACAAGAACAAGTTCATCAAACGATTTCATTCATACGCTCCACAAAATTCAAATTTTCCATACCTATGTGTAATACTAATTTACTCTCGATGTTTAGAGTATTCTCATATTTTATCACGCTTTCGAAATTATTTTATTCAAAATATCCGCATATCTCACCTTTTTGAATAATATGGGAACTTGCAGAGCCGAGAACTTTTCTTTTGGTTGAAAAGGGTTTTAAATCAAGCGAACAGTCGAGAGCGTACACTGTAAAACAATATTTATGCGTTTTACCCTTTGGAGGTTTTGGACCTGCGTAACGGTGAAATCCGTAACCTATCCCCTGCACAGCGTTTTCTAAATTTGCCGCTGTTTTTCCATGTGAAATCGCTTTCGGTATTTTATTGGCAGCAGGGATATTCCATATTATCCAATGTGTAAATTGTTTGATCGGGTGGCTCATGTCTTCAAGCGTAATAACAAGAGTTGCGGCTTTCGGAGACAAATTATTTATTACAAATTCGGGAGAAATATCTTCCCCTCTTCCGGTATATTCTACGGGAAATTTGCCGTTATCGTTTAAGCCGACACACATAAATTCAAGATTTTCCATTATGTTTTACACCTCATTCTTTTTTATTTTCCTGCGTGAATTAAAAACCATAAACATTCCCAGCAGAAAAATCAAAACGCATATGCTTGTGCCGACAATAAAATTCATTTTCGACTGAAAATCCCCACCGTTTCCAAAGCTTGCAAACATGGCAGTTTGCAGCGAAAGCATTGACACCAGGGACGTGGACAGCTTAATAATTTTTATCGCCCTTATAACAGGGGTATTGTCGGTACTTTTGCGTACCATATATACTATCGATGAGATAAGACAATAAAAATCATAAGCCGCCACGGCGTATATCAGAAAGCCATCGTATTTAAAGCCGTGTCCGTCTTTAAGTATCAGTACGATAGCGCCCTGCAAAATGACCGTCATTGCCATGAAAAGAAAGCCGCATATGCCGTAGGCTTTCCATTCCGCCGTCTCGCGGAGTTTTTTGTCGTTAATGCCGCATATACTGCGGTTTGTTTTAAGCAAAAACATTCTTATCACGCAAAGCAGAATGTAGTACGCCGCAAAGGTGATGAGCCAGTATGAACGCAGAAAGATACCCGCCGCTGCTTTTGCAAGTCCCATTGCGGCGTTTACGCCGAAGGACAGATATGTCATTGCTACGGTGCGGTATACCGCGTCGTCGGCAAGCTTGGCAGTATATTCGTTTCTACGGAGCAAACCGTTTATTTTCCGCTTGTGTACGCCGCTTTTCAAGAATTTCACAATTGCCCATACCGCCGTAAACAAGGCAATCGCGGAGCATATGTACAGTACATAAAAAACACCTTGCGGAACAGCCGCAAGCAGGTCGGTAGATACTGAAAGTACCGAGACAGCCGCAAAAACCGCTGCCAGAACGGTACACAGTATCAACGGCGGGTCAAAATCGGAAATAATTTCTTTAACAAAATTTTTTATGTAAATTCCTCCTCGGACAGTTATTTACGGTCTCGACGTTCAATTCAGGCATATCTCCATATACCCGCAGGTAAACGGAAAAAAGTCAAGTTTTTCAGTACCCGTGTGTATAAAGCCATGGGCTTCGTACCATTTTCGCATACGCTTGTTTTCCTCGACAATACTGAGCTGCATTTTAGTACAGCCGAGATTTTTGACCTGTGCAAAGGAATCAAGCAGAAGCCTTTCACCAATTTTATGGTGTCGGTACTCCGGTAGAACGCAAAGATTATTCAATTCGCAAACATCGTCTCCCACAATTGAAAGAGAATAGTACCCCACGATTTTTCCGTCCTCAAAATATGCGTACATAGGTCTGTGTTCACTTTCTAACTGCCAGTAAAGCCTGTCCTCTGTAACGGCAAAAGCGGTGAACCTCGGCGCGTTTTCGAGAGTGAACCCAAATTCCTCCGCAACCGTCAGAAAACTTTCTCTGATGACCCTTGCACATTCAGGAATATTTTCTTTAATTATTTGTTGTATCATATCATCACTCCACCGATTTAGCGGCTGTCAACTTCTGAAAGAAACCGCCGCCCAGCCGTCCTTTTCACGCAGTTCAAGCATGGTGTAGCCTTTGGACTTTACCGCTTCTATCACTTCGTCCGCGCGCTCGGTAATAATTCCCGAAAGAATGAGCGTACCGCCCTTTTTGACGAACCTTTCAAATATGGGGGACATGGCGATAAGCACGTCCGCAACAATATTTGCGGCTATAAGATCGAACCCTCCGCCGATTTTTTCCACAAGAGAATTTTCGCTTATAATGTCGCCGCAATACGCCGTATATTTCTCTACGGCAATGTGATTTTTTGCGGCGTTTTCTTTTGCGGTCTCCACGCTGTTTTGACTGATATCTACAGCAGTAATTTCTTTCGCGCCCAACAGGATTGACGCTATTGACAGTATCCCGCTGCCGCAGCCCAAGTCGAGGAGTCTGTCTCCTTTGCGAAGATTTTTTTCGATAAGCTCCAGACAAAGCTGTGTAGTGTTGTGCTGACCCGTGCCGAAGCTTGAAGCAGGATCTATCTCAAGTATAGTCCTGCCGTCCTTTTGTTCGTAATCCTCCCACGAGGGCTTTATAACGAGCTTTTCGCCAACTGTCAGAGGTTTGAAGTACTGCTTCCAGTTGTTTGCCCAGTCTTCTTCACGGACGTTTGCAAGGTCCACCGCAAGTCTGCCGAAAACCTTGTTTTCGTCTCTTGCGGCAAGGGCGGACATCTCCGAACGGAGCGCGGAGAGCATATCTGCCCCCTGTGAGTCATCAGGCAGGTAAACTGTAACACAGGTTTCGCAGTTCCGCAGATTCATTAAATCGTCGTCTATGTAATCCCAGTTTCCGGTTTTATCGTTTAAGAATTCTTCAAAATCCTTTGAATCTTTTATTGCAAAACCTGTCACTCCTATCCCCAGCAGACAGCCGCAGACAGGGTCTATTCCCTCTGTTGTGGTATAGATATTGACTTCCGTCCAGTTCATAAACAGTTCCTCCAGTTATTTTTGACAATATATAACTATTGTACACTATTTTAAAGCAATGTTCAAGTCCCGAAAGCAAAATTAAATAAATTTATTGTAGGCTTACAATAGAAGCGTAACAAAAGTAAAAAAGAGTAGCGGAAAAGCAAGGAAGAATGTTTCTAATGTATTATACAGTCCGCAAAGTGCAAAAGCCTGTATGCGTGTTTTTGTTTATTATTGCTATAGTGCTTGTCTTTTTTTTAACAAAAAGCCGGTGTATTTGTTAAAAATGCATTAATTTTGAAATAACTTTCTAACAGCTATTGTAATTTTTGAAGAAATAGTGTATAATGTAATTGTATAAATATGTCCCGAATGTGTGTGCATTTATAAAGAAACGGAGGGCGGTTCTATGCCTGAAAATAATATTTTAAAACTACCCGTTGACAGCAAGGTTTCCGTTACGGTCGTGACAAACGGTTCGGAAGCTTATGTTACGGCAGAGCCTCCCGTAAACGGCGGCGCTGAGATCACCGCGGAAGCGATAATGCGCCAGCTTGCGGAATCAGGCGTTACATACGGAATAATCGAAGACGCCGTTAACAAGATCGCCGACAGAAAGCTTTACGGCGACCGTACGCTTATAGCTATGTGGAAGCCTCCCGTAAACGGTGTCGACGGAACAATTACATATCATTACGATAAAAAAGTCGAGATCGCCCCCGTCGAGAACGAACACGGCTTTGTTGACTATAAAAATCTCGGTCTCGTAAGGACAGTCCGCAAGGGTACTGTTATTGCTGACATAACCTTGCCTACTGAGGGCGAGCCCGGCACCGACGTACGCGGAAAAGCCCTGAGACAGGTCGTGGGCAAAAAAGCCGCTTACACAGTAGGAACAAATACCGAGCTTACGGAGGACGGCACCCAGATCATCGCGTCCATTGACGGAAACATCAATTTCAAGAGCAATGCTTTTGTGATAGACAATGTAGTCACTATTGCGGGAGATGTTGACGCTTCCGTCGGCAATATAAACTTTGTAGGCGACGTTGTTGTAAAGGGCGAGGTCATGGAGGGCTTCAAGATTTCCTCAAACGCCAATATTATCGTTGCCGGTAACGTTAACGGAGCTTCCCTTGAGGCTGACGGCGACATTATTATCAAAAAAGGCTGTATCAACTCAAAGGTGGTTGCTCACGGTTCTGTTACTATAAATTTCTGCGAACGTTCAGATATCAGATGCGACGGTACTCTTACGTCGACAAACTTTGTTATCTGCGACGTTTACTGCGGTGAGCTCTGCATTAAAGGCAATGCGGGCGGTCTTATGGGCGGAAAGTACACCAGCCTCAGCAGCGCAGAGATCCCTAACATAGGTACAAAAAACTATACACCGACAATGCTTACGATCGGCGATAACGCTCTCCTTGCTGAGGAAAGGGATTCTCTGATGCTGGAGATCGAAAAGAATAACAAAAGCATCAACGATGTTACCTTGATAATAAATTTCCTTAATGAAAAGAAAAAGGAACAGCGAAGTTTGCCGGAGGACAAGGAAAAGATACTCGGCAATGCCTGCCGCCAGAAAATACTTCTCGGAATGGAGATCAACAACCTGAAAAAACGGGTGGAAGAGATCAATATCACCCTTGCAAGCAGACAATATCTTACAGTAAGCTGTAAGGGCTATCTGTATCCGGGAGTAAAAATTATCATAAACGACGCTGTTTTCAAGGCGGAAACAGAATATGTCCGCACAAGGGTAAGACTTGACGAAGACGGTACTATCTGTGCTGCGCCTCTGTAATCGAAAGGATCATGACGTGTATGTCAGAGATTGTTAAAAAGCATATTCTTGTGGTTGACGACGTTCCCGCAAACCTTAAATATGCAGAACAGCTTCTTGGGGAACAATACCGGCTTACACTGGCGGTATCGGGCGCTCAGGCTCTGAAATTCCTTACAAAGGCGGAACCCGACCTTATCCTGCTGGATATCAATATGCCCGAAATGGACGGCTGTACAGTGCTTACAAGGCTTAAAGGAAATCCTGCCACGGAAAAGATACCTGTTATAATTCTTACGTCCGACGCCGATTCCGCCATGGAGGTAAAATGCCTTGCCCTTGGCGCGGTGGACTTCATCAGAAAGCCGTTCGTTACCGAGATAATGCTCAGTCGTATCGAGACTCAGATAGAGCTTAACGAATACCGCCATAAGCTTGAATATCTGGTGGACGAAAAAACCACTGTGATAGAACGGCTTCAGGACGTTATGTCCACCTGTTTTGCGGAGCTTGTGGAGTCCCGCGACGGAACTACGGGCGGTCATATAAAAAATACAACAAGGTATTTCTCCGTATTTATCGAGGAACTCGCAAAATACGACAAGTACAAAGACATTCTTACGCCGCACTACAGGAGAGGTTTGGTGAGAGCCGCTCCTCTGCACGATATAGGCAAAATAGGCATAAGCGACAGCGTACTGAGGAAAGAATCCACTCTGGACAAGGAAGAGTTCGAGCACATGAAGACCCATGCCCGAATCGGCGGGGATACTTTCCAGAACATTTTCAGTTCCGTTGAGGGCGTGCACCATTCTCTTATGGGCGCGGACGCTTTGGAAAAGGTCTGCGACACTATGGTCCGCGAAAGCGCGGACACGGAGTTCCTACACATCGCAAGGGATATGGCTCTGTACCACCACGAAAGGTGGAACGGAACGGGCTATCCTACCGGCATAAGCGGTGAGGACATACCCCTTTGTGCAAGAATACTTTCAATTGTGGACGTTTACGACGCGCTGACTTCGAAACGCTCCTACAAGGACGCGTTCAGCCATGAAAAGGCTATGGATATAATTATTCAGGACAGAGAAATATTTTTTGATCCTGAGCTGACGGATATTTTTATAAGCATAAGCGATAAGATCAGGGAATGTCTCCTGGCAAAGGAGCAGACGGTCTGAACGGCGTAGTACTGCCGTCGGATTGATACGAACAATACTATTAAGGGGGCGGGCAAGCCGCAGACGCGGTATTGCGCACATATGACGAACCTTTTGCTTACTTTGCAGATATGCTGTGTGGCGCTGATGTTCGTATATATTGTTTATATTGTCACTACAAAAAGAGCGGGCGCATATTCGGTTCTTACCGCGGCGCTCGCTTCTGCGTTTCTGCATTGCTTTTCCTATACGATGCTGCTTTTCGCCGATACACCCGAAGCGGCGCTTGCAGTCAAGCCGTTTGATATAATGGGGTCGGCTCTCGCTATGTATCTTCTGTACTGGTTTGCGTGCGAAAACTGCGGTATGAAAATCCCAAAGGCGGTAAGCGCTGCGCTTCTGGCTGCCGATCTTTTCTCTATAATCGCCTCAGCTTCCGACAGGGTGTTCCACCTGTATTTCAGGGACATTGAGCTTTTGACCAGCAACGGAGAGATATATTCCGCAAATGTCAAATATTTCGTGGGATATTACGTTATGACCGCTTCAATGATACTGAAAATAATTCTGATAATAGCGGCAGCTTTGTTCGGACATCGCGGAAACCGTGTTTTTGATATACGCGTAAAGCTCAGGTGGTCGTTTCTCACTGCGCTTCTTCCGGCCGCCGCGTCGGCTCTGCATTACTTCCGTCTTCTGGGGGACTTCAATCCGTCTTCTATCTCAATGTGTATATGCTGTGTAACGGTAACGGCGGCGGCCTATAGGGACGTCAGGTACGACATGGTAAAAACCGCGAGGGACAACATTATCGAAACAATGGACGACGCGCTGATAGTTACCGACAGCAAGCTGAATATCGTTGACTCAAATCCTGCGGCAAGGCGTATCTTTCCTGAGCTTTCGGAGAGCGGCAGTAAAAAGACTGCTAAATTTGCGCTTAACCTTATTTCTGCTTCATATGGTTCTGACAGTCCGGAAAACTCGGAGTTTGAATTAAACGGAAAATATTATGAAAAGCATATCAACCGTTTGATTAACAGTGACGGAAGCGAAAACGGTTACTCGGTGCTGGTTATAGACGTTACCGATACGAAAAAATATGTGGACGGTCTTATCGACATGAGCCGCAAAGCCGATATGGCAAACAGTGCAAAAAGCGATTTTCTTGCCAATATGTCCCATGAAATACGCACACCACTGAACGCCATTACCGGATTTGCCGAGCTTTGCCTGAAAGAAAAGAATTACTGCTATGCCTCGGATATCAAAACTGCGGCGAAGAACCTTATTTCCATTATCAACGATATTCTGGATATCTCGAAGATCGAGGCGGGAAAGCTTGACCTCGTACCGGCGGTCTACGATACAGGAGAAATGCTCAACGACGTTATAAGCATCACATACGTACAGCTTGGAAAAAAGAAAGAACTGAATTTCAAAATAGATGTGGACAGGCGTATACCCCGCAAAATGTACGGCGACGAGGTACGGCTTAAGCAAATACTCATCAATCTGCTGGGAAACGCCGTGAAGTTTACAAACAGCGGTTTTATAAGCTTTAATGTCAAGGAACTGAGCCGTATAGGAAACAATGTTACGCTGATGTTCAAAATCGCGGATTCAGGCATAGGCATAAAAAAAGAGGATATGTCCAAGCTGTTTGAAAACTTCCGTCAGGTGGATACCCGCAGAAACAGAAAAATAGAGGGTTCGGGTCTGGGACTGTCCATTTCCAAAACTCTTGCGGAGAAAATGGACGGAACGATAACAGTCGAGAGCGAGTACGGAAAAGGTTCGGTATTCACGGTTATTCTGGTTCAGAGGATCGACGATCCGTCGCCTATTTCCAACGCTGTTGCAAATGCCGCAGCTTCCGAGGAAAAGAACCGCACTTTACGCGCTCCGGAAGCCCATGTTCTTGTGGTGGACGACAACAAGGTCAATCTTGACGTTACCGCACGGCTGCTGACTACCTACGGCATTAAAGCCGATCTTGCGGACAGCGGTGCAAAGGCAATTGAGATGATAGATTCCGCATACTATGATCTGGTGTTTATGGATCACATGATGCCAGATATGGACGGCGTTGACACTACAAAAATCATACGTTCCAAGGGCGACGCTTACAGCAGCGGACTTCCGATAGTGGCTCTTACCGCCAACGCGGTCAGCGGAGCAAGGGAAATGTTCTTGGAATCCGGCTTTAACGACTTTATTTCAAAGCCGATACAGCTTCCAACACTGGAAAAGATACTTGAAGCGTGGCTCCCGAAACAAATGGTGACATATGCCGAAACGGGAAATAATTCGGCAAGCGTAAGCTTTTCGGACTTTTTGACCTATGATCCCGAAGCTGTTCATGAAAGTGAGGCGGACGAATATTCGGAAGCTGACGATATAGTTATCCCGAATGTTGACGTAATGGCGGGACTTACTCTGTGCGGCGGAAACATCGAGGCGTATCTCGCTATCCTGAAAACCTTTATGGAGACTGCTGACGAAAGCATACTGCGCATTGAGACGTTTGCTCACAGCAGAGATTATAAGAATTACACCACTGAGGTACACGGACTTAAAAGCTCCGCTCTTGCAATAGGCGCAAACGGTCTTTCGGAAATGGCAAAGGCTCTTGAACAGGCGGGAAAAGACGAGGATTACAAAAAAATATATGAGGATACTCCCGCGCTTATCGCCCGTTTCTCGGAGATAGCGCACAATATCAAACCGCTTGTAGAGTCGGAGGGATCCGCGGAGACCGAAAGTGCGGAAAAGCCTCCCATAAGTGCGGACGAGATTAGGGCTGACCTTGAACGCGTGCTTACGGCTCTCGACGATTTGGACTCTCACGGAGCTGTCGAAATACTTGACAGGCTGTCGGGCTTTTGGTACAGCTCCGACGTAAGCGAGAAAATAGAAAAAAGCCGCCGCTTTACAGACAATTTTGCCTACGAAAAGGCTGAGGAAATGGTTAGGCATATTCTGGAAATTCTATAGGAGGAATTTAAATGCCATTTTCGGCAAAGTCTCTTGATTTTATTTTTGAAAATTATATGAACGACAGCAAGACATGGTTCAGCGACCATAAGGAGGATTACAAAAAATACGTAACAGAGCCGTTTGCCGAGGTTGTAAAAGGTCTTACCGAAACAATGCTGGAAATAGACAACTGCTTGATATGCGACCCGAAAAAGCTGTCCAGACTATATCGTGACGCACGCTATGCAAAGGGAAAATCAATTTTCCGTGATTATGTATGGTACACTTTCAGCCGTCCGCGGGACGAAAGCGGGGCGCAGCTCGGGTTTTATTTCAGCATTTCTCCAAACGGTTTTGACTACGGATGCGGCTTTTACAGCGCGTCCTCCGCGGCAATGGAGAACTACAGGCGGCTTATTCTTGAGGGAGACAAAAGCTTTAAAGCGGCTCTCGAAGCCTATCGGTCTCAAAAGGTATTTACGCTTTACGGCGACCTCTACAAGCGTAACAGATACCCTGAGGAAAGCCCCGAAAAGCAGGACTGGCTCAACAGGAAAAACATCGGGTTGTCCTGCGAAAGCAAGGATTTCGATATTCTGTTCAGCGACAGGCTGATAGGAAAGCTTGCCGCCGATTTCAAGGCAATCGCGCCTGTGTACCATTTTTATCTTGAAACGGATAAAACAAAATAATAAAAGTACAGGAGAGCCTCACCGTGAGACTCTCCCATACTTTTTTAGTTCATAGTCTTTCCCTCAAACTCCACTCTGCGTTTGATATCCTTCATAAGCGTATCAAACTGTTCGGGATTAAGGGACTGTGCTCCGTCGCAGAGCGCCTTTGAGGGATTATTGTGCACCTCGATCATAAGACCGTCCGCGCCTACGGCGACCGCCGCCTTTGCGAGGGGAGCTACCATCCATGAGATACCTGTGGCATGGCTTGGATCTATAACAACAGGCAGGTGGGACAGCTTTTTCAGCATGGGTACCGCCGAAAGGTCGAGGGTATTGCGGGTCTTTGTCTCGAATGTGCGGATACCGCGCTCGCAGAGGATAACCTGATTGTTTCCCCCTGCCATGATGTACTCGGCGGACATGAGGAATTCCTCAATGGTGTTTGCAAGACCCCGCTTCAGCAGTATTGGCTTGCGGAGTTTGCCAAGCTCTTTCAGCAAGTCGAAGTTCTGCATATTCCGCGCCCCCACCTGAATCAAGTCAACGTCCGCAAAAAGGTCGATGTGGTTTACGTTCATGATCTCGGTAACTATTGGCAGTCCCGTTTCCTTTTTGGCTTCAAGGAGAAGCTTCAAGCCGTCGGCGTGAAGTCCTTGAAAAGCGTAGGGAGAAGTTCTCGGCTTGAACGCGCCGCCGCGCAGGAGCGTTGCTCCGCTTGCCTTTACGTCGTTCGCAACTTCGATTATCTGCTCTTCGCTTTCAACAGAGCAGGGACCTGCGATGACCTGAAAATATCCCTCGCCTATTTTGACTCCGCCAATATCCACGATCGTGTTGTCAGGGTGCATTTTGCGGTTTGCCGCCTTGAACGGCTCTGACACACGGGTAACGTTTTCAACGATATCCAACGCGGAGATAAGGTCAACGGGAAGATGTGATGTATCGCCTATAAGTCCTATTATAGTGTGACTTTCGCCCTCACTGACGTTTGCTGACAGACCCTTTTCACCCAGCATTCTTATAAGTGAATCCACCTTTTCCTTTTCAGGATTCTGTTTAAGTACCAAAATCATTTTTATCACCTTTCAATTCAAAACATTTCATCAGTTTTAAGCTTTAAAGCTGTTATGTAATAAAGTATACCACAGGTTATTTGATTTGTCAAGAGCCTTTTGAAAATTTTGCTGACGGGTAGGAAAAATTTTCTTCAAGGTATTGAAAATTTATTGAAAATGGGGTAAAATTATTAAAGATAAACTTTATGAAAGGACTGATCTTTTATGAGTACAATTCTTGTTACCGGAGGAGCGGGTTTCATTGGAAGCCACACCTGTGTGGAGCTTCTGAACGCAGGTCATGACATTGTTATTATGGACAACTTTTCCAATTCCAAACCGGAAGCGCTTAACCGTATCAAAAAAATTACCGGAAAGGATTTTAAATTCTACGAAACGGATATTCTCGACTATGAGGGTACTCTGAAAATTTTCAAGGAAAACGAAATTGACGCCGTTATCCACTTTGCGGGACTCAAAGCCGTGGGAGAATCCTGCGCTAAGCCTGTAGAGTACTACTACAACAACATTTCGGGAACTATCGAGCTTATTAAGGCAATGCGCGACGGCGGCTGCAAGAACATTGTATTTTCCTCCAGCGCAACGGTTTACGGCATGAACAATCCTGTTCCCTATATCGAGACCTATTCTACCTCCGCCACAAACCCCTATGGCTGGACAAAGGTAATGATAGAGCAGATACTTACCGATACCGCAAAAGCTGACACGGACTGGAGCGTTGTTCTGCTGCGGTACTTTAACCCCATAGGAGCCCATGAGAGCGGTCTTTTAGGCGAGGATCCCAACGGAATACCCAATAACCTTTTGCCTTATGTTGCACAGGTAGCTTCGGGAAAGCTTCCCTGCCTCAGCGTTTTCGGAGACGACTATGACACTC
The DNA here is from genome assembly GCA_947089135.1 of uncultured Clostridia bacterium. Lineage (GTDB taxonomy): Bacteria > Bacillota > Clostridia > Oscillospirales > Ruminococcaceae > RGIG8773. Next base: position 121,801 of record CAMUJF010000002.1, read on the forward strand.
CCGACGGAACAGGAGTACGCGACTATATCCATGTTGTTGACCTTGCAAAGGGACACCTCTGCGCTGTTGACTACGCCCTGATGCACAAGGGTACCGAAGCGGTAAATTTGGGTACGGGAAAAGGCACAAGCGTGCTTGAGGTAGTCAAAGCGTTTGAAGAGGCTTCGGGCAGAAAAGTAAATTATAAGATCGCGCCCCGCCGTGCGGGAGACATTGCAACCTGTTATGCCAATACCGACAAGGCAAAAGCTCTGTTCGGCTGGGAGGCTAAGGCTGACATTGCCCAGATGTGCCGCGACGGTTGGAACTTCACTGAAAAAAATCCCGACGGAATAAAATAAACTGTAAAAAGAAAAAACTGCGCGGTATCCCCACATTGGAATACCGCGCTTTTGTTTTGTTTCTTTACTTGCCGAATTTTCCCAACAAGCCGCCGACCTTGTCCTTAACGTCGTCAACGGAAATTTTTGCTTTGATTCCGTCAATCACCTTGTTGATCTGGTCGTCGGGCAAGTCCACGCCTATCACCTTTTCAACAGCCTTTACTGGGTCAGCCTTGAACTCGTCGGCAAAGCCTTTGTCGTTTTTGATCTTGTTTGCGATCTCTTCAATTTTTGCTTTGATATCCACAAAATCAACCTCTTTTCTTTTTAATGTTTTGGACGAAAGTTTTCGCACAAAAAAACCGTCTCCGCATTTCATGCCGAGACGGTTTTACCCGCGGGGCTATTTGGCTCCACGGACTCCGTGGTGGTGCGCTGCAAGGGACTCGAACCCCTGACCTACTGGTTCGTAGCCAGTCACTCTATCCAGCTGAGCTAGCAACGCGTTGATAAATTCAATCAACGCATATTATTATACCATGCTTGTCATGAATTGTCAAGAGTTTTTAAAAAATTTTTCCGCGGACATTTTTTTCAGTTTTCCGTATAATATCATAAAATATGACAAAAACGGCATTTTGTCTATTGAAAACATCAAAAAAATGTGCTATATTTTTAACAGAGGGGGAAATACGCAAAGGGGAGCCTTTCAAGGAGTGATAAAATGGGTATTTTTCAGGATATGGATTACGGATTGGGTCCAGTGCTCATAATGACGGCGTTTATTTCATTTCTCGGCTTTTTGCTTGAAAACATCTGGCTGACTGCAAGAAAAGGCTATATGGATAACCGCAATATGCACGCTCCGTTTCTGTTGGGATACGGGGAAGCAGTCATGGGATTCTACTTTGTTCTTGGTACGCCGAGCGATCTGAGGTTCTTCGGTACTCCTTCGGTAAGCGGTCCGAAATCACAGTTTGCGGCATACTGTATTTTCACATTTGTTTTGGTTTCAGTTGGAGAAATAATACTCGGAAAAATTGTGGAAAAGGTCTGTCACATCGTTTTATGGGACTATACCAAAATTCCTCTGCATATTACAAGGTACACCTCAGTGCCTACAAGCATTGGCTTTACAGTAATAATAGTAACGTTCATGGACTGTTTTTTTGAGCGTATAATGAACGCGCTTTCTCAGACAGAACCCGTCCGTACGCTTATTTTCGGTATTGTTCTTATGACGGTGATGACGCTGGATTTCCTATACAGCGCGGTAAAAATGATACGCACACACAAAATGGTTATTACATGGGAAATTGATTTCCGTGAAAAAAGCTTTCATAAATACAGGCATAACGGGGAATAGCGTTAACAGTTAACAGCAGTGCATAAAAATTTCAAAAAGAACCGACGTACGTGTTTTACGGATGCCGGTTCTTTTTAGCTTTGAAGTAATTTTATAAGACATAGCGCAAATAGCAGCAAAAGCGTCTGCACGATGAATCGACGCGGACGTTTTGGCTTTGCTGTTATCAGAAAACGAATACCATATCGTCAAGCCGTCTCTTTCTGACAACGCGGTATCTGCGTTTTTTGCCGGGACGTTTTAGCGTTGCGGGCGAGTATGCCTGCGGTAAATTCATGCCGCCGGCAGGCAGTGCTCCGGTATCTATAGGTGCGGAATGATCGTATATTCCCGCGCCGGAGGAAATATCCTCAATTACCGGTTCATCAGTAAATATTACCGCATATTCCGATGAATTCGAGTATTTTGAAAAGCTGATCACAGCTTTTCCGTTTGCGGCCGTGCTGCTTGAAACATACTCTGCCTCTCCTGTTTTTCTGTTGCGGCTGTAAAGCGAAGCGCAGTATCCGTTGTATCTGTCGTTTAGATTTACAGTCAGGTCGGCGGATAAGCCCGGGTCTCCGCTTTGATAAAGCTTTATAGGAACAGCTTTTCTTTTGCTGCCGATACTGTCGGCAAGGTCTGCAATACTTTTCCGCGGAGCCGTTGAAACTTCCATATCAACGGTTTTGGGCTTTACAATGTCCATGCCGTTTATTTTCCAGGACACGCCGTTCTCCATTTTCAGAACAAGATTCACATTTTTGTTCTGCATATAGGAAGCTATCTCTTTTGGCAGCTCGGTGGTATCGTTCATTCTGACCGTTACCGTTTCGCCGTCAGCCGCTGTAAAAAGCTCGTTGTATACGGCGTTCCAACCCGATTTTTCGGGATTTCCCGAAATGTATGGCTCGGTACTTCCGTTTGAAACTATTGGGGGAATTTCGGGAGCGGCTTCCGTTTGGTCTGTCGTTGCGCCTGTTTCAATCTGCTGAATGTCTTCATAGGAGGATACATCGGTATCGGCGGTCTCTTCCTGTCTGATAAAAGTTACGGTGTACAGTTTGGTATTCTCGCCGTTTTCCGCCGTAACCTTTATCACCGACTTGTTTTTACCGTCGGCAAAGCCTGCCGCCTGTTCGATCTCCGCGACGGAGCTTCCCGAAGCCGCGGCGGTTTTTATATTAGGAATACCTTTTCCGTAGGGAACGGCAACGGTATAGTCGGTTATTTCGGGGCTGAATTCCGGTGTGAGATTTCCGTCCGAAACCGTGAGTCTGAGGAGCGAAGCGTCGTTTCCGGGAATTTTCACGCTTACGGGAGCTGACGGTTCGGAAGCGTTTACCGTATCAGTCGCCTTGACTCTTGAAATAACGCAATATGTCCTGCCAGCTTCTTTTCCTGTTATCGGAGCTCCGCTGTCAAGGCTTGCCCATTTGGCGTTTTCGGGAACTTTTCCGTTTTCGGAAACTATATACTCGTACCCCGCTTCGGGCGCGATAACAAAACCGTCGGAAGTAATTTTCTCTATTTTCGGAGACTTTATCTCTCCCGAATAATCTGTTCTTCCCGCCTTAACGGAATTGGATTTTATAAGTCCCTTACAGTTCTGCGCGGCAATCGTAATGCTCATTTCCCGTCCGTTCGCAATATCATCGGCTGTGACGGTGTAGCTGTCAGCCATTGATACAGTCGGTTCCGCCCAGTCTTTTGCGCTCCAGCAGTATGTAAGCTCTCCCGCGATATCGGCGTTAAACCCGTCTCTGTAGGTTATTTCGGGTTTCAGCACCGTACCCTCCGTACAGTCCGTGCCTATGGAAACGCTTTCTATTGCGTCCTCTATGCTGTACTTGGACGTTGTGATCTCAGTAGGCACGGAAACATTTTTAGTACCGATTTCTCTCTGGTAAATATAGTAAGCGGTATTTGGTTTCAGATCTTTTGCAGTTTTGGTTCTGTACCATTTAAGACCCTTGAGATCGTTGGTTTTGGTCTCGGAGTATGTATACTCGTATCCGATTGGAAGTTTTACAGTAAATCCCGAAACGGATACCTTTGAAACGATCGGAGCAGCAATTTCCGAATTGGTCAGAACGCTTTCCGTTCCGTCCGAAACAGTGATCTTTCCGCTGTCAAAGGCAAGCTCCACATCGGTGAACGGATCTTTTTCGGCAAAATCTGCGGTAAAATTTTCGCCGTCCTTTGTGGATAGCTCAATATCGTAACTGCCGTTTGGAGCGGTATCCTTTATCTTGAATTCAAGCACGGCGATAGTTCCGTCACCGGTATTTGTTTTATCGCTGCTTGTCCAGCCAAGCCTTACAGGACTTTTAGAAAGGGATACAGGCGGGTCAAATGAATCCGCGCCGAATTTTCCGCTGTCGGAAATATTCACAAGCTCAAGCGCGTTTACGTCGTACTTCACCCATACCGCCATTGCGTTGAGTCCACGGTTGTCTTTCAGGGAAATGCCTATCTTTACTGTTTCGCCCTGTCTGCCGTTTGCGTTTCCGGCTGTGACCAGAGTTTCAGCAGACTGTTCCGCCGCGTTGGCAATTACAGTAACTGCGGGAGCTGTCTGCATAACGCTCATAGACGCCGCAAGCAGCCATGCTATCGGTTGTTTATTCATACTCACAAGCTCCAGTTCATAAGAAATTTTTTATATTGTCAGGAATTTGAAAGGCTGTTCTTTAAAAGGATAAGATCCTTGTTGTCGATCTTTCCGTCGCCGTTCATGTCGGTCAGTCCCTCTCGGATATCCGTTTCACCCTCCGAAAGAGCCTCCCTCAGGAGTATAAGATCGTTTATATCAAATTTCTGTTCGTTATCCTTATTGTCGGCGTCCGATTCCTTCTTGCCAATTGTAATAACGTATACGCCCGAAACGCTTGCCGTAAAGCTGAGCGATCCGTCTGCGGAGTTATAATCGGCGTTCATATCTCGAAAACTTCCGTCGGATTTTTTTCTGGATACTTCGGCTTTTGTTCCGTCCACTCCCTTTGGCAAAGGAATTGTCACATTGAATTTGCAGCCCGGCTTGATCCTTGAAGAGCCGTCCGTAAAATAAATATCGTAGGCACGTACCGCACCCTCCGTTTTTATTTCGGAAAGATTTACCGCGTCCGCCGCAAGCTTTAGCTGCGGAGATATCGTTCCGTCAAGGGTGGCTATCGTTATACCAGTACCCGCGTTTTTCAGAACAGTACTTTCGCCAAGCTTGTCCGCATATCTGCAAACCTTGCAGGCGCGGTAGTTGTAAAGCTTTCCGCTGCGGTCGTTTATCTGGTATATTCTGCTTCCGTACTCGTGCGGCTCTGAAGCCGTCCTGTCGCCGCAGAAGCACAGCTTGTAGTGTCCGCTGCCGTTTTCGCGGTCGCATTTCCATTGATATTCATGCTTAGTGTGATTCTCTGCGTCAACCGCCGAAACGGTAAACTTTTTTACAAGATCTGTGCCGTCGGCGTTGCCTTTTTTTACCGTCAGGGTAAAATTATATTTTCCCGCTTTTTCCGCGGTAAGACGGTTGTTTTTATCGACCGAAAGTCCGGGAGCCCCGCTTACCTTGAAGCTGTATTCGCTTTGTCTGCAAACGAACTCTATACCGCCTGCATTTTTAACGGTTTCCGCAGACGGAGTACCTGTGATCCCCGTACCCGAACTGAAAATATCGGTGGGGCGATTGGTTATTATTGTATCGTACTGTATATTAACGTCGGTAACATAAGATTTATAGCCGCTGTAGTACTGAAGACTGTAGTCGCAGACGTTCATAGCGGACTTATCGTAAAGCTTGAGCTTGCTTTCGCGTGTTATGTAGTTGTATCGGCAGAACAGGGTCTTCAGCTCCGCATTGCTTCTCAGGTCGAGAGAGGTCAGCTTGTTGTCCGAGCAGTAAAGACCGTTTAGCTTCGGATTTCCCTTAAGATCAAGCTTTTTCAGGCTGTTGCTGTAGCATTCGAGCTGCCTTAGATTTCCGCAGCCGACGGTATTTATTTCAGTAAGTTTGTTATTGCTGCACTTGACTACCTCCAGCTTCGGGCAGCCGCTCAGGTCGAGCTTTTTCAGGCTGTTTGAAACGCAGCTCAGGTTTTTAAGGTTCTTGTTTTTGCTGAGATCAAGCTCCGTGAGATCGTTTCCGTATGTGATACCGTCCTTGGCTGTCATGCCGAGATCGAGGTTTTCAAGTTTAGCATTGCGGCTCAGGTCTATTTCCGACAGCATATTCCCGCTCGCCGAAAGAGCAGTCAGCTCTTTATTTGAAGAAACGTCAAGCTCCTTAAGAGAATTGTCCATACATATCAGCGATGTAAGTCCTGTAAAATATTCAATACCCTCAAGGTTGGATATTTTCATTCCGCTTACGGATACAGACTTTACCGAACTTATCTCATCAGCTGAAAGAAGCAGGTTGCCGTCCCTGTCGATATTATCGGAAATATATTTGCGGAACGCAGGGTCGGGGAAATTTACTTCGTTCACTGATACGCCATTTTTTTCGGCAGCCGATGCGGTTATTGCGGAACTGTCAGCCGTACATATGAAAAGGGCGCATATAAAGGCAGCCGTACCGACCGCGCCAAATAATTTTTTTCCTGCTTTCATCAGAATTCCTCCGTTTTGCGCCGAAAATGCGGCGGAAAAAGTACTAATATACATATACATTTTACCATTTTACATGGTAATTGTCAATATTTTTTCAATTATGTCCAATATTTGCTTTCAGGATAAACAGCGGTACAGCGGAAAAATCGAACCGCGGTGAGTTTGCTCACGGCGGTTCGATTGGTGTATATGATCGGTTTGCCCGGTAAATTACAGCGGTACATAAAAACACACTGACAAAATTTGTAAGAAGCGTGTCCCTCATTTCGCCCCAAATGGCTGTCAATACCCTTGTGAAAAATTTTTGAAAAAAAGGTACTGCGCCAACAAAGCGGCGCAGTACCCGATTTTATGTTTTTAAGAATTGTTATATTTGTCACATTATCATGCCCGCGATTTTCCAAACGCCGTCAATTTTTATCAGGGACATAGTGTACTCCACCTCGTAGTCGTTTACGCGGTAGCCGATATTGACATGGTAGTCGAACTCAATATGCAGGGTAAAATGTTCTTCGTCGTACATCACAATGTCCGAAAAAGCAACGTTGTCGTAGGTGGTGGTATGGTCGCGGTACCAGTCGTGATAGAAGCCCTTTATCCTGCGGTACAGCTCAGAATCCTCTACAAGATATTTTTTCAGAGGCTCGAATGAGGTATCCTGAGTTATGTACATGGCGTAGGCAAGAGCGGATTCTTCAGCCGCCGCCTTTATTTCCGCAAGCTGCTCCGCCGTAGGTTCGGGAAGCGCACGCAGGATTTTCTTATCCTCCGAAAGGACAAGCTCTCTGCCGTTTTTGTAGTGTATGCTGATTTCCGGTTCGCTTATGAAGATATTTCCCGTGTCGTACACCGTAAACTGCGGTATCAGGCTTTCGTCGTCCAGATCGTCGAAATCGTGTACCGAATATGTTTCCGAGGAAATAAACTCTATGCCGAGAAGCTCTCCGTTTGCTCGAACCTCCGCGCCTTCCGGGACTACTACCTTTACAGAATGAGTTTTGACAAAAAGCTCATCGTTAAGGTCTGCGGACTTATAGTCCCAGTTATCGCCGTTTTTGAAAAGGGTGTATTCCGCGAATTTGGTGTTTCCCAGCCATACGTCGTACAGTACCGAGCCGTCCTCAAGAGTCCTGCCCTTTATCATTTTTGCGGAGGTGTAGTCGTTTCCGAAAACCTCAAGCATATATTTCATATAGTCCTCGCGGCGGTTGAAGCAGTCGTATTCAATGCATTTTTCGTCCAGTATAACATCAATCTGATTTAAGCGGAATTTCTCCGAGAGCTTTTCCTCCGCGTGCTTGATGTGCCCCGATTCGTACAGCTCAAGCTGTTCCCATGTGAAGTCCCACACTCTGGTGGACAGGAACATAAGCGCAGTAAAAATTCCCAGCAGAACAATAGAGTAAACGTGCTTTTTCTTTTTTGGCTTTTCCGATTTTACGTGCTTCTCTTTTTGGGCGGATTTTGCGGGTGTGTCCGCAAAATGTTCGGCTGAATAGCTCATTGTACCGCGCCCCCTTCCGAAGCTGCGGAGGAATCCGCAGACGTTTTTTCGGGAAGCACCACAAACGCCGTGGGAAGCTTTCTCGGACCGTATACCGAAGCGGACACGTTTATGACCTCGCCGTTGTAGTACATTACCGTAGACGAGCCTCCGTCAAGGTTTGCGGCGTTTACCGCGCCGTATTCTTCGAGTATATTTATGCAGTCCTCGTAGGTAGCGCCTATGCTGGTAGCTTGTCTGCCGTCAATTGTGAGCAGAAGCACGCTTCCGTCAGCAGTTTGACCTATGCAGGTGCGGGGGTTGAGACCTCCGCCCGTTCCCGCAACGTCGGCGCGCTTGCCGTTTACGATGAATACCGGACCAAATGAGCAGCCGTCGCGGATATTTTTTTCCATAGCCTGCTGAGCGGACATCCAGCCCACTATCAGCTTGTCGTCCTTGTCAAAGCCGATAACTATGGACGAACCGCCGTCGTACAGCAGCTTGCCGTCCTTTATGACAATACCGAGGGGCTCTCCGCCGTTGCCTACGCCGCCAACGTCAATGAAACCGCCCGCGTTGATACCCGCAACGCCGCCCTCGCTTTCCACCATTTTGGATATCTGCACACCTTCGCCGTTTGCTCCAAGTACGGGGGGAACAGCCATTACCACTCTTGACGGGTCGCGCACAATCATAAGCTTTCCCTTGTAGGTGGAGGCGGCGATGTCGATTATTTCCAGAGACTCCCGTTCACTGTCGGAGGCTATCTCCTCCGCAGTGGGAATAACTATCAGGGACTCGTCCGTTACCTCAAAGGTTTCCACAGTGGAGTTACGCGCTTGTATCGCCTTTATCTCTTCGTCTGAGAAAAATATGGCGGGAACGAATTTCAGCGCGCTTGTTTCCATCATCGTGACCACGAACAAGTCCGAAGCCAGCGGCGACGGACCTTTGCAGAAAATATAGGATACCCCGACGAGCATTATCACCGCCGCAAGGAGTATCACTCCCAGCAGCGCGAAAAAGCGTCCGAGTATCTTTCCGATTACGCGAAATACCTTTGCGGCTGTTACTGTACCGCTCATAGCAAATTACCCCTTTTTATAAGTCATATATCGGAACGTCAGGATATTTTTTGTCAATTTTTAAATACCCATTTTTGTTGTATCTTAAAGCTCAGCAGGAACAGTATGCAGTCCACGGGAAGTTTTATCAGTGTGGTGTGATCCTGACCGAAAATCAGCGACAGACCGTATACTCCCCCGTAGGAAGCCGCCGTTTGCAGTATACATAAAGTATAATATTTTAAAAGTGTACGTTTCGGATTCTCCGAGGACTTAAACACAGCCTTGCTGTTTACGGTGTAGTTGAAAAGAGATGAAACGATACGCGCAAATATTGTTGACAGCGCAATGCGGAGCTTTCCTCCCAGATCGCCCAGCAGTAGCGACAGCAGCCAGTAAAGCCCAAGGTCTATCGCCGCCGCCGCAAGAGACGAGGAGATATATCCTAAAATGGTTTTGTAGATAGCAATTGAATCCTTTATGGGGTTAAAGTGGGACTGCTTGTTGTCCTCTATGTAAATGGTTTTTATTGGTACTTCTTTAATGGGAATATCAAGATTTTTAGTTTCCAGCAGCATATTTGTCTCGTAGTCGAAACGTTCGCCGCTTATGCTTACAAGCTTTGGTATGATACCGTTGCCCATGGCGCGGAGACCCGTCTGGGTGTCGTTTACCGAAAGACCGCAGAAAAGCTTGAAAAAGCGGGAGGTAGTCCTGTTTCCGAAGCGGCTCCGCGGAGGGACGTTCGGGTCGGAGAAATCTCTTGAGCCCAGTACAAGGCAGCCGGGATTTTCGGACAGGCATTCACAGCAGGCGCACACGTCGTCAATATCGTGCTGATCGTCGCCGTCCACGAAAACGATGCCGTCCATTGAGTCTGAGTACTCGTTCATATAGTGGTTCATGGCGGTTTTCATGCCTCTGCCCTTGCCGAAGTTCACGCAGTGTGTAAGAACGTCGCAGCCGTATTCTTCCCGCAGTCTGACAAAAAGCTCGTCTGACCTGCTGCCGTCGTTTACGGCGATTATTTTTCCGAAGCCCCTGTCCCTGAGTTTTCCTGCTATGCTGAGGATACGTTCGTCGGGGTCAAGCGACGGGATCACCGCGCAGTAATTGTACATATCATCGTCCCCTTAAAGACTTTTAACATTGCTTATTATACACCTTTGCCGCCATGATTGCAACGGTTTTCAGTTTACAGTTAGATTACAATTTGCGGTAAAATATTACACAACCTTTAATTTTTGGAATCAAATTTTTCCGGCAAGGAGTGGCGGAAAAGTTTAATTGTCAGAGCAATAATATACGGCGCAGAAACCGGTGGTCCCTGCGCCGCAATGCTTGCTGCTATCTGTTAATGTCCTGAACGGTTACGGAGGAATTATTCCTCAAATTTGTCGAAGTTGTAGTCAACCGTAACTTCGCCTGTGCTCTCGTTTTCGGAGAGAATAATAGTAAGGTACTGCTGCCCCTCGTATTCGATCTCAACGGGTCTTCTGGAAATAGTAGCCGCGTCAAAGAAAGGATCGGTGATCTCAAAATCGCTGAGAGCAACGAACAGCTTGGGGTGGATAGCAAAGTTTACCTTGAAGCCGGGACGGACGCTGCACGCGAACAGAGGCTTGCCGTTCTTTGCAACTACCGCGGAGCTGGTGGACGTGTTCTTGTTGTGGATCTCAACGGTGTCTCCCTCAGGGGAAGGTTCCGCGCTCTTGCGTACGTCGAGTGCGCCGCCGTTATCGCAGATATCCCATGCGGTGTTATACTCAACGGGAAGAAGCTTGGTCATGATCTTTCCGTCGTGACCGATGACTTCCATTGAACCGATAGATATCTCGGTGGGGAGCAGAGCTCTCATCTGAGCGCCGGGAGCAAGATACTGGTGTTCCCATGCCGCGGTCTTGAAGTTCTTGACGTTGAGAGTAACAGCTTCCTGATAAAGGAGCACCTGCTGAGTTGTGCCGAGCTTGCTCTTAACTCTGATTTTCAGATCTGTGTTTGCCATAATGATTACCTCTTTCTCTGCGGCGGTTTTATATTCGGTACGCGGGTATTCCCGTTTCCCGTTTTACTGTGCGGAGGCTGCCGCAGCCGTACCTCTTACAGTTCATCTATGTAATGCCGGCGGATTTCGGGGCGTACTGCGCGGCGGGAATAAAAATTACGTTATAGTCCTAATCGGGCGGGATTTTCCCTTGCGCTTGTCCTGTGTTTCCGTATCAGCTTGTCACGATTATAGCACATCACGGAGACTTCTGAGCAAATATGTCATAAAATACGGGAAAAGCGTCACCGCATATGCCATATTCGGAGGTTGAGAGAATCCGTGACAAAATAAAGCCTGTCTGTGACAGATTTGCTCCCTACCGCCGTTTCATATGTATACTTAACTTATCGGCGCCGTTAGTATACTATGAAAGGAACCGGAAAATGGAAGTAATAATTTATTCCGGAACAGGAGAGAGGGAAGTCCTCTTAAAACAGATAACCGACGGCATAATAATGCGCAGGCGTATGCGGCTCATGTCGCTGCACCCTGCCGCTCCGCACAGCGCGGAGGAGCTTAAAAGCCTTATAAAGCCCGACAGGGGATATCTTGTTATCGCGGACACGGTAAGCTGCTCCGACTGGAAAAGCGTCGTTAAGGAAATACCCGCACTGTACAGGCGGGTCAGCTTCTGTATAGTGTCAGAGTCGGCGGAGAACGCAGTATATGCGGTAAATGCCCTGCGAGGCGTATGCGGGTACATAGAGGCTTCTGAAAATGGATTTGAAGCGAGGTTTGAAAGCGTGCTTACGGGTATCTACAGCAGGGTGTCAACAGTATGCGGAGGCATAATGACCTTTGACGGAGACGGTTTTCTTAAGGTCATAAGCTATTCCGACATATACTATATAGAGACTATCAAGCAGCAGCATCGCTGTACGATTTATCATAAAAACGGCACAGACACAATGCGTGCGGATATTTCAAAGCTTATAACCGAGCTTGACGAAAGATTTGAGATAACCCGTTCCTCAACGATAGCGAACCTGTCCGCCGTAAAGAGGATAGACGACGGTCTGATGTTTTTTGAGGACGATATATTCTGTTCGGTCACGCCGAGCCGCCTCGGAGGTATAAGGCGGATAATGCGGTCGCATAACGTTTCGCAATAAATGTGCGTCCGCATGCTTTTGTGCAGCTTCCCAATTGTTTTGTATTTATAATGAATCCCCGGACTCCGTAATTTTACGCAGAGTCTGGGGATTCGATTTTATATTGTTTTATGTATGTTTGGCGGAGCTGTTACTTGTAGAGAGGACCGTATGTACTGCAAGCCTTGTAGTCGGCGGCTTCAAGGTCTGCCGTTCCGAAAGACGACCAGGCGTGAGGACGGTATATTTCCTCATCGGGAACATTGTGCATTGCAACGGGTATCCTCAGCATGGAGGCAAGAGTGATAAGGTCCTTACCCACATGACCGTATGTAAACGCGCCGTGGTTTGCGCCCCAGTTCGCCATTACCGAGTAAACGTCCCTGAAAGCGGATTTTTCGGGCATGAGATTGGGTACGAACCATGTGGTAGGCCATGTTTTGTCGGTGCGCTCGTCAAGGGGCTTGTGTATCTCGTCGGGCAGCACAACGGTGTAGCCCTCCGCAATCTGGAGTACCGGTCCTATGCCGTCAACAATATTCACGCGTATCATTGTAACCGGCATTTCCGCCTGTGTGCGGAAGTGTGAGGAAAATCCGCCTCCCCTGAAATATCCTAAGTTTGCGGGACACCAGTCAACTTTTCCGAGAACAGCTTCAATGTCCTTGTCGGTCATGTCCCACCATTTTTTCATAAGGTGTACGCCGTTTTCGTCCTGCGCCATTCCCGTTCCGTCAAGAGCTGCCGCACCCGAATTGATAAGGTGGATAAATCCGTTTGCCGCCCTGCCTGTGGGCTTTATACCCGTAACGCGCTCAACCGCTTCGGGACTCCAGTACGTCCGCACGTCCGCAAAAACCGAAGCGGTTCCCGTAACCATAGTTCCCAGAAGCATAGCCGTGCCGTTGAGACCGTCGTTCTCGGTAGCAAAGGTAAGAGGCTGCTTTTTGCCGTTCCAGTCGAAGCTTGTGTTGAGGATAGCCTCGGTGAAGTCCGCGTTGGGAAGCCAGTCCGTCCACTGCCGCTGACCCTGGAAACCGCCCATAACAGCGTTTCTGCCGTTTGCTTCTTCTTTCCAACCCATTTCGCGGAGCTTTTCGTTGCCAAGCATGATATCGCGTATTATAAGCGTCATCTTTACGGTAAATTCCCACTGCTGCTCCTTGGAAAGCAGCTTTTTGTTTCCGGGATTTGTTTCGGTGTTGATATCCATGCCTTCGGGACAGTGAGCTTTTGTCCATGCTAAAGCCTTTTCGTACTCCTCGTGATCGTAAATCTCAAGGTGAATGCGGCGGAGTATCTCGGTCATGTCCACCCATTCGGGACGGAGACCCAAATAATTCTGCATAAACATAGCGTCGCAGTAGGAGCCTGCGATACCCATGGCAACTCCGCCCACGTTAACGTAAGCCTTTGTCTTTATCCAGCCGACAGCTACGGCGCAGCGTGCGAAGCGGAGTATCTTTTCGGACACGTCGTCGGGGATAGAGGTATCGTCAGCGTCCTGAACGTCGTGACCGTAGATAGAGAATGCGGGCAGACCCCTCTGGGCGTGAGCGGACATAGCCGCCGCAAGATATACCGCTCCGGGACGTTCCGTGCCGTTAAAGCCCCATACAGCCTTTACGGTTGAGGGATTAAGGTCTATGGTTTCGGTAACGTAGCACCAGCATGGAGTTACCGAAAGGGTGGCGCAGACGTTTTGGGTGCTGAAAAATTCCTCGGCTTTGGCAGCCTCCGCACCGCCGCCGATAGTGAACGGAGTTACAGCGCACTCCACTGGCGTACCGTCGGGATAGCGGCAGTTAGCTTCGATAAGCTCCTTTGCGGCTTTCGCCATGTTCATGGTCTGGACTTCAAGGGATTCGCGTATGCCGAACTGGCGTCCGTCGATAATGGGTCTGATACCAATTTTTGGATTCATGATTATCTTCTCCTTTTTAATTTGTTTAAAGCGAGATTTCTCACTTTGAGTTACTTATTTTCAAAATATATTCCCTTAAAACCCCATGTCATATTCTCTGCAAAGCTTGATGCATCATCCTTGGAATATTCTTTTAAAACAGGAAGTCCGCGTACACAATAACCTGCGTAATAGTACTGATCGCAGCCCTTACATCTTAACACGGATATTATTGTGTAATGTACTTCCTCACAGCAATATTTGCCAAGTTCGGCAGGAAAACAGTTGCCCGCAAAAAGCTCCATTCTTGAATCGTCTATCATTTTCTGCAAGGCATTGTCATCAAGAAAACCGGAACGTTCAAGATACTTTATGGCGTTTCGTTCAGAAATCATTTTACGTATTTCGCTGCACTTTTCACACTCGTTTTCATTTGTTGCCATAAAAATCACACCCTAACGTTATACGTCTTGTAGCGTTCATACGCTTTTTCCCACTCTTCGGTATTTTCGGGCAAGAACGTCTTAACGCTGTTGGAAGCCGCGATTATCCGCCGCGCCGTTTTCAGGTCTGGGACAGCTCCGTCCGCGATAAGCTGAATGGCGATGTTTCCGTAAGCAGTGGCTTCAATGGGACCCGCGCAGACCGTGCAGTTACAGGCGTTCGCCGTCATTTGGCAGAGCAGACCGTCCTTTGCGCCGCCGCCTATAAGGTGGATAGTTCCGTACTCCTTGCCCGTACACTTGCGTATCTCATCAAAAGCCGTGCGGTACTTTAACGCAAGGCTCTCGTAAATGCACCGCATTATTTCTCCCTCTGTTTCGGGAACTTTCTGTTCCGTTTTTTGGCAGTACTCGCGCACTCTTTCTGGAATGTCCCCCTCCGGGACAAATTCGGGCGCATCGGGGTCTATAAAACACTTAAAGGGCTCAGCTGCAAGAGCAAGCTTTTCCAGATCGGCGTAGGAGAAATTTTTTTCCTCGCGCCCGAACTGGCGGCGGGACTCCTGAATAAGCCACAGCCCGATGATATTTTTCAGGAACGTTGTTTTGCCGCCGTACCCTGTCTCATTGGTAATGTTAAGCTTTTCCGAAGTTTCGTTTATTATCGGTTCTGGGACTTCCGTGCCGAACAGCGACCATGTACCGCAGGAAATGAAAATAAAGTCCTCGTCCTCCGTGGGGACAGCCGCGGCGGCGCATTGTGTATCGTGACCGCATACCGCGACTACCTTAGCGTGAGGAGCGTTCAGCTCGGCGCAGATATCCTCCCGAAGTCTGCCCACAACAGTACCCGACTGCACTATTTCCGTAAGCAGATTCTTCGGCAGCCGAAGCGCGTTCAGTACCGTTTCCGACCAGCTTTTGTTGACCGCGTTCATCATCTGCGTTGTGGAAGCGATAGAGACTTCCGTCCGCTTCACGCCTGTTAAAAAGTAATTGAACAGGTCGGGCATAAGCAGCAATGTCCGCACGTTTTTCAGCATATGGGGACGTTTCGTTTTCAGCGACAGGAGCTGAAAGACCGTGTTTATGTCCATAAACTGATTGCCCGTTATCTTGTAAAAGCGTTCCCTCGGAAACATTGTCAGAGCCTTTTCTGCCATGCCGATGTTCCGCCTGTCACGGTAGTGTACAGGAGCTTCAATAAGTGCGCCGTCCGCGTCTATCAAACCGAAATCCACGCCCCACGTGTCAACGCCGATGCTGTCAAAACCGCCTGCCAAAGCGGCTTTGGAAATACCCTGCTTCACCTCGTAAAAAAGGCGGTAAACGTCCCAGTAAAGGGTACCGTTTATTTTCACCGGGTTGTTTTCAAATCGGTGTATTTCCTCCAAAGTAATTTTTTCACCGTCAAATTTCCCCAGCATGGCGCGTCCGCTTGAAGCTCCGAAATCAAAGGCAAGCACACGTTTTTCATTCATAATACTTGTATTCCCGATAGGGAATACACACCTCCTTTCGATGTTTTGAGTTTTGCGAAAGCAAGGCTCAAAACTCGCAGCCTGAAAAATTTATTTTTCAGGCATTTTCACCACGCCCTTTTTCAGAATGATGTTCGCATAAATGGCTTCCTCGCCGGTTGCCACAACCGCATAGGCTTTTTTTGCCCGCTCGTAGAAGTCAAACCGTTCTATCATTTCTATCTTGCAGTTTTCGGGTTCGTACTTGTTTATAATGCTTTTATACTCGTCCCAAATGGTTGGTACTACAGGATCGCCCTTTACGACCTCCATGAGCATGACAGGCTTTTCGGTGTATGTATCCAGCGGAAAGAACCGCATTACCGCATCAAGAAGCTCGGCAACGCCGTGTCCGTCACACCTTACCACGCGCTGACCGATAGTTTCCGCAGGAAAATTTCCGTCCGCAAGGACTATCTCGTCCCCGTGCCCCATTTCCATAAGTACCTTCAAAAGTTCGGGGGATAAAATTTTCGGTATGTTTTTAAGCATGATCATCTCTCCTTAAAATGATGTTTTGACTGCTTTTTCCCGCCATATATCGGTATCCTCTTTAAGTCTTGTGCAGTAACTGTCGGCAGCGCCCACAGCGTCCGTACCTATCGCAAGGTGCAACGGAGGGTTTTCGCATTTCGCAATTTCGATTATCAGCTCAGCAAGCTTTTCGGGATCGCCCTGCTGCTCGTGTTTTCGGGCGTTTTCCACGAAAGCCGTTTGCCATCTGCTTTCATCGTAATCTTCAATATGTATATCGGGAGTCGTCCCCCATACGCCTTTGTCGTAAAATCCTGTTCGGAACAAGCCGGGGGCAGCGTTTGTGACCTTTATGCCGAACGGTTCGACTTCAAACGCCAGCGAAACGGAGAAGCCGGTTACCGCAAATTTTGACGTGTGATACGGAACAGGTCCTGCGCTGTATCCTGCGCCCGATGAAATGTTGATAATATGACCGCTTCGCTGTTTTCTCATAACGGGCAGAACTGCTCTTGTCACGCGCATAAGTCCGAAAAAGTTCACCTCGAATATTCTGCGGATAGTTTCTTCGCTTGTTTCTTCAAAATTTGTGATTGCTCCGAAGCCCGCGTTATTGACAAGCACGTCGATCCGTCCGAACTTTTGCACGACTTTGTTTACCGCTTCTGTATAGGCGTTTTCGTCGGGGTCTGAAACGTCCAGCGTGATATTAACGGCGTTGTTTTTGTACTGCTCTGGAATATCAAAGCCGTTTTCTTTTCTTGTAACGGCTGCTACATTATCTCCGTTTTTCAGCGCGGCGTTTGCAATTGCACAGCCTATACCCTTGCTTGCGCCTGTTATGAACCAAACTTTTTTCATTGCATTACCTCTTTATAACTAAATATTTACTTGTCCCCATAAGGATACTTCTTATATCCGGGGTGCTTGCCAGTGACCTTGTAGTTCTCCCTCATGGAGCAGAGCCTGTCTATATTTTCGCGGGAAATTTCCCTCTCGCCGCCCAGCAGGTGAGCCGTAAGGGAAATTTTAGCAAAAAGCTCCAGCGTTTCCATGCGGTAGTAGGCAGTGAGCAGGTCTGCGCCAACGGTCAGCGCGCCGTGGTTCTGGAGAAGCATAACGTCGTGCTCCTTTAAGTAGGGCGTGATAGCTTCGGGTACTTCATATGTAGACGGCGTGCCGTAGGGCGTTACGGGAACGCTTCCCACCGCGATCACAGCCTCTATCATGGTGTAGCCGTCCAGAGCCTTGTTTGCCACCGCGTAGCCCGTAGCCGTAGGCGGGTGAGCGTGGACAACTCCTCCAACGTCGGGACGCTCCTCATAGCAGCGCAGGTGCATTTTTATCTCCGAGGACGGTCTGTAGCCCTCGTTTGCTTCGAGTACCTCGCCCTTTTCGTTTATTTTGACTATTTTGTCGGGAGTTATAAAGCTTTTGCTTATTCCCGTGGGCGTTGCAAAAAAAGTTCCGTCTCCAAGCCTTACGGAAACGTTTCCGTCGTTTGCGGCTACCCAGCCCAGCTGCCACATTTTATGGCACACGTCGCACATTTGCTCTTTTATTTCTGTTTCGTTCATAATGAAACTTCCTTTCTACAGTTGATTATGTGTATATTATACAATGTTTTGCCAAATAAGTCCACCAAATTTTATATTTTAACAGAAAAATAAGACGCGGCGTTTTTGGTGATTATGCACAACCTTTTTGGACGCCGTTTGTTCATGGCTGTCACTGTATTCAGCGGAAAAGTCTTTTTTTAATTGACACGGATTGACATTCGTGGTATAATATTTATGTATTTGTATAAAGTTTTTGTCTCGAAAGCCGCAGAAAATGCAGCAAAATTTTGATAAAAAGTAATATCCTCAGTATTAATATCCATACGGATATGCTATATGTTATAAATACGGAAATTGTTTAAACAGTTTGACGCGGTATTGAAAATAACCTGAAATATTTGCTGAAAGGAATGTGAACCGCATTATGAATAAATTCAAAGGCAAAGCTTTCGCCGCTGCTATTGCCGCAGCTTTTGCATTATCGGCTTCGGCGTTCTCCGGCTGCGGAAAGGCTCTGCCGGAGGTTACCATGTCAGTTTGGTGTCCTCATGAAAGCGTTGAGGCAGTTGAACAGATGATATCCGATTTTACAGAGCTGCACTCAGATAAGGCGGTTTTTCACATTACCGTAAGCGAGGAGGAAGAGCTGTCCTGCAAGGAGACTGTTCTTGCCAATCCCGCTGCAGCCGCTGATATCTACGCCTTTGCGGACGATCAGTTCCGCGAGCTCTATAATGCGGGAGCGCTTTTGGAGATAACCATGGACGCGGATACCGTCATTGCCGAAAACGGCGGAGCCGATAACGGAGCTATACGTTCCGCAACGGTTGACGGAAGGCTTTACGCATATCCCGTGACCGCAAGCAACGGATACTTTCTTTATTATAATTCGGCGTATTTGTCCGAGGAAGATGTAAAAAGCCTTGACAGGATATTGCAGGTCGCCGAAGAAACCGGCAAGAAATTTGCCATGGACTTTACAAGCGGCTGGTACATATACTCGTTCTTTAAGGGAGCGGGTCTGGACGTTTCGCTCAATGAAGACGGTTTGACAAATTCCTGCGACTGGAATTCCGTAAGCGGCAAATACAAAGGCACAGACGTGGCGGAGGCAATGCTGAGGATCTCCGAAAACGGCGGATTTTTAAGCTGCGGCGACGAAGCCTTTGTAAGCGGCGCTGCCGACGGCTCGATAATCGCCGGCATAAACGGTACCTGGAACGCGGTAAACATAGAAGAAGCCTACGGAGAAAATTACGCCGCGGCAAAGCTTCCCGAATACACCGTTGCGGGGGACAGCGTTCAGATGTGCAGTTTTGCGGGCTATAAGCTTATAGGCGTAAATTCCGCTACCGAACAGCCGGAATGGTCTATGAGGCTTGCACAGTGGATCACCAATGAAGAAAACCAGACGACGCTTTTCAGACTCAGAGGAGAGGGTCCCTCAAACGTGAAGGCTGCTGCTTCGGAGGAAGTTCGCGCCGCCAAAGCGATAGCCGCGTTGGGAGAGCAGTCCGCATACGGATATCTCCAGAACGTCGGCGGGAACTTCTGGATACCCGCAAATGTTTTCGGTACGACAATAGCTGCGCGGAACCCCGACGGAACTGATCTGCAGGAGCTTCTCGATACGATGGTCGCAGGCATCACAAGTCCTCCTGAGGACAGCGCCGACGCAGAATAAATTACGCCGGAGGTGTTTACCGTGAAAAATATTCCCTTAAAAATTTTTATAATGGTGCTGATCTCCGGGATCGTGGGTGTTTCCGGAATGATCATGCTAAAAATCAATATCGGGAATCTTTCGGACGGTTATCGTGAAATTACCAGCGAATACTCCGAGAACAAGCGGTATACACTTGAAATAAGGGCGCTGCTCTACAGGCATCAGGCGCTGGTCGCAAACCATACGGCGGCAGATTCGGAGGAAAAATATTCCGAGTACGAAACGGCGGCGAAGAAGACGGAGAACAGTCTTTGCGATATGTTCGATGAGCTCGGCGGCAGAATGAAAAGCGGCGACAGAAGCGAAAAGGTCTATCATAAGGCGTATTCAAGCTTTATCAGTTATCTGCAGAATGCGGAAATCGCTTTCGGCTTCAGCAGAGAGGGAAGCAAGGCTACAGCGGATTACTACATAGTAAACGTTATGGACGACTATGTGAAAAAGGTAAACGCAAATCTTGACGCGCTGGACGGCTATACCGAGGAGGAAATAGTTGCGGCGCAGAACGTGATGGACGGCCACATACGGTTTTCCACTGTAAGCGCGATAGTATGCATTTCGGCTATCGCAGCGTCCGTAACGGTATGTCTTGCGTTCTGCGTAAGGATAACTTCAAATCTTGAAAAGTACAAGGACGCTCTTGAAAAGGACGTGGAACGAAAAGCCGAAGCTCTGCGGGAACACAGCGAGAAAATGCTGCGGATACAGAACAATACTATTATAGGTATGGCGAACCTTATCGAGAGCCGGGACGGAGACACGGGCGAACACGTCAAGCGCACAAGCAGATATGTGAATATGCTGGCTTTCGCGGCAAAGGAGTCGGGGTATTGCGCAGATATCCTTACGGACGGTTACATCGAGTTGCTGTCAAAGGCGGCGCCCATGCATGATATCGGAAAGATATCCGTTCCAGACAGCATTTTGCAGAAGCCCGGAAAGCTTACAGGAGACGAGTTTGAAAGCATAAAAAGCCATGCGGCTGAGGGCGGCAGGATCATACGCGACGTTATGAGCGGGATAGAGGAAAAGGACTACATCGACATTGCTGCGGACGTGGCTTCCTGCCACCATGAGAAGTGGGACGGTACGGGCTATCCTCTCGGTCTTTCGGGAGAAGATATACCTTTGTGCGCAAGGATAATGGCTATCGCGGACGTTTTCGACGCTCTTATTTCAAAAAGGTGCTACAAGTCTCCGATGCCTCTGGACGATGCTTTCGGGATCATAGAGGAGTCGGCAGGCACCCATTTCGATCCTACACTGGCAAGGCTTTTTCTCGGATTGAGAAAGGATATCGAAAACTATCTTAAAAATACGGCGGCTGATGACAGCGCACTTTATTAAGCGATGCCACTGCGGATAAGGAGGATTTTTGTATGACGGAAGAACATTCTGAATTTTGTCCCATCTGCGGGAATAAATTTGACGTAAACGGAACTATAGCAAAATGCCCGGAATGCGGTTGGACGGATTCGGTAAAATCCCTTGAAAAAAAAGAACGGCGAGGCATGGACGCTGACAGTGAGATAGCTATGTACCGCCTTATGTCCTCTGCGGACGCGTTTTTCTCAAAAAAAAGCTATGACGAGGCATACATAAGCTACGGCTCTGTTCTCGATATGGACGGAAACTGCCTTAAAGCTGTTTTCAGACGCGAGCTTACGAGTCAGTACCTTATGATGGAGAGCTCGTCTGTATATCTGAGCTGCGACAGCTTTTTCGTTGGCATGAAAGACATAAAGTCCCGCGTTGTTGCTGATGGAGACGAAAAGTTTTCACTGACGGTGTTCAAGGATATGCTGGACTATATTTCGGCGCGTGCGGAGTATGAAAAGAAGTACGCTTCCGTTCACAAAAATGAAAAGACGGCGGCTTCCTATCTGGCGGATACCTTGCTGCTTTTCGAGCATACCGCCGAAATAGTGAGGTGTCTGTTCGAGAAAGGCGACGTAAAAAACGGGAAAGAAAGAGCCGTGCTTATAATGGACGGCTGCGCGCTGGGCATGAAAATACGCGGTATGCTGCTTTCCGGGGCGGAGTATGTTGAATCGTCCGGCAAAATGGAGGACATAAGCGGGGAACAGTCCGCAAAGAACGTCAGCCGTATCAGGCGCATGAAGCTTGATCAAAAGGACGAAATGCAGGTAGATACTCTGGCAGGAAGCATGAGAAAAATCAAAAAGGAGATACTTTCGGAGGTCTCTCCGGAGCTTTATGCGGAGCTCAACGCAGAGAGCGAGAAGACTGAAAAAGCTGCGGAACGGGATACTGCGGAGGAGGACAAAAAGCGCGCTGAGTACGAAATGTGGCGAAGCCGCAACGAAAGGGAGTATATCGCCGCAGACAAGAAGATAATTATTTTCGATATCGCGGCAAAGGCGACTCTTTTAATAGCGGTAATAATGGCGCTTGTATTTGCTTTCGAGCTTATTGCCATGAGCAATTTTATGGGGCAGCTCATTGCAGCGGCAGTTTTGTTCGCGGCGGCGAACGTTATGCTGAGAGTTTTGCGGAAAGCCGCGGTAAAGAAAAAAGGCTTTTATGCAAGCGTTATCGAGGGAGACAGCGCGGGTCTCCGCTCAAAGGGCGGAAATTTTAACGAATAAGCGGAAATTCTTCCTCAAATGCGTATATATTTCATTTTTCGAGGAAAAATTACTGATGGACGCGCTGTATACCGCGGAAAACTTTACTGTTTGTCATACATATGATACAAATTTTGACGAATGTAGAAATTTTACGGAAAAATTTGTTCAAAATGCTTGACAAACAGTTTTTTTGTGTGTATAATATTTAGGTGTGTTGACGCCGGACGGCTTTGCGCCGGTCTGTGTTTTCATATAATACTTGAAGAAAGGAGAAATGTTATGCCAACCTTTAACCAGCTTGTACGCAAGGGAAGAACAGTTCTTGAAAAGAAATCCACGGCTCCCGCTCTTCAGAAGGGCTACAACGCCAAGAAGAAGATCGCTATCGACCAGAGCGCTCCCCAGAAGAGAGGCGTTTGCACCGCGGTAAGAACAGCTACCCCCAAGAAGCCTAACTCCGCTATGAGAAAGATCGCAAGAGTAAGGCTCACAAACGGTACTGAAGTTACGGCTTATATCCCCGGTATCGGTCATAACCTTCAGGAGCACTCCGTTGTTCTCATCAGAGGCGGACGTGTTAAGGACCTCCCCGGTGTGCGTTACCACATCATCAGAGGAACTCTCGACGCTCAGGGCGTTGCCAAGAGAAATCAGGCACGTTCCAAGTACGGCGCAAAGAAGCCTAAGGCAGGCGCGGCTAAGTAAAATCAAGCCCGAAAGCCGACAATTATCGTAAACTCAATGAAACCGCATTTTGATTCGTGCGGAGTGATTCATTTTACTATATATGGATTGCCTCTGCATTGGTTCGGTGCGTGTCCTGCTTTGTTTTTGCAGGGCAGGGAAACGAGTACCTATGATAGCATTTTTATGAAGGAGGGAAGTATTGTGCCAAGAAGAGGTAATATTGCAAAACGCGAGGTTTTGTGCGATCCTGTTTATAATTCCGAGATCGTTACCCGTCTTATCAACAATATCATGCTCGACGGAAAGAAGGGCGTTGCTCAGAAGATCGTTTACGGCGCGTTCGATATCGTTGCCGAAAAGACAGGCAAGGACGCTCTTGAGGTTTTCGAGCAGGCTATGGAAAACATCATGCCCTTGCTTGAGGTAAAGGCAAGACGTGTGGGCGGTTCCACATATCAGGTGCCTATGGAGGTAAGACCCGAAAGAAAGCAGACCCTTGGTCTGAGATGGCTTACCAACTACGCAAGAGCAAGAAGCGAAAGAACTATGAAGGAAAGACTCGCAGCTGAGATCATCGACGCTACCAACGGCGTGGGCGGCGCTTGCAAAAAGCGTGAGGACACACATAAGATGGCGGAGGCAAACAAGGCTTTCGCACATTACCGTTGGTAATAGATTTACCGTTGGTAAAGCCGCATGACCGCGCTTATCCGTCTTAAAACGGACGCGGTGAATTGGAGGAAAATATTATGCCAAGAGATTGTTCACTTGAACAAACCAGAAATATTGGTATAATGGCTCACATTGACGCGGGCAAAACTACCACTACGGAGCGTATCCTGTTTTATACCGGTGTAAACCACAAAATAGGTGAAACTCACGAGGGCAGCGCGACAATGGACTGGATGGCGCAGGAGCAGGAGAGAGGTATCACTATTACCTCCGCCGCTACTACTGCACACTGGGCGGGTCATAGAATCAATATCATCGACACTCCCGGCCACGTTGACTTTACAGTTGAGGTTGAGCGTTCGCTCAGAGTTCTTGACGGTTCTGTAACTGTTTTCTGTGCAAAGGGAGGCGTTGAGCCTCAGTCTGAAACCGTTTGGAGACAGGCTAACAACTATATGGTTCCCCGTATGGCTTATGTAAATAAGATGGACATTATGGGTGCCGATTTCTACCACGTTGTGGACATGATGCTGGACAGACTTAAGTGTAACGCTGTTCCCATTCAGCTTCCTATCGGAAGCGAGGACACGTTCAAGGGCATCATCGACTTGGTTGAGATGAAAGCGTACGTTTACTACGACGACCTTGGAAAGGATATCCGCGTGGAGGAAATTCCCGAGGATATGGCGGACAAGGCTGCCGAATACCATGAAAAGCTCCTGGAGGCTGTTGCCGAGCAGGACGATGATATCATGGAAAAATATCTCGGAGGCGAGACTCTTACAATAGATGAGATCAAGATGTGCATCCGTAAGGCTACGATTGCAAACGCTATGGTTCCCGTTACCTGCGGTACGTCCTACAAGAACAAGGGCGTTCAGAAGCTTCTTGACGCTATTGTGGATTATATGCCGTCTCCGATCGACGTTCCCGCTATCAAGGGTGTAAACCCTGATACGGACGAGGAAGAAGAGAGACCTTCTTCTGATAATGAGCCTTTCGCGGCTTTGGCGTTTAAGATTGCTACCGACCCATTTGTAGGAAAGCTCTGCTACTTCAGAGTTTATTCCGGAAAGGTTGACGCGGGAGCTACCGTTCTTAACGCTACAAAGGACAATTCCGAAAGAATGGGACGTATTCTTCAGATGCACTCCAACCACAGAAAAGATATCGAGACCTGCTATGCGGGCGATATCGCGGCTTGTGTGGGTCTGAAAAATACTACGACGGGCGATACGCTCTGCGATCCCAAGTCTCCAATTATACTCGAATCCATGGAATTCCCTGAGCCTGTTATCCAGCTTGCTATCGAGCCTAAGACCAAGGCAGGTCAGGAAAAAATGGGTATCGGTCTTTCCAAGCTTGCCGAGGAAGACCCCACGTTCAGAACATGGACGGATGAGGAAACCGGTCAGACAATCATCGCAGGTATGGGTGAGCTTCATCTTGATATCATCGTTGACCGTCTGCTCCGTGAATTTAAGGTAGAGGCTAACGTAGGCGCACCTCAGGTTGCTTACAAGGAAACTATCAAGAAGCTTGCCGATGTTGATCATAAGTACGCCCGTCAGTCCGGCGGTAAAGGTCAGTACGGTCACGTTAAGATCAAGGTCGAGCCAAACGAGTCCGGCAAGGGCTACGAGTTCGTCAATGCCGTTGTGGGCGGAGCTATTCCCAAGGAATATATCCCCGCTGTTGACAAGGGTATCCAGGGCGCTATGAAGGCAGGCGTTCTCGCAGGTTATCAGGTAGTTGACGTTAAGGTAACTCTTTACGACGGTTCTTACCACGAGGTTGACTCCTCTGAAATGGCGTTCTCAATTGCAGGTTCTATGGCGTTCAAGGAAGCTATGAAGAAAGCTGACGCCTGCATTCTTGAGCCTATCATGAAAGTTGCGGCTATCGTTCCTGACGACTATATGGGTACTGTTATCGGCGACCTCAATGCCCGCCGCGGTCAGATCCTTGGTCAGGAAACAAACAACGGCACTGCTCAGGTAGACGCGCTTGTTCCGCTTTCCGAAATGTTCGGATATTCCAACGATCTTCGTTCCAAGACTCAGGGACGCGGTCAGTACACAATGGAGCCTCACAGCTACATCGAAGTGCCCCGCTCTATCGCAGAGAAGATCATGTCCGCAAGAAGCAAGGGTTCGGAGTAATAATATTCCGATAAAATTTAAAAAAATTGCCCTAAGTACTTGCAATTTATTTCAAAATCTGCTAATATTAGTATATCAGTATGATCAATCCATTTATTAAGGAGGAAAATTCCAATGGCAAAGGCTAAATTTGAAAGAAACAAACCCCACGTTAACATTGGTACCATCGGTCACGTTGACCACGGCAAGACCACTCTTACCGCTGCTATTACAAAGTATCTCTCCCTTAAGGGTCAGGCTCAGTTCGAGGATTACGCTAACATCGACAAGGCTCCCGAGGAAAGAGAAAGAGGTATCACTATCAATACCGCTCACGTTGAGTACGAGACCGACAAGCGTCACTATGCTCACGTTGACTGCCCGGGTCACGCCGACTATGTTAAGAACATGATCACCGGCGCAGCTCAGATGGACGGCGCTATCCTCGTTGTTGCTTCCACAGACGGACCTATGGCTCAGACCAAGGAGCACCTTCTTCTTGCACGTCAGGTTGGCGTTCCTTACATTGTTGTTTTCATGAACAAGGCTGACCAGGTTGACGATCCCGAGCTTCTCGAGCTTGTTGAAATGGATATCCGCGAGACTCTTGACAAGTACGAGTTCCCCGGCGACGATACTCCTATCATCATCGGTTCCGCTTTCAAGGCTCTTGATTCCGCTTCCAAGGATCCTTCCTCTCCTGAGTACGAGTGCATCCAGAAGCTGATGGACGCTGTTGACGAATATATCCCTACACCTGAGAGAAAGGCAGATCTTCCTTTCCTTATGCCTGTTGAGGACGTATTCACAATCACAGGCCGCGGTACTGTTGCTACAGGTAGAGTTGAAAGAGGTCAGCTCAAGACAGGCGACGAAGTTGAGATCGTTGGTCTTAAAGATGAAAAGGCTAAGACAGTTGTTACCGGTATCGAGATGTTCAGAAAGATCCTCGACTACGCTGAGGCAGGCGACAACATTGGCGCACTGCTCCGCGGTGTTCAGAGAACTGATATCGAAAGAGGTCAGGTTCTTTGTAAGCCCGGTTCCATTCACCCCCACACTAAGTTCAAGGGTCAGGTTTACGTTCTGAAGAAGGAAGAGGGCGGACGTCATACTCCTTTCTTCAACAACTACAGACCTCAGTTCTATTTCAGAACAACCGACGTTACAGGCGTAATCACACTTCCCGCTGACAAGGAAATGTGTATGCCCGGCGATAACGTTGCTATCGACGTTGAGCTTATCACTCCTATCGCTATCGAGGAGGGACTCCGTTTCGCTATCCGTGAGGGCGGACGTACAGTAGGTTCAGGCGTTGTTACTGCTATCAACGAATAATTTACGCAAATAAAATTACGGCGTTTTCCAAATCGGGAAACGCCGTTTTTGTGTCGATATACGAATGATGCGCCGATAAGTTATTTGCTGCCAACGGTTGTTTAGGATACGGTTCTGTACATTTCTATAATTTTGACGCTAAATGTTTTTTTGCAATGCCTTTCATAAAATTACTCGTTAACTGAGTGCAATAGCATAGGGTGATCGAGTAATACGAAAAAATCTCCCTACTGTTAAGTGATACAGTACGGAGATTTTTAAGTACATTGTTTCGCTCTTACATCCGGCTTATTCAGCGGAAGGAGCGGATACGGGACATGCGTCTGCGCAAGCGCCGCAGTCGATGCAGGTAGCAGCGTCGATAACGTATTTGCCGTCGCCCTCGGAAATTGCGTTTACAGGACAACCGTCCGCACAAGCGCCGCAGCTGATGCAGTCATCGGAAATTTTGTATGCCATTGGAAAACACCTCCGAAATTAGTTTTGGAAATTTTTTACCGCAAAAACGGCTTTCGTCTTTCCTAATACTATTTTATCATATTTCTCAAAAAAAGCAATACATAAATAAGAATTTTTATAAAATGTAATATTTTTTCGCCAAACACTTGAAATTTGTACGGAAATAAGGTACAATATATAAGGTAGGAAATTTTTACGGAGGGTTTGCAGTGGCGGATTTATGTGGTTTTCGTTTGTGTTCGTATATCCTTCGCAGTCAGCAGGAACAGCAGGGGCTTCAGGGGCAGCTGCATTTTTGCTGCGGGATTTCTGTACCAGAAAATAAGTATATCCGTTAAGCTGTGAGACTTTTCACAGCTTTTTGTTTTTAAAAAGTTTACTTTGGAGGTATATTATGTCAAAAAAAGTTGCTGTTATTATGGGAAGCGACAGTGATTTCCCTGTTGTAAAGTCTGCGCTGGAGGAGCTTAAAGCTTACGGCGTACCATTTGAGGCGCACGTTATGTCTGCCCACCGCACTCCCGAAATGGCTTCGGAGTTCGCTTCCAAGGCTAAGGAAAATGGTTTCGGCGTGATAATCTGCGCCGCGGGAATGGCTGCTCATCTTGCGGGAGTTATCGCGGGACACACCACGTTGCCCGTTATCGGTATTCCCATAAAGTCCACCTTTGACGGTCTGGACGCGCTACTTGCAACTGTACAGATGCCGTCGGGGATTCCCGTGGCAACGGTCGCGGTAAACGGAGCCAAAAACGCGGCTATACTGGCAATCCAGATGTTGGCGCTTTCCGACGATACTCTTGCGGACAAGCTTACCGCCGCCAAACAGAAAATGATAGAGGGCGTTAAGGAAAAGGACGCTAAAATGCAGCAAATGATTGCAGAGCTGTAATTCAACCGTAAGTTGAATTTGCAAAGCCATTGTCTTAACAGGTTATTGTGACTGTCTTTTCAATATGCTACACTATATCTGAAAGGAGTGGTCATATGAATACCATTGGTAAAAATATCTGCAATCTTAGAAAGCAAAAAGGTCTTACACAGGAGGAGCT
Organism: uncultured Clostridia bacterium; assembly: GCA_947089135.1. Classification (GTDB taxonomy): domain Bacteria; phylum Bacillota; class Clostridia; order Oscillospirales; family Ruminococcaceae; genus RGIG8773. The sequence goes on from CAMUJF010000002.1 coordinate 150,327, forward strand.
GGCAAGCCGTTTGAACGTGTCGTTCCAGGCTGTGTCAAAGTGGGAGAACGGCGCGTCCCTTCCGGACGTGGCAACACTTCCCCTTATCGCAAAGGCGTTCGGGTGCAGTATTGATTCTCTTTTGGGGTACGCGGTGGAGCAGCGGATAATCAATGATTACGAGAGCCGCTACGATACCGAGGAGTACTACTGGGGCGTAAAGCCATCTGAAATGTGTTTCGAGGTGATGAAGCTGCTGCCGCCCACAAAGCCGCTGAGAGTTCTGGACATAGGCTGCGGAGAGGGCAAGGACGCTGTATTTTTCGCGAAAAACGGCTACAAGGTCTCCGCCTTTGACATTACACAGTCGGGTATCGACAAGGCGAAAAGGCTTGCCGAGCAGCACCGTGTAAACGTAAATTTTTTCAGGGCGGACGTTAAGGATTTCCGTCTTGAAAGCGAGTTTGACGTTATCTTCTGTTCCGGGGTACTGCATTATATTCCCAATGAGCTGCGGGAGGAAATTTTTAAGAATTACCGCAGTCACACCTCTGCGGGAGGACTGAACGCCATGAACGCGTTTGTGAAAAAGCCGTTTATACCCGTCCCGCCCGACAAGGACAGCAGGAATTTTAAATGGCGTTCGGGAGAGCTTTTCGGGTACTATGACGAGTGGCTTTTGCACATGTGCGACGAGGTAGTTTTCGACTGCAACAGCGGAGGAGTACCCCACAAGCATTGTATGGATAGTGTAATTGCACAGAAAATACAAAGCGGTTAAAAGAAGTTTTGGAGGGAACATATGGGAAACTTTGGCTTTAACGAAATGCAGGAGATACAGAAAGAGCTTCAAGAAAAATACAAGGACAAATGGGGCGGACTTTCCCCCGAAAAGGGAATTCCAATGCTTTTGTGGCTTTACGGCGAGCTTGGCGAGGTCGGGGACATTATCAAGCAAAACGGCAGCGAGGCGATACTTGGCGACAAGGAGGTCAGAGACCATTTTATCGAGGAGCTTTGCGACGTTATGATGTACTTTAACGACGTAATGCTGTGCTACTCTATCACGCCGCAGGAGCTGAAAGAGATTTATCTGAAAAAGCATGAAACAAATATGTCAAGGTGGTAAGTCCCATGAGTAAAAATTTTCGCACTGTCCTATTCGATTTGGACGGCACGCTTACCGATTCGTCAGCGGGTATACTGAACTGCGTAAGATACGCTCTTGACAAAATGAATTGGGATATTCCCAACGAAACGGTACTGAAAAAATTTCTCGGACCGCCCCTTGATTACTCCTATGCTGAATTTTGCGGCATGAACGCCGAGCAGGTCAGGGAGACAGTCACTCTGCACAGGGAACGCTACAAAGAGTACTGCGTAACTGAAAATTCGCTTTATGACGGCGTTTACGAAGTTTTGGAGCGGCTGTATGGAGAGGGCTTACGGCTTGCTGTGGCAACCTCAAAGCCCGAACGGTTTTCCGTACCGATAGTGGAGAGCTTCGGCATAAAAAAGTTTTTTACCGCCGTATGCTGCGCTCCCGCAAACGGTGCGGACGTGGGCAAGGCGGCTGTTATAAAAAACGCTCTTGCGGCTTGCGATGAGGACGACCTTTCCCGCGCTGTAATGGTTGGCGACAGGTTCTACGACATAGAGGGCGCAAAGGCGGTGGGAATTGCTTCAATAGGCGCGCTGTACGGCTACGGCAGCCGCGTGGAACTGGAAAAGTACGGAGCGGACTATATTGCGGAAAGTCCGGATGAAATTGTAAAAATTATATTAAAATAAACTATTATTTTATGGAGGAATTTAAAATGGCAAACATTGAGAAAAAGGAACAGCTTTACGAGGGCAAGGCTAAGAAAGTCTTTGCTACAAACGATCCCGACATGGTAATTGTTGACTACAAGGACGATGCTACGGCTTTCAACGGCGAGAAAAAGGGTACTATCCGCGGCAAGGGCGTTGTCAACAACAAGATGACAAACTATATGTTCGGTCTGCTTGAAAAAGAGGGCATTCCCACTCACCTTGTTGAGGAGATAAGCGACCGTGAGACTATCGTTAAAAAGGTTGAGATAGTTCCCCTTGAAGTAATTGTCAGAAACGTTGCGGCGGGCAGCTTTTCCAAAAAGCTCGGCATTGAGGAGGGTACTCCCCTGAAGCAGCCCACACTTGAATTCAGCTACAAGAACGACGATCTGGGTGACCCGTTCATTAACGATTACTACGCTCTGGGACTGGGTCTTGCAACTCAGGAGGAAATCGACACAATTTCAAAGTACGCCTTTGCGGTAAACGACTTTATGCTGAAATTTTTCAAGGAGCACGGTATCGACCTTATCGACTTCAAGATAGAGTTCGGCAGATTCCACGGCAAGATACTGCTTGCGGATGAAATTTCTCCCGACACCTGCCGTTTCTGGGACAGCAAGACCCACGAAAAGCTTGACAAGGATCGTTTCCGCAGAGACATGGGCGGCGTTGAGGAAGCATATCAGGAAATGATGAAAAGAATTTTTGGCGAATAAATTTGGGGCGAAATGTAAAATTAACGCGATATGTTAGGCGGCGAAGCCGCCGACTCTAAAAAGTTCGCCAGCCTTTCAAGGCTGCAGGTTTCCAAAGGGCAGAGCCCTTTGGTCGCGCCCCGTAGGGCGCGAAATCCTCATCGTCCAAGAGCTCCGCAAAGGGGTGAATTGAAAACATCACGCATTGATGTTTTCAAGAGGGGAACGCCCTGCGATAGAGGGCGTTCCCCTAATAGTCGCATTAATTTTATGGATTGTAATAGTATAAATATATTTAGGACGGACATAAAGTCCGTCACTACAAGTGCGAAAGGAATTTTTATGGGCGGATTTTTTGGAGCAGCGTCAATGAACGACTGCATAAGCGATGTTTTCTTCGGTACTGACTACCACTCTCACCTCGGCACAAGACGCGGCGGCATGACTGCCTACTCGCCTGAACTGGGTTTTCAGAGGAATATCCACAGCATTGAGAACTCGCCGTTCAGAACAAAGTTTGAAAATGATATTGAAGCAATGCACGGCAGACTCTGTATAGGCTGCATAAGCGACAGCGATCCCCAGCCTATACTGCTGAGATCAAAAATGGGCGTTTACGCGGTTTGCAATATCGGCATAATCAACAACGCCGAGCAGCTCAGAGAGGAGTTTGTAAGCAACTGCTTTGCCAGCTTTGAGGCAATGAGCAGCGGCAGCGTTAACTCCAGCTCGCTGATTGGCGCGCTTATATCGCAGAAAGGCTCCTTTGTGGAGGGTATCAGGTACGCGCAGGAAAAGGTGGAGGGTACGATGTCCCTGCTTATCCTTACCGAGGACTGCATTATCGCGGCAAGGGACAAAAACGGACGGCTTCCCATAGTCATAGGAAAGCGTTCGGACGGCTTCTGCTGCTCCTTTGAATCCTTTGCGTTTCAGAAGCTTGGTTACGAAACATACCGTGAGCTGCTTCCCGGTGAGATAGTAAGGCTTACTCACGACAAGTGCGAGACTCTTGCCGAGGGTCACACAAATATGAATATATGCACCTTTTTGTGGACATATTACGGCTATCCAAACTCGATATACGAGGGCGTGACCGTTGAGACCATGCGTACACGCAACGGCGAGATAATGGCGGAGACCGACAAAGAAAACGGCACTCTTCCCGATGTGGACTACGTGTGCGGCGTTCCCGATTCGGGTATACCCCACGCTATCGGCTACGCGAACCGAAGCGGTATTCCCTTTGCCAGACCGTTTATTAAGTACACACCTACATGGCCCAGAAGCTTTATGCCTCAGAATCAGGTAATGCGCAACAAGGTTGCGAAAATGAAGCTTATCCCTGTTCATGAGCTTATCGAGGGCAAGCGTCTGCTGTTTGTGGACGACAGCATCGTCCGCGGTACTCAGATGAGGGAGACTGTTGAGTTTCTGTATTCAAACGGAGCAAAGGAAGTCCATATGCGTTCGGCTTGTCCTCCTATTATGTACGGCTGTAAATTTCTTAATTTTTCCAGAAGCACTTCGGAGCTTGACCTTATCGCAAGAAAGATAATCGACGAGTTTGAGGGCGCAGAGGGCGTTAAGTACATCGGCGAATACAGCGACACCAACACAGAGCGCGGCAAAAAGCTCAGGGCGGAAATTTGCCGTCGGCTGAAGCTTACTTCCATAGAATTTCAGTCTTTGGAGGGTACGGTAAGAGCCGTGGGGCTTCCCGCGGAAAACCTGTGTACTTATTGCTGGAACGGAAAGGAATGAGCGCGGTGTCGGGCACTGTATATGAAGAATGCGGAGTATTCGCGATTTACGGAAATAAAATGACAGATGCGGCAATGCAGACCTACATCGGTCTGTATGCCTTGCAGCACAGAGGGCAAGAGTCCTGCGGGATTGTGGTCAACGACAGGTGTGTGTTTTAGATCGTGGTAATGTCCCCGAAAAAGCTTATCGCGGCAAGAGACCCGTTCGGATTCCGCCCTTTTTCGCCGGGAAAGCTTGGGGATTCCTATGTGGCGGCTTCCGAGACATGCGCCTTTGACAGTATTGGCGCGGAGTTCGTCCGTGAAGTGAGGCTTCTGCGACGCCTGTTTTACGGGGAATTATCCTTGTCCAGTGCCAAAAGAGATGCCAAAGGATAAGTTTGAGTTTAAAATACAATAAAAATAAATGCGGCAGACGGAAGCACCGTATACCGCGAAAGGATGTACTGTATGAAAAGTTTTTCCGAGAGCTACAAGGAGGCGGGCGTTGACGTTACCGCCGGCTACAAGGCTGTAGAGCTGATGAAGGCTCATGTGGCGAGGACAATGACAAGCGGCGTGCTGTCGGGTATCGGCGGTTTCGGAGGTTTGTTCGAGCTTGATATGACAGGTATCAGTAAGCCTGTTCTTGTGTCTGGTACGGACGGCGTGGGCACCAAAATAAAGATCGCTTTCACAATGGACAGGCACAACACCGTTGGTATCGACTGCGTGGCAATGTGCGTAAACGATATCATCTGCTGCGGTGCAAAGCCTCAGTTTTTCCTTGACTATATCGCTTGTGGAAAGAATATTCCCGAAAAAATAGCGGATATTGTTTCGGGAGTAGCTGAGGGCTGCGTGCAGGCGGGCTGCGCTCTTATCGGCGGAGAGACTGCCGAGCACCCTGGTCTTATGCCCGACGAGGAGTACGACCTCGCAGGCTTTGCGGTGGGTATTGTTGACAAGGACAAAATTCTTGATCCGTCCACACAAAAGGCGGGGGACGTGATGATCGCGATAAAGTCCAGCGGAGTGCACTCCAACGGCTTCTCACTGGTGAGAAAGGTTTTCAATATCAGCGAGCAGAACCTGGCGAGACACCAGTCTGAGCTTGGAACAACGCTCGGCGAATGTCTGCTTACCCCGACGAAAATTTATGTTAAGGCAGTAATGTCACTGCTTGAGGCGGTAAAGGTCAAGTCCCTGAGCCACATCACGGGCGGCGGTTTTTACGAGAATATCCCGCGGTCGCTGCCTGACGGACTTTCCGCAAAGATAGCGAGAGCGGACGTTCAGACGCTGCCAATATTCGATCTTATCGCAAAGACGGGAAATATTCCTGAGCGGGATATGTTCAACACCTTTAACATGGGCGTGGGAATGTGCGCTGTTGTGGATAAGAACGACGCGGACAAGGCAATTGCCGCGATAAAGGCGGCAGGAGAGGAAGCCTACGTTCTGGGCGAACTGGTTGAAAGCGATGAGGGAGTAATTATTTGTTGATTGCGATAGGCGGAGGTTTTCCTCCGCCTTATCGGTAATTTATCCGATTAATAATGAGCTGATAAAGGAGCGGAAAATGGCATACATTTTTAAATCAGTAGATGATACAGATAAATTAACAGGGAGCAGTAAAATTTGTAATATTATTAATGATTTTAAAAATTATGATAAGGAATTTCCGTTGACTTACGGTAAAATAAAGGCGTTGTTTGGCAAGCCGATCTATGAAACGGAAAATCTGGAGGAGCTTTTTTCTTACTGCGTTTCGGCAGCTTCGGAAAACGGAGATACGGTTTATTTGGGTATTTACTGTGCAGGTTCAGGTCTTGCGGTCGGCGGTCAACAGAATGAGGCGTCTAAAATGGCTGCAAATGCTTTAGCAGATTACATTCGGCAGGCAGAAGCGGTGGATTATGCACATAAGGCTTATTACATGGATGGACCTACGGTTCTTGAATTTGGTGTCAACGGCGGTATTCCTTATTATAATGAAACAGAACTTGAACTTTCAGAAAAAGAATTTAGTGAACTGTACGCGAAATTGTATGGTCTTTAATTATTATTTTTTAGGGAGGACGTTATGAAAAATATAGTTGTACTTGTTTCGGGCGGCGGCACCAATTTGCAGGCTCTTATCGACGCGGAAAAATGCGGTGAGATCGCCGGTGGAAAGATCACCTGCGTAATTTCCTCAAAGCCCGACGCGTACGCTCTTGAAAGGGCAAAGCAGAACGGCATAAAGACCCGCGTTCTTGTCCGCAGGGACTTTGCGGACGTTCACGAATACAGCAAGGCAATGCTTGCGGCTCTTGACGAGGAAAAAGCGGACTTGGTGGTATATGCGGGATTTATGACTATTCTTGACGAAACGGTCTGCAAAGCTTATCCGAACAAGATGATAAACGTCCACCCCGCGCTTATACCGTCATTTTGCGGCAAGGGCTTTTACGGGCTGCACGTCCACGAGGCGGCGCTTGAAAAGGGCGTTAAGGTAACGGGGGCAACGGTGCATTTTGTTACTGAAGTCTGCGACGGAGGCCCGATAATTTTGCAAGACACAGTCCCTGTGCTTAACGGTGATACCCCCGAAATATTGCAGAAAAGAGTCATGGAAAACGTAGAGTGGAAGCTGCTGCCGAAAGCGGTTGCATTATTCTGTCAGGACAAAATTAAAGTTGTTGACGGCATAACTATAGTAACGGAATAGAGGTATGAAAATGCGTACAGAAACAGTTACATTGACAAATATGTGCATGATTTGCGACGGCGAAAAAATTCTTGTGCAGGACAAAGTGGACAAAGAATGGGGCGGCGTGACTTTTCCCGGCGGTCATGTTGAAAGAGGCGAATCCTTTACGGACGCTGTGATACGGGAGATCTTTGAGGAAACGGGACTTACGATAAGCTCCCCGCGGCTCTGCGGTATCAAGGACTGGATAAGGGACGACGGTACGCGTTACGTGGTTCTGCTGTACAAAACGGACAAGTTTTCGGGAGAGCTGCATTCCTCCGAGGAGGGGGAGGTCTACTGGGTGAATAAAAACGATTTCCTCGGCTTAAAGCTGGCAAGTACTATGGCGGAATATTTTCAGCTCTTTTTGGACGACGATCTCAGTGAATTTTGGTACTATAAGGAAAACGGCGAATGGAAGTCGGCTTTGAAATAAAGGAGGTTGTCAAATGAACGAGGAAAAATTCACGGGCAAGGCGGACGTGTACGACAAATACCGTCCCACATATCCTGCGGAGCTTGTGGATTGGCTTTATGAAAAGACCCGCGCCGATATGGTTGCGGACATTGGCGCGGGGACTGGTATCTTCACAAAATGCCTTTCCGCAAAGCCTTGGAGAATTACCGCCGTCGAGCCTAACGCGGATATGTTGGAAAAGCTGCGGACGAATTGTCCGAACGTGGAAATTGTAAACGCTCCCGCGGAGAACACGGGTATCGCGGCTGGAAGTATCGGTCTTGTTACGGCGGCGCAGGCTTTTCACTGGTTCGACAAGGCAAGATTTATGTCGGAGTGCAAAAGGATTTTTACGCCGAAAGGTCGGCTTGCCGTTATCTGGAACACCCGTACCGAAACCGATATGCAGAAAGAGCGCAACGAAATTTTTCAGCGCAACGCGGGGCAGTACGATTCCGTAAAGGGAAATATAAACGCCGACGGTAAATTTGCTCCCGAAAAGTATTTTTCGGAATACGAGAGGGTAAGCTTTTTACAGAGCATGACAATGGATATGGAGCAATATGTGGGCTGTGAGATGTCGCGGTCTTACGCGCCGAAAAAGGGTACGCCCGTTTACGAAAGTCAGGTTGACGAATTACGGCGGCTTTTTGAGAAGTACCAACAAGACGGCATAGTTGAAGTGCCCTATAAAACCGATTGCTATTTAGGAAAATTTTAATAAATATTTTTAATTTTTAGGAGGACTAATTATGATCACAAAAACAATTGCAGAGGAACTGAACAGCATGGACTACCACGGCAGGGGAATACTTATCGGTAAATCGCCCTGCGGCAAAAAGGCGGTAATTGCCTACTTTATCATGGGCAGGAGCGAGAACAGCCGCAACCGCGTTTTCGTTGAGGACGGCGAGGGTATCCGCACGCAGGCGTTTGACCCGTCCAAAATGACCGACCCCCACCTTATCATTTACGCGCCCGTACGCGTAATGGGCAGCAAAACTATCGTCACAAACGGCGACCAAACCGACACTATCTACGACCTTATGGACAAGCAGCAGACCTTTGAGCAGTCACTGCGCACCCGCGAGTTTGAGGACGACGCTCCCAACTACACGCCGAGAATTTCGGGTATTGTACACCTTGACGACGGCGACATGAATTTTGCCATGTCCATTCTCAAAAGCGCGGACGGGGACGGTTCGTCCTGTCAGCGGTACACATTTGCGTACAGCAATCCTATCGCGGGCAAGGGCAAGTTTATCCACACCTACAGCGGTGCAGGAGAGCCTCTCCCAAGCTTTGAGGGCGAACCGAAAAATGTGGAGATACCTTGTATGCCTATTGACGACCTTACAAAGCACATCTGGGACAACCTCAACGCCGATAATAAGGTGTCGCTGTTTGTTCGTTATATTGACATTGAGACCGGTAAGTATGAGTCCCGTATTGTTAATAAGAACGCAAGCTGAGCCTGCACCCTTGTCACCCCCAATGTACGTAATTTGCAATTTTTAACAATATGCAAGTCCCCTCAAGGGGGCGGGGTGGAAATTCTTATTTTAAATTTTTAATATCTAACAGGAGGAAAAAATCATGAACGAAATGCAATTGAAATACGGCTGCAACCCCAATCAGAAGCCGTCAAGAATTTTTATGGAGGACGGCAAAGATCTGCCTATCGAGGTGCTGAACGGCAAGCCGGGTTACATCAACCTGCTGGACGCCTTCAACGGCTGGCAGCTTGTAAAAGAGCTTAAAAAGGCTACGGGACTTTGCGCGGCGACCTCTTTCAAGCACGTTTCCCCTGCGGGTGCGGCTGTGGGACTTCCCCTTTCCGACACTTTGAAGAAAATTTACTGGGTGGACGATCTGGGTGAGCTTTCCCCCCTTGCCTGCGCTTACGCAAGAGCGAGAGGCGCGGACAGAATGTCCTCATACGGCGATTTTATCGCGCTCTCGGACGTTTGCGACGTTCCCACCGCTAAGATGATTCAGCGCGAGGTTTCGGACGGCGTTATCGCTCCCGGCTACGAGCCTGAGGCTTTGGAAATTCTCAAATCCAAGAGAAAGGGTACTTACAACGTTATAAAAATTAACGAGGGTTACACCCCTGCGGAAATCGAGCGCAAGCAGGTCTACGGCATTACCTTTGAGCAGGGCAGAAACGAGTTAGACATAGGCAATTCTCTTTTGGAGAACGTTGTTACCGACAATAAAAATATTCCCGACGACAAAAAACGGGATTTGATAATTTCCCTTATCACGCTGAAGTACACACAGTCCAACAGCGTTTGCTACGTCAAGGACGGTCAGGCTATCGGTATCGGAGCAGGTCAGCAGTCCCGTATACACTGCACAAGGCTTGCGGGTCAGAAAGCCGACAACTGGTGGCTGAGACAGTGTCCCAAGGTAATGGCTCTGCCATTTAAAGATGATGTTCGCCGCGCCGACCGCGACAACGCTATCGACGTTTACATCGGTGAGGAGTATGAGGACGTGCTCCGCGACGGCGAGTGGGAAAAGGTATTTACCGAGAAGCCCGCAGTCTTTACCCGTGAGGAGAAAAAGGAGTGGCTTGCGAAAAATACGGACGTTTCTCTCGGTTCGGACGCGTTTTTCCCGTTCGGGGACAACATCGAGCGCGCTCACAAGAGCGGCGTGGAGTACATCGCACAGCCCGGCGGCTCTATCCGTGACGACAACGTCATCGAGACATGCAACAAGTACAATATTGCAATGGCGTTTACTGGTATCAGACTGTTCCACCATTGATAGATGCAAGAGGGAGGAGAGGATAGAATGAGGGCACCTGCCTATCCTATTTCAGACAAATTTTAGGAGTTATATATGGATATCAAAATTGAGCCTATACTGATCGAGCAAAAATCGACTTTTGTTCAAATGCTGGAATTGTATAATTATGATTTTTCGGAATTTTCCGATGATGATATAAATGAATACGGCTATTTCGGATATAAGTATATTGACAATTATTGGAGCGAAGATGGAAGATACCCGTTTTTTATAAGGGTGGACGGAAAGCTTGCGGGAATGGTCTTAGTGCGTTCATGTTGTCAATTTAACGCTCTGCCCGATTCGCATAACATAGCCGAATTTTTTGTAATGAAAAAATACAGAAAAAGAGGAGTCGGGCGGACAGCCGCTGTGAGGATATTCGACATGTTTCGCGGCGGGTGGGAAATATCCGTGTGGAATAACAACCTGCCAGCGCAAAATTTTTGGGGTAAAGTCATTGCGGAATATACAAACGGAAAATATGATACGTTTACAGCGGACGAAGCAAACGAAAATGGTTTTACGTTTAATAACAGGTAATAAAAACTGTGCGGAAAAAATATTTCCGCAGAAATAAAAAAGGAGAATGATTTATTATGAAGAAGAAAATTTTTGCGGCGATACTTGCGGTACTTACAGCGGCTTCAATGGCTGCATGCGGAAACAGCGGAAACGATGTTACCGATGTGACAACCTCCGCGGCAACTGAAACGGAAACAAATACGGAAACAGACGGGACGGAGACGGAAACTGAAACGGAAGCGACTGAGACAAATACAGAAACAGATATGACGGAGACAAATACGGAAACTGAAGCTGAAGACAATGACAGACAAGCCGCGGCAGAGGGAAACACATACAGCGGAAACGGTTATACAATGACGATCAACTCCGAAAAGTGGGTTGACGGCTCGGAATATTTAAAGCTGGTAAGCGAATATTCCTCGGAACTGGATATTGGTCTGGACGTTTCGGCGGAAGATATTGAAAATCTGAACGACGGTATGTTTTTCCATGCAGATCTTTCGGGAGCAAACTTTAACATTGTATGCAATGAGATAGGAAATCTCGGCTCCGATTTTGATATCTCGCAGTTCGGCGATCTTATGGAGGAGCAGTACACTGCTGCAGGCTTTACATATCTTGGGGACGAGATTTTTGAACGAAACGGAAAGAACTGGCTCAAGGTCGAAGTTGAGACCGAACAAATGGGTACTGCGATGAGAATGCTTCAGTATATGGCGCTTAACGGTGTAAATCAGTATGTTGTAACATATACCTCCGATAAGGACATTTACGACGAGGCTCTTTCCGATTTTGAGGAAGTGTTCAATACCTTTGAATTTACGGAATAACACATAACGGGGGGATTCGGTATGGCTTTGCCGATAATTGAGACGGAGCGTCTGATACTCCGTCCCCTCGTCCCCGAGGACGCGGAGGCTGTCTTTGCGTGGACGGGAGACGAGCGGGTCACAAAGTATATGGGCTACAGCACCTATTCCTCGGCGGAACAGGTGCGTGAGTGGCTGGAGACCGTCAACGGCAGCATTTGGGGTTTTGTAAGGAAGTCTGACGGTCTGCTTATGGGCAGCGGGGATATTAGTCCCGACAAATCGGGCGGCGGTTTTTGGGCATTCGGCTACTGTTTTCGTTATGACTGCTGGAACAAGGGTTACTGTACCGAAGCGACAAAGGCTATGATAAAGTACGCCTATGAGCAGGGCGCGAGAAAATTTATGGCACAGCACGCTGTTGACAATCTCGCGTCGGGCAGGGTAATGGAAAAATGCGGTCTGACCTTTTCGGAGTACGGTTCGTATGAAAAAATCGACGGCAGCTGCAAGTTTGAGTCAAAGGTCTATAGGGCGATTTTTGAAAAATTACCGTATTAATTGCGTAGGGGGGGGACGGGTTTTCTGTCCCGATAAAATGAGGACGTTATGAAAATATTTTTATGCGTGCTGTACGCGTCAAAGGTGAAAAGCTGATGAATAGAAAAAAATGGCTGATTATTTCAATTGCTGCAACGGTTCTTTCAGCGGGGATAAAAATTCACAGTTATGTGAACAGAGTTTCCCAAAAGGAGGAAATAAGCTGCTCCTACACCGTAAGCGGTGAAAAATGGACTGCCGATACCGAAAACGAAAGGTTGTTTCGCCACAGCAAAATAAGCGGCGTAAGCCTTGTTATCGACGAAAATCACATCGGCACGTCGTTCAGTCCGCAGCAAGCCGCCCTGCGTATGAAATATTCTTTTACAGACAAAGAAATGACCTGCGAAATCGGCGAGAACTTTGAACGTGACGGAGTTCAGTGGGTAAGTCTTTACGCCGAAAACGGCGAGGGCATAAGGGTTTTGCAGTACATAACGGCTTTGGGGGACAGCGTATACACCGTGACATATGTCGCCGCCGAAGAAAGCTATGAGGCGGGGTTGTCCGATTTTGAGGAAATCCTTTACAGTTTTGAATTTACAGAATAATTTTTGAAAGGACTGATAAAATATGAAAATTCTGGTAGTAGGCGGCGGAGGACGCGAACACGCTATTATTATGAAGCTTGCGGAAAGCAAAAGGGTGGAAAAGCTTTACTGCACTCCCGGAAACGGCGGTATCTCCCGATATGCAGAGTGCTTTGACGTTGGCGCGACGGACATTGACGGAGTTGTACAGCTTGCGAAAAATCTGTCCGTTGATATGGTGGTTGTGGCTCCAGACGATCCGCTGGTGCTTGGCATGGTGGACGCTCTTAACGCTGAGGGTATCATGACATTCGGTCCCGACAAGGCGGCGGCTATTATCGAGGGCAGCAAGGTTTTCTCTAAGGACTTAATGAAAAAGTACGGAATACCTACCGCCGCATATGAGGTTTTTACCGAGGCGGACAAGGCTGTGGAGTACATCAAGTCGCAGAACAGTTATCCCACGGTAGTTAAGGCGGACGGTCTTGCCCTCGGAAAGGGCGTTATCATCGCGCAGAACGAGCAGGAGGCTGTTGAAGCGGTACACTCCATAATGGAGGACAAAATTTTCGGCGAAAGCGGCTCAAAGCTTGTTGTGGAGGAATTTTTAACGGGTCCCGAAATTTCCGTGCTTTCCTTTACGGACGGAAACGTTGTAGTTCCCATGATATCCTCAATGGATCATAAGCGTGCTTTGGACGGTGATAAGGGTTTAAACACGGGCGGTATGGGTACGGTTGCGCCGAACTCGTACTACACCGAGTCTGTGGCTAAAGAGTGCATGGAAAAGATTTTTATGCCTACAATAACGGCTATGAAAGCCGAGGGCAGGACTTTCAAGGGCTGTTTGTACTTTGGATTAATGGCAACTCCCAACGGCGTTAAGGTTATTGAGTACAACTGCCGATTCGGCGATCCCGAAACTCAGGTAGTGCTGCCGTTGCTTGATACTGACCTTGTGGACATTTTTGAGGCGGTCTATAACGGTACTCTTGCGGATATTGACATAAAGTGGAAAAATGAGTGCTGCTCCTGTGTTGTTATGGCAAGCGGCGGCTATCCGAAAAGTTACCCCAAGGGACTTGAAATGAGCGGCATGGACGACAATGGTCAGGTTGACGGAGTGTTTGTTTATCACGCGGGTACTAAGTACGCGGACGGAAAATTTTACACAAACGGCGGACGGGTCATAGGCGTTACCGCAACCGGAGAGACCTTGCGGGCGGCTTTGGACAAGTCATACGCGGCGGTTAAGAAAATTAGCTTTGAGAATGCGCATTACCGTACCGATATCGGCAAGCGCGCCCTTGAAGCGGAATAGTACTCATAGGCGGATATTGCAGCCGATTTTATTTTTACTATATTGACGCTGACGGCGCTGTGCGTTTCGTACTTTAGTCAGACAGGAAACGTATAAAAAGCTCCAAGGCAAACGCAAAAAATCCCTGCTTCTCATTTTTCAGAGAAACAGGGATTTTTATAAAATTTTCATGGACATATTGATTCAATTTTTATACAGAAGCAAAAATCTTTTTGATGCGATCCTTTTGCCCTATAATATACAGCAGCATTTCCCGATTGGTTTTAGCCAGATCCTTATATTCGGTAACGCTTTCAAAATACGCTGCGCATATCATTTGGATCGAGCATATGACATAGTATACAGCTTCCTTTTCTTCTGCCGTCAGGTGAGCCGCGCTGTCATAACCGCGCAGGACAGACTCCAGTATTTCGGGAAATTTGTCATACGCATTTTCAACATCATGCTGCTCCGATAATATTCCCGTGGCGCAATAGCAGGGATCCCACAAGCGCACGTTTCGTTCGCTGAGCTCAAAGTCGGCAAATCCGCTCACATCGCCGCCGCTGAATAAAATATTGCACGGGTTGAGATCGCGGTGGATCAGCTGCTTCGGCAGCTTCTCAAACAGCGCTCCGAAATTTTGGGTGTACTCCTCGAAAAATGAGTCGGGTATACCCATATTCCACTGAATATTTTGCTTTTGTACCTTTGGCAGAGCCCATTCTGTCACATGAGCAAATAAATTCTGCTCAAACGGCTTGATGTCCTCCTCTACCGACTTCAGAGCGTTATGAAGTCCGGCAATGCTTTGTCCGTATTTAAATCCGAAGTCTGCGCGGTTCGCGCCGAAGCGTTCAGCTTTGGAAAGCGGTTCGCCCTTGACCTTTCGGATCAAAACAAAGCTGCTTTGATCCTCAGTGATGTCACTGCCGGTTATTGTCGGTACAGGAACAGCCGCCGCTAATCCATTCGCCGCCATTGCTTTTGCGATACGGGCGTTCCTCAGCAGCGATGCCCGATCGCCTGTCTTAAGAACATACTCCTTGCCGACCTGCCATATGTTGTTTGCTGTTTTTGTGCCGTCCACGATCCTTACGTCACTGATGGGCATATCCTGCGGTATGTCCCAATTTTTCAGGACACCGCGCAATTCTTTTTCTGTGAGCATAGTTAATACCTCCGTTATTGACTGATGCGTCCCGTAAAGGGACAAATATTTTTTCGGAGAACAACCGTACATCCGCAAAAACGCCTTGTAAAATCCGGCGTAGCTCTCGAATCCGTATTCCATAGCCGCGTCTATTGCCTTGCGCCCGGCAGACGTTTCCGTCAGCACACGGTCAAGCCTAAGTCTGTTTATATACGCCGCCAGAGGTACGCCGGTCACCTGCGCAAACATACGCTGATAGTGCCAGACCGAATAGCCCGCCATATTTGCCAGTTCTTCAGGCGTAATATCAGTTTTCAGATTTTGTTCAATGTAGACAATACCTGTTCTGATAATATCTGCGTTCTGCATGAAAGACCTCCTTCCCGGGATAGCTTCATTATACATCATAAGGCCGGCAAAAACATTTCCTGCTTTGCTGTAATTATGGAGAGTACATAAAAATTTTCAATGGATATTTCGCAATGACAATAAAACGGTCAATTTATATTTTATTGCGGCTGCATTGTTTTGTCAATAAAAAATTGCCGTCGTTGTTTTTTACATAAAAGTATTGAAAAAATTTTGAAACAGTGGTACAATATTAATGTATTTCTTGATTTTTTCGGAAAGGAACGGTTCGGCAGATGGACGCTATATATTCAATGGGCGCGCTGATAAACAGCATACTTCCGATCGAATTCTGGGACTTGATCGACATAGCTGTGCTTACCGTACTCATTTACAAAGGCTTTACGCTTGTAAAGGAGACCCGTGCGGGCGGGCTTATAAGGGGTATTATACTTATTTTTATCGCTTATATGGTCATGGGCACGGTCGGAATGAACGCTATGGCATATATACTTAAAAACGTTTTCAGTGCGGGACTGCTTGCTTTGGTGGTTCTTTTCCAGCCTGAGCTGCGCCGCTCACTGGAAAAAATGGGACACACAAAGGTGTCAAAGCTTTCGGTTTTTTCGTCCCTTACGGCAGATTCTGACGACGTGCTTGCCGCTAAGTGGAGCACCGCTATAGAGGCTATCTGCGACGCCTGCGAGGACTTGTCCGCGACTACCACAGGCGCGCTTATCGTCATAGAGCAGGATTCCAAGCTGGGGGAACAGATTGATACGGGAACAGTGCTGAATGCCGTTCCGTCAAAGGAAATATTCGGAAATATCTTTTACCCCAAAACTCCGCTCCACGACGGCGCGGTAATAATGCGCGACGGCATTATTCTTGCGGCGGCGTGCTTTCTTCCTAAGCCGCAGAAGGAGGAAACTATAAACAAGGCTCTCGGTTCGAGACACCGCGCGGCTATCGGCATGAGCGAAAATTCCGACGCGCTGATAATTGTGGTTTCCGAGGAAACGGGTACTATTTCCGTGGCTGAAAACGGCGATCTGAAGCGTGGCTACACAAGGGACAGCCTTAAAAAGCTGCTGAGGACAAAGCTTCTTCCGGAAAAAAATGTTAAACAGAAACCGTCGGGACGCGGAAAGTCCGACGACGGAGGGGAAAAAGAGCAGTCCTTTAAGCCGTTCAGAAAAAAGAAGTTTACCGATAAAATATGATTTTCGGTCACATATACTGCGGAAAGGAGCAGGATATAAAATATGAGCGCATTGGATATCCCAAAGGGGATTTTTAAAAAGATCGGTTTATTCTTTTCAAGGCTTTTTGAAAAGGACGTCGTTGTGAAAATAACATCTCTTGTGGCGGCTATTGTAATATGGTTCGTTATTTCAGTAAGCGCGTATCCGACAACAGAAAGACCTGTTTACAACGTTCCCGTACAGATCGCTCTTGATGGGACTTATGCCGATTCAAACGGACTTCAGGCTATGTCTGTGTCGGCTGAAATGGTCAACATCGTTGTGGAGGGCAACCGCGAACAGGTGGGAAATCTTTCTGCGGAGGAACTGACCGCTGTGGCTTCGGCGGAAAACGTTATGTATGCAATGGAGTACAGTCTGCCTTTGGAAATAGTATGTTCCTCGGGAAAGGAATTCAGCGTAAAAAAAATAGAACCGTCCTCGGTCACGGTTGATTTTGACAGGATCGTTTCTAAAGAAATTGAGATCGTTCCCGAGCTTTCCGGCGTATCCGCTGCCGACGGATATTTTATAGACGGCGAGGACAGCGTTGCCGTGGTGCCGAATATCGTCACCGTGACAGGTCCCGCAGAGGTAGTTGAAAGTATAACAAAAGCTTCCGCAGTGGTAAGCGAGGACGCTTCGCTGACAAGGACGGAGGATTTCAGAACAAGCGCTGTCAAGCTTTACAGAGGAACGGCAGCCGTGTCCGACGAGGAAAAGGAAAAGCTTTCCTTTGACAAGACGGATTTTACCGTTCATGTTCCCGTGTACGGAAAGAAGACGGTAAAGCTGAACGTCCGCATAACGAACGCTCCCGACAGCTTCAATACCGAAAAGTTCAGGGAAAAGCTTGAATTGTCGGTGGACGAGATAGAGGTAGCTGTTCCGAACGAGCTTATAAGAGAAAATGAAATGGCAAATGAAGTTCTTGATATAGGCGTTATTGATATGCGCGAGGTTGATATCGGCAAGGAGTTCACGTTCGCGGTGGACAGCTTCCTGCCGGAGGGTTATCTGGACAGGAACGAGATAGGTACGGTAACGGTGAAGTGTCCGTCCGAGGGACTTGTTAAACGCGCTATACACATAACAAATCCGTCGATACAGCTTGTAAACGTTCCGGGAAGATTTGATTTCAAGATAATAACCTCGGGTCTGATGCCGATGTTTATAGGTTCGGAGGAATCTATGGAGCAGATAACCTATATCGACGTTATAGCGCAGGTGGATATGCTCAACGGTCTGAATGTGGAGGAGGGCGAAAGCTATCTGAAGCTGCCTGTTACGTTCAGCATACCCGCGTTTGACGACGTATGGTGCATAGGCACAGAGGACGGCGCTCTGTCTCCGAGAGTTACCGTTCAGGTAAAGGCTAAGGAGGATTAAGCTTTGGCGGTAATTATTTCTCAGGTAAAGACTCCCATCACGGCGGCGAGGGAGGAAATAGTCGGAACGGCATTAAAAAAGGCGGGACTTGCTCCCGCCTCCGTTTTAAGGAGCGGAGTCAGGAAGACTTCCCTTGACGCCCGCGATAACAGCCGCATATGCCTTGTATCTTCGGTCTGGGCGGAGCTTGGAGACGAAGCCTCCGAGCTCCGTTTATGCGAAAGAAAGCCGTTCTGCGATCACGTTTCGTTGGAAGCCGTAAAAATTCTGCCCGACAAGATCTCATCGTACAGAACAGGCGTTAAAAAGAAAAAAGTTGTTATCGCAGGCTTCGGTCCGGCAGGTATATTTGCCGCTCTTACGCTGGCAGAATATGGCTTCGAGCCTGTTGTCGCCGAGCGCGGAGGGGACATTGACGAACGTGAAGAAACTGTACGGAAATTTCGCGGCGGCGGAGAGCTTGACGTTTCCACCAATATCCAGTTTGGCGAGGGAGGCGCGGGGACTTTCTCCGACGGAAAGCTTACCACCCGCATAAACGATCCTCTTTGCAGGTACGTTCTGGAAAGGTTTGCCGAACACGGCGCTCCCGAAGAAATACTGTTTAAGGCGAAGCCCCATATCGGTACGGATATGCTTCGGGGAGTACTGAAAAATCTCCGAAAAAAAATAATCGCTCTCGGAGGACAGGTGCGTTTCCATACGGCTTTGACAGATATTTCCTCCGAAAACGGACGTTTGAGATCGGTGACTCTGAATGGCAGCGAAGAGATATCCTGCGACGCGCTTATCCTTGCGGTGGGGCACAGCGCGCGGGATACCTTTGAAATGATATCGGACAAAAAAATTTTTATCGAGCCGAAACCGTTTTCCGTCGGTGCAAGGATAGAGCATACTCAGGAATCTGTGAACCGTTCTCTTTACGGAAAACAGTGGAATAATCCCAATCTTCCCCAGGGAGAGTATCAGCTTTCATACCGTACAAATGGGCGGGCGGTCTACACGTTTTGTATGTGTCCCGGAGGCGTTGTCGTTCCTGCCGCAAGCGAGAGGGAGACTGTTGTTACAAATGGAATGAGCGAGTTTGCGCGGAACGGGGCGAATGCAAATTCCGCGCTTGTGGTATCGGTGTCCTCGGACGATTTCGGAAAAGATCCTTTGGACGGAGTGAGATTTGTCCGCAGTATCGAGAAAAGGGCGTACAGCCTTGCTTTGGGCGGCGGGAAATATTTTGCTCCCGCTGCCTCGGTTGGAAGCTTTCTGAACGGCGGCGGTTCTCTTAAAGGCGCGTCGGTAGTTCCCACCTACGCTCCGGGAGTTGCCGAATGCAATTTTGAGGAACTTTTTCCGAAATATGTTACGGACATGATGAGGATAGGTCTGCAAAATTTTTCCCGTAAAATGAAATGTTTCGGAGACATGAGCGCGGTGCTTACAGCTCCCGAAACGAGAACGTCATCTCCGGTGAGGATAACTCGCGGGGAAAGCATGGAATCAGTTTCAATTAAGGGTCTGTACCCGTGCGGAGAGGGCGCGGGCTACGCCGGAGGGATAATGTCCGCCGCCGTGGACGGAGTAAGGTGCGCGTTAAAAATTATTGAAAATTAAAATGTGGAAATCGTTCATATTATTACCTCACATAATAGATTTTTGCCCGTTAATAATACTAAGGCAAACCCCAAAACGCGGTTTTAAAAAATCGCAGAAATGCAAAATCTATATTTATGTAAGGAGTTAAACACTATGAAAAATGTAAATACTGTTCAGGGTAAGGAAACAATGGAGCGCTTCAAGATGGAAGCTGCAAGCGAGGTAGGCGTTAACCTCAAGAACGGCTACAACGGCGACCTCACTTCAAGAGAAGCAGGTTCTGTAGGCGGTCAGATGGTCAAGAAGATGATCGACGCTTACAAGCAGGGTATCAAGTCCTAACGGATATTGATCCGTATGAATATTTTAGCCGCATAAGATAAAAAAATTCTTTGCGGCAAATGAAAAGTTTCCCTTTTGCAGGATTCAAAATGTCATAAAATGTCATTTGTCCGGCAAAAGGGGACTTCTTTTTTAGAGGTTCACATAAGCTCCGTCATAATTTCCACCGCCTGAGCGATTTTTACCGCTTTGTCCGCAGGGACGTTCGCAAGGGCGATTTTGATCCTCTGGACTGCTTCCTCTGATGTGGGTTTTGGCTCCATGGAAAAATCCATAAGCTCCGACATGGGGATTTTCAGTCCCTTGCATATTTTGTAGATCGTTTCAATGGTAGGACATTTTTCCCCGCGCTCTACCTGACTCAGGTATGCCGGGTGAATGTCCGAGTCGAAAGCAAGAGCTTCCTGACTCATTTTTCTCATAACTCTGAAATCGCGTATCCTGCTGCCTACTCTATAGGCGATCTTTTCCCGTTCAAAGCTCATATCGCACCGCCAATCTTTTAATTCACTGGTAACAAGATTTGCTTCTGACGGGTATTTTCCGTCATATACAAATGGCTTATGTACCGTCATTTGTTATACTATATTATAACTTTATATCCTATCGCCAATTCAGACAAGTATCTAAAGACATAAAAAATATTTTTCAATATGCTGAAATTATTAAATTTTTTACAGTAACGACAACAGCTGTCGTTAATTTGAGTCTGTAATGTAAAAAGTATTAAAATTCTGTGTGCAAAATAGACAAGTATAAACTAAAAAATTGTCGTATATAGCAAAAATTTGCCTTAAGGTATTGTTGAACTAAATTTTTAGTGATATAATATATATGTCTATAAACTGAAAGGAACTGTTTTATGCAAAATGATAATTTTAATCCGGGGTTTAAATATTACCGTGTTCTGAAAATTTACGGAAAGCTTATGAGCGGCGAAGTCGTTTACAAAACCGAAGCGGCAAAGCTTTTCGGTGTGACGGAGCGCACGTTTCAGCGGGATATAGAGGATCTGCGCTGCTTTTTCGCCGACGACGCCGACGACAGCGGTATACGCAGGGAGCTTGTATACAGCAGGGAAATGAACGGTTATTATCTTGTGAATAAGGATGTCTCAATGCTTAACGACAGTGAAACGATCGCGCTGTGCAAAATAATGCTTGAAAGCAGAGCGTTTACAAAAGATGAAATGACGCCGATAATAAACAAGCTTCTGAGCTGCTGCGTACACCCAAAGTTCGGGAGAAGAGCCATTGACTATATTTCCAACGAACTTGAATGTTACATAGAGCCTAACCACCATAAAAATTTTATTGATTCAATATCGGACATAAGCAGGGCTGTCAGCGAGCGTAAATATATGAAAATAAGATATCGCAGGCAGGACGGTTCAGAGACGGAGCGGGTCATAAAGCCTGTTGGGATAATGTTTTCGGAATTTTATTTTTATCTTCCTGCATTTGCTGAAAATACGGGAAAAGACATATTTCGCGGAGAAGACAGTTTATCCTCAGGGAGCGGCGATATATTTTTGTCGGCGTACAGGCTTGACCGCATACAGCAATTTGAGGTACTCGACAGGTGTTTTGACTCGCTCTGCAAAAACAGCTCGGACGAAAGAGAGCTGCGGAAAAGAATACAGTTTTTATGCGGAGGAAAGCTTCGCAGGGTAAAATTTCTGTATAAAGGAAAAAATGTGGAGGGCGTTCTGGACAGGTTTCCTGCGTCAAAGATCGTCGGCAGGTCTGACGACGGAGTGGTTTTTATCGCAGAGGCGTTCGGGGACGGTATAGACGTCTGGCTCAGAGGTCAGGGCAGAGCTGTCGAAATATTAAGTAATTGAAGCTGAGGACATGACTCGGAAACCGGGGAACGTCCCCGGCTTTTTATTTTTCTTGTAAATGATGTTATGTAAACAAGATTTCTTTGTCTGTAATCAAATTTTAATTGACATTTTCTGTGATATGGTTTATACTTAATATGTATTGCTATGTTTTTTGCTTTGCTTGACCGTAATCAATTTTTGGGCAGCTCTGCGGACGTGTGAAATATGACGTTTCGTATGCTGCTGCCCCAACACTTATCCGAAAGGCGGTTATTAAATATGTCAGAATTTTCAAGACGGCTTCCCGTTTATCTTCTTTTGGACGTTTCAGGCTCTATGCAGGGCGACCCTATCGAGGCGGTTCGTCACGGAGTCCGCGCTCTTATTTCAGAGCTCAGGGGAGACCCTCAGGCTCTTGAGACCGCGTATCTGTCGGTCATTACCTTTAATTCAAGCGCAAGACAGGTTACTCCGCTTACCGAGCTCATGCTCTTTAAAGAACCCCAGCTTTCCGCGGGGGGAGCTACAGCTCTTGGCGCAGCTTTGAGACTTCTTGCGGACTGTATCAAGTCAGAGGTCAGAAAGTCCACCGAGACGCAAAAGGGCGACTGGAGACCGCTTGTGTTTATCCTTACGGACGGCGCTCCTACCGACGAATGGCGCGAGGCGGCGGCTGTACTCAAAACCACAAAGCCCGCAAATATCATTGCCTGTGCGGCGGGCGCATACGCCGATACCACCGTGCTCAAGGAGATAACGGAGTGCGTGCTGATGATGAACACCCTTTCTGCGGGAGACTTGGCTCAGTTCTTTGCATGGGTGTCAAGCTCGGTCAAGATGTCCTCCAAGAGCCTTGACGCAAAGCCGGGGGCGAATATCGAACTTCCGCCGCCTCCGCAGGGCTTTGTTATCGTTCCGTAATCCAATTAATTAAGTAATTGCCAATCGACCTTACCAATTGATCGGGAGGAACTAATGGAAAATAATAACATCAATAATGCTGCGGAAGCAATGTCCGCAGCTCCCGCCGAGGCGGAAAAGGAGGTTTTGCGGGAAGCTGTTCCGAAATCTTCGGACGTTGCTGTGCATGACAGGGAAAAGCTTTCCGACAGAGACGTTACCGCCCATACTGCCGCTATGTGGAAATATAATCCCGTCCCCGAAAGTCCTGAGCCATATCCGGAGTCGATAAACGGATTTGCGTTCTTGGAGGGATTTTCCGTAACTGCGGCTTCCGTCCGCGGAAAAAAACACAAGCACGACGGCTCAAACCGCGACGACAGCTTTGCTTTTGAAATAATCGACGGTATGGCGGTCGCGGCTGTCTCTGACGGCGCAGGCTCTAAGGCGTTCTCGCGGGTAGGCGCTAAAGCCGCCTGTGAGGCTGTTATAAAATACTCGAAAATACGTCTTGAAGCCATAAAAAGGGACTTTCCCGATTTCCGTAAGAACTTGGGCGGAGATATCGGCAGCGCGGAATTCGGAAAGGTGTGCTCCCAAATAGCGGGAATGCTTCGGGATAGCTGCGCGGAGGCATTTGCCGCGGTAGAAGCTGCCGCCGAAAAGCGTTCGGAAAATCCCGAATTTGAAGCTGCTGTGGACAGGAAACCCGAACTGAAGGACTTCTCCTGCACGCTTCTTGCGGCTGCGTTTATTCCCGTGGAGACCAAAAGCGGCAGAGAGTACCTTACCGCGTCCATTCAGGTCGGGGACGGAATGATAGCCGCCGTTGACGAAAACGCGGAGGTCAAAAACGCGCTCATAATCCTCGGAGACGCGGACAGCGGCAGCTTTGCGGGAGAAACCGAGTTTATTACATCGGAGCAGTTCAGAAATCCCGAAAGCCTGATGAGCCGCACAAAAGTACGCCGCGGACGGTTAACGTCGTTCCTGATGATGACAGACGGTGTTGCGGACGACTATTATCCAAATAATCCGCAGTTGCTGCGGCTTGCTTTGGATTTGAAGCTTAACGGTATAATGCCTGCGGCAGGGACGGAGGATACGGTCGAAAACACGGATACTGCCGTGCCAGAGCCTGTGTCTTACCCGTGGGTAAACGACGGGGACGTTTTTTATGCGCTTCAATACGCTAAAAATGTACTGTCCGAAACGGGTCTGACTCTGGAAGACTTGTGGAAAAACAAGGCTTTGCAGAAAAAAGCGTCGCTGCCGGAATTCGGTATAGTCCACGAAAAGAACCGCGCCGAAATGCTGACGGTATGGCTTGACAACTATGTAGAGCGTGGTTCGTTTGATGACAGGACGCTGCTGATGATAAATATCGAAAATTAACGGGGAGGATACTATGAGCAGGATCGGGGAGGCAACTCTTTCCAACGGAAAAAAGGTACCGTACGTTATAACCGACAACCCGCCTCGCGGCGGAATGAAATATACATATTTCGCTCCCGACAAGTCGTACGTTGTGCAGTTTTTCAACGAACCGAACAAGATCGACCGGAATATGTCCGCCCGTCTGGAGGCGATAATAGGGCGGTACAACCCTACTATTCCCGAATCAAAGGGCGGCGCCATAGGCAGCGACGAGCGGCTTGCAAAATATTTTTCGGGACGGTTCTGCTGGCCTACCGATTTGGTTGTCGCTCCCGAATTCGGCATAGTTTCCCCCGCATACCCCAAAAGCTTTTTTTTCGGGGACAATGCTTCACAGTTCCTCGACCTTAAGGGAAAGGATAAGAAAAGCAACTGGTTCACATCGGGAAACAGGCGGTTCCTGAACAAAAGCGAGCTGGGGGATTTCCGTTCCATGATACAGATGTCCCTGCTTTTGTCACGGTCTATCAGGCGGCTTCATCAGGCAGGACTTGCTCATTCCGACCTTTCCAACAACAACGTCCTTATCGATCCTAAAACTGGTAACTGCGTTGTTATTGACATTGATTCCCTTGTAGTGCCGGGGCTGTTCCCTCCGGAGGTGGCGGGAACAAGGGGCTATATCGCTCCCGAAGTATTGTCCACAATGGAGCTTGACAGGAGCGATCCGCGGAGAATGATACCCAGTTCGGTTACCGATCTGCACGCGCTGGCGGTGCTTATCTACGAGTATCTGTTTTGCCGCCACCCTCTTATGGGACCTAAAATTTTCTCCTCCGAGTCAGCCGAAAAGGACGACTACCTGGGTCTTGGTCCTATGGCTTTGTTTATTGAAAATCCCGATGATACGTCAAACCGTCCGACAACATTAAAGACCACTATCAAGGACTTGGGACCGATACTTGAAAAGCTGTTTCTGAGAGCTTTTGTGGACGGTCTGCACAATCCGCCTCTGCGCCCCTCGGCTATGGAGTGGGAGCGGGGTCTCGTCCGCACATGGGACTTGCTGCATAAGTGCTCAAATCCCTCCTGCGAGAAAAAATGGTTCGTTTTGTACGATATCGACCGTCCTGTCTGTCCGTTCTGCGGAACAAGGATAGCGGACAGGAATATTGTCCGCTTCGAGCTGAACACCGAGGTGCGGGGTCACAGCGGCGAATGGAGGAAGCATTCGGAGCTGGACGTTGTAAACAATACTCCTCTTTTCAAATGGCATATGCAGAGCAATGTTTTTGCCGATGAAAAGGCGGACAAGACCTTGCAGGCGTACGTCTGCTGTCATAACGGCGAGTGGTTCCTGATAAACCGCAACGCCGAGGGATTGCTGTCCCCTCAGGGCAATCCCGTTCCCGCAGGAAAAGCCATTCGCATTGCGGATGGCACGGTGTTCCGCGCTTCAAGAAGCGACAGGGGAATGCTGATAAAGGTTAAGATAATATGAATCGCGAAAGGAGAGTTACCGAAAACATTTCGGTATAGTATAGAACAGTATGACTTTTTTCGGGCTTTCGGAGCGCGAAGCGGAAGCGTCACGTAAAAAATACGGCTTTAACGAGCTTTTATATAAACCGTCCTTCGGCAGAAATCTGCTGCGGGGCTTGAACGGACTTAGCTGCAAGCTTTTCATCATTGCGGCTCTTGCGGAGATCATACGCTCACTTTTGGTACTGAACGGCTTTACAGACGCGGAAACCGACTTTATAAGACCTGCCGTACTGTTCGGCGCGGGAGTTTTGTGCGGACTTGCCGAGGCGGCTTTAAGACAACGTTCCGAGCGTATTGTTAACGAGCTTTGCGGCTTTGACGGAGGTGCGGAATACACGGTTTTCCGAAACAGCGGAAGAACCGAAAGAGTCCAGCGAAAAATGCTTGCGGTTGGGGACGCTGTGTTTCTGTCGGAGGGTGACGTTGTTCCTGCCGACGGAACAATGTCTGTCGGTCTGCTGACGGTGGATCAGTCGGTTTTCGGAACTGTCGGCAAGGCGGAAAAAACAGTTCCTCCTGACAGCTACAGAAAGGGCAGTATTGCGGGTACAAACGATCCATATGCGGTCTACAGCGGCACTCTTGTCTGCGGAGGCAGCGGGATTGTAAAGATAACGGCGATAGGCGAAAATACGGAGATCGCAAGGAAAAACGAGCCGAAACGCACAGAAATACACATGGACGGCGGAAGCAGATTTGACGGTGTGCTCCGAACAGGAGGGGCGGCAGGCTCAACTTCGGCATTGGCGGTTCTGATATTCGGAACGGTAAGCGGCGTTTCCGCGGGGCAGCTTTACGGAGGTCTGGCGAGGGGAGTGTCATTGGCTGCGGCGGTGTTGGCGGTCGCCTGCTTTTGCGGTAAAAATCTTTTGAGCGAGTGTACGGCGGCTTCCGCGGTAAAGCGTCTTAGTAAAAAGGGCGTGAGGGTATCCGATCCCGAAGCGGTATGCAAAAGCTCCGACGTTGGAATGGCTGTTATAGAACGCGGAGGAATGATCGCAGGATCGGAATATTCCGCAGACGGAACGGCATTTATTGACGGCGGCGGAAAGGAACACGGCAGCTTCGGCTCAATAGGAGCGGGGCTCGGGGAGATACTGAAAAACGCGGTGATATGCACATCTTCGGCGGCGCTCGCTTCGGGCGGGACAGTGTTGGGAGGAAGTCCTCTTGACAGAGCTCTTTACAGATTTCTCGGCAGGAAAGCCGAAAAGGCTCCCGATTTTAAAAGGCAGACCGAGGTAAAGACCGACAGAGGAAGCGTTCTTTCGGGGATCACCGTTTCAGCCGGAGGAAAGCTGTTCACATTTGTGAGAGGCGGCGCGGAGATACTGCTTGAAAGATGCTCCGACAGCATTGGAGCGGACGGAAGAAAGCAAAGGATAACCAACAAAAGCGCGCTACAGAAGCTGGCGGCGACTATTTCCCTGACGGGAAAGGACGTTATCGCTTTCGCTGTCTCGGAACGCGGTATAAAAGAGGGGCGTCTTCCGTCGGGCGGATATTCGCTGATAGGGCTGGTTGCTTTGTACGACGGCTTTTTTGTCGAAGCCGCCGGGGAGGTAAAACGCCTTGAAAGACTTGGAGTAAGGGTCGTACTTGCGTCGGAGGAAAGCCGTGAGACTGCTTTGTTTGCGGCGAAATATGCGGGCATTTCGGGTGCTAAGGGTTCGTCAAAAAAGTCTGCGGGAGTAGTCATCAGCTCCGATCAGCTTGCCAAAATGAGCGATAAGGAGCTTTCAGGAAAGCTTAAAGACATAAAGGCTGTGGTAAGAGCTGTACCATATGACAGACGGAGACTTATCCGCGCTGCCCATGAAAACGGGATAAAGGTGTGCGTTTCCTCAGCCGAGCTTCGGAATCTCAACGCTGCTTCGGAAGCCGACCTTACGGTTGCTTCCCACGGCTGCTCCACGGCGGTGAGAGCGACGTCTGATGCGGCTTCCTCCGCGGAAAAGTGCGGAATAAAGGCTTTAGCCGACATAATAGCTTGCTCTGCGGAGTACGTTTCAAAATGCAGGGCACGGATAGTATTCAGAGCGGTATGCGCTGTCGCGGCGGCAGCGGCTGCTGTTGTGTTTTTTATTTGATATTTAAAAGATGAAAGGCGGTGATATTTTGGCGTTGAATGATACGCAGGAAAAAAACGGTATTCAAATGCTTCTTGACAGTGTCGGCAATTTGGGGACTGTTGATATTCCCGCCGGGGAATACGAGGGGAAATTTATTGTTACAAAAAGCTGCACCATAAACGGAAACGGCTCGGTGCTGTGGAACTCGTCAGGTCCGGTGCTTGTTATCGCGGCGGAAAATGTCACGGTGAACAATTTAAAAATCGAGCTGACGAGCGATAACATACCTTATGAACAAATGGTCTCGGTGTACTGCAAGTACGGCGATACCAAATTTTCCGATGTGGAAATAAACGGTATGCTTCTGGGCATTAAGGGCGAAGAGCAGTATTGGGGACTGCCGAGGATCATAGATCTTGGAAAACTTCCTGCGGAAAGGGAGCAGTCCTTTGCACTGGAGCTTTATGCTCCCGTTGAGGCAGATATCAGGGGTGAGCTTTACAATGTGAACCTGTCTGCGGACTCGCTCGCTGTCGGTTTTAACACGGTAACGCTTACGATCGGAAAGGTACGCAGCGATTCTCTGCTGTACGGCTATATCCGCATAAGGTCGGTTGTGGAGCGGAAAATTATTATAAGCGGCGAGATAGGCGGCGAGGACGAGCCTATGTCCGCAAATTATATGCTATGCTCTATACAAAGGGACGCTCCTATGCGGCACAGCGAGATGCTGGAACGCCTCGACCCCGTTCAGCTTGCGACTATGCCGGAACCCGAAGCGGAGACGGTAGAGTCCTCCTATGAACCTTTGGACGAAGCGGTCACATACGGAGGAGAAAGCGGAGGGACTGAGGAGAATGTGCTTATCCCAAGCGGAAAAAGAATACCGTTGTCAATGAAGCAGTACAAAATAGAGCTTCTTTACAAAGCGGCAAAAACCGATATAGACATGGACGGATATCTGTTCATGCTTAACAGCGGCGGAACGGTAAGCTCCGATAAACGCATGATATTCTTCGGGAACGACCGTTCGGACTGCGGAAGCGTTCACTATCTCAATGCGGCGGACAAAAGGGCTATGTTTATTGATTTCGGCGCGGTACCCAAGGACGTTACCCGCATGGTGATGCTGTTTTCTATTTACGGAAACAAGCCCGATCAGCTTTTTAGTATGCTTGATGAGGCGGAGGTAAGCGTTCTGTGCGAAAACGGCGTGCATATGCATATGCCTGTTGAAAAGGGGATTCAGTACCGCACCATACTTGCTCTCGGCTTTGAAAAAACAGGCGGCGTGTGGGAAATGATCTCGTCGGGAAAGGGCGTGTCTATGTCTCTTGCGGACATCTGCCGAAGCTACGGGGTGACAGTGCTTTCATAGAAAGGAAAGACGGAATGGACGGAAACAAGGGGAAAATACGGAAATATTTGCTTGCGGCGGCTATTTTCATGACGTATCTAAGCGGCTGTGTCGGCGAAGCATCGGAAGAAACCGCAAACGCTGTGCAAACGTCGGAAATAACGTTATCCGCTTCGGAAACGCGAAAAGAAACAGAATCGGAAACGGAAATAAAAGCGGAAACAGATACCGTATCCGCGGAAATTTTGGAAACGGAAGATAATTCCTCCAAGCTGCCGACGCCTCAGCGGGCAGGTCATGACCCGCGAACAGGAGACTATCTTGCCGCTCTTGCGGACGATTCCGATTTTGCGGGACTGTGTCAGAACTGCTTGGGAGCGATAGTTGCGGACATGAATGGAGACGGTGTTCCCGAAGTGTTTTTGGAGATGTTTGCGGGGATGAGCAGCGTGACAAAGGTATTTACAGTCAAGGACGGAAAAGCGGTCTGCCTAAAAGCTGCGCCCGATTCTTACATTCCGTCGGGAAACAGTGTGTCTTACAGTTCATATGACGGCGGATTGCCGGAATTTTATATCGGGGACGGTGAAAAGATAATTCTTGCAAAATTCTCCGGCGGCGGAAGCGTTGGGGGAGGCAGCGGAATTATGGAAATAAGCCTTGACGGAAACAGCATTTCCGCAAAGGAACTGTGCAGTTCTTCCTATTCAAAGTCAAATTTTGATTTATTCTACAGCTATCGCTTCGGCGGTGAAGACGTTTCCGAAGAGGAGTACCAAACCCGTCTTGACGAATACATGAGCGAACTTGACTACTGCACTGATTATTCGGTAACACTGACTCAAAGTGCGCTGAAAGGCGATTACAACACGCTTGTACCCCTTGCGGACGCTCTTGACGGTTTTTACGGAAGTCTCGGCAAGGGAGATAGTATCGACTTTGGCGTTGAGCTAAAGCCGATCTATGTGTGTATTTCCGACGGTTCTACAGGGCACACCGACTACAGCGCTGTACTGAGCTATGATGCTATGGGTAACGTTTCTATCATTCAGAGGGAAATTTACGGGAACAAGGACACCTGTTCATTTGAATATGATTATGACGATAATGGCAGGGTAACTAAAATACGCGGTTTTAACAACTATACTCCTGAAGCGGATTATAATTGGAGTATAGACTGTTACGGAAATATTATAAAAACACGTTCAAACATGCCGTACACCGATATGGACGAGTCCCTTTACAAGTTTGTTACCGACGGGCAGGGCAAAGTTACCGAGGAAATTTTTTATGCGGATAAAAGAGCTGCTGAAATTTACAGCTATGAGAGTGTTAAGGTAGGAGACGTTTTGAGTCGCAGATTTTATCGCTATGACAACTTCGGAAATAAAATATATGAAGAACTTGATACCGTTATCTATGAACTGAAAGATTCTATACAGGACTATATTGAGACATGGGAATACGATGAATGCAATAGGCTTATCAAGCACGTTTTTAGCTATGGGTGCGATTCAATTGACGAATACATCTATAACGACGATGGCGACATGGTAAAGCGTGTTCATACGTTTGTCGGCAATGATGAAATGAACGGCGGAAAAGCGGGCGTTTACGTCACAAACTACAGCTATGAAAAAGACCTGAAGGGCGGCGTTACCTGCAGCTATAGCAGAGGCAGCGATTACTATGACGAGGACGTTATCGAGGAAATTTATTACGCGCCCGTAAGGACAGTCAAATGATTTTTTACAGCCGTCACGGTTGTTTGAAATAATACTATTTAAGGAGATTTTTATGGTAGTAATTGAAATGGAAAACGGCAAAAAGATCAAACTGGAGCTTTATCCCGACATTGCTCCGATAACGGTGGAGAACTTTGAAAAGCTTGTTAAGGACGGCTTTTACGACGGACTTATCTTCCACCGTGTCATACCCGGCTTCATGATCCAGGGAGGCTGTCCCGACGGTACGGGAATGGGCGGTCCGGGACACCACATCAAGGGAGAGTTTGCCTCCAACGGCGTAAAGAACGATTTGAAGCACACCCGCGGAGTTATTTCAATGGCGCGTTCCATGATGAAGGACAGCGCAGGTTCACAGTTCTTTATCATGCATCAGGACGCTCCTCATCTGGACGGAGAGTATGCTGCTTTCGGCAAGGTCGTTGAGGGAATGGACGCTGTTGACGAGATCGCGGAGACCGAGACAAGCTACGGCGACAGACCCGTTAAAGAACAGAAAATGAAAAAGGTTTACATTGAGGAATAAAAAGCGGTACAGTCATTGCGATTGACAGCAATGCAGAAGTTTTTCAAATAATTTTTTGAAGCGCAAAACTCCGCATAAGGCCGTATAACTGTTTATGACTTCCCCCAAAACGGCTGAAATACAAGAGTTTTGCGCTACTCTTTACTTCTTCTCGTGTCCCCTCATATTGTGATTTTGTAAGGTTGGGCACCAAAAATCATAGGAGAACAGCATGAAAAACACGCTATTGAGCAGGGGCGTCCTGCTCCCCCGCCGGCGAGATCAGCAAGGATAAAATCAACCATGTGGCCGGTGCTGTTACCCCGCCGTTTGCGGAAATGGTGTGGGCGACTACTGGCGGCGATTGGGAAACCATTAACCGCCTGACGGATATTCTCGTAACTATGAACACCGCCGAGGATGGCGGCAAGCTGTTTATAGTAATCCATAAAATTAACGTGACAATTAGGGGAACAGGAAAAACAATATTGGTGTTGGGCGGCTTGCGCACAAACAGCGTTAAAATTTGTTGGTGTTAAAAAGACACAGAAAGAAATATATGAGGCTGCCAAAGGAAATACGGATTATATCGATGAAACAGGCACGTTTGCTGATATTAACAAGGCAATATATGCGTTTGACGGTACAAAATTTACTACGTCTACTAATCCGAAATATAGCCTGATAAGCAACAGAATCGGCAGCAGAAACATTGTAATAATCCGTGGTTTAAAAGAAAGAGTCTGAATAAAGAACCGTGTAAATGCCAATAATAACCATAAATAAATATATG
>CAMUJF010000003.1 GCA_947089135.1 uncultured Clostridia bacterium
TCTATTTTACCATACTTTTCTCTCTTTTGCAACTGTGCGGTGTTGCCTTAATTTTATGGCTGATGTCATATCGCATAAAATTCATTTCCGAACCGCAGTTATTACAGATTTTGCTCCGTACACCATTCTCTTTGGCTTTTTCCGCTTTGCTTGAAGTCTTCTACCGTTTCTTTTATTTGTTTCATTTTCAATCCTCGCCTTTCTTTGTGATTTGCTTTTATTATATCACAAAGATTTTGGGGTTAAAAGGTGGGGGGGGGGTGACGCTTACGTTTGTTGCGTAATATTATTTTATACCATAGGGTGCTTTTTGTGCTGTCCGTACAATGTGGGGAAGGTCAACTGAGAAGCAGGGATTTTTGTGTTTTTATTTCATTTTGGCGTTGATTTTGCGTTTTGCTTGTCAAATCACATTTCCCTGACGCTTAAAGCTTAGAGGACTTATCCCCACATACTTTTTAAATTTGTTGTGAAAGTAGTTTATATTTGAGTATCCGACCATTTCCGCAACCTCGTACACCTTGTATTCATTCAGCAAAAGCAAGCGTTTTGCCTCCGTGATCCTTATGCGGTCAAGGTAGTTATTGAAGTTTTCACCTGTGTACTGATGAAAAACCTTGCCGAGATACGCGCTGTTGTATCCGAAAATATTTGCAAGCTGTTCAAGCCTGAGCTCACGGCTGTAGTTGGATTGAATGTACTGTACAACGCGTTCCATAGTACTTTTTGTAGTTCTTCCGAAATGTGTGCAGGACAGTTCGCAAAGCATATTTTTAAGCATTTCGATAATGTCGAACAGGCTTGAGGTCTCGCCAAGCTTTGCAATAAATTCATTGTTGATAAACTGTTCTGTTTTTTTGTCGCCGATATTTTTTGTCAGACGGCTTTTTATGTCCATTACCGCAGTAATGCAAAGTACCTTGATTCTTTCGGGAGTATAGCTGCTGCCGCAAAGAGCCTGACGAAGATTTTCAAGAGTCTCGCCAAGCTTTTCGGTGTCGTTGATCTCAACGTAAGCGTAAAGCTTTCCAACAATATCGTTTATCTGACCGTCTCCGTCCGATTCATCGTCGGCAGTTTCCGATGTTACAACGCCTTGATGCAGGTACATAAATCTGTTTTTAAGAAGATTGTCAGCGTCAAGATATGATATTCTTATATCCTCCGGGGATGCAACTGTATTTCCTATTGTAACAAAAATTTTACCGAAGAGATCCTTGTTGAGCTCCGCAAAAAAATCGAGTATCTTTTTTCTTTTCCAACCCTTGAAAAGTACTGCTGTGATGCCGCTTCTGAATTCCGGGGATAGGATATCCACATCACTGCACGAATCAAGTCGGTTTTTTACCGATTCGAGAAGAACGGACTTTTCGTCTTGATCCATGTCTTCCGCCGGACTTATTATCGCCGCGTCATAATGATCATAGCAGTAAGACGAAAGTGAGCTTTGGTTAATGAAATTGTCGTCTCCGAGAAGCAGTGCGCGGACAAGCTGTTCATTCATATATTTGCTGCCCTTGCGTATAGCGGATCTGTTTTTCTTATCGGTATGGATCTCGTCGCGGACCGCTTTCAAAGCTTCAATAAGCTCGTCCTCGTCCACAGGTTTCAGAATAAAGCCCTTTACGCCGAGAGACATTGCCTCCTTAGCGTATGTGAAATCGGAGTATCCGGACAGGATAAGGCATTTTCCGCCGTAACCGTTTTTCTTGGCGGCTTCGATCATCTTAATGCCGGACATTCCGGGCATTTTTACGTCGGCGATGACAATATCCGGATTAAGCGAAAGAATTTTTGAAAGCCCTTCGTCGCCGTCTTCGGCTTCTCCAATAACTTCAAGCCCCAGTTCTTCCCATGGGATCATCATTTTTACGCCGTGACGAACGTTAGGCTCGTCGTCTGCAAGCAAAACCTTGAGCATAATCAATGCACCAGTCCTTCTTATGAGTGTAGGAAAATACCGATATTATCGGTTTTAGGCTTTTCGATCTCCATATATTCGCATCCGTCTATTTTAAAAATATGTATTTTGTAATCATGACCTTGCTTTGCAGTTGGCGTAAAAGCAGAAGCCTTTACAACAGTGCTGTCAGACGAAGGGTATTTTATTTTTTTTCTCAGAGCCGCCGGGATTTTTTCTTTTATTATAGGTATAGTGAACATACTTACGATATCGTCGGCATGAAGCTTTCCCGGAGCAAGTCTGACGCCGAACCTTTTGTCGCCGCGGCGGTAAATGTACTGCATCATAGCGCTGTTCGGATCGAGGCAGAATTCACCGCATATCTTGTCATATTCGTCCGGCGTAAGATTGCAGTTGATCTTTACCTTGCGGCGCGAGTGCATAGCGGCGGTAATAAGCGCTGAAAGAACAGCAGTACCGGAAACGGCAAAAAAGAGTTTGCTTACAGATTTCATATCAAGTCCTCCTGCGATGATTTCAGAAGCCGTATTAACAATTTCTGTATATATTTTGTAAACGAGCACAATAATTTGTTAAAGTCTTTTTGATGAGATGTTTTCGCTTATTTCACTGTATTTTTCCGGAAGTCTTTTCATAATGTTTTCATCAACTATTTTGGGAAGCGTTATCCTTATGGCTGTACCGTGTCCGAGAGTAGTCTCCACCGTAAGACCGTACTGTTCTCCGTGATACATTTTTATGCGCTTGTTAACGTTGGTAAGACCGATACTTTTTCCCGAAGAAGTATCGTTTTTTTCCAGCTTGGCAAGAAGCTCTCTCAGTTTGTCCGCAGGGATTCCCTGACCGTTGTCCGATACTTCTATTATGACCTTTCCGCTGCGGTAGAAAACCTTTATGTCTATCTTACCGTTTGCTTTTTCACCCTCTATACCGTGAACGAAAGCATTTTCGACGATAGGCTGAATGATAAGAGGAAGTATCTTATAGTTTCTGTTCACTTCGCAGTATATTGAATAGGACACTCTGTCTCCGAAGCGGGCAGCCTGAAGTTCAAGGTAGCTTTTGGTAAATTCCAGTTCCGATTCGAGGGTTACCATACCGTCTTTTACCTCAAGGCATCTGCGCATGAATTTGCCGAGCTTTTTGACCAGATCTGCAGTTTCCTTGTCATCGTTGCAGTAAGCCTTCATACGGATAGTTTCAAGGGTGTTATAGAGGAAGTGCGGATTGATCTGGCTTGCAAGAGCTTTGAATTCCGCCTCGACCTGATTAAGCTTAAAGCTTTCCGATTGTATTTTGGATTCGTATGCGTCGTTTATCAGCGTCTGCATACTGTCCACCATTTTTTTCAGATCCTGATAAAGCTCGAAAATTTCGTCGGTACCGCGTATTTCTTCGTTTAAAACGAAATTTCCAGCCGTGACCTTGTGCATCTGATTTTTGAGGAATTGGATACGTCTTGAAAACATACTTGAAAAAAGTATCGTTATCAGAACCGACAGTATAATACATAAAAAAATGTACCATATATACATAAAAATAACATTATTGATCTCGTCGTTGAATAGGGAATAAGGCTTTAGAACATATATCTGAAACAGGTTTCCCGTGTTATCATAATCAAAGTATGATATGACGGTATGTCCTATTTTGTTCAGTCTGTTTGATTCGTCGTCAAGCAGCTTTGAACCGCTTATTCCATAGTAAAAATTATTTTTTTCGCTTGCCAGCACCGATCCTGTATCTATGCCCGGTATGTCGCTGTAAAAAACTACTCCCTGAGAAACGCTGAATACTACGCCGTAATCAATATTTTCGGTAAGTTCATTATAAACTTTCGGACTGACTGAAGAGACCATCGTTCCGCAGAAGTTTCCTTTTTGGTTTTTAAGAGGACTTATTCTGCATAATCTGTATTCGTTGTTTGAATATATGATCTGCCATTTTGCAAGATCGGATTCCATTGCCTCTTTATACCAGTATGTGTTGCAAACGCTTTCGTCCGCATTTTTAAAGTTGGAGTTTGCGACAAAGCCGTCCAAATCTATATAAAAAGTAATATCTTCTATCTGAGGATATGCGTCCAGGAATTCGGGAACGGCCTGGTTCTGCATATAGTAGTTGAAGTATTCGTCCTGATTGACGAACTCATTATTCAGAAGCTCTTTGATCTTGCTGCTTTGCAGTACCCGTTCGCTAACATTTGAAATAGTCAGTATAATGTCGTTGAGTCTTGTTCTGAGGCTGTCCGCAGTAGAAATGGACTCGTTTTCCGCGTTTACCCTTATCGTATCTGCCAAGTTGTACAGCAGGAACACTCCCGCAAGAGTAACGGGCACGACCGCCGTGATGCACATGAAAACAAGCTTATTGCGGAATTTGGTGTTAAGCAGCTTCTGAATAGGATTTATCATATGCATCATGCCTCCGGAGTTTTTCAGGCAACCGTAAATATTTACTTAATTATATCACATTTTTCACCATAATGTATTAACATTTAATGAACAAAATTTTTGTATAAAAAAGTCAGTACCATTGCGGCGGGGTACTGACTTTTGCATTTATTATTGCTCAAACTGGCTTTCGTGTCTTTTAAAGAAGTCCACTCTCGGTTCAAGAAACTTAAGCTTGTGATCTGTTTCTCCCGCGAGGATATTGTCCGCCATAGGGTCGAAGATGTGATCCCAGTTCCAGATATCATCACCGATGTTTAGATATTCTCTTACCATTTCCGTTCCGAACGGAGCAATAGGGTGGAGGAGAACAGCCGCTGTCTTTACCATATGAAAAACATTTACAAGCCATTTTCTCCTCAGTTCGTTATCGTCTGCTTTATCGGCTTCGGCTTTGGCCTTTGCCATATATTTGCTTGCCTTGCGGATATAGGAGTCCAAAACATAAGTAACCTGGTGAAATTCAAATTTATACATGAAACGTTCATATTCGAGAACGGCCTTTTCCGATTCCGAAAGAATATCCTCGTCAACAACGCCTACCGGCATTTTGCCGTCAAGATATTTTTGAGCGTCGTAGAAGCAGGTGCGTATTATTCTGTTGAATACGTTGGAAAGCAGGAATCCCTCTTTGGTAACAGGATCGCTGTCTTCGGGCTTTGCCGCAGGATTAAGAGGCTTCGGCTGGAAGCTTACGCTTCTCATTCCCAAACCCAAGCTCAAAAAGTGCATACGGAGCTGTTCCGGTGTGTAGTAGTCCAACAGATCGGAAGCCATGGGAGGCTTTACTGTACCGCTGCTTGAAGCCTTTTTATCCAAAAACAATATATGATGATTAGCCACAAGAACGGGGAGCTGCAATTCTCCGTTTTGGGGGTGTACCGAAAGACCGTCTTTGCCCTGCAAAGCCATAAACATTGCCATTTCAGCAACGCCGTAGAAGTAAATATTATCCTGACCGATGAACTGGTAGACCTGAGCTTTGTCCGAACACCAGAAGTCACGCCATTCTCCACGGTCATGTCCCTTTGATTCAAGATACGCCTGAGTAAACGAAATAGGCGCCCAAAGGGATTCAGGCCATACCCATACCGTAAGAGGCTCTTCGTTTTCAAGTACGGGAGCGGGTACGCCCCATTCAATGTTTCCTGTTAAGCGGAAAGGAACAAGGGTTTTTCCTGTGCGGAAACGTATTCCCGCCTCAGAAAGCACGGCGCAGGATTTTTCACGGTCGGGAAGGGTGCTGAACTTGATAGTAAAAGAGGTTTTCTTAGGTTCCTCTATAAACTCGTGATTTTCCAGCCTGTCTTTAAGTTCTTCGTATTTCTCCCTGAAATCGTTCATAATATAGATAACGGGAGGCTCAAGAAATTCGCTTATTGTCTTGTAGACAACCGGCCGCACGTCCTCGCGGTTTTTGATGTCCTCGGCGTATTCGCGAAGAATATCATAATGATCCGTGAGCTTGAAGTACCAGTTGTCAACATTTTTCATAACAGGCTTTTCGCCTGTTAGAGTGCTTTTAGGGTCGATAAGATCCTGCGGCATATACTGGTGTCCGAGGTCGCACTCGTCAGCATAGCCTTTTTCGGACTGACAGCCCTGAACAGGACATTTTCCAACTACCTGTCTGCCGTTGAGGAATGTACCTACCTTTTCATCGTAGAACTGAGCGGTGGAAATTTTCTGAAGCTGACCGTTCTCATAAAGCTTTCTGATGAACCAATCGGATACCTCGTTGTGTACCTCCGCAGTCTTGCCGAGTCCGGACGCTCCGAAAAGGTCAAGGCTTATGCCGTAGTCCTCAAGAGTCTTTTTCTGGGACTCGTGGTTGTCCCTTACAAAATCCTTAATAGTACCCGTATAGCCCTGTTCCTCGCTGAGCTTGCGGTAGCTTTCGGCGATCGGAGAGCCGTAGCAGTCTGTTCCGGAAACGAAAATAACGTTTTCACTGCCGATTCTGTCTCTTAAAAAGCGGGCAAAAACGTCTGCGAAAACGAATACTCCGCCAACGTGACCGAAGTGCAGCTTTTTGTTACCGTAAGGCATACCGCCTGTGATAACAGCTTTTTCGGGAAACTGCGGACGGTTATCCCGTGAAATTTTCTTTTTGAAATCCTTTCCGCCTGAATTTTTATCCATAAACAAAATCCTCCGATAATAAGAAGCAAGTGATCGCTGAAATATATCAGCTCAGTGTCAGTATTGCCAAATCTCCGTTGTTGCTTTGTCCTGCATTTTTTACCGCGTGAATAACTTTCATCATAAGCTTTTCGTCGGAAGACCTGAGAGCAGTGTCAAAAGCGCTTATAGCCTTTGCGAATTCCTCGTCGGAGAAGTCGGGAACAAAGCAGGTGAGCATTACCTTGACCGCATTGTAGAGAGAGCAGAAGAATACAAAATGATCCCAAAAGTTGAAATCGGGGTCTGAAAAAGGAATGGAGTACGACCACACATAGTTTATCATAACGTTTTCAATGTAATGAGCCTTTTCACCCGCCGCAGCCTGAGAAAATTCTTTCCTCATTCCGATATATTTTTTCATATCGGTCATTTTCAGCGTTTCGGGACCCGAAACCCCAAGATTTTTATAGATCGTGTTAAGAACCTCTTTGTAAGCGGCGTTAGGTTTTGAAAGTGATTTAAGCAGAGAGATTCCATCCGCAAGGGAATATCCGGGATTTGGGCGGACTTCCTTGAAATAAGCAAGTATCTCGTCAAAATTCATGTTTTCGGCGGTATAGTCGTCGATAAATTTTGGAATAAGTTCGGATCTGCCGTTGTCGAGCATACCCTGAACGGTTTTGATACCATAGTTCAGCAGCAGCATACGTTTTTCAAAATTAACTTCCCTGTTTTGGAGAATGCTCATGAAAAGCGATCTGATCTGCCAGTAATACTTAGCCTGGGGATATGTTTTAATTATCTGTTCGCTTTGAGCAATAAACTGAGCGCTTTCCTCGTCGGGGAGGTTGATCATATTATATGCAAGAACGTCTTTTTCCTCCATAAGCTTTTTTACGGACTCGATAAAACAAAGACGGGGAACATACTCTACTGCGGCAGCGGTAACGTTGATGTCGCAGAATTCGTCGGCTGTCACCGGCTTCATTTTTTCGGTAAGCTCTTTGAGAAAAGCGGGCGTGATAATAGGAAATCCCATAATAAACTCCATTCCCGGCGGCAAGAATGATACTGCCCTGTGTCCCGCAGCCGCCGCTGCAGGCTCCCGCAGTTTCAGATGCTCATTTGCGAGGGCAAATATTAAATATTATTATACCATATGTTTTGTTGGATTGCAAGAGAATTTTACCTTTTTAGTATAATTACGGCAAAATTTTCTCCCGAAGTTTTCAATAAATATGAATAAAAATACTTGCTAAAATTGACGAAATATGTTATAATCAAATATACAGATATGCTGATGTGTTTTAATGCCAATGCATTTTTGTACCTGACCGGACGTGCTTTGTACGGCATACATTAACCGAAAGGAAGTCTCCATATGCTTGAAAATGCGCTTTCAAACAAGAATAAGTCCTTTGACTACAAGGATCTGACAAAGGAGCTCGAAAAGAATCTTTCTTCTCTTCAGCAGAAAATACGTGCTGAAAAGCTTCCCGTGATCATTTTACTGGAGGGCTGGGGCGCGTCGGGAAAGGGTACGCTTATTTCCGACATGATAAAAATGCTCGACCCGCGCTTTTTCAAGGTCTACTCCACAATGCCCGCAACCGAAGCGGAAAGGCGTTACCCTATGATGAAGCGGTATTGGGAAAATATCCCTGAATACGGCGCTATATCAGTTCTTGACAGAAGCTGGTATCAGGAGCTTGCCATAGCCAAAATGGAGGAAGGGATATCTGACGAGGAATATGCCCGCCGTATTGGCTCGGTAAACACCTTTGAGCGTCAGCTTTCCGACGACGGGTACCTTATTATAAAATTTTTCCTGCATATTTCACGCAAGGAACAGAAAAAGCGTTTCCTTAAGCTTAAGGAGGACAGCTCTACAAAGTGGCGCGTTACCGAGCTTGACAAAAAGCGCCACAAGAATTATGACGCGTATTACCGTCAGTTTGACGATATGCTTGCCAAGACCAATACTCCGCACTGTCCGTGGAGGATAATTGATACTACCGACCGCAGCTTTACGCGCTTTCAGGTATTCAATATTCTGGTTAGCCAGATCGCAAATGCGGTGAACGCCGATTCCTCCGAGCCGAGGGTTATCGAGGAGACCGCCCATCAGTTCGAGCTTTCGCCATGTCCCAAGCTTGCGGACGTTAAACTGGACAATAAAATATTGCAGCCGTCCAAATATTACGACGAGCTGAAAAAGAACCAAAAGGAGCTTGCGAGACTCCACGGAAAAATTTACAAGAAGAAAATTCCCGTTATACTTCTGTTTGAGGGCTGGGACGCCGCGGGAAAGGGCGGAGCCATAAAGCGTGTATCATACGCTCTTGATCCCCGCGGCTATGAAGCTGTTCCTATAGCTGCTCCCGATAAACGCGAGCTTAATCACCACTACCTGTGGCGGTTTTGGAACAATCTTCCCAAAAGCGGACATATAACCATTTTCGACCGTTCATGGTACGGCAGGGTAATGGTCGAGAGACTGGAGGGCTTTACGTCTCCCGAACGGTGCGCTATGGCGTACCGCGAAATAAACGAGTTCGAGTCCGAGCTTGTGCAGGAGGGCGCGATAATACTTAAATTCTGGATGCAGATCGACAAGGACGAGCAGCTGCGCCGTTTTACCGACCGTCAGAATACTCCCGAAAAGCAGTGGAAGATAACCGACGAGGACTGGCGCAACCGCGAAAAGTGGGACGAATACGAGACCGCTGTTGACGAAATGCTTATGAAGACCTCTACCAAAAACGCTCCTTGGAACATTATCGAAGCCAACAACAAGCTTTATGCAAGAATAAAGGTCATGGATATTATTATTGACAGTATATCGGAATATATTAAAAATTCGGGAAAATAACTCCCTGATAAATCAAACGGACGGCTTAAAACCGTCCGTTTTTGTTATCTTATAAAATTTGTAAGTACCTTTTTATTTTCGGGAGCGGGTATGCCGTTCTGTTTTCCGAGTTCGATACACTT
Organism: uncultured Clostridia bacterium; assembly: GCA_947089135.1. GTDB lineage: Bacteria > Bacillota > Clostridia > Oscillospirales > Ruminococcaceae > RGIG8773. Next base: position 9,496 of record CAMUJF010000003.1, read on the forward strand.
CAGCAGCCATGCCATATTTTTACCTATATCGTACATTGTCATCAGACCTTCCTTGTCCTGCTGTACGCCTTCGGGTTCGCCGCCGTTTCCGTACACGTGATTCCAGTATGTGGAAGATACTATCGGCATGGAGCATATAGTAAAATACTTATTGATAACGTCCATTGAAGCCGTGGTACCGGCTCGTCTGGCGCTTAAAACCGCAGCAGCCGGCTTGAAAAAGAAATTTTCTTTTCCCGAATAGAACGCTCTGTCCATAACTGTGAGCAGCCTTGCGCTTGGGTGAGCGAAATATACCGGAGAGCCAAATACAAAACCGTCGCACTCCTTGGCTTTTTCAGCAATTTCTACGGCAACGTCGTTAAAAGCGCATTTTCCCGTTTCTTTGCATTTTCCGCAGGCAATACAGTCCGGCAGCGGAGCATTTCCGATAAAAAAGATTTCCGTATCCACGCCCTCTTCATTAAGAGCGCGTGATACCTCTTCCAGTGCTGCATTAGTACATCCGTTTTTTCGTGAGCTTCCATTAACAAGTAAAACTTTCATGGTCGTCCTCCTGTTGTAAATTATTTTTATTTGTTTTATTTTGTGTACTGTCCCGATGATTCACGTTCGATTATCTTGTAAGGCAGCTTTATTTTTTTGTTGGACTTTGTTCCGCTGTTAATATTTTCTATCAGCTCTGTGACCACAGTTCTGCCGATATCGTAGCATGGCTGCTCAACGGTGGTTATGCCGGGGGTGTACATCCAACTGAGGAGTATATTATCAAAGCCGCATACCGATATGTCGCTGCCAATAGAGTAACCCTCTGAAATGGCCTTTTTTACCACGCTTGCGGCAAGGATATCCGATATGCAGAATATAGCCGACGGAGGCTCGGAAAGCGACATAAAGTGCTCAAATGCCTTTATTCCGTGACTGAAATCGTACGTGCCGCGGTATATGTAATCTTCGCGCAGTTCAATTCCGTTTTCACTTAAAGCACGCTTATAGCCCTGTTCGCGGTCATAGGAGGACAGCGAGTTGACAGTAGTTGAAACCATTCCTATCCTTGTGTGTCCCATTCCTATCAGGCAGTTTACAGCGGCAAATGCTCCGCCCTCGTCATCGACCGTAACGGTAAGCACGTCAGCGCCCTCCACACGTTCGCAGCAGAGAGCGATATGGTGCTGTTTGTTCAGGTCGGTAAGAGTTTGCACATCGAGCCGCGTACCCAAAAGTATAGCCGCGTCAGCAGTTCTTTTAAAAAGCATATCCAACAGCCGCATTTCAATATTATAGGAACTGTTGGAGGTACTTAAAAGTATATCGTATCCATGCTCCGAAGCAGCGTTCTGCATTCCCTTGATGATATCGCTGTAGAATGTCTGCTCTGTTGAGGGAATTATAGCAAGGATTATATTTGTTTCCCGTTTTCTGAGATTTCTTCCCAAGAAGTTGGGACTGTAGCCAAGCTCTCTTATAGCGTTGTTGACATTTTCCGCAGCGGAAGCGGAGACAGCCGCGCTGTTGTTCAGGACGCGGGATACCGTGGCGACAGATACCCCCGCCGCCTTTGCAACGTCTTTTATAGTAACATTCATAAAGCCGCCGTTTCCTTTCTGTAAAAAATGTAACAAATATCTATAATAATTTTACAATACAGCGCAGATGATTTCAATTGGCAAATTGTCTAAAAAATGGCAGTTGTTTTATATATGGCACAAACCGAGCAGTACGATTTACTATACAATTTTTTCGTCGTCCGAAAGTTTTTTGGAAAGATTTTCCGCTTTTAGGCGGCGTTTTTCGTTTCGTTTTGTAACATTTTTTTCGTCCAGATAGTTAAAAACAGTTAGCGCAAAGAGCAGTATTGTGACTATTACCGTAAGCAGATGTCTTTCCGCAAGAGGTTCGGTGTCCGTTTTTGGACGCAAAGTATTTGGAATGGAATAAATTCCCGAAACCGCATATATGTAGCAGGCTGTACCGATAATGTTAAAGATCAACGGTATCCATACTTTTTTAAAGCAGGCGATAACGGTTCCCGCAATGAGGAGAGCAGAGCTTATCAGCAGCGCGGTACCGCATTTGCGGAAAATATCGGATGCTGATTCTACCATAAATGCAAGTGCAAATCCTCCCGCTGAGTTCAGACAAAGAGAAATCACCGCCGCAGCGGCAATACATAAAAATACAGTAACAGTGCGCGCTTTTTTCATTATAACATATCCTTTCGGAAAATAATATATATAGTATACCACAAAAGCCGAAGCAAATGCAAGTACGGAAAACGATTTTCTATTTTCGACATGTTATTTTAATCTTTGGGTGTAAAATAACGAAATAAAAAACTCTGATAAATGAAGTTAAAATGCGAATAGTAATAAAGTCGGCGGCGGGTGAAAACCGTTTTGCCGGAGATCGTCGGAAAGGAGAGTTTTGTTTCCCGAAGGTTCCGAAGGCGAAATAAAGCGTATAAAAAATGAAGAAAATTATCAAAATTACGGCAGTTTTAATAAACATACTCATTGCGGCAGTTCTGGGGATCATAATTTATTATAACACGGTTTTGCCGAATAATTATTACATTACCTCCGGCAGCGAGCTGAAGCTTTCGGAAATTATTGAAACTATTCCCTGCACCGGGATTCCCGTAAAAAATGCAGTTGCGGTCGAAGCTGGGAAAAGCAGCGTCAAAAAAGCTGAACTGAAGCTGCTGGGCATTATTCCGATAAAAATAGTTAATATTCAGGAAGTGGACGAGCCTATGCTGATACCCTGCGGAAATCCGTTCGGCATAAAGCTTCTTACCGACGGAGTGATAGCGGTGGAGGTAAGCGGTTTTGAAACGGCTTCGGGCTTCAGGTCTCCCGCGGCGGACGCAGGCATTAAAACGGGCGATATAATCAAAACGGTAAACGGAAAAAAAGTTATGTCAAACGAGGATATAGAGAAAATTATTTCCGAAAGCGGAGGAAAGTCGCTTTCTTTTAATCTTATGAGGGACGATAAAAATCTGATACTGAATGTAGAGCCGCAGCTTTGTTCCGCAGACGGTTCATATCGGGCGGGACTCTGGGTCAGGGACAGCTCGGCGGGAATAGGTACGGTGACGTTTTACGATCCGGAAACCGGAGTTTTTGCAGGACTGGGACATCCTGTCTGCGATGTGGACACCGGAAGTATTCTCCCTCTTTCCGAGGGCGAGGTGGTCGATGTAAGCGTAAACGGAGTAAAGCGTGGAGCTGCCGGAGCGCCGGGTGAGCTAATGGGAAGCTTTTCCTCACTTGCGGCTATAGGTTCGCTGGAGCTAAACTGCGCCGACGGACTTTACGGAGTTATGTCCTCTTTCAGTTCCCAAAACGAGGCTGTTCCTTTGGGAATGCGCCAGGAGATCGAAACGGGAGAGGCGTATATCTACACAACTGTGAGCGGTACTCAGCCTAAAATGTATAAAATTGTCATTGAAAAGATAGACCTGCATGATACAAAGGGCAGCAAAAATATGATAATACGCGTTACCGACAAAGAACTGCTTGAAAAAAGCGGCGGAATAGTTCAGGGAATGAGCGGAAGTCCCATTATCCAGAACGGAAAGCTTGTAGGAGCTGTCACACACGTTTTTGTCAACAATCCTGCAAAAGGGTACGCAATATTTGCGGACACCATGTATGAATGCTCGGAAAAAGTACTGAAAACGAAAGCTGCCGCATAAAATATAGTGCGGCGCAATGTCGGCAGAAATGTTCATAAAATATTTACGAAAATTTCCCATAAAAATTCCCATGCCAAATCGTACAAATAAAAGAAGCGTTTGCAATTTCTTTGCAGACATGGTATAATTAAAAAAATGGCAGGGGAGACGTTCATATGAAAAATTTATCAATATCAAAGCTTTTAATACCGGCGATCATGTCAGTACTCATACTTGCAGGGTGCTCGGCAAGCGATGAACAGCGTTATTTTAGCGACGCCGTCAATGGCGTAAACAACAGCAAGTCCGATTCATACGATTACGGAGTTGTTACAACAACGGCGGCAAGCTACGATTATTACATGGACGAAGCCGAAACGCCTGCCGCTGAGGCGGCTTCCTCGGACGAGGTCAAGTCCCTTGAGAACGATGCCATACAAAAGGAAATGCTTGTTTACTCCTGCAATATGGTTGTGGATACGCTGGATTTTGATACGTCCCTGAACAGCTTCAAGAATACGCTTGAAATGTACGGCGGATTTGTTGAAACAGAGAATTTCAGCGACGGCGGAGGCGGCGGACGCTGGTATTACGAAAACGAGGAAAAATGGAAGTCCTACAGCGCGACAGTAAGAATACCCAGCAAAAACTATGACACGTTCTGCAATTCCGCCGGAGGTCTGGGAGATCTCAGAAACAAGACCTCCAACGTGGAGAATCTCAGTCAGGAGTACAGCGATCTCTCAACTACTCTTGAAATTTACGAAGCAAAAGAACAACGGTACATAGATCTACTGTCAGATATTACCGAGGACGAATATGCCGTTGCAATTGAAAAAGAGCTTACCGAAATACAGATACAAATTGCCAACATCAAGACCCGTATGAACCGTATCAGCACGGACGTTGCATACTCTTACGTATACTTTACTCTGAACGAGGTCAAGGAGTACGTCTCCGAGCCTGTGAAGACAGATACCTTTTTAGACCGTCTGGGCAATACTTTGTCTAATGCGGGAAGCGGCTTTCTTGTTTTTCTGGAGGGACTGCTTTTCTTCTTGATCTATACCGTTCCGTATCTGATTCTAATCGGCATTGTGGTTTTTGTTATAATCAGAATTGTAAGAAAGCGCAGAGCGAAAAAGCTTGCGAGAATGCAGGCTCAGAGAGAGCAGCATGAAAAACAGGCTGCGGAAAACGCTAAGAATCAGGCTTCAAACGCTGCGGACAGCGTGTCCCCATATGCGGAGCAAAAGCCGGTCGATACCGAAAACAAGGAAGATTCCGATGCCGAAAGCGGCGATAATAAGTCTTGAGAAAAATATTTTATAAAATTTCCAAAAAACTATTGACAAATAGATTTTTATATTGTATAATAAATATCGCCGTTGAAAATCTCGGCGGCGATTCGGGAGCATAGCTCAGCTGGGAGAGCATCTGCCTTACAAGCAGAGGGTCATAGGTTCGAGCCCTATTGTTCCCACCATAGGGACTTTTAAAAGTCCCGGTTTTGGCCCGATAGTTCAGTTGGTTAGAACGCCGCCCTGTCACGGCGGAGGTCGTGGGTTCGAGTCCCATTCGGGTCGCCATTATGCGGATTTAGCTCATCTGGTAGAGCGCCACCTTGCCAAGGTGGAGGTAGCGGGTTCGAGCCCCGTAATCCGCTCCATTTTTCTTTTAGAGAATAAGGCGCTATAGCCAAGTGGTAAGGCGTGGGTCTGCAACACCCTGATTCCCCGGTTCAAATCCGGGTGGCGCCTCCAAGCGGAGAGTTTCCGCTGACATGAAAGGTCATCTCATTAATAGGTGACCTTTTTATTTTTAAATTAACCGAAAGTTGAAGTCAATCGCAGGTTGTGTTTTAGGGGCTTTTCCACAAACATATATACGATTGTTTTCACCTGTGTCATATGCTATAATCCCAATAGAGCATAAAAGTATGCTTAAAAAATAATCGGGAGGAAAAATTATGTTTGATCAAGTTGATTTCGGCAAAAGGCTAAGGGAGTTCCGTGAAAGGAAAAAGCTTACGCAAAAGGAGATTTCCGTAAAAATAGGAGTTTCCGAGCAGGCGGTTTCAAAATGGGAGAACGGAGTGTGTCTGCCTGACATTTACAATTTGAAGCTGCTTGCACGCGTTCTGAATGTTTCAGTCGATTGCTTGCTGGACACCGAAAACTCAGGCAGCGAAAAGTTGGTTGATACGATAAAGGTCGAGGGAGCGGTTTTTGAGATAGTTGAAAAGCCTGAGACCGTCTTTGCGGGAAAAATGTTTTATGCAAAGGATTTTACGGATATATCGGCTTTCAATTCGGCAATCGACGCTTTTGCGGCAGACGGAGAAGTTTCCGTATACGATATGATCGCAGACGCGGTACTTCCTGTCAGTGACATTCATTTGAGCGTGAATTTCTGGCTTAGCGAAAAGAAACGGGCATACGGCTTTGTGCGGGAGACTTCTTCGGACGTACAGCCTGAGGGCGTTGATACTTATAAAATGCCCGCTTCGCTGTATATACGCGCTCATACCGACAGAGCCGCCGCACAGCTTCTGTCAAAGGAACAGTGCGAAATATGGGAGCTTTTCGCATATATTAGGGATTATTTCATGCCCGCTCACGGCTTTAAAATGGCAGAAAACGGTGCGCAGGAACTTGAGGTATTCGATACTGCCGAACATACATCAGGTTATGCATATATGCCTGTGCAAAGGCGTTGATTTGCATCATATATCCGCATAAATTTTTTGCTTAATTGTTGTAATAAATTCTCCTTGAAATGGCACACTATTTTCAGTAACGTGCGAGATGTGAGAGGAGAATTATTATGAAAAGCAAATTTAATAAGTTTGCCGTCGGAACTATCGCTGTATGCGGCTTAATGACGGTAGGACTGCTTGCGGCTCCGGGAATGGTTTTGAAAAGCGTTCCTACGGCGACGGTGGTCAAAGTGAAAAAGGTGGAACACGTTGATACCGTTTCGCTTTCGGGAACGATAATGAGAAATTTTACCAAGGAAGAAACATACGTCCAGACCTATGTTTCCGAGCAGGATATAAGCAGGGTAGAGATAGGTCAGACCGCGGAAATAACCGGCGACGCTTTTCCCAGTATCGTGTATACCGGTACGGTGGACAGGATATCTGACACGGCTTCAAAGGTGCAATTTGGGAACGTCCAGAAAACGGCTGTAGAGGTAAAAATAAAAATTGACAGTCCCGATGAAACTCTGAAACAGGGCTACACTGCTTCGGTGAAACTCATAACCTCGGAACCGAGCACCATGAGTCTTGTACCTTATGAGGCTGTCAATCAGGACGATAACGGCGAGTACGTCTACATTCTCAGAGACGGTAAAGCTGAACGACTTTACATCGAAACCGGAGCTGAACTGAGCGGCGGCATAGAACTGAAAACCACTATATATGACAGCGAAAAGATAATTACCGTGGACGAGCTTGTGGAAAACGGCGGAGCCGTTAAACTGGCGGAACAGGAGCATGACAATGACTGATATAATTCGCAGCGGATTCCGCTGTCTTTTCCGCAGCAAGCTCCGTTCTTTTCTCACTATCGCGGGAATAGCCGTGGGAGTTATGTCTGTAGTAGTGGTGTCCTCCATAGGCGAGATAGGGAAAGCCTCCATAAACAGCGAGCTTTCGGGCATGGGTATGGACAGTCTGGTGGTCTCCGTCCAGTCGGGAGCGGTAAACAAGCTTACCGAGGAGGAGCTTGACAGGATAAAATCCATTGATACCGTTGAAAACGCAATGCCGCTCATGAGCATTATCACAAACGGAGAAATAAAAAATGACAGAGTTACTGTTATGGCATGGGGCGTGAACGAGGACGCTGACAATGTTATCGACCTTGAAGTGACGCACGGCAGACTGCTCAACAGGGGGGATATTCTCGAAAAGAATAATGTGTGCGTTATTGACGAAGCCATAGCTCTGGAGCATTATAAAAGGACAAATATCGTAGGGAAGAATATTACAATAAACATCGGCGGAATGCCTACGGAATTTGAAGTAGTGGGCGTAGTCAAAAACGGTGTAAACACTTTGCAGAATATGCTTGGAGGATTTATTCCCGACTTTGTGTATGTACCGTATTCCGTAATGCAGTCGAGTCTTGGCAGGGACAACTTTGACCAGATAACAGTAAAGCTTGAGGACGTTTCCCGAAGCGCAGAGACAGCCGCCGCAGTTGAGACTGTCCTTTCGGCTGACGGCAGCGATTTTTCCGTGGACAACTTACTCAGCCAAAAGGAAAAAATGAACAATATACTTTCCATAGCCACTGCCGCGCTTTCGGCAGTGGCGGGGATAAGCCTTGTAGTTTCGGGAATTTCCATAATGACTGTCATGCTTGTTTCGGTCAGCGAAAGAACCGGTGAGATAGGCATAAAAAAATCCGTCGGAGCGAGCCGCGGAGTTATTCTGACGGAATTTTTATTTGAGTCAGAGCTTATAACCATTATAGGAAGTATTGCCGGAATAGTTCTGGGCATTGTTATTTCCTCGGTAATATGCGCCGCTGTTGGAAGTCCCGCCGCGATGAATTTAAAGCTATGCGGTACTGTAATGCTCATCGCGCTGGCTGTGGGCGGCTGCTTCGGGGCATACCCCGCCTATAAAGCTGCGTCCCTCAATCCCGTGGACGCATTAAGACGGGAGTAAGAGACGCTGTAAGGTCAACCGTAAATAAATTTCTTTATCTTTTTTTCATCTGCGGACGGGTTCAGCCTAAGAATCTGTCCGCGTATTTTTTCCTCCGCCTCTTTCGGAGGAATATCCAAAGCCGTGGCAATAAAATCCTCGCCGAAAAAGCTTTCGGGAGTGGTAAAGACAGTTGCTTTCCAGCCGTATTCCTCGCCGGTATGGCTTTTTCTGGCGACTCTGCCGCACATGGTAATAAACATTTTCATTTGCAGCTCGGTTACAGCCTTGTCGAAACGGCTTTTGTCCTCTTTGGCAAATCCGCCGAGAAGCTTCATCTCGTGGAGAGCCGCCGCTCCGTGTCCCGAAACAATATCGTAGACCGTTTTGGCGGTTTGGCTTATCTCTCCGTTTTCATATGCGGCTGTAAAGTCCAAGCCCTTTCTGCGTGTAGAAATAAAGTAAGGGTACCATTCTTTGGTAATATAGCCGTTGGCATTGAAAAACAGCTTTGAGTAAGCGATATCGCTGCGTTCTTCAAGGACGCGCATACGCCATTCCCACGGGTCCGTTTCCGGGTCGCCTGTGTGCCACCTTACCGGGTTATCGTCGGGTAAAACCGCCTGCCAATCATAGTCTATCACCGCATAGATTCCTTTTGCGTTTCCGCCGCCGAGGGAAAAACCGCTGCGAAAAAGCTCATTGCAGAAGTCCTCGAAATTTTTTATCATTGAAGTTCACCCTTTTTAAACAAAACAACTGTAAAGGTATTTCACATTACGGTTATTTCAAAATCGTATTGAATTTGAAGCGCATCATGTAAAGTTAATATGGCTTACAGTGGCTTTATAACGCCGTACCGAGATTTAATCTGTTCTTCGGTTTCAGGATCAATTGGCGCATGGATATTGTACAGATAACCGTTTTCGCCGTAGCGTCCGAACGGGTCGGTTTTGTAGCGTTCTTCATCGATCCACACGTTTACGACTTTTGTACATATGACAAAGTGATCGCTGCCGTCAAACAAAGGCTTTTCCCACGCGAACTCGCATTCAAGGTTCAAAAAGCATTCCTCTACAACGGGAGCGTTTACTTTGCTTCCGTTATGATAGTGAAGTCCCGAAAGCGCAAGCTCGTCCGTGTCGTAGCCGTTGTTTTCGATAGTTAACATGCATTTGTCAATATTATCCTTGCCGCAGAAATTTATGACAAGCTGCTTCTGATTTTTTGCGACTTCGTACATATGCGTATATTTGTTAACGCTGCCAAAAATGCAGTAGAAATCATTCTCGCTTGAAAAACAAAACCACGAATCCATAGTAGCGTTGGCAAGTCCGTTGTTTTTGTATCCTGTTAGCAGCACAAGAGGCGCGGGGACAGCCGTAACGTATTCGAGCCAGTTGAAGCCCCACAGTTCAATGTCCTTGACCTTATCCGGAGTATTGAAAAATTGTTTTTTCATTTCATTTACCTCCTGTTCTTTTATGAGTTTTGCAGGGTTTTGTCGGTAGATATTATATTTTTTTACCTTGATAATGTGTTAAAGATTTTCCAAAATTTACTGCATATACAGCTTCTAAAATTTCCGCCTTTCGATCCGCCGTATCTTTCGTCGGTAAGTCCAAAACAACGTCTTCAAGGTCGTAAGGACCGTTGCGGAAATGTCCGACAACTGCTCCGTGAAACTCCCCGTCGATCAGCAGATATTGCAGAGTTTCGTGTTCGGGGTGATTAAATTTTTCTTTAAGCCGGTATTCGTTGGACTTTACCAAAAAATCGTTGCGGTGAAGTGCAAAAACCGATTTGATCGGGACAGGCTCATACTTTTCCAATAGTTCAATGTCATTTTTAAGAAGCCACCCGTTTTCTGTTTCAGAAATAATGCCATCAGAGGCAAGAGAGTTGATCGCTTCCTTAACGATTTTTCCCGAAAGCTTATAGAAAGACTTTACCGTTTCTGCATTAAAACATACCTGGCGATAGGAAAATCTTTGAAGCACGATTTTTAATGCTTCTGTTTTAGTATATTTTGCGATATTAACATCGGGGAACATTTCATGGAACATATACCAGCCTCTGTCCCATTCGCCGTCATTTTGATCTTCATAGATCAAAAACGCTTCCTGGAGACGGTGCAAAACGGGCGTGATTTCTTTCACCAGCATTCCGGTGGTTTCTTTTATCTGCTGAATAGTGAGCGGTCCCTCGCGTTCGATCAGCTCTTTCAGCGTCAAATGCTTTTCGGTCGGCTTGTCAAGGGGCTTGCAGAAAAGACAGGCAAACAGTTCAAGATCCTCTTTCATGATCCAGCCGAGATTTCCGCCCGCAAACCGTCCCTTTAGCAAAGAGCGGTTTTCCTGCCGCATACGGTTGAACTCAATGTCGTCAAAGTCTGCGCGGAAAGTCAGGGACGGCGGGTCTCCGAAGCCGTTCCAGTATACGTTCTGACCCGGCTGGAGATCGCGGTAAAGCTCTATATAGTCGCTTTTGTCCGCCTTGCGGATCAGATGCTGACGCTCCATTCGCAATGATACGATTTTATCTTTATCCATAAGCTCAGAGTCCTTTTTATACAATATTTCCTTTCGCGTTTTCCCAGTCAACCAAAAAGTTGTATCTTTCGGTAGTTAGTTTCAGCACGCAGTAATTTGGGTCTTCCCAGCCGCTGAAATGGTTTTTAAGACCGTCGTACCACATTTCCTTTTTGATATCCGGGTCTGTTGTCTGCTCAATTGTACCCGTCAGCGAAATATGGTATTCTGCCGAATTTATGCAGACGCTTGCCTTGTTGCAGTGTTTTATTATGTAATCCTTTGCTCCTGTTCCGGTACAAAACGTCAGCCGACGTATGCCGTCCGCTTTTGAAATAGATATAGTTGTGGTGTGCGGATATCCGTCCGGATCCACAAAAGCAAGTGTACAGAAATTCTGCGGGGTACCTATCCTTTCAGCAATAAGTTCGCCGGCTCTTGCAATGATTTTTTCATTCATGCGGTATAATTCCTTTCTGAATAATATGTAAAGCATTATAACTTCACAGCATTTACCCATTTTTTGCACTGTTCTATCCGCGCTCCGTGAGGGTTGTCTCCGTGTTCTGGGTCGCACGAATATTGAGTCAGCAGCTCGCAGGGGATATCGGGACATTCGCCGCAGTGTACAAAGCCTTTGTTCTGACAGCATACCGCCACGGGACATTCCCCGTGGAACGGGTTTCCGTTTGTTTCAATGCAGCCTCCGCAGCCGCAGCTTTCCTTGTACTCACAGCCCGTGCAGTGCAGTCCGCAGCGGGAGTCAACTATGTTTTCCGGTAATAATGTTTTTTCCATGGTAAAACCTCCGTTTTTTGATCCAGTATATCATTTCAAACATGACAGCTGTATGTCATGTTTCTTCTGTATTTTTAAAATTTTTCGCAAGAATTTCTTTCGGGTCGGCCGGAGTGAACCCCGCTAAAGCAGGGTGATTTGTCAAAGCCTTGACAATGCGCCAGCCCTCACGGTTACGCTCCGCGTTCTGAGGAATGGGCGTGAATCCGAAGTCCAGATAAACCTTGCAGGCTACCCATGAGGTTGTCTGAGTGGGAATTTTGGCGTGGGAATACCCCAACGACCGCATAATTTCAAGAGTATGGGCAATAAGAGGCTTTGACAGACCCTTTCCCTGAAATTCGCGTCTCACCGATACCCAGTGCAGCCAGCCCGCTCCGGATTTGTCTCTGCCGTGAATGTCGTAGTAAGCTGTTGCCGTAGCAACTTTCTCTCCTTTTTCGGTTTCGATGAACACCATTCGGCGAATAAGCTCATCGTCCTTTCCGCCGAAGTATTCGTTCCATGATTTTAACCCGTCTTCATAGGTTTTAAACTCCTTTGCGGATTTTTCAATGTCTATCCAGTCGTCCCTATCGCCGTTTTTATACAGTACAAATCTGTACCCGTCCGGCAGGGGAAATGACGGAATGTCCTCAAGAGTTTTCCTTTCAAGAATAAGTTCGTAGTATTTTATTCTTTCGTCGTGATTATCAAAAATCATTGCAGTTTCTCCAGTCCTGAAATAAATTTAACGGTTTCCTCGGCTATTTTGGTGTATTCATGATCATGGACGTAATGGGGGCAGTCCAGCTCAATACAGGTTCCGCCGTTTACCTGCGAAATATAGTTTTTCGAGATACTGCGCCAGGTTTCTTTATCAAAACCGGTACCGCCGGAACCGTCCGATAAGAACAGCAGCATTGGTATCTGCGGTACTCCGCCTGCTTCAACTGTTTTGGCGTTTTCCTTGACTGCCGCTGTCTCGTTTATCATTGTCACTGTAGCGGTTCGCCTATAGAAAACAGCTCTGTACTGTTCTTTCTCCGCCTCGGAAAGCGTGCCGTAAAGTATAGCGTCACTTTCCGAAATATCGGGAATAATGCGGGTCATGCCGATTTGAGTCGCAAAGCTTGTCAGACGCATAAGCGGGATATTGATATCCATGCTTTCGTAGTACTGCGGTACAGCCATATCCAGACCAACTATAGCCGAAACTTCATCGGGATATTTTTGCGACCAGCGCAGGGCTTCAAGTCCCGACATGGAGTGGGGACAAAGTATGTACGGAGCTTTCAGTCCTGCTGCCGAAAGCGCGGATCTTGTATCCTCCAGTATAGAGTCAATGTTTCTGTCTATATTTACTGTGTCGCTGAATCCGTAGCCGAATTTTTCCACGACTGCAATGCGGTACTTATCGCTCAGAAGCGAGTACAGGGACTTAAAATCCAGTACGGGAGAGCAGGTTCCTCCGCCCGACATGAACACTAAAGTAACGTCCCCGTCTCCTTCGGTATATACGTTCATGGTGTGACCGTCTACAGTCACGGGAGTTCCTATGGTAATAAACAATTTGTCCTCATCGGCAAGCTTTATACGGTGATTGACAAAGCATATCAGCAGTGCAGCGGCTAATACAGAAACAAATGCAAGTATGATTTTTGCCGGTTTTTTAAGTATTTTCATAAATTTTTATGATCCTCCTAAGTTCGTTGCTAAATGTCTGACGAAATGGTTCGGGAGACAATATTTCTACCTTGCTCCCGAAGCTTAAAAACCACCTCAAAGCGCTTTCTTCGGAGCGGAATCCCAGTTTGGAATAAAGTCTGCCGTCGTCTGTGACGGTAAAGCTGTAAGGTCCGTATTCCTCCACAAGCCGGAATTTTTCGCTTGATTCGTACAGTGCCGCGATCGACATTTTATCTTCCGTAGCCCCGTTGAAGCAGAGCGTTTTTTCCGGTATCCCGCGCGGCTCAAAGATTTCATCTGTGACTGACAGTTCCCATAAACGTGTGAGCTTGTACATTCTGAAATCGTCCCGTTCGGGGCAGAATCCGAAAATATACCAGCTTGACCATTTGAATATAACAAGAGCGGGTTCGATAAGCTTGGTTTCCTCGCCCTTTTCGTAATAGTACCTGAACGTTACTCTTTTTCGGTTGTCTATTGCTTTTTTCAGCAGCTCTATCTTTTCCGAAAGGCTTTCTTGGTAAAATGACGACAGGTCTATCAGCATATTTTCCTCAACGGGTATAACGCCTCCGATCTTTTCGGCAAGCAGAGTGTATTTAGAATCTTTTGATACGCTGTCGAGAGTTTTAAGTCCCACAAAAACAGAGCGCAGCTCCTCCTCGGTGAAAACCGTGGTGTCAAGGGAAAAGCCTTTCATTATGGAAATACCGCCGCCCGCGCCCTGTTCGGTGACGATCGGTATACCCGCAAGGCAAATGGTCTCGATATCACGGTTTATTGTACGTTTGGATACCTCAAATTTTTCTGCCAAATACGGGGCGGTGACCTTTCCTTTTTGCTGAAGAGTCGTGATTATTCCTATAAGACGGTCAAGCTTCATGATATCAGTCCTTTAAGTGTTTCAGCTTTTGTGTGAACTTTTGTCTTGGCAGAGCACTGCGGTAACTTACTGTAGACGGCATAAAAGGTTTAGCCTTTGGGCTTTTTTTGGTTGCGGATATTCGCCAAAGGGGAAGCGTCCATGGCTTCTTTTACGGATTCGTTTGAAATATGTGTGTATATTTCGGTGGTGGAAATGCTTTTGTGTCCAAGTATCTCTTTTAAAATAAGCGTGTCAACGTTTCCATGCTGATACATAAGGGTGGCTGCGGTGTGGCGGAGCTTATGGGTGGAGTATCCCTGATTGTCAAGATTGCTGTCTTTAAGAGCATTGTCAACTATCTGCTGGACACGTCTGTTTGTGATGCGAGTGCCGCGCTTGCTGAGAAAGAGAGCGTCCGGCTCGACGGGCGATCTTCCTCTTTCTTTAACGTACTGTACGATCGAATCAGCGCAGGCGTCGTTTATGTGGATTATACGTTCTTTGTCGCCTTTTCCAAGCAGACGCATGGTGCGCTCGTCCAAGTTCACGTCCTGAAGATTGAGTCCCACAAGCTCGCTGAGACGCATTCCGCAGTTGAGGAAAAGGGTTATAATACAGTAATCCCTGTAGTAGTACGGATCCTCTTTGCTCATATTTTCAAGCAGCTTTATACTGTCGTTTAAGGTAAGGAACTTTGGCAGGTGCTCGTGCATTTTGGGATAGTCAATATCCTTTGTGGGATCGTTAGGAATGAGGTTAAGGTCGCGGTAAAGGCATTTGTAGAACACTTTGAGCGAGGCAAGCTTACGGTGTCTTGTTTTAGCGGTATTGCCCCTGTCTGTGGCGACATAGCTCAGGTAGTTGAGTATGTCCAGCTTTGAAAAATCTCTTACCCATTCGATAGGGACATCCGAAATTGTGATGTCCTTCATGGGCGTGTCAGGGCGTATTTCACTTTTTGTAAGCTTGACATACCTTAAAAAAATTCTCAAATCAATATAGTAAGATTCAAGAGTCCTCTCCGCTTTGATTTTTACAACTCGCTGAAAGGTAAAAAATTCGTTTAAATACTGAGGACATTCCTTAGGATTGATTTTCTGCGATGCCATAATACCCTCCGATATTCGCATAAAGCGATAAAATCTGTATACATTATACTGAAGCAGTAAACCGTCGGCTGCGGCGCAAAGCTTCATTTGTCCAAAAACGAGAGAAAACGGATAATATAATTGTAAACCTTAACTTTTTTTTTGTCAAGGTATAGAATTATAAAAAAAAGTGTGCTATAATAAAAATATCTATTATTTTAACAGGAGCTGATAAATTTGCCAATAAACTACAGCAGAGAAAAAATTGCAGACGGAATTCATTTCTCAACTATTATTAACGAAAGGTTTAAGCTTAATTCAATAGCGATCCACCTTGTTACCGAGCTTTCGCAGGAAAAAGCCTCGCTGAACGCAGTGGTTCCTATGGTACTGTGCGATACCAATGCAAAGCTCCCGACTCTTACAGATTTTAACAAAAAGCTTAATTCCCTTTACGGGGCGGCGCTTGGCGGACGTTATACCAAATACGGCGACGTTCAGAGCCTTTTTCTTGCGGGCAGCGGTATAAACGATCGCTACGCCTTTGACGGAGAAAGGGTTACGGAGGAGCTTGCTTCCATAATTTCCGATTGCCTTACTGACCCGCATCTGGAGAACGGAGTGTTTTACGAAAAGGATTTCGCGCTTAAAAAGCAGGAACTTTTAGACGCTATAGACGCGGAGATAAACGAGAAGCGTTCCTATGCCTTCAAACGGGCTAATCTCAGGATATACGAGGGCGAGCCCGCCGCATTTACTTGTTCGGGGGACAGGGAGCAGGCGGAAAAGCTTACAGCCGCATCCGCTTTTGAGCAGTACCGAAATTTGCTGAAAACAGCTCAGATAGAGGTGTTCTTCATAGGTTCGGAACCGAACGATTCCTGCAAAAAGCTGCTCACAGACACATTGTTAAAAATTGACAGAAACTACGGCGGAGACGTTACGTCGAAAAAGTCTCCGCTCAAATCTGAAGTATGCCGCGTTACCGAACCGCACGACGTTGCCCAGAGCAAAATGGTAATGGCATTCAAGACCGATTTTGATAATTTGGCGGCAATGCAGCTTATGAATGCAGTTTACGGCGGCACGCCATTTTCAAAGCTGTTTATGAACGTCCGTGAAAAGCTTAGCCTTTGCTATTACTGCTCGTCGGGCTACAATGGCAGAAAAGGCGTTCTGTACGTTGACAGCGGTATAGAGCACGCCAACGCCAAAAAGGCAGAGGAGGAAATAATCAACCAGCTTGAGGCAATGAAAAAGGGCGATTTCACCGATGACGAGCTTGAAAATGCCAGAGAAACGCTGCTGAACGGACTTAAAGGAGTAAACGATAATCTTACCGCAATAGGCGGCTGGTATTTGGAACGTGTTTGCGGCGGAGAAATATTCTCCCCGGAGGAGCAAATCGAAAGGATAAAGAGGGTCACCAGAGAGGAAATTATCGCTGCGGCAAATTCCTTAAAGCTTGATACCGTATATGTTCTTACTGGAAAGGAGGCTGTCTGACATGGAAAAGCAAATCGTTAAAAACAAGCGCACAGGCGAGCAGTACACCTATGTAAAGCACCCGACCGGACTTGATATTTATATCTGGAAAATGAAGGATTACAGCACGACACACGCTCTTTTCGGAACAAAATACGGCTCTATAAACACCAAATTCAAGACAAAGAATGAGCCTGATTTTATCACCGTACCCAACGGCATTGCCCACTATCTGGAACACAAGCTTTTTGAGAACGAGGACTGCGACGTGTTCAGCCTTTACGCAAAAACGGGAGCATCCGCAAACGCCTATACTTCCTTCGATAAAACCTGTTATCTGTTTAGCTGTACCGACAATGTGTACGAGTCTCTGGAAATTCTTCTCAGCTTCGTGCAGAATCCCTATTTTACTGAGGAAACCGTCCAAAAAGAGCAGGGAATAATCGGTCAGGAGATACGTATGTACGACGACAACGCCGGCTGGCGGGTATTTTTCAATATGCTTCAGGGAATGTACCATAATCATCCAGTTAAGATAGATATTGCAGGTACAGTTGAAAGCATAGCAAAAATAAACGCCGATCTGCTGTATCAATGCTACAATACGTTTTATAACCTCAATAACATGGTGCTGAGCATTGCGGGAAACGTTGACGAGGACAGGGTATTGGAAATGTGCGATAAGCTTCTGAAGAATAACGGGAATCCCGAGCTTGAAACCGCATTTGAGCCCGAACCCGAAACGGTGTGCCAAAGGGAAGTCATCCAACAGCTTGAGATAGCTGTACCTATATTCAATATCGGCTTTAAAGCTAAGCCGGAAACGGGTATTGACGCTTTGCGGGCGGATATAGAAACAAACTTTCTGATCTCGATGATGGTCGGCGGAACGACGGATTTCTATAAGAAGCTGTACGACGAGGGTTTGATCAATTCAACATTTTCCAAGGAGACTTTTAGCGGAGACGGATATTTCTGCTCCATTTTCGGCGGAGAATCAAGAAATCCGCGTCTTGTGCGCGACAGGATAGTAGAGGAGATAGAACGCCGTAAAAAAGCGGGCTTTGACGAGGAAAGCTTTAATAACATCAAAAAGGCGTACTATGGCGCTCTGATACGCGATCTTGACGACGCGGAGACTATAGCCACAAATATGCTCAATTCAGGTATGGAAAAGCTTTCGGCATTTGACGCTATTGAGACAGTGGCAGCGGTGAAATTTGAAGACATGGCAAAGCGGCTTGAAAAGCAATTCAATACGGAAAACGTTACTATTTCCATAATCGAGCCTATCAGCGGCAAGGAGGAACAAAATTGACAAACGCAGAATGGAACACAATATCCTTTCCAAAGCTTAACATTGAATTTCCCGTTTACAGCACAGCTTTCACGGTATTCGGCTTTGAAATAAAGTGGTACGGAATCATAATCACGCTCGGACTGTTTCTTGCGGCGGTTTATTGTTTCAAAAGAATGAAAAGCTTCGGCATTGACGACGACAGGGCAGTTGATGTGGCAGTGGTCGGTTTTATAGGCGCAGTCATTTGTGCAAGACTTTACTATGTCTTTATGGAATGGGATTATTACAAGGACAACCTGCCGAAGATATTTTCGGTACACAGCGGCGGTCTGGCTATCTACGGAGGACTTATAGGAGCGGTGCTGTTCGGCGCAGTCATGGCAAAGATACGGAAAGTTCGGCTTATGCCTATGCTCGATCTGGCGGGAATGGGTTTCCTGATAGGTCAGAGCATAGGCAGATGGGGAAATTTTTTCAATCATGAGTGCTTCGGCAGCAATACTTCTATGCCATGGGGAATGACAAGTCCGAGAATACAGGCGCAGATAAAATCAACTGCGGAGGAAATTTTGGCGTCAACGGGAGTTACCGTTGACCCGTCTCTGTCTGTGCACCCCTGCTTTTTGTACGAATCACTCTGGTGTTTGGCAGGTTTTATTCTGCTGCACCTATACTCCAAACGCCGCAAGTTTGACGGGGAGCTTTTCTTTCTATATATCGGCTGGTACGGTCTGGGACGTTTCTTTATAGAGGGTCTTCGCACGGACAGTCTTATGGTTGGACATATCAGAATATCCCAGCTTGTGGCGGGAGTCTGCGTACTGGTCTCGATAGCCGCCGTAATTTTTAAGAGAAATAAGATAAAAATGGACGGAGAGTATGTTTTCTATAAGGATACCGAGGAATCAAAGCGGCTTATTGCAGAGACCGAGGAGAAGTATAGGGCATATGAAGAGGAAAAGGCGGTCAAGAAAAGCGAAAAGGCTGCAAAGAAAACAGATTCTGCGGAAGAGCTTAGCAGCGAGGACAGGCTCTTGGACGCTACCGCAGAGGAAAATGATGAAGAACAGGAGGAAATTTCGGATGGCGAAGATAATTGACGGCAAAGCGGTTTCCGCAAAGGTAAAGGAGCAGGTCCGCAAAGAGGCGGAAAAGCTTAAAGAAAAAGGTATAGAAATAGGTCTTGCCGTAGTAATAGTTGGAGACAATCCTGCTTCGCGGGTATATGTGAACAACAAGAAAAAAGCCTGTGAGGAAGTTGGTTTCAATTCTTATGAGTATGCACTTCCGGAGGAAACTACCGAGGATGAACTTCTGGAGCTTGTTGAAAAGCTGAATAATGACGACAAAGTAAACGGTATACTGGTGCAGCTTCCGCTGCCGAAGCAGATAAACGAAAATGCTGTAATAAACGCTATCCGTCCCGAAAAGGACGTTGACGCGTTCCACCCTGAAAATGTAGGACATATCATGATAGGCGATTTCAGCTTTCTGCCCTGCACTCCTGCGGGAGTAATGGAGCTTATTGCCGAAACGGGTGTAGACGTATGCGGCAAAAACTGCGTAGTTATCGGTAGAAGCAACATTGTGGGCAAGCCTATGGCAATGCTTTTGCTGCACAAGAACGGTACCGTCACAATATGTCACTCCAAAACTAAAAATCTTGCGGAGATATGTTCACAAGCGGACGTTCTCGTTGCCGCCGTGGGAAAAGCGGGCTTTGTAACTCCCGATATGGTCAAGGATGGCGCGGTCGTTATAGACGTAGGTATGAACCGCAACGCCGAGGGTAAGCTCTGCGGAGATGTGGACTATGCGGCTTGCTTCGATAAGGCGGGGTACATAACGCCGGTACCCGGCGGGGTTGGTCCCATGACTATCGCTATGCTTATGAGGAATACTCTCACTGCGGCAAAGCTAAAAAATAATATTGGCTGATTATGGAAAGGAATACTAACCAAGTCAAACAGATAATGAACGAACGCTTCGGCAAGGACAGCGTTATTGCGCTTGCTACCGTAGAAAACGGCATACCCTATGTCCGGAATGTGAACGCATATTACGAGGACGAAGCGTTCTATGTGATAACCTACGGTCTTTCCGCAAAGATGAGGCAGATAGCCCATTCTCCCGTCGTATCAGTGGCGGGAGAATGGTTTACCGCTCACGGTACGGGCGAAAATTTGGGATATTTCGGAAATCCTGAAAACGCTGAAATTGCCGGAAAGCTGAAAAAGGTCTTTGCCGAATGGATAGATAACGGTCACAACGATTTCGGAGACGTGAACACCTGTATCCTGCGGATAAAGCTTACGGACGGTATCTTGCTTTCCCACGGAACGCGTTTTGAAATTGATTTCACGCAATGGTAAATTACGCAATTTTTATCAGTTGTAAAGGAAATAAATATGGCAGAAATTATCAAAGTATTCAGAGAAGAAGTACCCGCAATGAGATTTATCGGAAAGATGTACCCCGATTTCGGCGGTTGGTGGGGAGAATGGTTCGCAAACGGCTGGTTTGACCAAATTGAAAGCGCAATGGGCGGAACTGATTCCATTCTTAAAATATGGGAAAACGGAGGCGGCTATGCAGGACTTGAACGCCGCTGTCCAGACAAGCCGTTCGAGTATTGGATAGGTATGTTTACGCCGGCAGGTACAGCAGTTCCCGACGGATTTGAATGTATAGACTTTCCTGCCGCAGGCTTGGGTACATGCTGGATATACGGCAAAGAGGACGATGTACATGATACAAGCGGCTGCGCCTCCGAGCTTGAGAAACTGGGAATAATGCTGTGGAAAGACAGCGACGGCGGAGTATGGTCTTTTGAGAACTGTCTGTGTCCGCGTTACACAACTCCCGATGAAAAAGGCAATATCATTATGGATTACTGC
This sequence comes from uncultured Clostridia bacterium, assembly GCA_947089135.1. GTDB lineage: Bacteria > Bacillota > Clostridia > Oscillospirales > Ruminococcaceae > RGIG8773. Next base: position 30,467 of record CAMUJF010000003.1, read on the forward strand.
TATTACGCAGAATAAAACCGAATAACACCTCGCAAATATGTTAATACTATTCGCGAGGTGTTTTATTTGAACCGTAAAATATTTGTAACAATAGTTTTCGCAGTTACAGCCGCAGTACTTACAGCAAGGCTTGCTATACTTATCGGTGACAGCGAGATAGCTGCTGTTTCCGCCCAAAGGGGTACTTACACGCTGAAGTCGGCAGGTGAGTACGCCGGAATTTACGACTGCAATATTGAACCGTTGGTAAACTGTTCCGAAAAGTACGAAGCCGTTATAATTCCGAACCATATCAGCTCCATAAGGATACAGCCATATCTGCTCGATATGGAGCGCTACTATGAAGGTATAGAAAGCAATCTTCCGTTTTTATGCCGTGTGGACGAAAGGGCGGCAGAGTTCGGGGGAGAAAATATAATTTTCCGCTCGGCTGTACGTACTGACAGTGATCAGCTTGCGCCTCATATTATCGGGTACACCTCCGACGGCGTCGGCGTTTGCGGCATAGAAAAAGCTTACGATGATTTTCTGCGAAGCAACTGCGCCGATAATTCCGTTACGCTCCATATTGACGCGGTGGGAGAGGTGCTGAACGGTCTTGGCAGCAGTATAAACCATGCGGGTGAGCTTCAATGCGGTGTTGTAACTACACTTGACAAGGATATACAGCAGATTTGCGAAAACGCCGCGGACAAAAACAAGCTTTCTATCGGAGCAATAGTTGTTATGGACGTTAATACAGGCGAGATAAAAGCTTCCGTGAGCCGTCCTGATTTTGATACCTCAAATATCGCCTTATCTATTGACGACCCCGATTCTCCTTTTGTAAACCGTGCAATGTCAGCATACAGCGTGGGTTCTATCTTCAAGCTTGTTACTGCCGCCGCCGCTCTGGAGCAGGGAATAAGTCCCGAATACAGCTATATCTGCACCGGTTCTGTTAACGTAAACGGACAGATATTCAACTGTCACAAGTGGGGCGGTCACGGTGAAATAGATATGGAGACCGCTATGGTAAAATCCTGCAACACGTATTTTATCGCGCTCAGCGAATATCTTGACAAGGAGGACTATATTGAGACAGCAAAAACTTTGGGTTTCGGCGAGGAAATACCTATATGCGGGGACATTGTTTCCGCTTCTGGAACGCTTCAGACTGTGCGGGATATCGAGGTAGCCGCCGAGAGGGCGAATATGTCTTTCGGGCAGGGAAAGCTTACGGCAACGCCTGTCCAGATTTGCCGAATGACTGCCGCAATAGCAAACGGCGGCGTAATGAATCAGCCGTCTCTGATAAAGGGGATACGCGCCGACGACGGTACGGTGGAGTACAGCGAGATAACTGCGGGAAAGCGTGTGCTGTCTTACGAAACGGTCAAGCTGCTGAAGAAGTTTATGTACTATACTGTTCGTGCGGACAATTCTATGTCCAACCCTGAAAGGACTCTTGCTGCCGGAAAGACGTCCACCGCACAGACAGGACGATTTGACGAGAACGGAAACGAAGTGCTTAACTGCTGGTTTACAGGGTACTTTCCGTCATATAATCCGCGTTACGCGGTAACAGTCATGTCCGAGGGCGGAGTGTCCGGAAACGTTACCTGCGGACCGATATTCAGACAGATAGCCGACGAAATAACGGATCATGAAAAATCAGAGCGGAAGCAGCTTTCCGCGGCAGATTGATGCACCGCGGTTATATACGTTATCTTATTGCTCCGCCAACTAAACCCTGCTGAAATGTTTGTCCTAAATCAAAAATATCTGCGCATTTCCTATGTGGACAGGTTCTAATTGGCGGAGCAGTAGAAAATTGAACGAAAAGTATCCTAATAAAGGTGAATGCGCGCTGAATCCCTCTGAGGAAACATTTGAAAGATTAAAACCGCTTATCCGAGAGGCATATGAGTACGCAAAAGAAAAGTTCGTTAAGAGGAAAGGAAAGCGATAAAAATGATATCGGAAAGTAATCTTAACCGTTACCGTCTGTTCTGCGCTGTTGCGGAGTGCGAGAGCATTTCAAGAGCCGCGGAAATGAATTACATAAGTCAGCCCGCCATAAGCAAGGCTATAACAAAAATGGAAGAAAGCCTCGGTACGCAGCTTTTTGTCCGTAATCACAGGGGAGTTACCCTTACCGACGAGGGTAAGCTTTTGTACGAGCAGCTTAAAATTGCTTTCGATATAATAAAGGACGGCGAGGACAAGCTTCGGCGCATAAACGAGCTCGGCATAGGCAGACTCAGGTTGGGAGCAAGCGCAGTACTGTGCAAGCATATGCTTTTGCCGTATCTGAAAAAATTCATTTCCGACAATCCCCACGTTAAAATTACAGTCGAATGCCAGTCCTCGTCAAAGCTTATCAGACTGCTTGCCGAAGGACGGATCGACGTTGCTCTTACGGTAAAGCCGGAAAATCTTTCGGACATATGCTTTTATTCCCTCGGCGAGATCGAGGACGTGTTTGTTTCTACAAAATGGTATATAGAAAACCTGCATATACGCGGCGATTCAACGGTTTTTGAAGAAGCGAACATTATGCTTCTGGACGGAGCAAATGTTTCCCGTATGCACGTCGACCGGTATTTTAAGGAAAATAATATTGTCCCTGAGCATATTCTTGAAGTCAGCGGAATGGATATGCTTATTGAGTTTGTCAAAACGGGGATAGGCGTTGCCTGCGTGATAAAACAATTTGTGGAGCAGGAGCTTTCTGACGGAAGTCTTATAGAAATCCCTCTATCGGTGCCTATAAATAAAAGGGAGGTAGGCTTTGCTTACATGAAAAATGCAAAGCCTGCCTCCGCAATGGATCGTTTTAAGAATTTTTATGAGAATTATCCTTCATGAGTTTGTATTCCATGCTGTCTATAAGGGCGGTAACAGACGCATTTATAACGTCCGTTGACGCCCCCACAGTCGTCCATATATCGTTTCCGTCTGTGCTTTCAATAAGCACTCTTACATTGGCAGCTGTAGCGGCGCTTCCGTCGATAACGCGAACTTTGTAGTCTGTCAGGTGAACGTCTGCGACTGAGGGATAAAACACCGTCAGCGCCTGTCTGAGAGCCTTGTCTATGGCATTTACAGGACCGTCCCCCTCGTCTGCGGCAATCTCGGTTTTTCCGTTTACAGCTACCTTAACTATAGCCGACGAGGGATTTTGCAGCTCGCCCGCCTTTTCTCCGATAATTTTGAAATAGCTTATTTCAAAGAAATTCTCGATCTTTCCCAGATACTTTTTCACCAACAGCTCAAATGAAGCCTCCGCCGCTTCATATTGGTATCCTTTAAATTCCATATCCTTGAGCAGGTCTATTATGGCTTTGGTTTCGGGACTGTCCTTTGTAAGGGTAGGGTCTATCTCGTTTATACGGTGCAGTATCGCCGAACGTCCCGCTACCTCGGAAAGTAAAATATTGCGTTTGTTTCCCACAGCTTCGGGAGAGATGTGCTCGAAGCTGCGGGAATTTTTCCGTACCCCGTCCGCGTGCATACCGCCTTTGTGGGCGAACGCGCTTTTTCCCACGTACGGCATTGACCCTGTAAGCTTCATGTTGCATACCTCTGAAATGTACCTTGCAAGCCGAGTAAGCTTCGTTTCACTTTCTTTCGGGACGCACTGTATACCCAGCTTTAACTGTAGGTTAGCGATTACGCAGGATAGATTGGTATTTCCGCAGCGTTCACCTATGCCTGTGACCGTCCCTTGTACCTGTGAAGCTCCTGCCTTTACAGCGGCAATGGAATTTGCAACCGCGCAGTCCGTGTCGTTGTGACAATGTATGCCGATCGGGATATTTACCGCTTCAACGGCCTTTTGGGTTATTTCAGCTATTTCGTCCGGAAAACAGCCTCCGTTGGTATCGCAGAGCACTACTGCGACCGCGCCCGCTTTCTCGGCGGCTTTAAGGGTTTTCAGCGCATAATCGGGATTAGCTTTGCATCCGTCAAAAAAATGCTCAGCGTCGAAAAAAACCTTTTTGCCCTTTCCGGTCAGGTACTTTATGGTGTCGGATATCATACAGAGATTTTCTTCAAGAGTAGTGTTTATGATTTCAGCTGCGTGCATATCCCAGCTTTTGCCGAACACAGAAACATATTCCGCGTTTGTTTCCGCAAGTGTGCAAAGATTAGCGTCTTCCTCGCAGGAAATATTCTTGCGCCTTGTGGAACCGAACGCCACAAGCTTTGCACGTTTGGGAGGACATTCCTCCGCCCGTTTGAAAAATTCCAGATCCTTGGGATTGGAGGCGGGATTTCCAGCTTCGATAAAATCTATCCCGAAATCGTCCAGAGCCCTCATTACGTTTAATTTGTCCTCAACGGAAAAATTCACATTTTCGCCCTGAGCGCCGTCTCGAAGAGTTGAATCAAATATCTGAACACTTTTCATAGTCAGCATTCCTTTCATTATATTTTAAGTATAGGCTCTGCAATTGAAGCCCCTGCGGGAACCATTGGCAGAACGTTAATATCCTTGCTTATAATGCAGTTTATAAGCACAGGCTTATTGAGAGCTACCGCCTTTTCAAGTACGGGACGTATGTCGCTTTTTGTCCGTATTGTCATAGCTTCAATACCTACAGCTCTGCCGAGAAGCTCAAAATCCGTAGGCTTTTCAAGCGTGGTCTGTGAAAAGCGGTTGTTGTAAAAAAGCTTCTGCCACTGGCGCACCATACCCAACACGCTGTTGTTGAATACAAGTTCAATAACAGGCATCTGATATTTTGCAAGGGTTGTAAGCTCATTCATGTTCATATAGAAGCTTCCGTCTCCTGCGCAGTTTACAACGACTTTTTCGGGATTTCCCGCTTTGCAGCCTATTGCCGCTCCTAGACCGTACCCCATAGTACCCAGTCCTCCCGAAGAGGCAAAGCTGCGTGGCTTGCGGAAGTTATAAAATTCGGCAGTCCACATTTGATGCTGACCTACTTCGGTGCTTATGACAGCTTCGCCGTTTGTAATATCGTAAAGCGTTTCCAAAACCTCCTGCGGGAGCACCTCGTTTTCGTCCTCCGAAGTCTGACAAAGAGGATATGTTCTTTTCCAAGAGTAAATTTTTTCAAGCCATTCGGTATGCCTGACAGGAGCAAGACGCTTATTGAGTTTTTCAAGCACAAGCTTTAAATTTCCGCATACTTTATAGTCCGCTTCAATATTTTTGTTTATCTCCGCAGGGTCTATGTCAATGTGAAGTATTTGTGCTCCGGTTGCCGCGCGGAAGCTTTTTGCGTTGCAGGTAACCCTGTCGGAAAACCGTGATCCCAGAACAATAAGCAGGTCGCATTCCGTAAGCGCAAAGGACGAGGCTTTCGTTCCGTGCATACCCATCATGCCGGTGTAACGCGGACTTGTGTTGTCAAAAGCGCACTGTCCCATAAGTGACAGGGAAACAGGGGCGTCTATAAGCTCCGCAAGCTCTGACAGCTCCGATACCGCGTCGCAGGATACTATGCCGCCGCCAGCGTAAATAAAAGGTCTTTCCGATTTTTCAATAATTTTTGACGCTTCGGCAATTTCCGTCTCGTCTACGTAATAGGCGTGTTCTTTTGGCTTCTGAGGTTCATACTCGCATTCAGCAGCGGTAATATCCTTGGGAATATCAATAAGCACGGGACCTTTTCTGCCGTCATTTGCAATAAAAAAAGCCTCCCTTATCGCGTCTGCAAGCTTTGTTACGTCTTTGACTATACAGTTATGTTTTGTTACCGGCATGGTTATTCCCGTAATATCCACTTCCTGAAAGCTGTCCAGACCCAGCAATGACGTGGCGACGTTGCCTGTGACAGCCACAATCGGTATGCTGTCCATGTAAGCAGTTGCAAGACCGGTAACAAGGTTAGTAGCGCCCGGACCCGAAGTCGCGATAACGACTCCCGTTTTACCGGTCGTGCGGGCGTATCCGTCCGCCGCATGAGAAGCTCCCTGTTCGTGTGAGGTTAAAATGTGGGTAATTTTATCGCTGTAGTCATAAAGCGCGTCGTAAATGTTCAGCACCGCACCTCCGGGGTAGCCGAAAACGGTGTCCACACCTTGTTCCAAAAGACATTCAAGAATTATTTGAGAACCGTTTAAAATCATTGCCGTCTTCCTTTCAGATAAAATAAAAAGCTTTCACCTCAAGATAAAATCAAGAGGTGAAAGCATAAAATACTCCCACGGTACCACTCTCATTCGGAAAATTTTTCCGCACTTTGCCGTATCAAACAATACGCTTCTCTGTAACGTGAGAAAACCGTTCCGTCCTACTTAGAAACTGTTCGGCGGAAAGCTCCGAGGTGATATATTATCGGCGGAAAAATACTGCCTTGCACCCTGCGGCAGCTCTCTGAAATTTTTCATAGACCGTTTTGCTCCTCATCAAAGCCTTTAAATATATTGGTATTATAATATCACCGCAGTATCTTTTTGTCAATGAATTTTCTGTTAATTTTATCGGTCAAAAATAAAACAGCTCCTCAAATTTTTTGTCGAGGGCAATGCAGAGGATAAGCGCAAGCTTTGCGGTGGGACTGAACTGACCCGTCTCGATAGAACTTACGGTATTCCGCGAAACTCCCACCATTTCAGCAAGCTGGGACTGGGAAAGACCCTTTTCCGCACGAACCTCTTTAAGACGGTTTTTCAGAATAAGTTTATCTTCCATAGCGCCTCACCACAATATTTGAGCAATAGCCGCAGTCGTCCAAATAACAGCCACAATGTCATAGCAAATCGCCGGTGTGACTAACTTTTTTTCTTTTAGCTTCACGGCTTTGTATGTGTACATTACGGCATTTAAGACACAAAGCATTGCAACAAAACTAAAATCAAACATTTGCTCCCTCAGAAGCTTGACAGCCGTCAGTATAACGCTGAGTATCAGTGCGCTCCATAATCCATACGAACAAGCTTTGGCGTTTATTTCCATTTCATAGGGGTCAGCGTTTTTGTTTTCATTTCTGCTTTTTTCAAGAATTTCATTTTTGTTCATAATGTTCCTCCTTGCAGTATCGGGCGGATATTCGTAAATGCCAAGTTTTCTTGTCATTAATTACAGTATAGCACTGACAAGTAAACTTGTCAATAGCTTTGCCAAGTTTACTTGTTGTTTTGTTACTATGCACAAAAACCGACCTTTGATTTGGCGGTTTTAACTGATAGAATGAAAGAATAGCAAATTATATATTTTTTTTGACATTTTCGACAAAATGTGTTATACTGTTTGTATATACTTTTTATGGCAAGGGGATAGGTATGTTCGGATATGTAAAACCTTTTAAACCGCATATGCGGATATGCGAATATGAAACCTACAAAGCTGTATACTGCGGATTGTGCAAAATTCTCGGCAGGGAATACGGATTTATTTCGCGTATGACCCTCAGCTACGATTTTGCCTTTCTGGGACTTATGGCTCTAGCGCTCAACGACAGTCCGGCTGTGGTCGAGCCCCAGCGGTGTATTGCTCACCCTTGGCGGAAAACGCCCTGCCTGAAATCTTCCGACGGACTTGCCTATACAGCCGCCGCTGCGGAAATATTGATATACAATAAGATCAGGGACGATCTTGACGACCGTCGTTTTTTGGCAAAACTTTTTCCGTGGTTTATGCTGAAGCTTACAAAAAGAGCTTACAAAAAAGCGGCAGGACTCTATCCCGACCTTGCAGTCTACACCGCCGAGCAGATGTCCCGTCAGGCAAAGCTTGAAAAGGATAACTGCAAATCCATTGACCGTGCCTCCGAGCCGTCGTCAAATATACTTGCGGAAATAGCTGCGGGGCTTTCCGATAAAGAAGAGCAGAAGCGCATACTGCGGCGTTTCGGTTATCTTTTGGGACGGTTCGTTTACATCGCAGACGCTTTCGACGATGTGGAAAAGGACTTCCGCGCAGGAGGCTTCAATCCGCTTGTTATCGGCAATCCGACAATCAACGACCTTAATCTTCCTGAAATACAAAGACGCACAGGCGACAGCGTTAATTTTACTCTCGGCGCTCTTGCGGACTCCTATGTCCAACTTGAAATAAAACGCTTTAAACCGATAATTGACAACATTGTTTACCTGGGACTTAAAAATGCGTTTTATGATCTTATAAGGAAAAAAGAGGAAAACGAGGACAGCGAATAATATTCGGAAAAATGACCAATGATCAGCTTAAACGGAAAGGAGAGCGGCTTTGCGCCGCAAATCTGATATGAACGATCCTTACAGAATTTTAGGCGTAATGCCGACCTCCTCGGATGAAGAGATAAGAGACGCATACAGAAGTCTGATGCGCCGTTACGAGGGAGACGATGAAAAGCTTTCCGAGATAACGGAAGCTTTTGACAGCATTATGAATCTTCGCCGCGGAGGAGCGGCACAGTCTTCGGACGGAGGATTTTCCGAGGTGCGCCGTCAGCTTCAGAACGGCAACTATAACGACGCGGACAGTATGCTTGACAGCATTGACGCAAAAACCGCTGAATGGTATTTTTTGAAAGGCAGCGTTTGTTACGCAAAGGGATGGCTCAATGAAGCCTATGCGAATTTTTCTCAGGCGTGCAAAATGGAACCTTACAATCCCGAGTACAATTCCGCGTTAAGGCATATGTCAGAAAGCAAGAACGGACGTATGCAGGGCGATCCAAACGGAGATCCACTCAGCGGAAACGGAAGAGCGTTCGGTTGCAGTGCGTGCGATATATGCAACGGACTTATCTGCGCGGACTGCTGCTGCGAATGCATGGGCGGCGACTGCATACCCTGCTGCTGATTTACGGCGTAATTTGCCGTTGAGGACGGAAGTGATGTTTTATGAAAAAAGTAAGCTATAAGGTCGCACTTGGCGGAGTAGTAGCTGCATTGTGCCTGCTGCTTATGTTCCTGACGGCTGTCTTTCCGCCGCTGAGCATAACTCTGCCGCTTTTTGCCGGAATGCTGATTTTTGTTGTGGCAATAGAAATAAGCAGCTCATGGGCATTTGTGACTTATGCGGTGGTTGCGATACTGGCGTTTTTCGTTACGCCCGATAAGGACGCGTGGCTGTTTTTTACATTTCTTTTCGGGTACTATCCTGTTGCCAAATCCTATTTTGAAAAAATAAAGATAAAAGCTCTGTGCTGGCTTTGCAAGCTTGCCGTGTTCAACGCTTCTATAGTGATAATTTATTATGTAACGGCAAATCTGTTGGGTACTCTTGATTTGTTTGAGGAGTTTGGTTTTTATAATGAATGGCTTATTCACGCTCTGCTTGTGGCGGGAAACTTAGTTTTTCTTTTGTACGAATACGCGCTTACGCTGATAATCGATTGCTACAGAAAATGGTTCAGACCAACGTTTCTGGGAAAGTCAAAATAAAAACGGTAATGCAATTACTGCCGTAAAAAATTCTCCGAAAAGACATATGTCTCTTCGGAGAATTTTTTATTGATCTTGTTTTTCCATACAAATGGGCAGTGTTCCGTCGTCCGGAATAAATTTACCGTCGGAGGTTTTGATCAGGTATGTTCCAACAGGAGAATTAAGATACGGTATTATGTCGGGATCGTAATTGCAGATAGTGTTAAGCTTAAAAATGTGAAAATTGTCCGGATTGTCGGAGTACTCCTCATTTTCATCGCCTTTGTAGAAGTGCCAACCGCTGTCCGGCTGATCGGGCAGAGGCTCATCTCTGAACATATATCCGACCTTCCAGCCCTCCTTGGTTATCATGTCGGACACCATGCAGCCGTCGCCGTTTGGTTCGTTCCAGTTGATAAGTTCTTTAATTTCCTTGGTTATAAAGCCTTTTTTGTTCTTTTTAAAGAAATTCATTTACAAAACTCCTTAAAACGATTTTTAGGTTTTATTATTTGAAATATGCCACGCCGCTCTCGAAAATCTTCTGATCCTTATTGCCGGGTACGTTTTTGCATACCTCGGAGCCTATACGTTCGCTGTGGCACATCTTGCCGAGGATACGTCCGTCGGGTGAGGTTATACCCTCAATGGCTTCGTAAGACGCATTGGGATTGAACCTAATATTCATTGACGGAGCTCCGTCGTGGTCAACATACTGGGTTGCGATCTGACCGTTATCCGCAAGCTGCTTTATCAGTTCGGGAGAGGCAACAAACCGTCCCTCGCCGTGAGATACGGCAACCCTGTAAATGTCTCCAACCTCGCAGCCCGCAAGCCATGGGGACTTGGTGGAAGCGATACGGGTGTTTACCATCATGGACTGGTGTCTGCCTATGGTGTTGAATGTAAGAGTAGGGGAGTCGTCTGTCATGTCCACGATCTTTCCGAAAGGAACAAGTCCAAGCTTGATAAGCGCCTGGAAACCGTTGCATATGCCAAGCATAAGACCGTCCCGGTTGTCGAGCAGATCGTGAACGGCGTCCTTTACGCGTGGATTGCGGAAAAATGCTGTGATGAATTTTCCGGAGCCGTCAGGCTCGTCGCCTCCCGAAAATCCTCCCGGTATCATGATTATCTGGGACTGCTTAACAGCCTTTTCAAAGTATGCCGCGCTTTCCTCCAGAGCAGCCGTTGAAAGGTTCTTTATAACTACGACCTCCGGATTAGCTCCCGCGCGTTCAAACACTCTTGCGGTGTCGTATTCGCAGTTAGTACCCGGGAACACAGGTATAAGCACTTTGGGTTTTGCAAATGTGGAAGCGTGCTGAACAGATTCTTTGGCGGTATAGGTGAAAATTTTAGCGGGCTTTTCGTCCGACTGGATATTGCACGGGAAAATAGGTTCAAGCCTGTCCTCCCATTTTTTCTGAATTTCCGCCATATCGACGGTATATGTCTTGCAGTCTATCTTGTATTCGGAAATGGTCTCGCCGATAACGTTCTCAACTGTGAACGGATCTCCGTTAAGCTCCACAACGAATGCGCCGTATCTGGAATAGAACAGCAGGTCATCGGAAATTTTCTTGTCAAACTTAAAGCCTATCCTGTTTCCAAGGGACATTTTCGCAACTGCCTCGGCAACGCCGCCGAAGCCTATCGCCCATGCTGCAACGGCAGTTTTGTCAGCTATGAGCTTTTCCACTCTTTCAAAGCAGGACTTAACACTGTCGAATACAGGCAGACCGTTTTCGTCCAGATCTGGAACGATAAGTATTACCTTGTCGCCCGCCTTTTTAAATTCGGGGGAAATTATATTTTTTGCTGAACCGATACCCGCAGCAAAGGACACAAGAGTGGCAGGAACGTCAATATTTTCAAATGTACCGGACATAGAATCCTTGCCGCCGATAGCTCCGCAGCCGAGTTCAAGCTGTGCCTTGAAAGCTCCCAAAAGCGCGGCAAAAGGCTTGCCCCAGCGTGTGGGATTGTTCTGAGTCCTCTCAAAATATTCCTGGAAAGTCAGCCAGCATTTTTTGTAGCTTCCGCCCGCCGCAACAAGCTTTGCGATAGATTCAATTACCGCGAACATCGCTCCGTGGTAGGGACTTCTGTCGGTAACATAGGGATTAAAGCCCCAGCCCATGATCGAACAGGTGTCGGTTTCGCCCTTAAGTACGGGGATTTTCGCAGCCATAACCTGTGTGGGAGTAAGCTGATACTTTCCGCCGAATGGCATAAGAACCGTACCCGCGCCGATAGTGGAGTCAAAATATTCCACAAGACCCTTTTGTGAGCAGACATTAAGGTTAGTCATCAGCAGCTCCCAGCTGTCGGCGGTGTCGCTGTAGGTTTTAAGCTGCTTTGTAACAGGTACCGGGACTGCAACAGTCGTGTGTTTTTCTGCGCCGTTCGAGTTAAGGAATTCCCTTGAAAGGTTGACAATAACATTGCCGTTCCAGGTCATTCTGAGGCGCGGTTCTTTTGTGACTACAGCCACAAGGGTGGCTTCAAGGTTTTCCTTTGCAGCTTCGGCAATGAACTTTTCTGCGTCCTCTTTGCGTACGACCACAGCCATGCGCTCCTGGCTTTCGGAAATTGCAAGCTCCGTACCGTCAAGACCGTCGTATTTTTTGGGTACCTTGTCAAGGTCGATATCGAGACCGTCCGCAAGTTCTCCTATAGCAACGGAAACTCCTCCTGCGCCGAAGTCGTTGCATCGCTTTATCATTTTGGTAACTTCGGGATTTCTGAACAGCCTCTGAAGCTTGCGCTCTTCCGGAGGATTACCCTTTTGAACCTCCGCACCGCAGTGCTCCAGAGATGTTTCAGTGTGAGACTTGGACGAGCCTGTCGCGCCTCCGCAGCCGTCGCGTCCTGTACGTCCGCCTAAAAGTATAATAACATCATCGGGCAGGGGAGTTTCGCGTATAACGTTTGCTTCGGGAGCAGCTCCCACAACCGCGCCTATCTCAAGACGCTTTGCAACGTAGCCGGGGTGGTAAACCTCTGCAACGTGACCTGTGGCAAGACCTATCTGGTTTCCGTAGGAACTGTAGCCGTTAGCCGCGCCTACGGTTATCTTTCTCTGCGGAAGCTTGCCGTGAACGGTGTCCTCAACGGGAACAAGAGGATTGGATGCACCCGTCACGCGCATAGCCTGGTAAACGTAGGAACGTCCCGAAAGCGGGTCGCGGATAGCCCCTCCGAGGCAGGTAGCCGCGCCGCCGAAAGGTTCGATTTCGGTAGGGTGGTTGTGGGTCTCGTTTTTAAACATGAACAGCCAGTCCTGTAGATCTCCGTCAACATCTACTTTGATTTTTACAGAGCAGGCGTTGATTTCCTCGGATTCGTCAAGGTCTTTCAAAATTCCGTCCTTTTTCAGCTTTTTAGCGGCAATCGTGGCAATGTCCATAAGGGTGACAGGCTTGCCGCCTCTGCCAAGCTCTTTGCGGACATTTATATACTGCTCATAGGTTTTTCTGATGTAGTCAGCATTGATCACCGCGTCGTCAATTGTAGTCAGGAACGTGGTATGGCGGCAGTGATCCGACCAGTAGGTGTCTATCATTCTTATTTCGGTAATGGTGGGATCGCGCTTTTCGGTCTCCTTGAAATATTTCTGGCAGAACTTTATATCGTCAAGATCCATTGCAAGGCCGTACTTGTCAATAAAGCTTGCAAGCTCCGCCTCTTTCAGGTATATAAAGTTGGTAAGGGTTTCTACTGTTGTGGGAATATCGTATTCAGACGCAAGAGTGCTTACCTCCGCAAGAGAAGCTTCGCGGCTTTCCACAGGGTTGATGATGTAGGATTTTACAGCGGAGAGCTCATTGGGAGAAAGCTTTCCCTCAAGAATATAAACGCGCGCGTTTCTTACTCTGCACCTTTCGCTCTGGGTAAGTATCTGGATACACTGCTCGCAGGAATCTGCGCGCTGATCGAACTGTCCCGGAAGATACTCAACCGCGAAAACGGTTTCGTTTTCCTTTATTTCGGGCAGTTTGTAGGAGCATACGTCTACCGCAGGTTCGGAGAAAACATTGACTGACGCCAGCTTAAAATCCTCTTCGCTTAGTCCCTCCGCATCGTAGCGGTTAAGGATACGGATATTTCTGAGTCCGTCGGGGCGCAGAGCCGTTTTTATGTCCGAAAGCAGATTTTTTGCTTCAACGGCGTACTCCGGTTTTTTTTCGACATAGATACGATAGACTGACATAATTTTACTCTCCTTATCATGATAAAACTTTACTGCTTGATCCGCAGGAACTACGGAATGATCTCGCCTAAACAGCAGTCATTATCTATTCCTATTATTTTAACATAAAAAATGGAATTACGCAAACTAATATTGTGATTTTTTTTTGAAATTTTTACTTGTGTGTAATTTGGCGTGTAGCCGTGGGGTACGCCGTCGCTTTTTTCCCGCTCGAAAAGTACGGGAGCGACCGTCCCTACCTGACTTAGCAGAAATCTTTCACGGCATTTATCCATAGACTTTGCCATTTCCGCGGCGCGGGAACGCTTTACAGCTTCGGGAATTTGTTCCGCCATTTCCGCTGCGGGAGTGCCTTTCCGCCGCGAGTAGGCGAAAATGTGCGCTTTTGCAAAGCCAATTGTTTCGGCAAATTTCATTGATTCTGCGAAGTCTTCATCGGTCTCTCCGGGAAATCCTACCATTATATCCGTGGTTATTGAGCAGTTGTCAAAATTTGTATTCAACAAATTTACAATATTTTCATATTGCGCGGAAGTGTATCTTCTGTTCATGGCTTTCAGCGTTTTATCGCAGCCGCTCTGGAGGGACAGATGAAACTGGGGGCAAAGCTTTTTCTGTTCCGCAAGCCGTTCAACGTCCGAGTCGGTTATGACTTCGGGTTCGATAGAGCCGAGTCTTACGCGTTCTATTCCGTCAACGACGCATACCGCTTCAATTGCGTCCGCAAGCCGCAGACCAAAGTCCACGCCGTAAAAGGAAAGGTTTATACCTGTCAGCACGACTTCCTTGTAGCCTGCCGCCGCAAGCTCCGAGACTTCAGAAACAATGTCCCCAAGCGGTTTTGAACGGAAACTTCCCCTTGAATGGGGGATAATGCAGTAGGAGCAGAACATATTGCAGCCGTCCTGAATTTTTACAAAAGCACGAGTGTTGAAGTCGTAGCTTGTGTTTGTCATGGGTTCAAAGGACTCGTTACGTTGATACGGCTGAACGCTTAATGTTCGCTGACTGTCCTCCAGAAAACGGGAAAACAGATCGGGGAGAGCGGCTCGGTCTTTCGTACCCGTAACGATATCCGCTTCCGAAAGCTCTGCGGCTTTTTCCGCAAATGCCTGTGGGAAGCAGCCTGTAAGTATGACGACCGCTTCGGGATACGTTCTTTTGATCCGCCTGATTTCCTTTTTTAGCTTTTTGTCACTGCTTTCGGTGACGGTGCAGGAGTTGATAAGAAAAGCGTCAGCTTCGGATTCGGAGGAGGCAGTACCGTACCCATGGGCGGAAAAGTTCTGTTTTATGTTTTCAGTTTCGTAAAGATTGACCTTGCAGCCAAAGGTTATAAAGTAAATTTTCATATAAACCACCGTAAAGTTTGTGAAATATAACAAAAGTCTATGGGGAATAACAGTTACAAAATGCATATAAATATACAATTAAAAAAAAGTTTTGAAAATCCTCTTGACTTAACGTGATAAAACTGCTATGCTATATACATACCGATAGGTAAAAATTCTCATTATTTGGAGGGACAAATTATGAACAAGACTACAGTAATGTTGGGTACTATCAACGATGTCAAGAGCTTTGTAACGGTCGTATCTCAGTGCGATTATGACGTTGACCTTATTTCGGGAAGATACGCGGTAGACGCTAAGTCCATTATGGGTATTTTCAGCCTTGATCTCTCTAAGCCGATTAAGCTGGAGGCTCATACAGACGACGCTTCCGAGTTTTTTGCTCAGATCAAGGAATTCATTGTTGACTGATCTGATATACAGTAACAAAGCTAAGACTCCGTTTTCTCCGGAAAACGGAGCTTTTTCTTTTTGCTCAGACCCTATTCATCATCACTTTCGCCGTCCTCATCATCTTCATTGTTGTCCTTAACGAAAAGCAAACCGATAACGCATACTATAATTCCCAAAATAAACAGTCCGAGAGCAAGTCCGTCGGGACCGCTGCCGTGATTTAAAATAACAATACCCATGCAGAATAAGCTTGCAAGAATCAGGACAATTCCCGACAATAATACCTTTATGCTTTTCATATAAATCTCCTTTAGTGCTTTTGCAGAAAACGTTCGTCGCAGTACTCACATTCAAGCGTATCGCCGCTTCCTCGGAAGCTTTTGGGGAGATATTGTTCAGTTTGGGTAATGCAGTTTGGGTTGGTGCAGACGTTGCCTTTACGCACTGTACCTGTCAGCAGCGGCGTTGGGTACTCGTTTTTCAGAACCGTCATTATCAGAGCCATGCGGACGTACATTCCGTACTTGGCTTGCTTGAAATATAAAGCGCGCGGGTCGTCGTCAACGTCTATGGCAATTTCGTCTACTCTTGGCAGGGGGTGAAGCACGCAAAGATCAGACTTTGCTTTTGCCATTTTTGCCTTATCAAGCTTATACACGTCCTTTTGCCTTTCGTACTCTTCGGGAGAGGAAAAACGTTCCCGCTGGATACGCGTCATGTAGAGTACGTCCAGACTGCCTATGGCCTCTTCAATTGAGTTGACTTCCCTGAAAGGACAGCCGCAGGCGTTGAGGATGTCTTTTATGTAGAAAGGCAGCCTAAGCTCGGGAGTCGAAATAAGCACAAATTTATTGTCAGGATAACAGGACAGCGCCTTGCATAGAGAATGTACCGTCCTGCCGTTTTTCAGGTCGCCGCATAGTCCTATGGTAAGACCGCTGAGCCGTCCCTTCTCCTTTGAAAGAGTAAGCAGGTCTGTAAGGGTCTGGGTGGGGTGGAGGTGTCCTCCGTCTCCCGCGTTGATTATTGGACATTCCGCTGTAAGGGCGGCAGCCTTTGCAGACCCCTCTTTCGGGTGGCGCATTACCATTATGTCAGCGTATCCCGACACGATTTTGGTAGTATCCTTCAGATTTTCGCCCTTTGCGACAGAGGAGGTAGCGGGATTGTCAAATCCGATAATAGTACCGCCCAACTTCAGCATAGCCGTCTGAAAGGACATTTGGGTACGTGTGGAGGGTTCATAAAAGAGGGTAGCCATAATTTTTCCATCGCAGGCATGGGAATACTTTTCGGGAGAATCGCATATTTCCGAGCCGAGAGCAAGAACCTCGTTCCACCATTTGACAGGCATATCGTTCAAGTCGATAAGGTTGGTAAATTCTGAAACCATACTAAAAGCCGCCTTTACATATTATATCGTTTAATTATATCAGATTTTGCTGGAATATTCAATACTCTGCCGAAAAACTTTTAATAATATTTTTATGTGTAACTTTTTTATTGTTTGAAGCGTCTATAAGAGTGAAAGGAGGACAAAGCCAATGAACGATAAAGAAACAGTCCGTATGTTGAAAAGCGGAAAGGTCAGGGGACTTGAAGCTCTCATCGACAAATATGCCGCCTATGTGGGAACGATAATCCGCCGAATAATCCTGACGGCTCTGTCGGAAAGCGATGTTGAGGAGCTTACCGCGGACGTTTTTACGGCGGTATGGAAAAATCCAAAAGCCATCACGGCGGAAAATCTAAAACCATATCTTGCCTCTGCGGCGCGAAACAAGGCTTTGAGCCGTCTTCGTACCTTAAAGGATCTGCAGTCCTTGGAGGACGAGTACATAACCGCCGGAGTCGATATTGAAAGCGAAGCGGACAAACGGCTTCTTGCGGAGGCTATTGCGGCGGCGTTGGAGGAACTGGAAAGCTCCGACAGGGAAATTTTGGTGGATACATACTATTACTGCCGCAGCGTTAAGGAGACCGCCGAAAAGCTGAATATTACCGAAAGCGCGGCAAAAACACGTCTTTTTCGAGCGAGGGCGCGTCTGAAAAAAATACTTACGGAAAGAGGAATTGTTTATGAAGATTAATTTTTACGATTTGTTTTCTCATTACGTTCCTGATGATTTTTCCGAAACAGGCGGTGAGAATTACTTTACAGCAGCTATAAAAGGCAGAGTCATTGATAATATTTCGGAAAATGCCGTTCAAAAAAAATCAAGACGAATCAGAAAATTACACAAGGTAATTTTTGCTGCTGCTGCGGCAGTCGTTGTGTTGATAACAGGTACTTTGGCTGCTTCCGCAATGGGACTTATCGACCTTGAAAAGGTTTTTGGATTTATGTTCAACAGCGGTTTCAATAATTTGGATAATATTACAGCCATACCTCAAAATGTTGTTACAACCGGAGACGATAGACTGTCTATGAGGGTTCTCGGCATAGGAGGCACAGAAAATGAAGCTTTTGGTATAATTGAAATAAAAAGGAACGACGGCGGTTCTTTTCCCGAAAATATCAGAGCAATTGTTCAGAGAGACAGCATGACCTATGCGGACAGCGGCAGAAAAGTTACCTATATGGGCGGAGTGGGGATCTCTGAAGCTATTGACGATACAACAGCGATATGCAGATTCAGGGTGTTTAATAATTCCGATGAAACAATTATCGGAAGTATTTATAAGATCACAATTATAGATATTACCGATGTTGACGTTTTTAATGAGCTGTATGCGGCTGAAGAAGCTGAAAATCCAAATTTCTGTTCTGTGGACGCTTTGGCGCTTTGGGACAAATCTGTCGTACTTCGCGGCGAGTGGTCTATTTCTTTTCCGCTTGAATATTCTGCCGATTGCCGGACATTAAATGTTGAGGAAGAGTTTAAAAATGAAGCTATGAGCGGTATGCTAACAGAAGTGAGATATTCGGCGGTTTCTGTGGATATTATTGTAAAAAATATAGAAGGTGAGTTTATCGGGAAACCGCGTGAACCGATTTTTGATCCATGTAATAATATACCGCTTAAAATTAAGCTTTCAAACGGTACTGATATTGATGTACAGCCAACATCTGCCGGAATTGGACTTAGCAGCTATAATGAGGATCAAAATGAGTATCAGTATGATATGCACCTCCATTATAAGCTTGACGATATTATTGATATTGATTCAGTCAAAAAAATAATAGTTGAGGACACGGTAATTAAAGTGAAATAAAGAAAAGGCATTGCTATAAATCAACCTTTAGCAATGCCTTAAATTTTTTATCAGTCTTTACCCTTAAAGAACGCCCCCACAAGGTCGGGACCCGCGTTTGCCGCAATTACGCCGCCGATCCTGAAAGACATTTCGGGCGGGTAACCCAGCTTTTTGGTAAGCTCCTTTGTAAGCTCCTTTTCCTGCTCGTCGTTGTCGGCGTACACAAGACAATATGGGGTTTGGGGGATTATCCTGTTTGCGGTTATCTCAACGATTTTGGGAATTACCGCCTTGTCGCCCCGAACTTTTGCATCGGTGGTGGAAACGCCCTTTTTGATCTGTATAACGGGACGAAGTCCCATAAGCTCTCCAACGAAAGCAGCGGCGGTGCTGACGCGTCCCGAACGCTTTACAAATTCAAGTGTGTAGCAGCCGAAATGCACCTCGGCGTTTGCGAGCCAGTCCTGCATATAGGAGATAACTTCCTCTGCAGACGCGCCTTTTTCGATTTTTTCAGCGGACTGAATAAGCGGGTAGCCGTATACTCCCGTGTAGTTTCCCGAATCAATAACGTGTACGTTGAATTTGCCCTTTGCATCGGGATATTCTTCATAGAATTTGTCTATAGCCATTACCGCGTTGCTGTAGGTTGCCGAACCGAGAGAAGCTATTGCCACATAGATAAGATCGTCATAGCCCTCGTCTAAATATTCCTTGTACAGATCCACAAATTCAAATGTGGTTATCTGCGCGTGGGTAGGGAAGTCCTTTGACTCTTTCAGCATTTTGTAGTACTCTAAATTGTCATAGTCGCGGTCGTAGAATTGCTTGTCTCCCAGCGTTATGGGGAAACGGAGTATCCTTATGTCGAATTTTTTCTCCAACTCCTGTGGAATGTCCGAAGCAGAGTCGGTCATTAATTTTATTTTGCTCATGTTGATAAATCCTTTCATTTGTAAATATTTTGTTATTATTTTACCCGCTCCCTTGAGGGGGCTTGATAACTTTTGTTTTATTGAGTACTTAATTGGGGGACAAGGGTGCAGGTTCAGTCTGCCCAATTATATTGCGTAAGCTTTCCCTCCGCCGCAAGGTCGGGGAACTCCCATTGCCTTAGTACTTCATAAACTGCGATAGCCACGGAGTTGGAAAGATTAAGGCTTCTCAAACGGGGACGCATGGGTATTCTCAGGCAAGTATCGGGATTTTTAACAAGCAACGATTCGGGAAGACCCGCGTCCTCACGCCCGAAGATAAGATAGCAGTTGTCGGGAAATTTTACATCGCTGTATGTATTTTTACCCTTTGTGGTAAAATAGTAAAAATTACCGTTATTTTTGGAAAAGAAATCATCAAGACTGTCATAATAGGTAATATCCAGCTCGTTCCAGTAATCCAGTCCCGCACGTTTCAGATTTTTGTCCGTGACCTCAAAGCCGAGAGGTCTGACAAGGTGAAGCCTTGCTCCCGTAACGGCGCAGGTTCGGGAAATATTTCCGGTATTTTGTGGTATCTGCGGTTCGACCAGTACAATGTTAAGGTTCATGACTGTACACCTCACATCTGCTCATAATCGCAAAGAGTGGGATTGGTTATAAGGAAGTCAAGACAGCTTTCCAACATAATGCCCTCCCGCGTGTCGGTTGAGTAGCTGTAGGTGGTCTTTATCGCTCTTTCAAGGAACGCGGTAGCTCTGTTCATGGCAATAGGCAGACTGTCTCCGCGAAGTATTGAACCGGTCAGCACCGAGGCAAAAACATCGCCTGTGCCGGGGTAATGAGCGCTTATAAGATTGTAGGGTATGCGCCAGAACTTGCTGTGTTCGCGGTCGTAGCCCACATTGTAAGCCTTTCCGTCAGAAAAAACACTTGTTATTACTACAATTTTCGGACCAAGCTCCGAGAGCCTTACAAGATAGCTTTTTATTTTCTGCATTGCAGAGTCGGGCTGAACAGGGTTCTCTCCCAAAAGTATTGCCGCTTCGGTTATGTTGGGAGTGATAATGTCCGCGATAGCCGCAAGTTCGCTCATTCGTGAGCATAGCTTCGGAGTACAGGTCTTATAGGGTTTGCCGTTGTCCGCCATAACGGGGTCTACAACTTTAAGCGCGTCCTTGTAGTATTCAAAAAATTCAAGACAATGGTCTATCTGCTCGGTGGAAGCGAGAAATCCGCTGTATATGCAGTCGAATTTGTAATTGAGCTGTTTGTAATGTTCAAGAGCAGGGGAAATATAATCGGTCAGGTCGCGGAGAACAATGTCTCCGAAGCCTCCTGTGTGGGCTGATAAAATAGCCGTCGGTACGGGGCATACCTGAATACCCTGCGCCGACATTGTGGGCAGTATTACGGAAAGAGAACATCTTCCAACGCCCGACAGATCGTGAATTGCCGCAACCCTTGCGGTTCTGCTGTACATAGATTACCTTCTTTCCAAAAGGGTATTATCCTTATGTATATCGGATATATGACTTATGCATTAGCGTGATTATTCATCAAAAAGAATTCCATTTTCTAATTTATCAAGTTTGTCTTCTCCGTAGGTGAGCGGAAATCTCCCTGTTTTTTCAATGGTAAGACCGTTCAGCATACCGATATGCAGGGAAATATGCCTGAACTGTCTGAGAACAAGCTCCAATCGCGTATATGGACAATTTTCTGGTTTTTCCGCAAGCATTTGATCTGTGAGACTGTCAATATACTGCAAAGTTTTTTCCTTTACAGCATAAAGGTACTCCAAAAGCTGCTGGTCGCTTAATTCCACGGAGCAGGGGTTGTCGGGATTGTCCATGCCGTCCTCGTGAAAATCGGGTTCGGAATATATAAATGGATTGAAGAACCACTTGTCCGCCGAATGAATTGTATGGTAAACATACCGCCAAGCGGGAGAACCGCATACCAACTCGTTTCTGTCATAGGTCTTTATTGCGGTTTCGAGGTTTATAAAATTCGGTATCACCTGTTTTTTTATGATTCGGCATAAAAAGTCCATATGGATGTTCCTTTCAAAATGTTACCTTATTATCGCATAAGCAAGATATACAACATAAACAACAGTAAGAATTATTCCCTCAGCTCTGCTGACGCGCTTTTTTGTTACACAGAAGCCGTAGGTTCCAAGAGAAACTGCCATAAGGATAAGCAGGTCGGTAAGACACTGGGCGTTGATATTCATAGGTGAAATAGCCGCGGAAGCCGCCAGAACAAACAGAACATTGAAAATATTCGATCCGACGACATTTCCGATAGCGATATCGCTTTCTCCCTTTCTTGCCGCTACAATGCTTGTGACAAGCTCAGGCAGGGAGGTTCCCACCGCCACTATTGTAAGTCCCACAAGCGTCTGACTCATTCCGAAGCGCACGGCAATGTCGCTTGCGCTGTCAACAACGATCTGACCGCCGAAAATTATGCCCGCAAGACCGCCTATTGTAAACAGCAGGCTTTTTCCGACTCCGTAAGAGGGGATATCGTCCTCGCCGTTTTCTATGCTTTCTTTGCGGCTGCGGAGAGCCGAGGATATGACGGAAAACAGGAATATTCCCATAAAGAGCAAAAGAATTATAGCGTCGCCACGTGTAATAACGTTACTGCTTCCGCCGCCGAGCACAACATCATAGGACATGACCATAAGCAGAGCGGTAGCTATAAGCATGAACGGATACTCCTTGGCGATTATCTGTCCTTTTATTTGTACCGGCTTGATAGCCGCGCTTACTCCAAGGACAACGAGCAGGTTGAACATATTTGAACCGATAACGTTTCCAACGGCGATATCGTTGGACTTTTCAATGCCGGCAATAATACTTACCGCGGCTTCCGGCGCGCTTGTGCCGAAAGCCACGATAGTAAGACCTATAACTATAGACGGAATTTTAAGCAGCTTTGCTATGGACGAGCTGCCGTCCACAAAAAAGTCTGCGCCTTTTACAAGAAGAATAAATCCTGCTATAAGCAGGGCAAATGACAGTACCATAAATTTCAACTTCCTTTAACTAATAAATGCCTTAAACTAAATAGTAACATAATTTTTATTTAAAGTCAATCAAAATAATATATTATTTAGAAAAATTCAAATCTTACTTTTTTATTTATATCAGACATAAGCCGTATTATACGGTATATTGACAAATTTGAGCATATAAAGTGCAAAATTTATTGAAAGGATACAGTATTATAAAAGGAAACGTTGAAAATGTATTTTCCCGATACGAAAAAATATTTATTGATTAATAGCTTTTTTTAGTGATTTTACGAACTCTCCGACTTTTTGTACCGAATTCTTTCCGTGTTTTTCCACTATTTCTACTATCGCGCTGCCGGCGACAACGCCTCCGCAGTATAAACCGATTTTTGAAGCTTGTTTTGTATCGGAAATGCCAAAGTCAGCTATGGCCGGTACTTTGCAGCCTTTCTTTACCTCGCCGAAAAAGCTTTCAAGATCGGCGGAAGAACTGCATTTCGCCGGTGATGAAACACAGCAAAGAAATCCCCGCGCATCGGAGGCTATGCTTTCGATCCTGCGGCGCGATGTGGGCGTAACGAGGCTGATCGGAATGATTCCGTTATCGTCTGCATAGGAACGTATTTCATCTTTTTCTTCAAAGGGCAGGTCGGGTACAATAACACCGTCCACACCTTTTTCGCGGCAAAGTCCGAAAAATTTTTCCGTGCCGAAGCGGAATATGGTATTGACATACATCACAAGCAGTATGGGCTTGTCGGTTTTTCTGCGCAGGTTTTCGACCGTTCCGAGAATTTTTATAAGATCGGTACCGTTTGCAAGAGAGCGCAGACTGGCTTCCTGAACTATCTTTTCCTCAGCGACAGGGTCTGAGAACGGCACGCCTATCTCTACGATATCGGAGCCGCTTTCAAACATTTCAAGTACAAGCTTTTCAGTAGTTTCAAGATCGGGGTCTCCCGCCGTGACAAATGTGACGAGAGCTTTTTCGCCTTTATTTTCAAGCTCTGCAAGAGCCGTTTCTATCCTGTTCATAGCAATCTCCTATCTTTATGAGTTTACGATATTTTTTCCTCTGTAACGTGCTATCGAATAAACGTCTTTATCGCCTCTGCCCGAAAGGTTTACGACCATGATCTCATCTTTATCCATTTGCGGAGCTATCTTCAAAGCCGCCGCAACGGCATGAGCAGACTCAATAGCAGGAATAATTCCCTCTGTTTTTGAAAGGTACTCAAATGCCGACACAGCTTCTTCATCGGTTATCGGAACATATTCCGCACGTCCCTTTTGGTGGAGCATAGCGTGCTCCGGACCTATTCCAGGGTAATCCAGTCCTGCGGAAATTGAGTATACAGGGTCGATCTGACCAAAATCATTTTGCAGGAACAAGGATTTCATTCCGTGGAAGATTCCCATGCTTCCTTTTGCCGCAGTAGCCGCGTGCTTACCCGATTCAACGCCGAGTCCTGCGGCTTCTGCGCCCACGAGCCGTACGTTTTCGTCTCCGATAAAGTCATAAAACGCTCCCATTGCGTTTGAACCTCCGCCTATGCAGGCAACGATGCAGTCGGGAAGCTTTCCTTCTTTTTCCATAAGCTGAGAGCGTATTTCCTCGGAAATTATTTTCTGGAAATCGCGTACCATAGTAGGGTAGGGGTGAGGACCCATGACCGAGCCTATGCAGTAAAAGGTTGTCTCGACATTTTCAGCCCAGTCACGCATAGCAGCGTTGATAGCGTCCTTGAGAGTAGAAGTTCCCTCGCTTATTGAAGTAACCCCTGCTCCCAAAAGCTCCATTCTGTATACGTTCAGGGACTGCCGTTCAATGTCCTCCGCGCCCATGTATATTTGGCAATCCAAACCGAAAAGCGCACATGCGGTGGCGGTAGCAACTCCGTGCTGTCCCGCGCCGGTTTCTGCTATAACACGGGTCTTGCCCATGCGCTTTGCAAGGAGGATCTGTCCCAGTACATTGTTTATTTTGTGAGAACCTGTATGGTTCAAATCCTCACGCTTCAGATATATCTTTGCTCCGCCCAGCTCCTTGGACATCTTTTCAGCATAATACAGCATAGACGGTCTGCCTGCATAATCGCGGTAATAGCGTTTAAGTTCCGCAATAAAATCGGGATCGTTTTTGTATTTTTCATAAGCCGCGTCAAGCTCGTTTACTGCGTTCATGACTGTTTCGGGAACGTACTGTCCTCCGAAATCCCCGAAACGTCCTTTCTTTACGTTCATTTTGAAATTTCCTCCTTTAGAATTTGTATGATGTTTTTCGTAATATCGGGATACCAGAAGCTGTATCCGAAAATAAAAAAGAGGCTTACGATCCGTGACAGCCGAATATTTCGGCTGTCGGGACGATAAACCTCGTGGTGCCACCCAACATTTACGGACATAAAAAGCGTCCGCCTTTTTGGATACAAGCGAACGCATAATACTTTAAACATAATTAATCAAGTACGCAGCATACGCATAAATACCCTATCCACTAACGCAGGAAACGCGGCGCAGACTACTGAGCCGAAAACCGGCCGTTTGCCTTTGCTTCTCACAAATCCATTCACAGACACCGTTATGACCCGAACTCTCACCGCCGCCGGATTCTCTGATTCATCAGCATATCTGTTACTTACCTTTGTTCAACGAATTTAAAATATTAAATAACAATAACATTTTACGTCACAAAAAAACATTTGTCAAGCATTTTTTTAAACTTTGTTGATTCTGTACAATTCTGCACTTGCTGCCATAGGCATAATCACAGCTTTGTACATACTTTATGATTTGCGGCTGGTTCTGTAGCTGAAGCCCTCTTCGCGCTTGTATTTTTCTTTTGCCTCAAACATTCTCTTGTCCGCCGCGGAAACCGCCTGTTCAACTGAGTCAAGTTCCGAAGCGTTTCCGAAATAAACGCCAAGGCTTATGCTTGTGGAATAAGGCTTGTTAGCGTTATTATTTATTTCCTTTAGGTACTTCTGAATAGCGGCGCAAATGCCGTCTATTTCTTCCTGTGAGGAAATGCTTCCGCTGACTATGACAAATTCGTCTCCGCCTATCCTGAAGCAGCAGTCGGAGTTTATCGCGTTTCTGAAAGCGTCCGCCGAAGCTTTTATGGCAAAGTCTCCCTCAACATGACCGAAAGTATCGTTGATATATTTAAGATTATTCATATCTCCGAGAATAAGTGTAAATTTTTCTCCGCGCTTTTTGGTCTCGTTAAGCGATTGCACCGCGTATAGGTTGAAGCCGTTTCTGTTGTATATTCCCGTAAGCAGGTCGGTAACGGCGTTGTCCTCCATTTTGCTGTAAAGAAACTGGAGGTTTTTCTGCCGTCTGAGACTTTCAAACGACGTACAGACATAGCGTATCCATTTGCGGTATGTGCTTGAATATGCGGCTGCTTTATTTCCGTAGGAGATGACTGCGTAGCCGAAGCACCTGTCGTTGAAGTGCAGCGGTCCGAAATAAAATGCCGCAGGAGCCGGACGCCGCTCATAAAGGGCGGGGAGCATTTCCGACAGGTCAAAAGAGCGGTCAAGGTCGATAAAGTTTGTTCCCGCGTGTTTGTGCAAAGGAAGAAACATTTTTTTGGTGTATCCTTTTTTAAGGTAATTGCTGTTTTGATCGGTTTCACCCAGATTATCCCAGTTATCGCACACACAAAGATAGAAATGGTCAAATTCGCCGATTTGGTGAGCATACCAGCCGAGAGTTCCCAAATATTTTTCATAGTCTTTTTCGGAAATGAGAGCCTCAAGCATAAAATTATATGTAGAATCAAAGTCTCCGTAAAGATCGCTGTCCCTCCAGCTTTTGTTTTTGGTACGCATTTTTTCGGCAATATTTACCGAGCATCCGCAGCTTTGGGCAATGCTTATCTCCGCGCTGCACGGGTCGTCGCTGAATTTTGTTCCGGTTATAAGGCTGTGCATGAATCTTACAGCACGGATACCCGTGTTTTCAGCGGGAATTTCAGACGAGGATATACTGGGAACGTAATTTACGCCTGCTTCTATTGAATCGTAGCCTGTGACAGCTACGTCTTCGGGAATGCGAAATCCGTGGGCTTTCAAGGCTTCGCATATACTTACAGCCATAGTGTCGCTTGCGCATGCAATAGCCTGAGGCATTGGACGGTCGTCGTCAAGAAGAGCCTGAACGACCTCCTCGCCCTTGTTGTACCAGAAGTCCCCGTAAAAAACGCGGCTGCGGTCTATCGGCAGATTATGTTCTATCATAGCTTCAAAATAGCCGTTAAGGCGGTTCGTGGAATGGGGATGACCTTTGATACCGGTCATAAAAGCTATATCTGTGAGTCTGTGAACTTCTATGAGGTGAGAAACAAGCATTTTTATATTCTGAACATCGTCGGTAAAAATATTTTTAAAGCCGTCAGTGGCAATATCAACGGATACTACGGGCTTGCCGAATTTCTTTTTTATGTCTCTTTCCACACGATCGGCTATACCGCCGACCTGAAGCGTATCAGGAACGAAAATGATACCGTCGAGTACGGAGTAATTTATCATTGAAAAAATATTTGCGTCGCCCTCGTGCCACGCGTCGGACAGCTTATCTTTATTGAAAGTGGAAAAAACGGCTACGTCGTAGTTAAGCTCGAACGCCTGTGTAAGGATTCCTTCAAGCAGCTTTGCCTGATATGGAGCGTCGGATTGGGCAATAATGACGCCCAAAAGCTTTCTGAATTTTCGCAAAACAGTTCCCTCCGAAAAAGTGTTTTCTGTCCGTTTATAATAATATTTTAACATATCCTGACGATTTTGTCATCAGGCAATTTTAAATTACTGTACAAATTTTAGCTGTAATATTTGTACATATCAAACAAAAACAATACAAAGCAAAAAAATATTTTACTAAACATAAACCGATAATTAACCAATAAATTGCTTTATTCGGATAACAGTTGTATCAATATCCTGCTGTTTATTTTTATTCATAGCAGCAGTAAGTGATATTCAGAGCTGATCCGAAATAACTACGGGTATTGTTCGGAGTACTGATCCGTTGTCCTTTCGTGAAATGATTATTTCGGCTTTTCCTGCGGCAGCCGATGACAGCAAAAAGTTTACGCCGAAGGACGCGCTGTTGCGGACTTTACAATCCGCAGATACCTCGTTTCCCGCACTGTCCCTGAATGTCAGTAAGGTATTTACTGGAGAAGATATATAGTCCGTTCCGGCAGTGCATGAAACGAGAAGAATGTCGTTTTTGCCGAATACGGAGGTGCAGTATCCATTTACTGACGTGTATCCGTCAACATACCAGCTTTCGTCGCTGCCAAGCTTTTCGGCGGCGGCTTTTTTCTTTTTTGAACTGTCGGAGTATGTGCTTAAAAGGGCAAATACAGACCTTGCGGAGGCGGGGTCTGATTCGATGAGAGAGTCGCCCAGAGCGTAGCGCGCCTTATAGAGCATTTCCTCCGAGTTTTCGTATGTTCCGGCATTTCTGAACATATCGGCGGCCGTTGAAAAATCATTATTCTCAAAGCATTTCATGCCGTATTCGTAGGCAATTTTGGGGAACAGCTCCCGCGAATCAAGATAGTCCGCAAGAAAGAAGAAGCCTCTTGCGGTTTCCTCGGACGCTCCATTTTTATCATATTCGGATTTAAAGTATTCATAGGCGCATTTTTCCGCAAGAGCGGCGGAATCCCTGTAATCACCGAGTTTACTGTAATTGTCGGCGGCGGTTTTCAGGTCTCCGTTTTTCTGCGCTTTGACCGCCCCTGTGTATCGGTATTCGCAGGCGGCGTCAAAGTTTCCGTATTTTTGTGATATATCGGCGGCAGAGAAGTAGTCTCCGTTTTTAGCAAGCGCTTCCGCCCTGCGTTTGGCAGCAAGCTTTGCAAGCTCAGGCTTTCCCGCGGCGGCGTATATTGAAGCCGCGGAGCGGAGGTTACCCTCGTCCGCGTAACCGTCCGCCATTCTGACCATACATTCAGCGGCAAGCAGATTGGAGTCTGCATAGCCGTCAAGTGCAGTGAACGCGTCGGCGGCTTCGGGGTAAAGTTCCTCGTCCATAAGTGCGAGAGCCGTTTCGTATCTGCATTTTCTGACGTAATCAGCGCTGTTTTTATAATCGCCCAGTTCGGAAAAAATTTTTTCGGCTTCGGAGGGATTTCCTTCCTCATAAAGCTTTTCTGCGTTAGAATAGCGTATTTTGGGTACGATAAAGCTTGCCAAGAGGAATGCTGAAACGGATATTGCAGCCGTGCACAGAATTGCTGCCGCTTTTAGAATACGCTTTTTCTCAAATATTGGGAATCTACGCTGCTTTGTGCGCTGTATATGCTGTGCTTCGGAAAAAATTTCCTGAGCCTTTACTACAAGCAAATCGTCCTCTGAATCAAATTTTCCGGCAAATTCTGAGCCGTTTCCCGTGTTTTTCCTGCCGCAGTAAGGACAGAATCTGGCTGTTTCACTTATTTTTTTTCCGCAGTATCCGCAGCGCATATTCCCGCCTCCCGAAACAAAGTACTTATAAGTTTAACCCAATTTTTACCGAAAGTCAAGACAATTTGTTCCTTAATTGTGATATTAGTTGTGAAAAAATATTGACAACTTTATTTTTTTGAAGTATAATTGTATATATCACGTCATATTTGTACTTTTGGATTATAATAAATGATAATTATGATGTTAAATAATAAAAGGTGGAATTAATTAATGGGTATTTTCGACGGGCTTTTCGGCAGCTACAGCAAAAGAGAGCTTGCAAAGATCGAGCCTATCAAGAACAAAGTCCTTGAGCTTGACGACGAATATTCGGCTATGTCCGAGGAAACATTGAAATCGCAGACCGGTATCTTAAAGGACAGGCTTGCAAAGGGCGAGACTCTTGACGATATTCTTCCCGAGGCGCTTGCCACGGTAAGGGAAGCTGCATGGAGAGTTCTGGGCAAAAAGCCGTTTCCCGTACAGATCATAGGCGCTATCGTTCTTAATCAGGGACGTATCGCCGAAATGAAAACCGGTGAGGGCAAAACTCTCGTTGCCTGCTGCGCTTCTTATCTTTGTGCTTTGGAGGGCAAAGGCGTTCATGTAGTTACCGTAAACGACTACCTGGCTAAGTTCCAGTCGGAGGAAATGGGCAAGGTGTACCGCTATCTCGGGCTGACTATCGGCTGTATCCTCCACGAGCTGAACAACGATCAGCGCCGTGAGGCTTACAGCTGCGATATAACATATGGTACAAACAATGAATTCGGATTTGATTACCTCCGAGACAACATGGTCATTTATAAAAAAGATAAGGTACAGCGCGAACACCATTTTGCTATTGTGGACGAGGTTGACTCAATTCTTATAGACGAGGCGAGAACTCCGCTTATTATTTCTGGACGCGGTGATAAATCTACGGAGTTATATACCCTTGCGGATAAGTTTGCCAAAACGCTGAAGCCCTATATTGTTGTGGAAATGGACAACAAGGTGGATCAGGAGGAAGCTTCCGAGAACAGCGACTATATCATAGATGAAAAGGCTAAAACTGCCACTATCACGCGTCAGGGCGTTAAAAAGGCGGAGAAATACTTCAATGTTGTAAACCTGTTTGACGCGGATAACTCAACGCTTCTGCACCATGTAAATCAGGCTCTCAAGGCTAACGGCGTAATGAAGAACGATATTGATTACGTTGTCAAGGACGGCGAGGTAATCATTGTTGACGAGTTTACCGGACGTCTTATGATGGGACGCCGCTTTAACGACGGTCTGCACCAGGCTATAGAGGCAAAAGAGGGCGTAAAAGTCGCTCACGAGTCCAAGACTTTGGCGAGCATTACGTTCCAGAACTATTTCCGCCTTTATAAAAGGCTTTCCGGCATGACGGGTACCGCCATGACCGAAGAGGAGGAATTCAAGGAGATCTATAAACTGGACGTTATTGAGATACCCACAAACCGTCCTGTTCAGCGTAAAGACCACCCCGACGTTGTGTTCAAGACCGAGCATGGCAAATTTCTTGCTGCTATACGCCAGATAGAGGAGTGCCATGAAAAGGGTCAGCCGGTGCTTGTTGGTACGGTATCTATAGAAAAGTCGGAAGTTCTTTCAAAAATGCTTTCCAAAAAGGGCATCAAGCATAATGTCCTTAATGCGAAGCAGCACGAAAAGGAAGCCGAGATAGTTGCTCAGGCGGGTAAGTACGGAGCTGTTACCATTGCCACAAACATGGCGGGACGTGGTACCGACATCATTCTCGGCGGTAATGCCGAATTTATGGCGAAAGCCGAAATGAAAAAACAGGGTATGGAAGACGACATTATAAACGAGGCCATAAGCTATGCCGAGACGGATAACGAGGAGATCCTTAACGCCCGTAAGATATACCGCGATCTTTACGAGAAATACAACGCAGAAGTCAAAGAAAAGGCTGAAAAGGTCAAAGAGGCCGGCGGTCTGTTCATCTTGGGTACGGAGAGGCATGAGTCCAGACGTATCGACAACCAGCTCCGCGGACGTTCAGGCCGTCAGGGAGACGTGGGCGAAAGCCGCTTCTTCCTGTCCCTTGAGGACGATCTCATGCGTCTTTTCGGCGGCGACAGGATCACTGGTATGATGGAAGTCCTCAAGGTCGAGGAGGATATGCCTATCGAAGCTAAAATGCTGACAAAGGTCATTGAGTCTTCCCAAAAAAAGGTAGAGGGCAGAAACTTTGCTATCCGTAAAAATGTACTCAACTACGACGACGTTATGTCCGCCCAGAGGCAGATCATTTACAGCCAAAGAGCCAAGGTGCTTGACGGCGAGGATATTCACGAGTACATTCTTAAAATGATACAGGATATGATTTCCGAGACTGTCGACCAGTACCTTTTGGACGACGGTATAAAGGACGACTGGAATCTTGCCGGTCTGAGGGACAGATTTATGGGTCTGTTTACGGTAAACGAGGATTTCCGCTATACTACCGAAGAGCTTGAAAGCACTTCTAAACAGAATATTGTGGATAAGCTTGTAGGCAGAGCTATGGATTTCTACAAACAAAAAGAGGAAAAGGTAGGTTCAGAGGTTCTTAGGGAACTTGAACGTGTTATCCTTCTTAAAATTGTTGATATCAAGTGGATGGCTCATATTGACGATATGGAGGAACTGAAGCGAGGCATCGGCTTGCGCTCATACGGTCAGAAGAATCCTGTCGTAGAGTACCGTTTCGAGGGCTTTGAGATGTTTGACGCTATGGTCGAATCAATTCGTGAGGAAACTATCCGTTTGCTGTTTACAATTCAGCTTAAGCCCAACGAGCAGGCTCCAAAGCGCGAACAGGTAATGAAGCCTGAGGATACAGGCGGAGATGGTACTGTAGCAAATTCTCCGAGAAAAGTAAAGGGCAAGGTCGGCAGAAACGATCCGTGCCCCTGCGGAAGCGGCAAAAAATACAAGAAATGCTGCGGAATGGATCTGAAATAATTTGGGATTGGAGTCCGAAAATGGCTGAAATTAAAGCTTTCAAAGGTATGAGATATACGGATAACGGCGGAACGCTTGATACGCTTGTGTGTCCTCCGTATGATATAATTTCCGATGCTCAGCGCGGGGAATACATCGAAAAGAATCCATATAATATAATCCGTCTGGAACTGCCCAAGGGCGGTGATGAGCGGTATACAGAAGCAGGAGATACGCTTGACAAATGGCTTGAAAATGAAATTCTTGCCTGTGACGACGAAGAAAGCGTTTACGTTTATGAGATGCAGTTTACGGCAAACGGCGCAAGGCGCTCTCTGAAAGGATTTGTGACTCTTGTGAAGCTTACGGATTTTTCCGAGGGAATAGTTCTTCCTCACGAGGAGACTCTTTCTAAAGCCAAGCAGGACAGATTTGACCTTATGAGCGAGACTTTCTGCAATTTCAGTCAGATATACTCCCTCTACATGGACGGGGACAAGATTGTTTACAATATGATTGACGGTTGCTCAAAGGGTACGCCGGATATGGAGATCACCGACGGAGACGGTACTGTTCACAGAATGTGGAGGGTTTCCGACGGAGATATGATCTCAAGGCTTACGGCGGCTTTTGCTGACAAGAAGCTTTACATTGCCGACGGTCACCACCGCTATGAGACGGCTCTTAACTTTCATAAAAGTCTTTGCGCCGAGGGAAAAGCTGTTCCCGGAGATCAGAGCGGCTATATTATGATGATGTTGGTCAATATGGAAAATCCCGGATTGGTGGTTTTTCCCACTCACAGGATAGTTCACGGCCTTGCAGAGTTTGACGCTGAAAAAATTATTGATGAGTGTAAAAATTACTTTACTGTTGCCGAAGCTCCCGACGAGGGACGTATGCAGGCGGCACTTAATAAGGCTTACGACGAGGGTAAAAAAGCTTTCGCTATGTACGTCGGCGCGGGAAAGTGCTTTGTTATGACTTTAAAAGATGAAAATGCTGTGAAGAGGCTGCTTCCGGATATGTCGGAGGCTTACTGCGGTTTGGATGTTTCGGTGCTGCACAGCCTTGTGCTTGAGAGAATTTTCGGGATCGATAAGGAAAATATGGCAAATCAGAAAAATCTCGGCTATACCCGTTCCCGCGAGGAGGCTTTGAGAGCAGTGGATATGGACGGTGCGGACTGCTCATTTATCCTGAATCCTACAAAGGTTTCGGAAATCAGGGATGTTGCGGCTGCGGGCGAGAAGATGCCGCAGAAATCCACTTATTTCTATCCCAAGCTCATAACTGGACTTGTAATGAACAAATTTGGTGAAAAATAAATATTACTATAAAAGGAAGATGAAGATTTTGTATGCTGGCTGATAAATGCAGAAAAGAACTTACGGAGCGTATCCTGCCTTTCTGGAACAGGCTTCGGGACGATGAAAACGGCGGATTTTACGGCTTTATGGACAACGATCTGAATGTGGATAAGACTGCCGATAAAGGCGTTATACTCACGTCTCGGATATTGTGGTTTTACTCCTCCTGCTATAGAACTCTGGGAGACGAATATTTGCTTGACAATGCCCGTCATGCGTATGAGTTCCTGAAAAAATGCGTGGATACGGTCAACGGCGGCGTTTGGTGGATGATGACTTACGACGGAAGACCCGCCGATACTATGAAGCATACTTATAATCAGGCGTTTGCTATATATGCATTGTCGGCGTATTATCTTGCTTCAAGGGACAAAACTGCTCTCGATCTTGCGTTGGAGCTTTTCCATACGGTTGAGGACAAGTGCAGGGACGATGTTGCGTACCTTGAAGCGATGTCCGTTGACTGGAAAATCGTTCCCAACGACGCTCTCTCAGAAAACGGTCTCATGGCTGACAAGACCATGAATACAGTTCTGCACCTTATCGAAGCTTATACCGTACTGCTTGAAGCCTGCGAAAGCGGCGAGTGCGCTCATATAGAGGAACGGCTGATGTTCCTGTTACAGATTACGGAGGACAAAATTTTCAACGGCAATGAGAACCGTCTGCGCGTATTTTTTGACCGTGAGTTTAACGAGATAGGGGATATCCATTCATACGGTCATGATATTGAGGCTTCATGGCTCATTGACAGAGCCTGCGAGGTAATAGGGGAACGACGTTTCATGGCGAAATGGCGGTTTATCGATTTGCGTATTGCTGAAAACATATACGATATCGCTTTTGAAAACGGAGCGGTAAACAATGAGCGTGAAAATGACAAGATAGATAAAAAGCGCGTATGGTGGGTACAGGCGGAAAGTGTGGTCGGTTTTGTAAATGCGTTTCAGCAAGGCGGAGACAAAAAGTTCCTTGACGCTGCCGATAAGGTTTTCGAGTGGATCAAGACCATACAGACGGATAAGCGTGAAAACTCCGAATGGTGGGGGGAAGTTGACTTTGACGGCAAGCCCATGCAGACTGTCAACATGGTAAACCCTTGGAAATGTCCGTATCACAATGGAAGAATGTGCATTGAGGTCATAAACAGAAATGTGTCACTTTAAATTAAGCGCAGATTTCTGACGGTATAGATGAAAGGATGTTGATGTTGCGATGGCTGTTGTTAATGTTATGGAGAGCGTTGTAAGAGGACGTCTTGAGTTCCTTTTACAAGAGGTGGATTGCTGTAAGTGCGATAAATGTATAGACGACATGATGGCGCTGGCTCTTAACGCTCTTAAGCCAAAGTATGTAAATTCTCACAAAGGAGAACTGTTCAGCAGATTGGATGCTACCAAATATCAGAACACTATAGATATTGACGTAGCTGTAACAAAAGCGATCACCACAGTAAGTTCAAGACCGCACAGATAAAAGCTTTGCGCTTTATGCCGACAGTAAATTTTTCATAAGGGAAGCAGTAATTTCGTGGTAGTGAATACAACGGATATCGGCTTGCCTTTATGGTGTTGCCTGTCAGCATATATGCGTTTTTTATTATCAAAATAAATGAGGAAAGGAGCCGATTTATGCAGAAAAACCTTATTGAAAAAATAAAAGAATCTTTGGGAGCTGTACTTCCTGTGGCGGCAGTGGTTTTCCTGCTGTCGGTAACAATCGTTCCGCTCAGCGGCGAGATGTTCTTTTCTTTTTTTGTCGGAACTGTATTTCTCATTGTAGGCATTGGAATGTTTACGCTTGGCGCGGATACGTCAATGATAATCATCGGCGAAAAGATCGGAGCGCGGCTTACAAAGTCCAGAAAGATCGCCTTTATTCTTCCCGTTTGTTTTCTGATAGGAGTGCTTGTTACCGTTGCAGAGCCGGATCTGAAGGTTCTTGCTGAGCAGACGCCCATTGTAGACACGCAGGTTATGATATGGTCGGTGGGCGTTGGCGTGGGAATTTTCCTTACGCTTGCGTTTTTGCGTATTTTTATGCAGGTAAAAATATCGGCTGTATTCATAGCTTTTTATGCATTGATATTTATTTTTGCATGTTCGCCTCTTATTTCTCCGAGCTTTATACCCGCCGCCTTTGATTCGGGCGGAGTTACTACCGGACCTATCACCGTGCCGTTCATAATGGCGCTCGGTCTGGGTCTTTCATCTATCCGCGGCGATAAGACCTCTGCGGAGGACAGCTTCGGTCTGGTCGCAATGTGTTCTATAGGACCCATCCTCACTGTGCTTTTGCTCGGCGCCTTGAACAGTACCGAAACTGCTGAACAGACTCTTACTTATCCTGAAAATTATGATATTATTTCGGAAAGCTTCC
This sequence comes from uncultured Clostridia bacterium, assembly GCA_947089135.1. Taxonomy (GTDB): domain Bacteria; phylum Bacillota; class Clostridia; order Oscillospirales; family Ruminococcaceae; genus RGIG8773. The sequence goes on from CAMUJF010000003.1 coordinate 66,066, forward strand.
GCGAATTCCTGCGGGCGTTTCCGCATTACATAGAGGACGTGGCATCGGCGTTCGTTCCAATTGTGGTTTTCTTTCTGGCATTTGATTTGATATTCCTCAGGCTTGACATGAAAACCATGCTTAAAATTTTTGTGGGACTTGCATTTACATACGTGGGACTGGTACTGTTTCTTACAGGGGCAAATGTGGGGTTTATGCCTGTCGGTCAGCATATAGGAGAAAATCTTGCGGCTGGCAGAGGTTCATGGCTGCTTGTCCCAATAGGTGCGTTGATCGGCTACTTTATCGTATCGGCGGAGCCTGCGGTGCACGTACTGAAGCAGCAGGTTGAGACGATTACCGAGGGGCGTATTTCGGGGCGTTCTCTTGGAATAAGTCTTGCACTGGGCGTTGCCGCTTCGGTAGGTATATCCATGATTCGAGTGCTTACAGGAATATCCATTTTATGGTTTTTGATACCCGGCTATGCTCTTGCGCTTATTATCAGTTTGTTTGTACCGCCTATTTTTACTTCGGTAGCGTTTGACGCGGGCGGCGTTGCTTCGGGACCTTTAACAGCCACATTTCTGCTTCCGCTTGCTATGGGAGCTTGTGCCTCCAGAGGCGGAAATATTTCCACTGACGCGTTCGGAATCGTTGCAATGGTGGCGATGACTCCTTTGCTGACTATACAGGTACTGGGTCTTATCAGCAAGTTTAAGACAGTCAAGTCCGATCAGATATGCGAGGGCGGACAGATATTCCCGATCGTTTTGGACGAAAGCTGCGACAGGGCTGTTTTTACGGATACTAAGCCGAGCCTTGACGCGGGTACTTTGAAATAACGATAGCTGCAAATGTATTTGGTGGTCATGGAATTTTCTCTAAAGTAAAAAATGTACACAGAAAAAGGGGGAACCGGAAAGTGAAAGCGATGTTTCTGATAGCGGATTACAGACGTGCGCAGGACGTGCACAATATTCTTGAGAGGGAGAACCTGCCGTGCCGTTTCCTGCTCCACGGTCACGGTTCGGCTAACTCGGCTATGCTTGATTATCTTGGTCTCGGCGACAATAAAAAAGTTATCGCTGCGGTGTTTGTGCCAAACGGACGGGTAATGAAGCTTTACGATGTGTTCAATAAAAAGCTGTCTCTCAGCGAAGCGGGCAGGGGCATAGCCTTTACGGTGCCTGTCAGCGGAGCGTCAGGAACGGCGTTTGCAATAAACGGTACTAAACCCGAAACGGAGGGAGCGAGTGAAATGTCCGAAGCCAAATATGAAATGATAATAACTATTGTGAACCGAGGCGGATTCGAGGCTGTCAAGGAGGCGTCCAAGGCGGCGGGAGCACGCGGAGGAACGCTTTTGCACGGTCTTGGACTTGGCGGCGAAGAAGCGGCAAAATTTTTGGGCATATCTATTCAGCCCGAAAAGGACGTAGTTCTCATTGTTGTCGGCAGGGAAGACAGGGAGCGCGTCATGCAGAATATCCTTGACGCGGCGGGGATACTTACTGAAAGCCGCGGGATATGCTTTTCGCTTCCTGTTGACAGTGCGCTTGGTCTTGCGGGAACAAGCGGCAGAATTGAGGATATTGTAAAATAATATAAAAAACTTTAGGAAAAGCGGTTATTTTTCCTAAAGTTTTTTATATTTGTGCCGACATATATTATATATGATGAAAAGGGGTCTTTTCAGATGTTAAGAAATATCAGCGGTATGCGCCGCCGTATCAGTGCGTTGGGATTGTCAGCAAACCGTTCCTCCCGCAAAACGCTTTATTCTCAGATGCAGCAGACATCTGGTGTTAAGAAAAACAGCGGTTTTAAATACGACCGTTATTCGAGCGTTACAAGCGATTCTCTGAAAGAACTCGGAACTTCCGGAAGTCTTGGAGATTACCGCGTAAAAGCGGCTAAGTCTATGATTACTCTTTCAAAGTCCTGTGAAAATTTTGACGACATTATGAAGAAAAATCTTTCCGACGAGGGCGTACCCGAAAATATCAGTTTCAAGTTTGATTATGACGTAAACAGCGGTGAAGCAAAGATAACGGAAATTTCCGATGAAAAGTATCTTGACGGAGTTCAGAACGCTTTGAACAAATCCATGAAAAAGGCAGACCTTGACAGTATTGCAAACGGTTCTAAAATACTTAACGGCAAAATGGCCGAGGCATATTATTCCGTTGTTGCGGAAGCGTTGGAAAAGTGTTTCGGACAGGATATCTCCGAGCTGTCTGTGGACAGAAGAGGAAATATTTTGGGCATGAACAGAAATATGAGAGACGCTGTTACAAGCGAGCTGACTAACTTACGGTTCAATGCTAAGTCACAGTACGGTTTTCCATCAAAGAAACTTGCTTCCGTTGTGAAGAGCGTTATTTCAGATAAATCGGCAGGAAGCAATGTTTCGCATATGAGCTATGAGCGCGGTACTCTTAAAACCGCTGACGGTGACATAAGCGTAGGAAAGAATTGCAGCTCACTTTCCATGAAGGACACAAGCATTGTTCTCAGGGCGGCTGCGGCAGGAGATCCGAGTTCTTTGGATCTGTGGGTCGAAAACGGTGACCTGTTTAAATAATTTTAAACATAAAGGGCAGGAATGAGTTCTTCCTCAGAATTTGGGAAGAAATTTCCTGCCTTTTAAAAAATTATTTTTCCTCATTTGACATATGCAAAAATATGTGGTATACTTATGGTGCGAGTAAGCTATGCGGTTGAACGTGTCACGCATATTGCGGGACTGCGTTAGGAAAGTCCGGGCATCACAGAGCAGGGCAGCTGCTAACGGCAGCCGAGGGCGACCTTAGGGATAGTGCAACAGAGATATACCGCCGGTTTTCCGGCAAGGGTGGAAAGGCGAGGTAAGAGCTCACCGGAGCGCAGGAGACTGCGCTGCCATGTAAACCCTGTCCGATGCAACGTCATTTTGGAACAATGCGTTATTGTTTGCTCGGCAGACGCATTGCAACGACGGCTTGAGCGTTTCGGCGACGATTCGCCCAGATAGATTTCCGCACACGACAAAACCCGGCTTATCGGCTTAGTCGCAATACCAAAGCTTTTCGCTGACTGCGGAAAATTTTGCCCAAACGGGGACAGGGGTTCTGATAAACCCTGTCCCCGTTTTCTGGAATTTGGAGTAGTAACGGTTCAGAATAGGGCGGACTGAATGTGTTGATTTTCTGAAAATCGACAAATTCTCTAAAATGCTTTGACAAAAAAACTTATGTGTGGTATAATAAAGTGTAATTGTATGTGCGGATAAAAATGTTAAAATTTTTATCCTCATATCGTTTCGATTATTAAGTCCCGCAGGATTTAGCGCGGGATACCGAACATAGAAAAATGTTTGCAGTTTTGAAAGGCGGCTGTGATTTGATAAAGATCCTTTCCGAAAATTTAAAGCTTATAATGATAGGCGTTATAAGTATACTTATGGTTCTCGCGGGAGCTATAGTTTTAAGCCTGTATTTCGGCGGAGATGTGGCAAGACGGCTTATTGTTACCGATATCAGCGGTACGGCTTATATTTTAAGAGACAGCAGGCGGCTTAACGCTGATAAGCAGTTTTCACTGAAAAGCGGAGACATTATTACTACTGCTGAGGACAGCTTTGTGAGGATAAGTGTTGACAGGGACAAATTTGTATGGATAGAACCGGAGTCAACCGTGTACATATACTTTACCGATGTGGACTCAAAAGGCGATATTTCGGTAAACCTCACCAGAGGAGCGGTAATTTGCCGCCTTAACAATAAACTGAAAAAAAATGCAACGTTTTCACTTAAAACTCCCAACAGCTCCGTTTCGGTAAAGGGAACGGCATTTCGGGCTAAATTTGATTATGTAAAGGAGTACATGGGTTATAAGGACGTTATGATAACCCAGGTGCAAAATTTTGACGGCACCGTTTCTCTTCAGCTTTACGACGCGGATAAGCAGCCCTATGAGCTGCCTATGCTGCTTATTGAGCGGACTGCGGCTCAGATGCTTACTTCGGAGGAAATGTGCAAGTATGACTACCTTAATTACAGCTTCGATCTTCTTACCCTTAACGATTCAACGCTCGGAGAGCTAATACGGGCGTGCGCTGAAAAGGAGCTTGCGTTTACTCCTGAAGAGCTTAACCGCGCCTATAAGATAGTTAGGGACGAACGGCTCAAGCAGGAAACGGCAACTGAATCGGTTACAGATGATTCCTCTGATACTACTGTAACAACTACAGTAACTACCACAGAACCTACGACAGTTACAACTTCTCCGCCTCTAGAGGAAACTGAAACTGATGATGAGTCCTACGGGACGCTGGGCACAACACTGAAGACTCATGTATATACTACTTATTCGGGTATAAAATGGTGGGAGATAACCGGAAATACCAATACCGGCACCGATGGCTATGAAGACTGGTTTGCAGAGACAGACGATGATTTCGGCGGCGAAGTTACCGTTACCGCGGGAACCTCAGAAGCTGAAAATTAATGAAAGGAGATGATCCGGATTTTGACCGGATCAGGCAATAACGTTTATGAAAGACTTTATAAACAATTTTAAGATACCGCTTATTCTCGGAGGCTGTGCGCTTATTGCGATAGTCATTACGTTGTTTGTTGTAACCGGAGGCGGAGGATCCTCATACGGACTGTACATATCGTCAGCTTCGGGAAGCGTCAGCGTTACAAATTCCGACGCTGTTACAAGTTCTGCAAGCGGAGATATGCTTAAAAACGGCGATATTATTACTCTTGGCTCGGATTCCTCATGCATACTTGCATATAAAGGAAAGAAAAATTCCGAAAAGAACTATATTGTTCTCGGTTCAGATTCTCAGGTTGTTGTGTCGGGAGAATTCAACGGCAAGGAAAATGGCGAGCTTTTCTTAAGAAGCGGCTCGGTAATAGGAAATTTTGCGGACGATGATCGCTGCTCAATAAACATAAGAACTGCCGATTCTATGATCTCTACGGATAAAAGCGTGTCAAAAATTTCCTACAGTACTAACGAGTTTATGTCTTATACCGATTTGTACACCTTTATGGGCGACAACAGTATTCAGCTTTATGACGCGGCTGGAAATTCCGTAAATAACGCTGAGCTTCAGATAGCCAAAAAATGGGGACGGATTGTCTCCGAGGACGGACCTTCATTTGAGGCGCTCAATCTGGACTTCGATCTGGAGGAGCTTTCCGCTTCCGACCTTAAAAATCTTATAACCATTGCCGCAATTATAGGCGAAGAGTTTCCTTATACCCCCGAAGAATTAAAGGCAGCATATGATAAAAATTCGGACGGAGATGACAACGAAGATGCGCCTCCCGTTGAACAGCAGCCTGATGAGACGGTAACTGACAGCTCTGATACTATACAGATTGCCGAGCCTATTGTCACAACTGCTCCTGCGCCTACGGAAACTACTCTTCCGGGATACACCACTGCCGCTCCTATAGTAACAACCACGACTGCGCCTGTCACTACTACCGCCGCAGCAGCGGTTACAGAGACTGTTCCTGCGGACTCTTCGGATAACAGCGGAGTTTACCATACGGTTACAATCGTTGTGGACGGCGAAGAAACCATTCAGGAAGTAATTCACGGAGGAAATGCCGTTAAACCTGAGGATCCGGTTGTCGAGGGTCTGGAATTTATCGGTTGGGACGGTTCGTTTGATAACATTACAGAGGATAGGGTTATTACAGCTCAGTTCAACGAGTTTTCATCAGAGCCATCAGGAAATACTCATACTGTAACGGTAGTTATCGGAAATAAGTCAAATACTATTCAGGTCGAACACGGAAAGTCTGCCAATCTTCCGTCAACTATAAATGTGGAGGGCTACATCTTTAAAGGTTGGGACAAAGATTTTACAAATATCACCAAAGATATTGTTATTTCTGCGATTCTTGAACCTGCCGGAACCCATACGGTTACCTTTGTTGTAGAAAATGATACTTATACTATTCAGGCAGAACATGGGGGAGCTGTTGTTCCGCCGTATATCCCAAGTACAGACAGTATGGGAAATCGTTTTATTGGCTGGGATAAGTCCCTTGACAATATTATAATAGATACTACTATTACGGCGGTGTTTGCAACAGGTGAGTATCATACGGTCACTTTTATAATAGACGGTGAATTCCATACTGTAAAAACACCTGACGGGGGAACCGCAGAACCTCCATTCTGGCCTATAACCGACAAAAATGGAAACCGTTTCCTCGGTTGGGATAAGAGTCTTGACAATATTAAGAGCGATATTACTATTACCGCGTATTACGGTTAATTATAATATCAAAAATGGGATAGAAACAGAATGCCGTTTCTATCCCATTAGTTTTGCATTAAGGATTTATGTATCCATAAACATATCAAATGTGTATGAAGCCAGCTTTTTTTCCACCTCGGAGGAAATTTCATCATACACTTTTTGAAAGCGGCATATCCCGGACATACCGCGGTTACAGTCATAGCTGTCCGAAAGGCACTTGCTTAGGCAGTACTTGCCCTCTACAGTTTCAATAACGTCTTTAAGAGAAATTTCCTGAGGCGTTTTAGCAAGCTCGTATCCGCCTTGCGTACCCTTGAAAGATTTTATAATACCGCTTGCCACAAGCTTGCGCAGAATTTTAAGAGCAAATCTAAGAGTAACGCAGGTTTGCTCTGAAATTGTTTTTGCGTCCATGCGCCGCTTAGACTCGGCAAGGCAGCTGACTATCCTTACAGCGTAATCTGATTCCAATGTTATCTGCATAATAATGCCATTTCAGCCGCGGCAAAACAGGCGGCGGAAATTACTCCTTTCGTTTTATTTTCAGGACTGCTGACTCGTGTTTCAGTCAAGAAAATCCTTGACTTTTTTGCTTCTGCTGGGGTGTCTGAGCTTTCTGAGAGCTTTAGCCTCGATCTGGCGGATACGTTCGCGGGTAACGTTGAATTCCTTGCCAACTTCTTCAAGGGTGCGGCTTCTGCCGTCTTCCAGACCGAAACGCAGTCTGAGTACTTTTTCTTCCCTCTCGGTAAGAGTGGAAAGCACCTCTCCAAGCTGTTCCTTGAGCAGGATAAGGGATGCGGCTTCCGCAGGAGCAGGCGCGTCGTCGTCGGGAATGAAATCTCCCAGATGACTGTCTTCCTCCTCGCCGATAGGAGTTTCAAGGGAAACGGGATCCTGCGCAATACGCATTATCTCGCGTACGCGTTCCACCGGCATTTCTGTGAATTCCGCTATTTCTTCGGGAGATGGATCGTGACCGTTCTGGTGCAAAAGTTGGCTTGAAGCTTTTTTCACCTTTGTTATAGTCTCAACCATGTGTACCGGGATACGGATAGTACGAGCCTGATCGGCGATCGCCCTTGTGATAGCCTGTCTTATCCACCAGGTAGCGTATGTGGAAAATTTAAAGCCTTTAGTGTGGTCAAATTTTTCAACAGCCTTGATAAGACCGAGATTTCCCTCCTGAATAAGGTCAAGGAACTGCATACCGCGTCCTACGTAGCGTTTTGCAATAGACACTACCAGACGAAGGTTGGCTTCTGCAAGACGCTTTCTTGCCTTGATATCTCCCTGAGCCATTCGCTCAGCAAGCTCTATTTCCTCTTCGGCGGTAAGCAGGGGAACCCGTCCTATTTCTTTAAGGTAAATTTTAACGGGATCGTCAATTGCAATACCCTCTGTGGAGAGGGTAAGCTCAAGATCGTCAGCAGTAGCGTCCAGTGGGAGGGACAGATCGGTGTCGATGCTAAAGTCCTCAATGACCTCAATGTTGAGATTTGAGCAGCTGTCGTAGAAAGCCTCCATTTGGTCGACGTCGTATTCAAGCTCCTCCAGCACGTCTGTAATTTCCTTGGCAGACAGCTTGCCGCTTGCCTTTCCCTGCTCCATAAGGCTCTCGATAGTCCGTTTATTGTTTGACATAAAGGTCATCCTTTCTACTTCTTTCTTTTTAAATTCTGAATATATTTTAAAAACTCATCGTCCGACATATCCTTTGCACTCTCGGAATTGTCGGCTGATGAAATAAGAATATTAATAAAATCATCAAGAGCAGTTTTATTAATATTTACATCTTTGCTATTGACTTCAATTTCGGTTATTTTACCCATTTCATCGGCGCTAAATTCACTTTGAAGTGAAAGAATATTGGAAAAAACTGAATTTTTTATCTTTTCCAGCATAACGGAGTAGATTTTTTTGTTGAAATCCGTCGTAAATTGTTCCGGAGCAATTCTTGATGAAATATAATCTGCTTCGTCCGGATTTGCTGCAAGATAAGCAATTATGCCGATCTCGGCTTTGTATTCCTTTGGTTTTCGGTACGAATCGGGATTTGTACGCATTTGCTTTTGGAACGTTCTTATTTCAGTCCATTCTTTGTTTTTGGACTGATTTTGCCTTTTTCTTATAAGACCGTTTACCTGTTGAACGATCATTTCCTTGTTCACTTTGTTAGATTCCGCAAGCCTGCCGGCATATACCTCGCGCTCAATAGGGGAAGAGATGTCCGCAAGAATGTTTACGCATCGCTTCAAATACTCTATTCTGCCCTCGTCTGTTTCGGTATCCAAACCGGCGCGGCATTTTTCAAGCTCAAACTCAATTGCTCCGCCCGACTTGTCCAAAAGCTGCTTGAAACGGAGTGCGCCGAATTTTTTTATGTACTCATCGGGGTCTTTTGCTCCCTCCATTTTGATGATCTTGGTGCGCAGTCCTACCTCTGAAAGAAGGTTGATAGCTTTATGAGTAGCGTTCTGTCCTGCGCCGTCAGAGTCGTAGGCAATGATTATTTCTTCGGCGTATTGGGACATCAAACGTGCCTGTTCCTGAGTAAGAGCTGTACCAAGGGTGGCAACAACGTTTTCAAATCCTGCTTGATTTATAGCGATAACGTCCATGTAGCCCTCTGCAAGGATAAGCCGTTTTTCTTCAGATTTTTTTGCAAAGTTAAGCGAGAAAAGATTGCGGCTTTTCTTAAATACGGGTGTATCGGAACTGTTCAGGTATTTCGGACCGTCTCCGTCAATAGTTCGTCCACCGAAAGCGATGACATTTCCCCGCAGGTCAATAATCGGGAACATCACACGGTCTCGGAAAACGTCGTATACGCCTCCGTTTTTACCGCGTCCGCAAAGGAAAGCGGAGATTATCTCATCGTCCTTAAATCCTTTTGAATGCAGGTGATTGGACAAATTATACCAACCGTTAGGAGCATATCCCAGTCCGTATTTCGTAATGGTAGCCAAAGAGAGCCGGCGTTCTGCAAAATACCGCCGTCCCTTTTCACCGTCCGGAGAGCCGGTCAAAGTATCGTAAAAATATCTTGCCGCAGTTCGATTTATTTCCAGAATTCGAGATTTAATGCGTGAGCTTTCATCGTTTTTTGTGTCTTCGGGCATAGTCATTCCTGCGCGGTCGGCAAGAAATTTTATAGCTTCAACGTAACCGAGGTTTTCAATTTTCATTACAAAGGTGATAACATCCCCGCCCGCTCCGCAGCCGAAGCAGTAAAAATGCGGGTCGGCTGCGTCAAGAAAAACCGTGCAGGACGGCGATTTTTCCGAGTGAAAAGGGCACAGACAAACGCAGCCTCTGCCGCGGCGTATCAGACTGACGTATGACGACATAACGCTGTCAATAGGATTATTCTGTTTGAGCTCCTGAATGAACAGCTCGGGAAACGCCATTATTTTTTCCAGCCTTTCGGTATAAACAGTTCGTTGTATAGGTTTACCGAGTAAACATCGGTCATGCCCGCTATATAGTCGCACACAGCTCTGTCTTTGTCGAACTTCGCCATGATTTTTTTGTATTCGTCGGGAAGCTTGTCGGGGTACCTCAAAAAGTACATATAAAGCCGTTCTATCATTGCTTTTGCTTTTGCTTCCTCAGCCTTTGCCGATGAATTTTTGTACACGTTTGCGAACATAAACTCCCTAAGCTCATCATGAGCCTTTTTGACTTCGTCGCTCATGCGGATATCCTCCACGCCGTTTTCAACAATAGAGGTGATCAGAGTAGTGATACGCTTGCTTTTGCTGTTGCCGAGAATATCGGTTGCGGACTTTGGCAAATCATCTTCTTTGAGCATTCCCGCACGTATCGAGTCGTCTATGTCATGGTTTATATAAGCGATCTTATCTGCAAGGCGTACAATATAGCCCTCTTTTGTAACAGCAATCTTGTTTGTATGACAAGCAATGCCGTTTTTTACTTCGTATGTAAGATTAAGACCTGCGCCGTCGTTTTCTATGTAATCAACCACGCGGACGCTTTGCAGATAATGCTTGAAGCCGTACGGACATATTTCGTTGAGAATATCCTCTCCGGAATGACCGAAAGGAGTATGACCCAAATCGTGTCCGAGAGCAATAGCTTCGGTCAGATCTTCGTTGAGTCTGAAAGCCCTTGAAATAGTACGCGCAATCTGCGACACTTCAAGTGTATGTGTTAGCCGTGTTCTGTAGTGGTCGCCGACGGGGGAGAGGAACACCTGGGTCTTCTGCTTTAGTCTTCTGAACGAATTGCAGTGGAGTATCCTGTCCCTATCGCGCTGAAATTCCGTTCTCAGCGGACATTTGGGTTCACTGCGGACACGTCTGCCCGTACCCTTTGATGTGCAGGCATCCTCGCACAGAATACCCAACTCTGTGATTTCTGTTTGTTCGCGTACTGTCATATCCGCACCTCCGGGAAGTCTGATGATATAGTAGCGCATTTAAATATTGTATCTGCTTATATATACAATTTTCGCGAAAAAAAAACCTCTTTTTAATATAAATTTTGTATTAGTGCACAAATAATCATGCAAAATTATCGTAATATTCATCACCATGTACAATAAAAGCGTTTCCATTGGTAATATCGGTTAATTTTTCAATAAGCGGAGTGCAAAAATCTTTTTTGACAAGCATTTTTACTGTGACATTTTCGGCGTAGTCTGTATTTAAAAGTTTGACCTCAAATTCCGGAAGTACGTAACTGATTTTTCCGTACAGATTATAATCCGCAGTAACTGTTATAGGTCTGCAAAGGCACATGATAAGCCGTTCTGCGGCATCAGCGGCAATTTTGGCGCTGTGGGAATATGCTCTGACCAGACCGCCGCCGCCGAGCAGAATACCTCCGAAGTATCTTGTGACTACACAGCAAACGTCTGTCAGCCCCTCCTTGCGTAGCACTTCCAACACCGGGACTCCTGCCGTACCTTGTGGTTCGCCATCGTCAGAATATCTGGAAATGTTTCCGGAACGCAGGATATAAGCATATACGTTATGTTTGGCTTTTCGGTTTGACGCGCGTATTTCATTAATAAAATCCACGGCTTCGTCTTCGTTTTCTACGTGCTTGATGTGTCCGATGAATTCTGACTTCTTCTCGGTAAAGGAAGCTTTCGCCAAACCTTTGACAGTGGAATAATCGCCGTCCATGTAAATTTTCCTTTCTTAATATCCTTTAGCCAAAAAACAAGCCTGCGTAAAGAACTACGCAGGCTTGCGAATTACTTATCCATACCAAAACGCTTCTTGAATCTGTCTACACGTCCGCCGGTGTCAACAAGCTTCTGCTTACCGGTGTAGAACGGGTGACACTTGGAGCAAATCTCGACTCTGATGTTTTCCTTTGTGGAACGAGTCTTGATAACATTGCCGCAAGCACAGGTAATGGTAGTCTCCTTATAGTCGGGATGAATACCCTGCTTCATGAACAGCACCTCATTTCTTTCCAATATATTTATGATTGCATAGCAGCCCATCACAACATATCGGACAGTAGTGCTACCTAATCACTTACGGTAAGATAGTATACCATAAAAAGCGCCTTGTGTCAATAACTTTTTGTTAACAAAGTATGATTACAAAGTTACCGCCCTTGTCAACGTCACCGAAAGTACACTTACCGTTGCTCTGAACCTTAGCTGTGTCAACGAGCGAAAGAGTTTCCTTTGCAGAGTTGTAACGATACAGTTTAGCAGTGCAGCCTGCGCGCTTAGTGGAGAACTTAACTGTAACGTCAGCATCTACGCCGAAAGATCCGCCGCTGATAGTGATCTGAGCATTGCTTACAGCGTCGTTCTTCTTGTAAGCCGCTTTAATAAGCTTTGTCGGAACCATATCGGTGTTGTAAGTTGTATCAATGTCGATCGAAGATGTCGTGGAAAGATCTTTTCCGTTGATAGCAAAAACAACGCCGTTCTTGAGTACGAATTTAACCGTAATATTCTTGCCGTAAATAGCAGAAGTTACGGAAGAAGGAATGGAGGTTTCGTAATTCATGCTTACAGAAACACTGGAACCATTCTTGAGGGAACTGAGGTATTTTGCAACAGCTGTCCAACCCTTTCTGTTACCTACGGTAGCAGTAGTGGAATCGTTCTTGGAGCTTGTTGTGTCATCATTCTTTTCTTTTTGTCTTTCAAGCCAGTAGTAGTAGTATGGGTCATCGTAGCCATAACCATAACCGTAATACCAATCATCGTAATAATAGTTATTATTGTTGTAATAACCTAAGGAAACAACATATGAAGTGTTTCCAGAAGAAGCGCTAGCAGCTGCGGCATATGTAGGATAATACTTACCTGTTAAACGGTTAAAATAGTTATATGTTGGTGCAGTAAGACTCTGGGACGTGTATACTTTGCTAGCGTCGCCGCCTGCAGCGGAGAGAGCGGAATTGTAAGTAGGATAATATAGTGTGCCTACCTTGTATACACCATATGTATATCCGTAGTAATTGTTGTTTGAGCTATCATATCCGGTGATCTTAATGTAGTTAGCTACATTCGGAACGCCAAATTCATAAGAACCGCTTATCTGGTTGAAGTAAATATTATCGGAACCGTATGCGTTTCTTACACTGCCGTAAGTCTGTGAGCCGGTCAAAGTAAGAGTCTGGCTGTAAGACGTATTACCTGCAGCGCGCAAACTGGACAAATTCGGATACCAAAGACCATCAGTAGCGCCCCTATAAATTGCATTGTTGCTTGCTGCAAGACTGGAACTTCCGCCGGGGGTAGGTGTTGTATTTCCGTAGCCGATCGTTACACCCGATGAATAGCTTCCGCTTGCAGGCTTGCGATTTGAAACAACAGTTTGTCCGTTAACAATCTGATAATATATCGTTGCTCCATATCCGAACGCTGTTGTAACGCTTTCAGTAGTGTAACTAACATCCGAAGGCGCTTGGTCATAATAAGTTACCTTTGGAGTAACAGGAATAGGTTTTCCGTTTTCGTCGGTTCCACCGCCTACGTTTTCAACTACCTTGTATACGTAGCCGCTGATACGACCGTTAGAATCAATTTCTGTTGCGCTTGCAGTAACGCCCATGGCGGAAACAGCCGTCATAGCTGCCAGACCTGCTGCGGCAATCCTGCCGAGGTTTTTCTTTTTCATTTTAAAAATCTCCTTTGCAAATTGGTTTTCATGCCTTTTAAAGGCAGTTATTGCGAAAAATAAATTTTGCTTACTTACAAGTATACAATATTTTTTCTGTTTTGGCAATAGCTTTTTTAACGAAATATATTACAATTTTATGACGAATTGTAAAAAACAAGCCCGAAAAGTTACAAAATGAAGTATAATTGTAAACAAATTACAAGATTTGTAAATTATTCTTGTATTTCTATCTTTGCCGTAAAGTCCTCGGCACAGGGGCGGATAGTCCTTGAAGCAAGACCGTAAAGGTTTGTAGCTCTGTTTGAAATGTCAGCAAATCTGCTTATGGGAGGACGCTTGAGTTCGATTATATCCTTGAGCGATGTATCGAATGGAATAGCAAGCTTATTTTCCTCGGCTTTTTCCTTGGAGACTTTAAGGATCTCGCTGCCCTTTTCGTTAAAAGCAAGTATTCTGCCGTACGGCGGCATTATCATAAGGTCTGAGGCTTTTGTTCCTATATAAAGGTTCAGCAGTACTCTTCTTATTTTCGCCATGGTGTACCTTTTGGTTCCGGTCATTTCAAGGAAACTGTCAAGAGATTTTGCGTCTATTCCGGCACGGAATATAAAGTTTGCCAAAGCCGGGTCTACATCGGGACATTCTGCAATAGCAGGAGGTATCATTGAACGAAGCACATACAGAAGCTCTCTTTCAAGGTTGTCAAAATATGCCAGAAGCTCCTTTTCTTCATATTCCCTTGCAAGCTCGGCAGTTTCTTTGGGGACATAGGGACTGATGTCCTCGCCGTCCTCGATCATGCTGCGGATAAGGCTAGCGCTTGCAATGCCGTCAGAAGGATCGGGACTGTCATGCTCAGAGCCTTTGCGTTTGACGGTAAATGTTTCAAGCTCGAGGTTAAGAAGCTTTATAGCTTTGAGGTATTCCACGGCAAGCGTATTGTTCGGGGAATCAAATACAGAAGCAATTATGGGGCCGTACTCCAGAGCGATAGCCTGCTGTATCGCCTGCGGGAAAGACATACCCTGCTCAACAAGCGGTTTTATCTTTTCGGGCTTGGACGCGTTTATAGAAGCCATAGCGGCATTTTTAAGCAATTCGATGTCGCCGCATTCGCTGCCGAATGAGATACCGTCCACGCAGCCGAGAGCTCCAAGCATCATAACTCCCGCACGGGCAAAAAAGTTTGCGCTTGACAGGGAATACACCACAGGCATTTCCACAACAAGATCGACTCCGTTTGCTACGGCGGTCTTTGCTCTTGCAAACTTGTCTATCATAGCAACGTCTCCGCGCTGAACGTAGTTTCCGCTCATGATTGCGACGATATGGGTAGCGCCCTGTTTGCGGGTTTCTTCAATCTGGTAGATATGACCGTTATGGAACGGGTTGTACTCACATATGATTCCGTATGTTTTCATTGGTTTAAATTCCTCCGCTTTTTACGTAACACGCATTAATGATTTACATTATACCATATTTATTTCCATTTGGCAAGTATTTTATTTTACAATGCAGAAAAAAATAAAGCGCTTCGTTATAAGGCAGGGGGCGGTACAGAAGTATTCTATTGAATTTGAAAGGTTGCGTAGAAAACCTACACAGCCTTTCTCTTTTTGTCATATGCTTTACTGTCAGCAATAGCCGTAGAAACCGCAATGTTGAACCGATAGTAAATGTCAATCTGCTGTACCCTATGCCCGCTCGACTTGTCGGGAGCGTGAACCACAATTTTCTCAATAAGCTCGTGCATAATTTCGGGAGTAAGTTCTGTAATTTCGGTGTATTTCCTAACAATTTCCAAAAATTGAGATGTGTCTGCGGACTTCTGTTCCTTAGCTTCAATAGCCGCCGATAACTCGGAAATCTTAACTTTTAAATCAGTTTGTTCCGTTTCGTAGCCTTTGGACA
This sequence comes from uncultured Clostridia bacterium, assembly GCA_947089135.1. Taxonomy (GTDB): domain Bacteria; phylum Bacillota; class Clostridia; order Oscillospirales; family Ruminococcaceae; genus RGIG8773. The sequence goes on from CAMUJF010000003.1 coordinate 81,351, forward strand.
TCATCTCAAACCGCTCGTCCGAAATCTTCCCCGAAACATTGTCCTCATAAAGCCTTGTGAACAGCTTATCCAAATCGGCAACACGTTTTTCGTACTGCTTAACAAGCTTTCTTGCCTTTTTCAGCTCGTTTGCCTGCGATTGAACGGAGTTTTCCATAGCCGCGCGGACAAACTCGTCCTCATTATTATGTACTGTTTCAAGCAGCTTGTTCAACTCCGAAATTACAATCTTTTTCAAAACTGTTGTACGGATAAAATGTGCCGAGCAATCGCTCATATCGTTTGCATAGGTTGAACATTTCATATGTTCCTGTTCATCGGTCAAACTGCGTGAACGGCAAAGATACATTTTCGCTCCACAATCAGCACAGTAAACCATTCCCGAAAAAGGATTTATTTCGCCGCATTTTTGAATTTTACGCTTGTTCTTGCGAAGTTCGCTTACTAAATCAAAGTCATGTTGTGAAATTATCGCAGGGTGAGTATTCTCAAAAATTAGCCACTCTGATTTAGGATTTTCTATCTTTTTCTTATTCTTGTAAGATTTCTTATGCGTTTTGAAGTTAGCTGTATGCCCCGCATACTCAATCCTATCAAGTATTTTGTTGACCGTTTGTTCTCCCCAGCGGGTTGGATTTTTAAACCCTCTCGTCCCACCGTTACCATTTGATTGAGCGTAAGCGGTTGGAATTAAAATCTCTTGTTCACGAAGTCTCCTTGCAATCTGTGCAGGTCCGAAGCCCTCAATACACATCTGAAATATATTGCAGACAACAGCGGCAGCTTCATCATCAATCTCCCAAACATTTTTGTCTTGCTCGGAGGATTTATAGCCGTATGGCGGTCTGCCCAAATGCTTTCCCGATTGACCTTTTGCCTTGAAAACAGCTTTGATTTTCTTGCTTGTATCACGAGCAAACCAGTCATTAAAAATATTCTTGAAAGCCATTAGCTCGTTTTCGCTCTTGAACGTGTCTACATTGTCATTGACAGCAATGTACCGAACATCATAATCTGGGAAAATTATCTCGATATATTCACCGGTTTTGAGATAATCACGACCTAATCGGGACAAATCCTTTGTAATAACAGTACCGACCTTGCCAGCTTCAATATCGGACATCATTGCTTTGAAACCGTCACGCTCAAATGTAGTGCCGCTCACCCCGTCGTCAACGTAAAATTGAGTATTTCCTAAACCATTGTCTTGCGAGTACCTAAGCAACATTGATTTTTGATTCGTGATCGAATTACTCTCCTCGAGCCCGTCGTCCTGCGAAAGCCTACAATATAAAGCTGTAATTTTGTCTTTTAACATATAATCCTCACTTTCCGACAAATACAGCGGATTATGTGTTAATTATACCACATCTTTTAGAATAATTCAATGTAGTAAATCAATAAATTTTATTTAACTTTTTTGACATAATCCGCTAATTTGCCGATTACATCTAAATTTATGCTGCCTTATGAATTTCCTTGCTGATGAGACGGGAGATAATGTCCTTAAGACTTTCGCTTGTGAAATTGAACTTGGTTTTTACTATGTACGTCGTGTGTCCAAATTTGTACTCCGTCAATCTCTCATAAGGTTCTAAGGCGGTATTTGTTTGTACATTTTTAATCATTGAACTCCTTTCTGTCTATCGACTTTGTTTCTTCTCGTCACCGAAAATATATGTCGTTCTGTACCCATCACTCCTTTTCTGTATTGCCTTGTCAACATCAATTTTAAGTTTTTTGCAAACATACTCCGCAATGTCATATACTGCATTATATAATTTCTGTAAAGCGGTAATTTCCTTTTTCTGTTCGGAAATTATTTCATTGAAAGCCGCCGCTTCATTTTCTTTTTCGGAACAGGTTTTTGTCAACTTTTCTAAACCCTTTTCCAAATCCTCTATCTTGTATCGAAGATACGGTACACTTCCTGCTTCAAGCTTGTATTGCCGACATTCGCGCTCGGTCTCTTCAAGAACGCAGTTTATATTTTTTTGTCGGTTATACAGTTCTTCCGCTTCAAGCCGCCGCTTTTCGGCATATCTTAATTTTGTTTCCAAAAATTGCTCATTTTCCGATATTTCAGCTTCACGAGCAGCTAACTGCTCGGCGTGGTCAAGATTGTTTCTTTCAGCTTCGGCAGCTTTTTCGGTTTGCTGTCTTGCAATTTCCTGCTGAACAGCAGCGGCTTTCTTTTCAGCTTCAACCTTTTCAAAATCCTCGGTACTAACGACTACCTTGCCTTTTCCCAAAAGGGATTTTTTATGTGGGATTTCCGCATTATCGGCTGCGTTACTTAATTCACTTAGGTGAGTAAGCTTATCTTCTAACTGCTTGACCTCTTTGTAGGCTTCGACTGTCATAGTACCTCTCGATTTTTGCGGCTCGGAAATCGCGATACCGTACCGTCCGCAAATCTTTTTAAGTACATCACATTCTGATTTCCGCCACCTTGCAATAGCGTCCTTGTCCTCTCCGTACCCCATTTCCTTTAGTGCCTGCGCTATGCCGTTCTGTGTATCAACGCCCCGTTTGTAGTGTCCCACGGGTATGTAGTCAATGTGCAAATGCGGTGTAGCTTCGTCCATATGTAGTACGGCGTTGAAAACATGGAAATTAGGATTACGATGTTGAAAACCGTTTATATACTCGGTCAAGCACCTTGCAGCAATCTCACCGTCGAGAGAACCTACTCCCGTATCGTCCTTAGTTCCGATTTGAACAATGTCCTCATAAAAACTTTTCCGTTTGTCAGGGGACGTTACAACATTCTGCGAAACTTTGTGATTGAACTGATACTCATAGTACCCGTTTTTGATTTTCCTGTCGCTTCGTTTTTGTCGTGCATTGTAACGCTCAACCGCCGCTCCGAACAACTTTTCATAAGCTTCATTAATCGGCTCTTTGATAAACGTCACATTGTTTTTAGTCCGTCCGCTGTCAACGTTTTTAGGTTTGAAATCACGATTGTTGTGGCTCAAACTGCCTTTGCCTTGACAGTGGGATAATGTCTTTACTCCGATTATCACGCTCCTTTCAAAAAGTGCTTGACAGCAGCTTTTTACTGTGGTATAATCAATATAAGATATATTAAAATCTCTTATAGTAGATATATTATAATACACTATAAGGGATTTTGTCAATCATTATTTGAAGAATTTACAATTTGTTCACAAGAGGGGAGAATTATATGTTTTACAACCAACTTATTCGAATTTGCAAGGAGAGGAATGTAAAGCCAACGCCGCTGATAAAGTCCTTGGGACTTAGTTCGGGCAATTTAAAACGTTGGCAGGAGGGCGCGACGGTCAATTCCGACATTCTTATGAAGTTTGCGGATTATTTTGACGTACCCGTGGACTACTTTTTTGAGGAATACGACAAAAAAGCCATTGAAGTCGAGGACGGCGCAAATGACAGTTCAATGACTAAGGTTTATAATGTTCTGAAATCTCACCCCGACCACATAGCCAGTATGCTGTCGGGTAAAATGCCGTCTAATGCCGATTTGGTGAGGATCGCGGAATATCTGAACTACTCCGTGGAGTATTTTATGCGTGACGGTAGCTTTCCCGAAAATGTTAAAACAGAGGACAGTTTGTTAGGCTCAATTCCGCCAAAGGATTTGATTTTGAACATTATGGGGAAACTGTCGTCAGGTGAAGCGTTCAACTTCCTGCAAGTACGTATTTCCAAAATTATTCTGTCAAATCTTGCAAGGAAGAATATCCACAAAGAGAAACTGGAGAGTTTACTTCTGTCAAAGAGGAAACTTGATAACCTTTTTGATAATTCTTTGGACGAGGACAAGGTCACGGGATTTAATTTTTCCGACCTTGTTAGGATTTCCGAGGCGTTCAATCTTAGCTACAATTATATGCTTACGGGGAAAGATTGACTTTCCGCAAAACACAAAACGGTCTGCCGAATTTCTCGACAGACCATTTTTATCTTGTTAAAACGGGTAACGCACACCGCAGCAAAGCTGCGGATTTACTTACGGCTTTGCCTTAAGTAACGCCATAGTACTTATGACAACTACGCAAGCTTCGTTATCATAAGTACAGGCGCTCTCCGAGTGGCAGACGTTCTAACTCAACGTAGTTGAGTTTTTGCACATCCCTTTTTGTTCGGACAAAGTCCGAATTACATCACAAATACCAAATCATCAAGCCGTCTCTTTCTAAGAATACGGTATCTGCGCTTTTTGTTTGAGTACTTCATAATCTGCGGCAGTTTGACTGCGGGAATTGTTACACCGCTTGTTTCGGGCATTGCAGATGTTTCAATCGGTACTGAATTTTCAAATACTCCTGCACTCGAAGAAACATCTTCATACATCGGTACGCCGTTAAATGCAACCGCATAGTACGAAGCGTGCGTAACTTCAAACGTGACTTGTCTATTTGCAACAAGGTTTTCGTCAACAAATTCAAGCTGCTTTGTTTTAGTGTTGTAGTGGTAAAGTTCAGCATAATAATTGTTGTACTTCTTTCCTACACTCAAAGTCAACGTTGCCTTAAATCCAAAATCACCGCTGTGATAAAGTCTGTATTCTTTGGGTTCAATTTCACTGATTAGATTTTCCATAACACTTGTCGGAATTTTATTTGACCGCTCCGAAACCCGAAGATTTACCGTTTTGGGCTTTGTAACATCAAGACCGTTAATCGTCCAAATTGCACTGTTCATATTAAGTTCAAGATTTATGTTGCGGTTTTGAATGTGCGATACAGCATCTTTAGGAAGTTCGGTCGTTCCGTTCATATTTATTCTTACGGTGCTGTCGTTTGGAGCAAAATCAATTTCTGAAATAATCATATTCCAGCCTGATTTTGAGTTATCTCCGTAAATATACGGTTCTTTTACTGTTTGGGTATTTGTTGGATATGTAACTGTCGGATATGACGGTGTCGGGTTTACGGGATACAGTGGGTTCGGGTCACTTATCGGGGGAATTGTTTCCGTTCTCACGGCATATCCGCAAACAGAGCAGTAATAGGTTCTTATTCCCGAAGTAGTTGCAGTAGGCTTAACCGTATCCTCAACATTATATTCATTATGCTGTGCCGTATCGGAATGTTCTCCGCAAACCGTACACTCGTGCCAATGGTATGTGCTATCTTTGTTCCAATTATTTGAAAATGAATGTATATGCGATGGAATATCTATCTCATTATCAATAACATTTCCATTCAAATCAATTGTGACGAAAAACGGGGTTGAATTATTTGTATAGTACCACATTATATTATTTTCAGATGTCAAAATAGGTTGACAGTCAGAAAGCCTTGCGCTTATGCTTACTGTAGGAGTAAGCATATTTCCACCATTGTCAACGGTCAGATATTTTATTGTAGTCTGACCTTTTGACAAAGTTTCCTCCCACATTATAGCAAAACATGAACCGCTAAGTTTAATAAGATAAGGATTTCCGATTTCTACACCTTTACTATAATTTGTAATCCATTTTGTACTGAAATTAGAAAACTTATCTCCTATTGTAATTAAAAATATATTTCTTTGTCCATATGGATCATACGTGTTTTGATCATTGTGAGAAACCGAATTTCCCACAATGATAGTTCCAGTATCTGAAAGTTCAAAATCACCAACAGATACTCCGGTGTCGTTTCCATAAACATCATATTCTCCATATATTTTAAATACTTCTTCACGATCCGAACCAACTGAAGAATTTAAATCAACAGGCAGTTTTCCAAGCACAATACCCCTTGGATATGCATCACCATGGTCTACATAATAAATAAAGTTTGAGTCGGTTTTTACAAATTGATTAAATGAATGGCTAGCATAATATCCTGCAAATTTAACAAAAGTCATATCCGATTGATTAATTATAAAAGGCATGTTTGACTGATGTCCATTGAACATTCCATGGCAGGTGTGAACAATAAGGTTATCACCTGACTCAGCCATTCTTAAAGTTCCAAAGGAAAAAACATCTTTTGTTTCTGCCTTATCAATACCACAATAACCTTTTGAATCACTTGCTTTAAAAGAAAACGCGTCTAATCTTTTCCAGTCCTTTGTATATTTAACAATACGCAGAACCTCTGCATTATCATCCAGGTTAGGGTTGTCTTGACCAACCACAATAAAGTTAAAATTCTTACCGCTGAAGAAACCTCCAAAGTGAGTTAATTCCATAGAAACTATTTTCTGTGAAATCGTCCTGCCATCTTTAAAGTAGTTTTCAACGACAATGCCTTTTCCGTCAATATACTCTACTCTCTCAAGTGTACCGTTAGGCAGTTCTGTTATGTACGAAGTAATAACAGAAGCGCTTCGATACCCATTAATATAATCGTGTTTTCCAATGTTCTGACTCACATATGGTTTTATAGAAGGGTCAACTACGGGAGTTTCTTCAATTTCTGCAAATTCCACAGTAATGATAACATCTTCATTGCCGACTGTATAGGTATTGCCGCTTGAAAATTCTATACCGTTCACTTTTAGCGACTTGAGTATAAATCCGCTAAGCACATTAGCCTCGATAGTTAATACATCCCCCGTGTTAAGATATTCGCCATTTGATAACGTTGCATTTCCTCTTTTCACAGTAACTAAATCTGGAATTGTTATTTGCATTCTATTAGAAATATCAGATGAATAAGCAATATAATCGTAATAAAGAATATAATTGCTTAAGTGATTCGTTTCAAACAACACACAATTATCATCTGTTATTGAAATTGGCATTTCAGTTTGAGTTCCATTTGGTTCAATACGGATAAGTTTTAAATATTTTACTGTATCGTCTGATAAATAGCGCATAATCGAAAAGGGGATGGCTATTGAAACAGAGATTTTGCCAGAAGGTTGAATCTCTTTTCCGTTTCTAAATAAAGTAATGTTATAAGGATATATCAGTTTTGTAGCTTCTGCTATTTCATCAATCGTAGATTGAGAAATATAATCTGGTAAATGATTTAAAATTTCATCATCAATGGATAGTTCATAAACATTTAACGATGTGTACTCGTCAAACTCACCAGTTGCAGATATGTTTTTGCAATTAGTAATCCCACTTTCTGGAACGTGAATATAAATTGCGTTATTAGCCCAATGAGAAACATCAAGCCACGAGTTTACTTGACAAGCAAAATTTATATATTCGTAAGCAATAAAAGCACCATTTATAATGCTGCCATATATGCCTCCAAATTTATATATCACATCTTCAAGCATACTAAAACCGGAGGAAAAAAGAATGTCAATTACAGCATCATTAAAATTGTAACTTTGTAGCCACGTCGCAAATTCTTCTAATATTTCACCGTTAAATTCAAATCCACCTGATTGTGAAACAAAAGCTTTAGCAATCTTCTTAGATAAATCCCTAACGTACTTGTCGTTTCCGTCTTTTGCGATTTTATTCGTAATTTCCCCTATAATAACGGGTAGTTTATCTTGAAGCGACCCTACAAGATTTTTACCTTCAACAGGGTCAAATGACGTAGCTACACTTTTTACGGAGAAAATCATATCAAATCCATCGACAATAGTTAATGGAATAGAAAGTGCAGGGTTGTTTGTAATTGTAATATACCCTCCTGTAGGAACATCAGGAATATCAACGTGAGTTTTTTTGCACATTCCAGTTTCCTGTCGATAAGTCAGAAGAGTATCTTCTATAACCCATTCAACAAATAACTCTTTTAAATTGTCCCAAGTAGCCTGTTTTATGCTGGTAGGTAGTCCACCATATGGAGATAACAATACACTTTTTATATAATTACTGTCTTTATCATAGACATCAACAATACCATAAGCATATGTGTGGTTATAAACATCAAAGGAAATACGATTACCTTTATCTGTCTTTTCATGTTTAAAACAATCTATATACATTCCAGAAAGTGTGAAATTAGTTTGCATTCCATCATCCGTCACGGGTACATTATTTACGGTGAAGCTAAATCCGCTCATTGTGTCAAGTACAGTAATAGGTATTATTTTAACTAACCCAAATTTATTATCAGTAATTGTAACATTAAACACACCTTGTTTTAATGGCTTAATCTTATAAGTAGCGCCCTTGCCCTCAATGTAACTTCCGTATATTTCTAATGCACTTCTATCATAAGAAAGTGAGAACTCATATGTATCATCTACGTAAATGACTTGTTCATTTGATTTTAAAGCGGCATTAACAGTTAATTCGTCACCGTATGAATGAAGGTAAAGGCAAAGATTTGTGCGGTCGGAACTTACTACAAGGTTGACATCATCTACAACTACTGTAATAAACGAAGTATGTTCATTATTAATAGTAACTTTTAATGTTGTTGAACCCGGTTTCAAGCCTTGTAATGTCGCAGTTACAACACGTCTGATATTGAATGGATTTTCAATCGTTTCATTATGGTCGTTCTCCCAATCATTTCTTGGAAATTCAAATCTATTTGAAATTTCTGTCTTAGTAATCTTCACTATAGATTCATCAGTTATCTCATAGTCAAAATCAACAATATCATCTGTTCCGTTATACCATATTTGTTCTGTAATTTCTCCTAAACACGGAACATTTATCTTATCTTTGCTACGAAAATCTACTAATTCATCATTATTAATAGATACAAACGGTATGCCATTATCCTTTGCATATGTTTCGGAAGCAGTCCCTAAATAGCCATAAATGGTAAGATTTTGACAACCTATAAAAGCATTATTGTTTATATTTATTACAGTAGGGGGAATTATTACCTTTTCAAGTTCCCAACAGTCCTCAAATGTTGCAGATTCAATTGATGATACACCATTTGGAATAGTGATTTCCTTAATTGAACAGCGAAAAAAGGCACCGCTTTCAATATAAGTTACACTATGCGGTATATCTAAGTATTCTATTGCACAATGTGTAAATGAACTACCTATTTTTCTTAAATTTTTGGGAAGTTCCACCTTTTTAACGCCGCAATAATTAAATAATCCATTACTTAATTCTGCAAGATTTGATGGCAAAGTTACTTCTTTTAATTCTTGACATCCTTCAAAAGCAAAATTACCAATACTATTAACATTGTCAGGAATTGTAATATTATTTAATTTAGTATTTGCAAATGCGGCATCTCCGATTCTTTTTAGACTTTGAGGAAGTTCTATTGACTCTAATTCACTACAATACATTAGAAAATCATTTCCGATTTCTGTAATCCCATCTTTTATTACAGCTTTTTTAACATTGCTGTTTTGCCATGGTTCATTTAAGCTTAAATCGTCGACATTAAACTCATAGTCATATATAGCACCAGTACCAGTTACTGTAAAAATACCTTCGGGTGATAATTCCCAATATGCATTATCACCGCACTGACCCTTAGAAGGAATTTCATCGATTGTCCCCAGGAACTCACTTATGTCTTTAAATAGTATATTGTTTTCGATTGCGTATGTTTCAGCTGTAGAGGGTCTATAACCGTAAATGGTAGCTTTTGGGCAGTCTAACACTAAGTTACTATTTATTATTGTATTTTTATTTAGTATAACCACAGAAGTGAGTTCAAAGCATTTCCAAAAAGCCCCATGCTCAATTTCTGCAACATTTCTTGGGATTACTATATTGGCAAGGGATGTACATGATGTGAATGCGTCCACTCCTATTTGAGTAATGCTACTTGGCAATATAATATTAGTAAGGCTTGAGCAGCTTCTAAAAGCATCCATAGGAATTTCTGTTAGGTTATCAGATAATGTTATATCTGACAAATTAGTGCAACCGCAAAACGCATTTCTTCCCAAATAAGTTACACTGTCAGGAATGACGATGTTTTTAATATTGCGGCAATATTCAAAGGCTGACCAACCTATCTGTGTTACACTGTTAGGTATTGTTACTTTTTCAAGATTAGTACATTCATAGAAGAAATACCCACCTATATGCGTAATGCCATTCTCTATAATTACTTCTCTTATTACATTATTTTTCGCAAATGGAGCTGATGAGTAATGTGTATAAGCATATGTGCTTCCGCTGCCATATATTGTCATTACGCCATCTTCTGTTAAAGTGTAATAGGCATTATCTCCACATTGACCATTTGCAAATATACCATTATTTGACTCAGAATAACTATATGTTTCAAAATTAAATTCACTGGTGTTTTCAATTTTTTCAAAAGACAAGTCAATGTCATTATTTCCCTGTTCACCGTTAAAATCATCGCCAAAACTATTTTCATATGGGTCGGTATTGATAGTGATACCACTATTTTCAAAATCATGGTATTCATCAGCATATACATCTTGTCCCAAATCGGACATAAGCATAAAACTAAAAGCCATAACTAAAGTCATAGCTACCGCCCTAAGAGCAAATGGCTTTCTTTCAAGATGAGGTTTTGCTTTAATAACTTTTTCAGTATTGCGGTGCGAATATACTATTTTAACATACTCGGCAATATGTTCCCCCACCAAAGCTAAGGCAATCAGCAGTATGCACGGCAGCCACAACAGAGGATTTTTCTCGGCGGTTCTGTCAAGTTGCTGGATAAAACGATTATGGTCACTTCTTTTAAGTTTCATATAACTTCCTCCAAACAATAAAATTTACCATTATCACCATTTTATCACATTTTTGAATATTTTTCAACACTTTTTGCTATTTTATTAAAAGAACAAATATTTTGTATATTTTTACAAGATTTTTACATTTACTACAGATAAAAATGTATATAGCGTTAATTATATCCTAATTTTAATATTTATAACGTGTATTTTTATGTTATGAGTATATTAAAATAGTTATTGGGTGAGTATATTATGATAAGTGAGGAATTTATTTCCAAGAGGTTAACAGAATTGCGGATAAAAAAGGACGTTTCGGAATACCAAATGAGTCTTGAACTGGGGCATAGCCGCAGCTATATCCAAAGCATCTCTTCGGGACGGGTAATGCCGTCAATGAAAGAGTTTTTGGCAATTTGTGAATACCTTGACATTACGCCAATGCAATTTTTTGACGAGAACACAGAAAATCCACTGCTTGTTCAGCGGGCAATTCAAGGTCTTGCAGGGCTTAGGGACAAGGATTTGCTTATGCTTATCGGACTTATTGATAGAATGAAAGAATAAACGGCTATGGAACTGAATCCATAGCCGTTTTAACATAATCCACTGTATTTGTCTGTTTAACGATACTTTGTGAAAACTTCTATATCGCTACCTAACTTAGGTTCGGAGGCTAATGCTTTACGTAACAGTAAAAGAATATTCTTTACAAATTTACGGCGCATTGGAAATAAATTCTTGACAATTGTTTGTAATTGTGTTAATATTTAATTAACTAAATTTCTGGAGGGCGGGCGTTTTATGACAAATTTTGATAACGAAAATAACGAGCAGGACTTCACCGGCGCAGTAATAGAAAAAATCAAAAAGCTTTTTGAAAACAAAATAGTTTTGATCGTTACAGTGATCGTGCTGGCTGTAATTGCGGCAATTATTTTTGCGGCGGCGATGCTGTCTAAGGACTCCGGAGGCTCGGGGGAAAAATTTGATACCGTTTCCGAACTGGCGCAGCATATCGGAAACGGAGAGGACAAGGTGTTCAGTTTCAGCAAAAGCGGTTTTGAAGTAACAATGCGGATCTCGGATATATGCTCTGTTGACGAGGAGAGCGGTGAAACATATACGTCGCTTTATTACGGGGATCAATACGACAATAAATATGTTTTGACGGATTACATAATAAAGAATAAAACTTCAAAGGACGTGGTTATAAACTGCGGTTCCGATACCGAGGGCAGTCTTGATTTATTTCTGGGATATTTTAACGACAGCAGCGACAAATGGGAGCAAGACGACGAGCAGGATTTTTGCGCGTCATATATGCTTTATGACAGGAAACTTAAAGATGTTATTAAGGATACTGAGATAATTATCGGAGCAAAGGAAACAAAAAGCTTTACTCTTCGCTACAGTATGCGCTCCGAAAGCATAAACAGGTGCGGCGGAATATATTTCTGCGAACTTTACAAAGACGATGATGAATTTACAAAGTATGCCGTTATGGGTATAGGAAAACCTGTTATTTCCTGCGAGTTCAATAATTCCGACCTTTTCCCGCAGATGATACTCGATGAAAAGCGGGCTGCGGAAGATGCCGGAAAAAATCAGGACATGACTCCCGAAGCAGAAGTTCCCTTAAAATATCAAATGAAAAAGATTGATTCGAGCAGTTATATATTCAGCAGTATAAACACCGTTTCCGATCCCTATAAGCTTTCAGTGGAAATAGCCGCAGAAGGCAATGCTGAGGGAAATCTTTCGGCTGGCATAAGCGGATATTCAGCGGTCATGGAGAACGAATCCATACAGGGACCGATATTTGAGCTTTCGTACACGGAAGGTCTTGAGATTGAAAAAATTAAGCTGATATTTGAAATAAACGAGCATGCAAGAGCCAACGTGCTTGGAAAGTATACCGATACGTCAACAGAATTTGACGGAATAAAACGGTTTAACGTGTTTATGTATGACGAGGATACAAATATGTCGCTGCCGATCGAAACAAAGTTTGATCTTGAAAATAACATTGTATACGCCGAAACAGACCGCTGCGGTACATATGCGTTGGCAGATATGGAAATATGGTTCGATATGCTTACAGGAGAAAAGTAACCGTTGAAGTTGAAAATTGTCGGAATTTAGAAATATACTCTTGATTTTTATTGTTGAAAGTGATATAATATTTTCGGTAATTTTTTGAATATTTAAAAAGAAAGGTTTGGATAATTATGTTAATTCTTGTAGTAAACGCCGGAAGCTCATCTCTCAAGTATCAGCTCCTGAATATGGACGACGAAAGCGTTATCGCTAAGGGTAACTGCGACAGAATAGGCATCGGAGGTCACATTGCTCACAAAACCTTCGACGGCAGGACTGTTGATATGGACTGCGATTTCCCCACTCACACCGAGGCTTTTGAAAAGCTTGTGGACGTTCTCACAACAGGGGACGCTTCCGTAATCAAGTCCATGGACGAGATCTCCGCGGTAGGTCACAGAATAGTTCAGGGCGCGGAGGTTTTTGATAAGACCACTCTCGTTACTGATGAAGTAATTCAGCAGATCGACGATTTGCAGGATCTTGCTCCCGTACATAACCACCCTCATGCACTTGCGCTGTGGGCTTGCAAAAAAGTGCTTCCCGAAAACGTTCCGCAGGTGGTTGTTTTCGATACGGCATTCCACCAGACAATGCCCGAAAAGGCGTTTATGTATGGACTCCCTTATGACGACTACGAAAAATATCACGTTAGAAAATACGGTTTCCACGGAACCTCTCACAGGTTTGTTTCCGCCGCTCTTGCAGACGCTATGGGCAAGGACGTCAAGGACTTGAAGATAGTTTCATGTCACCTTGGAAACGGTTCTTCTATCACCGCTATTGACGGCGGTAAGTCTATCGACACCTCTATGGGCTTCACTCCCCTTGACGGCGTTGTAATGGGTACAAGAACTGGCAGCGTTGACCCCTCTGCCGTAACATTTGTTGCTGAAAAGCACGGCTTTACAACAAAGGAAATGAGCGAATACATGAACAAAAAGTCAGGATTCCTCGGCGTATCGGGGGTTTCCTCCGATAACAGAGACATTTCCGGTGCGGCTGCTCACGGTGATAAGAGAGCAAAGCTTGTCTCCGAGATGCTTCAGTACGAGATAAAGAAGTACATCGGCTCTTACGTTGCCGCTATGAACGGTCTGGACGCTGTTCTGTTCACTGGCGGAATCGGCGAGAACGCTTCCGAAGTCCGCGAGGGTGTTTGCGCGGATATGGATTACTTTGGAATTAAAATTGACAACGAGCTTAACAAGACTATTCACGGTGAGCTGAAAAAGATATCCACAGCGGACTCTAAGGTTGAGGTTTGGGTAGTTCCTACCAACGAGGAACTGCTTATCGCAAGAGATACTTTGGCGCTTATCAGTAAGTAAATATTTGGGAATACTTAAACAGGGCGGGTCAAACATCTGCATAAAGATGTTTTGCTCCCGCCTTTAATTTTACCGAGAGAGGTCGGCGGCGATGTTCAAAAAAATTATTGTAATAGGCAGTCCCGGTTCGGGAAAAAGCACGTTTTCACGAAAATTGCGGGACGTAACGGGGTTGCCTCTTTATTACCTTGATATGATAAATCACAAGTCTGACAGGACTACTGCTTCAAGAGAGGATTTTGACAGGCAGCTGAACGAAATAATGCTTACTGACAAATGGATAATCGACGGCAACTACCAGCGTACACTTGAAATGCGGTTGAAAAAATGCGATACGGCGTTTTTGCTTGATTTTCCGTTAGAGGTTTGTCTGGCTGGAGCGGCGGAAAGGGTCGGCAAAAAGCGTGAGGATATGCCTTGGGTAGAAGATGAGCTTGACGAGGAATTCAGGCAGTGGATAGTGGATTTTCCTGCTACAAAGCTGCCCGAAATATACCGAATGTTGGAACGGTATGATAACAAAAACATCGTGATTTTTAAATCGCGGCAGGAAATGGAAAAATATTTACAAAAATTAGAAAAGGAGTACCTAAATGACTAAGGAAAAAATTGACAGAATAAACGAGCTGGCGAGGAAGTCCCGAACGGCTGAGGGACTTACCGAGGCGGAAAAATCTGAACAGGCGGCTTTGCGGCAGGAGTATCGCGACGGCGTGAAAGCCAATTTGGAGGGTCAGCTTAAAAACATTGAAATTGTTGACAAGGAGTAGTGTATGGAAATTATTGGTTATTTCAAATCGGACAGGCAGGAGCATTGGCTTGCGGAGATCAAAAAAAGTGACTGGCGCGCCGCCCCCACTCTTGCACGGTTTATTGAGGAGAATTCCTTTCGCGATAACCTTGGCAAGGGGACTTTGCTGCTTCTTGCCGACGGAGACAGGCTTGTTTCTTTCGTAACGTTTGCTGAGAGGGATTGCATCGATGATGAGAAGCTTACTCCGTGGGTAGGCTTTGTATACACATTTCCAGAGTATCGGGGACACAGGCACGTCGGCAGGCTTATTCGCCGCTGTGAGGAAATTGCTGCGGAAAAAGGAGTACCCAAAATATATATTTGCACCGACCATGTGGGACTATACGAAAAGTACGGTTTTTCCTACATGGAAAGCCGTGTTGACATTTACGGCGGGGACAGCCGTATCTATTTTAAAAATATATTTTAAGGAGAACTTAAATGCTAAATTTTGACATATACGCAGTGCCCACGCCGTGCTATGTTGTGGACGAAACTTTGCTTAGGAAAAATTTGGAGATTTTAAAATCCGTGCAGGACAGGACAGGCTGCAAGATACTGCTTGCGCAAAAGGCGTTTTCCATGTACAGCGCGTACCCACTTATCGGGGAATATTTGGCGGGAACTACCGCCAGCGGTTTGTACGAGGCGCGTCTCGGTCGTGAGAAAATGCCGAACGGTGAGGTACACGTTTACTCGCCTGCCTATAAGAAAAGTGATTTTGAGGAAATCGTTACAATTGCCGACCACATCGTTTTCAACAGTTTTTCTCAGTACGAAAAGTTTTACCCTGACGTACAGAAAAGCGGTCGGGATATTGAGGTCGGTATCAGAATGAACCCTGAATATTCCGAGATAGAGACTGATATTTATAATCCATGCTTTAAAAATTCCCGTTTGGGTACTGTTCTTGCCGAGTTTCCCGAAACGCTTCCGGAGGGAATAAGCGGTTTGCATTTTCATACTATGTGCGAGCAGGGCGCGGACGTTTTAGAGCGTACTGTTGCCGCTGTAGAAGAAAAATTCGGCAAATATCTGCATGGCTTAAAATGGCTTAATTTCGGCGGGGGACATCACATTACACGCGAAGACTACGACATTGAAAAGCTTGTGGAAATTGTAAACAGGGTACAGGAAAAATACGGTTTGACGGTCTATCTTGAACCCGGTGAGGCTGTTGCTCTGAATGCAGGGTTTTTGGTTACGGAAATCCTTGACACACTAAAGAACGGTATGGAGCTTGCTATTGTGGATACCTCCGCGGCGTGCCATATGCCCGACGTGCTGGAGATGCCCTACCGTCCCAATATTATCGGTGCGGGTATGCCCGACGAAAAGAAGTACACTTACCGTTTGGGAGGACCAACTTGTCTTGCCGGAGACATTATCGGAGATTATTCCTTTGACAAGCCGCTGAATATCGGGGACAGGCTTGTTTTCTGCGATATGGCTATATACTCAATGGTAAAAAATAACACTTTTAACGGTATGCCTTTGCCCGCAATTGTATGGTGTGCCGAGGATGGAACTTGCAGAATCGTCAAAAGTTTCGGCTACGAGGATTTCAAGTGCAGGCTTTAATAAAATGAGGATAGAAACGGTTTTCGCTTCTATCCTCATTTTTTACAGTTGATCTATGGACAGGGTCACATTGCCTAGTCCGTAGTAATAATTTACAGTTTCAGCTGTGAATTTGAATACGCAGTAGTCTTCATCGTCAACGCCCTTAGGATAGTACATCTCATCGCCGCTGCACCATATCATAGCTTTGGTATCATGATCGGTACACACCTCAATAGTACCCGTAAAAAGCGCGCCCTTGTATTTATCCTTGGTATCATCGCAGTAGTACACGCAGGCTTTGGGATTTTTCAGAAACTGACCTGCCCGCTTGGAGCTTGTATTTGTGGAAAAATAATGGGTTTTCATGTCGCCGTGTTCAGTCACAAGCATACCCTTGATCTGCGGAAAACCGTTTTCGTTCACCGAACCGACATAGGCTACAGCCGCATTTTCTCTCAGTTTTTTGATTTCCGGAATAATGTCTTTCATTTTAATTCTCCTTTTTGATAAGATTTTCAAGCACTTTCCTAAGATACGTTTCAAAGGTGAGTATTTCTTCATTGCTGAATCCTCCGTAAAATATTTCGTTCATTTCAGCCGATACAGCGTCGTATTTGTCTTTCAGTCCCTGCGCTTTGGATGTCAGAACGATTTTCACGGCTCTGCGATCGTCGGGAGAGCTTTTCCTCTGTATATGTTCCATTTTCTCCAGTCTGTCGAGCATGGCTGTCAGGGTAGTTTTTGCAAGCCCTGTTTTTTCCGACAGCTCGCTTATAGTGATACCGTCCTGCTCCCAAAGTACGAAAAGGATACGTCCCTGTGCGCCGTTAAACTCGCTTATGCCATGTTCAGCAAGAAGCTTTTCAAAAATACGTCCTTGTATCTGTTTTATTTTGCTTATAAGAAATCCGCCCTTTGTTTTATCCGTACAGTTCACCTCCTACTATATAGTATAATACTATATAGAACTATTGTCAAGTGTTTTCTGAAAATATTTTGTAGAGTTTTTGTTTTACATAATAGACCTGTTTGATAATCGGAGGAGCGCCGCCTTGCTTGTCTTTTTGACGGCAGACTTTGTGTTGCTCACTTGCAGTACATACAGTACAGCGGCGTTTGTCACATTTTGTCTTCTGTCAAGAGCCTTTGTTTACATTTTCAGAGTGTGTTTGCTGTAAAATGGGCATACGCAAAAACAGAGCGAACATTAATAATGTATGGTATGGTTTGAAATTTAGAAAGAATGCCATAAATTAGATTGCTGCATATTTCCTATAAAAAATATTCCGATTTGTAAAATATATAGTGCAGTTTGCAAGAAAAATTACAGAGTTATTCAAAATTATAAAAAGGGTATTGACAAAACGGAACAGATGGTGTATCATAATATACATTGAATAGTTAAAGCAACGGCGCTTTAGCACACGGGGTCACATGTGTGTTGAAGCGTTTTGTTTATTTGAGGGAGGAATTTTTATGCCAGAAGTTATGAATCAGAATGTGAAATGCGTACAGGATTATTTTGCCTGTAACGTTTTCAACGAGGAGACCATGAAAAACAGGCTTCCGAAAAACGTTTATAAGGGTCTGCTCAGGACGCAGCGGCTCGGTATCGCTCTCGACCCCGACGTTGCCGAAGTCATCGCTTCCGCAATGAAAGAATGGGCGGTCGAAAAGGGTGCGACTCACTATACTCACTGGTTCCACCCTATGACAGGCATTACCGCCGAAAAACACGACTCATTTATTTCTCCTACAAAAGACGGAAAGGTAATAATGGAATTTTCGGGCAAGGAACTTATAAAGGGTGAACCCGACGCTTCTTCGTTCCCGTCGGGCGGTCTTAGAGCTACATTTGAGGCAAGGGGATACACCGCATGGGATCCAACTTCTCCCGCTTTTGTAAAAGATGGTTCTCTCTACATACCTACAGCTTTCTGCTCATATACAGGAGAGATACTTGATAAAAAGACTCCGCTGCTCCGTTCTATGGACGTTATTTCCGAGCAGGCGATAAGAGTTCTCAGACTTTTCGGAAATACCACTGCAACAAGAGTTACTACCACGGTGGGCCCCGAGCAGGAGTACTTCCTTGTTGATAAAAAGCTGCATGATATGCGCCGTGATCTTATGTTGACAGGCAGAACGCTTTTCGGCGCCAAAGCGCCCAAGGGTCAGGAGCTTGAGGATCATTATTTCGGCAACATTAAGGACAGAGTTTCCGCTTATATGAAAGATTTGGACGAGGAGCTCTGGAAGTTGGGTATACTTGCCAAAACAAAGCATAACGAGGTTGCTCCTGCTCAGCACGAGCTTGCTCCTATTTTTACAACATCTAACATTGCAGCCGACCAGAACGCTCTTACTATGGAGATTATGAAGAAAACCGCTATCAAGCACGGTCTTGTATGTCTTCTCCACGAAAAGCCTTATGCAGGCGTAAACGGTTCGGGTAAACACAATAACTGGTCAGTTTCCACAAACGACGGTCAGAATCTTCTTGATCCCGGTGACGATCCGAAGGATAATATTCAGTTCCTGACTTTCCTTATTGCTGTTATCAAGGCAGTAAACAATTATTCCGAGCTTCTCCGCCTTTCTGTGGCTTCTGCGGGCAACGACCACAGACTTGGAGCAAACGAGGCTCCTCCCGCTATAGTGTCGATTTTCTTAGGTGACGAGCTTCAGACCATTCTTGACGCTCTTGAAACCGGAAAAATGATTACCAAGAATCAGGATAATGAATTTGTCATAGGCGTTGAAGCTCTTCCAAACTTCCCCAAGGATACCACCGACCGTAACAGAACTTCTCCATTTGCCTTTACCGGAAACAAATTTGAGTTCAGAGCGCTGGGTTCTGCGGACTCTATTGCCTGCACTAACATGATTCTCAATACTATTGTTGCACACGTTCTTAAAGAGTTTGCAGATACTCTTGAGGGTTCGGAGAATTTTACAGATGACTTGAATAAGCTCTTGCTTAAAACCTATACGGAGAACAAGAGAATTATTTTCAACGGCAACGGTTATGACGATTCATGGGTCAAAGAGGCTGAAAAACGCGGTCTGCCTAATCTTGTATCGACTGTTGACGCAGTTCCTCACTATACCGACGATAAAAATGTGGCTATTTTTGAAGAATTCAAGGTTCTTACAAGAACGGAGATACAGTCCAGAAAAGAAATTCTTTTGGATAATTATTCCAAGATTATTAATATCGAGGCTCTTACAATGGTGGACATGGCAAGAAAGCAGATAATTCCCGCGGGCTGTGAGTTCACGAAGTTCCTTTCCGATTCTATTGTTTCAAAGAAAGCGGCGGGCGTAAGCTTTGATGCGGAAAAGAAACTTGCCGATAAAGCGTCCTGTCTGACTAACAGCATTCTTGAAGCTACCGACGCTCTTGACGCGAAGCTGCTAGACGTAAAGAACTATGAGGACGGCGAGCCTACTGCCAGATTTTACCGCGACGAGGTTTTTGCGGCAATGCAGTCGCTGAGAGCTGTTGTGGACGAACTGGAGACCATTGCTCCCGAAAGCGTATGGCCTTTCCCGACTTATGCTGACCTGCTGTTCAGAGTATAAAACAACAAAACAGTAAAAACAGAAGACAGTGTATGTAAAGATTTTGCACTTTACATACACTGTCTTAATTTGTATGACGAATTAGATTTATATGCAGTTTTAACCAAAAAGCTCAACGTCCGAAATATCTTCCCGTTTTTCAGGCATGATGCTTATCATCTGCTCATAAGCGCTTTCGGAATACATTTCAGGAGCAAGCTCTTTGGGAATTTCATTTTCTGTGTTGCTTTCCTTAGTCTGGATTTCTTCGGTTTGCGGAGG
This sequence comes from uncultured Clostridia bacterium, assembly GCA_947089135.1. Taxonomy (GTDB): domain Bacteria; phylum Bacillota; class Clostridia; order Oscillospirales; family Ruminococcaceae; genus RGIG8773. Next base: position 101,517 of record CAMUJF010000003.1, read on the forward strand.
AGTGTCGCCCTCTTTTAAGAGAGAAATTCCGGTAACTATCTCTTCCATTTCGTCTGACGGTTCAAGCTCGCTCGGATCGAATCTGTAGGTCTTTTTTTCTGTGTAAAGGCTGCTCTCGTCTATAAATTCGTCTGCTCCGAAGTGATCTTTTGCAGCAAAGGAAATATCGTCCATGGATGGATCAAAAAAAGGAAATCCCGGAAGCTCTTTAAGCTCGTAGAACTCGTTTGAGGCGGAAACTGCCATAAATTCCGCGTAAGCGGCAAGCAGGTAAGCTGCTGCTCCGAACGGAGCGAAAAGCGAATTGGAAACGGCTGATAAAACAGTAAGTATTACACCTATAGGAACTGTTGCAAGACACATTTTTGTTCTTCTGGTAACGCAGCCGATAATAGAGAGCAGAGTAAACGGCAAAGAAAAAAATGCGAAAACAGCCATTAGCCATGGATTATAGATAGTGCAAGCAGCTCCGAGAAAAAAGGCGGGGATAGTTGTGACAATTCCGAAAGTAAGCCTTTTTTTTATTTTTTTGTAGCGTTTTCGGCTTTGCTCATAATGCGCAAGCGGTTCGTTTGGATTAAACACTATAGGTGCGTTATTCATAACCAATACCCCTTTTATATCATATACTTGAAATAATGTCTTCATAATATTTCTTTAACTTCTCTGCAATTTCACCCAAAAGTTGTAAAGCCTTTGACTTTACGCCGCTGTTTGCAAAAAAACCAATGTCCGCAAGAGCAGAGGCTTCTTTGGCATACTCGGCAGCTTTGGGTGAATTTTCATCTGCAAGCTGTTCTGCGAGACTAAGGCAGCACCGCGCTCTGACAGCGGTTAATTCGTCATACAGCGGACTGCTGACGTCAGTAGATTGGAGAGCGGCGGCGGCTTCGCGGTAACGTCCCTCGCTGTAAAGCCGTCTGGAACTTACCAGCAGCTCGGCATCCGACAGAAGAGTACCGTCCATGTCGTTTTCTCCCTGTGGCAGCAAAGTTGAAATAGGTATATCCAACACTGAGGCAAGGTATTCGAGAGTTTTCAGTGACGGCGCGGCAGCTCCGCTTTCTATTTGACTGAGCATATTTCGCGTAATGAACGTTCCCACGACCTCGCTTTGAGTCATTTTTTTTGAGATACGGGCTTCCTTGATCCGTCTTCCGCGTTCCTCAGGGGTCATAATGCTTCTCCTTTCCTGCAGAGTAAATTGAATTTACATTATTGTAGCATACTTTTTCAGCAAATGCAATAGGGAAACCGAAAAATTTTCAAAATATATTTTTATGCTCTTAAATGTTTTTAAAATTGCGGACATAGGCGGTTCAATAAGCTTTGGTACATAAATTTTTTATATAAAATTCGCTTGGGATATTGACAAACGTAAATCGGTGTGCTATACTTTGGGTAAATTAAATTTACCCAAAGGTAAACTCGGAGAAGAGATGATAAATCTATGACGGAATTGCTTGAAAAGACGTTTCGGGAAATATTTCAATATCCCGCATTATGGCTGACCTTATTTTATTTGTTGTTTTTGTTTGTTTTTCTGAAAAACTACTTGACAAAGCTGTACTGCGGAGTTATAATATAGTAAATAGTATTTACATTAAGGGGGCAAGTTTATGACAGAGTGGTGGGAAAGCTTATCAACGCTTGTAAGGATACTGTACTGCATTGCCGTGCCGTCTACGCTGCTGCTGCTTTTGCAGACGATTTTGTCAATATCGGGTTTTGGAGGAGATTCTGACGTGAATCTCAGCGATACGAGCGGCATTGATATGGGGGACATAGGCGGCGCAGATTTTGGAGACATTGGAGATGTCAGCGATATGGGTGATTTGTCCGACTTATCCGCTGATGTATCGGACAGTTCGGAAATAAACGTCCACAGTTCGTATTCTTCACTGCAGCTTTTTACGGTGCAGGGAATAGTGGCTTTTCTCGCGGTATCCGGCTGGGTGTCCATTGCGGCGCTTAGCAGCGGTCTGCCAAGCGCCGGAGCTATCCCTCTGGGACTTGTGGCTGGATTTTTTGCGATGTACGGCATTGCAAAGCTTGTGCAGATAAGTAAAAAGCTTACTGAAAACGGTACTATAGATTTCAGAAATGCGATAGGCGAAAACGCTACGGTATACATACCAATACCCCCAGCCGGAGAGGGCGAGGGCAAGGTCACGCTGACCTTGCAGGGTCGTTTTATGGAGTGCAGCGCGGTGTCCAATGAAAGAGAAATGCTTAAAACGGGTACGGCGGTTCGCGTTACCGATCTGAACGGCGAGGTACTTGTAGTGGAGAAATCGGGGTGAGATCATGGCTGAGTTTTTTATTGAAATTGCTGCGGAAGTTGCAGACTTTATTTTGGACTTGTTCATTAACAAAGCAACAATAAAATCTGTCCGCAAAAATGGGTAAGCAAATGCTTTAAAAATAAAATTATTATTGGGAGGCTGTTATTATGGGAAATCCTGAAACCTTGATCGCCGTATGCGTTATTGCGGTAGTTATTTTTGCCGCAGTTGCGGCAATTCTGTCACGGTACAGAAAGTGTCCGTCAGACAAAATTATGGTAATTTACGGTAAAGTTGGTACCGACAAAAACGGTCAGGCGAAAAGTGCTAAGTGTATTCACGGCGGCGCGGCGTTTATCGTGCCGATAATCCAGTCGTTTCAGTATTTGGACCTGACTCCGATTTCCATTAACGTTGACCTTAAAAATGCTCTTTCCAAGCAGAATATCCGTGTTGACGTACCGTCCAGATTTACGGTGGGTATTTCCACAGAGCCCGGCATCATGCAGAATGCTGCCGAGCGTTTGCTGGGACTCAAGATGATGGAGATTCAGGAGCTTGCAAAGGATATTATTTTCGGACAGCTCCGTCTTGTTATAGCAACAATGGAGATCGAAGAGATAAACACCGACCGTGATAAATTTCTTGTGGCTGTGTCCAATAACGTTGAAATTGAGTTAAAGAAAATCGGTCTGCGGCTTATTAACGTTAACGTTACAGACATCAACGATGAGTCTGGCTATATCGACGCTCTTGGTAAAGAAGCTGCTGCAAAGGCTATAAACGACGCAAAGAAAAGCGTTGCCGAAAAGGACAGAGACGGCGCTATCGGTGAGGCTAACGCCCGTAAGGATCAGCGTATTCAGGTAGCTGCTGCCAATGCTGCCGCTATTGAGGGTGAAAACGACGCTAAAATTGCAGTTGCACAGTCCGAATCAATACGCCGTCAGAAAGAAGCGGAGGCAGAGGCGAAGGCCACAAACGATGCCAAGATAGCAGTAGCCCAGACAAGCAGAGACGGTGAGATCGGTCAGGCAAACGCTATGAAGGAACAGCGAATCCAAGTAGCCGCTGCGAACGCCGCTGCTATCGAGGGTGAAAACAACGCCAAGGTATCCGTTGCGCAGTCCGAGGCAAACCGCCGCGAAAAAGAAGCGGAGGCACTAAAGATAGCCATTACCGCCGAGGCTGTTCAGGCTGCCAAGGCTAAAGAAGAGGCTTATCAGGCTCAGCAGGATGCGGAAAATAAACGTGCAGAGCTTGAAATGGCTACTCAAAAGGCGGATATTATTGTAAAGGCTCAGATCGAAAAGCAGAAAGCCGAGATCGCCGCAGAGGCGGAGGCGGAAGTTCTGCGCCGCAAGGCTCGAGGCGAAGCTGACGCTTTGTTTGCGAAAATGGAAGCGGAAGCCCGCGGTGCGCAGGAGATACTCCAGAAACAGGCAGAGGGTATGCGTACTCTTATTGAAGCTGCCGGAGACGCAGATTCCGCAGTTAAAATGCTTGTTGCCGACAAGCTTGAAGAGCTCATGCGTATTCAGGTTGACGCGATCAAGAACATTAAGATCGACAAGGTTACCGTTTGGGACGGCGGCAAAAGCGATGGCGGAAACACGGCTACTGCCGATTTCATCTCCGGTATGATGAAAGCTGTTCCTCCGTTGAACGAAGTGTTCAAGCAGGCGGGAATGGAGCTTCCAACGCTTTTGGGAAAGGATTTGTCCGAAGCGGTTAAATCTGAAGAAAAGCATGAAGCGCAGACTGCTTCAAACGAAACAGGTGAGGGCAAAAGCCAGTGATACGGCTGCATATGACAAAAACGACCGGAACGGTAACGGAACTGAAAAAGCTTTGGTGGATCAAGATCAATACAAAGCCTGTACGGAAACACGCGCTTGACGGAGCGTTCTTTCCTCACCGGATTAAAGTTAGGTATACTGTGAACGGCACTGAATATGAAAAATGGACTTGTTTGTGGGACTATAGGAAATGGTACGGAAAAATTCCGGAAATGGGACAAAGCGTTTCTTTGGAATATCGCGACGATGATCCCGCAAAATTTAAGGTTATCCGTTAAAGCATATGCGTACAATTTAAAATCCTCCCGTTCAATTGTTTTTGACGTTTGAACGGGAGGATTTTATTTTTATTAACGTGAGAACCGACGTGAATTTTGCGGTGAAAAATATTCATATGTATATAATAATTCGGCACTTGACAAAATATGTCTGATATGGTAAAATAATCAGGTTAAATTATGTGTACCGAAAGGAAGCTTATATATGGAATGGACAGGCTTGAATGACCTTAGAGAAAAATATCTTTCTTTTTTTGAAAGCAAAAATCATACAAGAATGGCGAGCGCTTCGCTTATCCCTCATGGGGACAACAGTCTCCTGCTTATCAACAGCGGTATGGCTCCGCTTAAAAAGTTCTTTCTTGGACAGGAAACTCCTCCTAATGTAAGAGTTACTACTTGTCAGAAATGTATTCGTACTCCCGATATTGAAAGGGTGGGAAAAACTGCCCGCCACGGCACATATTTTGAAATGCTGGGAAATTTTTCTTTCGGAGACTACTTCAAAAAAGAAGCCATTGCTTGGGCATGGGAGTTTCTGACAGGCGTATTGGCTATTCCTGCGGACAGGCTCTGGATCACCGTTTTTGAAAGCGACGACGAAGCTGAGCAGATTTGGATGAACGATATAGGCATACCTAAGGAGCGTATAAAGCGTCTCGGCAAAGCCGACAACTTCTGGGAACACGGCAGCGGCCCCTGTGGTCCTTGCTCCGAAATACACTTTGACAGGGGAGAAAGCTACGGTCCGTTTGAGAGTTTTGAACAGGCAAGCGACTGCGACCGCATTATAGAGATATGGAACCTTGTTTTCTCCCAGTTCGACAGCGACGGAAACGGCAATTATGCCGAAATGGCTCACAAAAATATAGACACTGGCATGGGCCTTGAAAGACTTGCCTGCGCTATGCAGGGTGTGGACAACCTTTTTGAGGTCGACACTGTACAGAATATCATGAAGCACATCAGCAAAATTGCGGGTGTGGAGTACAAGGCGGACGAGAAAAAGGACGTTTCCCTCCGCGTTATTACCGACCATATCCGTTCCACTACGTTTATGGTTGGGGACGGTGTTACTCCGTCAAATAACGGCAGGGGATATGTTTTGCGCCGTCTTTTGAGACGTGCGGCACGTCACGGCAGACTTTTGGGTATAACAAGACCTTTCCTTTATGAGGTGGTTGATACAGTTATTGCTGAGAATGCCTGCGCTTATCCGGAACTTGAAGAGCGCAAGGTCTATATTAAAAAGCTTATAAAAAGCGAGGAAGAAACCTTTGCCAAAACCATTGACAAAGGTATGGAGATTCTTGCCGAGAAAATTGATGAGGTTATCGCGTCTAAAAAGACTGTTCTTGACGGTGCTGACGCATTTATGCTCAGCGACACATACGGTTTCCCTATAGACCTTACCGTTGAAATTGCCGAGGAAAAGGGTCTTACTGTGGACGAGGCAGGATACACCGAGTGTCTCAATGAACAAAAGAAAAAAGCCCGCGACGACCATAATGCGAAATCAGGTTCATCATGGGAGGACGGAACTCTTGCTGTTGAGTGTAAAGCAACAGACTTTACAGGCTATTCGTCCATGGAGGAGCAGGCAGAGGTTCTTGCAATATTTGTGGACGGCGAAAGCGTTGAGACTGCAAACGACGGCGACGAAGCGGTCATTGTTCTTGACAAAACTCCTTTCTATGCGGAAAGCGGCGGACAGGTAGGCGATACCGGCGTTATCAGCGGTGCAATGACAGCGTTTGAGGTGTCCGATACAAAGAAGATACACAGCGGACACTTTCTCCATATGGGTGTTGCGCAGGGGGCGGTCTCTGTGGGTGACAAGGTAACTGCTTCCGTTGACAAAAAGCGCAGGGCTTCAATTATGCGTAACCATACTGCGGCGCACCTGCTTCAGGCGGCTCTGCGAAAGGTTTTGGGAGACCACGTTCATCAGGCGGGACAGCTTGTTGACGGTGAAAGAGTTCGTTTTGACTTCTCTCATTTCGAGGCAGTAACTCCCGACGAGCTTAAAGAGATCGAGGGTATTATCAATACTGACATTCTTAGTGCGATACCGGTAACAATGACTGAAATGCCTATCGACGAGGCGAGAAAACTGGGCGCAATGGCTCTGTTCGGTGAAAAATACGGCGATATCGTCCGCGTGGTAAACGTTGAAGGTACTTCAATAGAATTCTGCGGCGGTACTCACGTTGACAATACCTCAAAGCTTGGATTGTTCAAGATAATTTCAGAAAATTCCGTTGCTGCCGGCGTAAGACGTATAGAGGCAGTAACGGGAACGGGAGTTCTCGCCTTGATAGACGGCTATAAAAATACGCTTACCGAAGCCGCTCATGCAATCAAGGCCCCCAACGCTTCAGAGCTTACAGCGCGCTGCACGGCTGCTGCGGGAGAGCTTAAAGCTCTTGAAAAGGAAGTTTCCGAGCTTAAAGGAAAGCTTGTTTCCACACAGCTTGATTCGCTGTTTGAGACAGCGGTTTCCGTTGGTTCTGTGCGTGTTATTGCCGCTGAGATCGCTGGTGCAAAGGCTGACATTCTCAGAACGCTGGGTGACAGCATAAAGGATAAAGCTCCCGACGCGGTAGCGGTTATCGCGGGCGATGGTTCTATCGTTTGCGTGTGCGGTAAAGAAGCCGCAGCGGCAGGTGCTCACGCGGGAAATATAGTACGCAAGGTATCAGCCATTACAGGCGGAAAGGGCGGCGGACGTCCCGACAGTGCAATGGCGGGTATCGGCAACGCTTCAAAGGTAAATGAAGCAATTGCAGCGGTCGAAAGCATAGTTTCCGAATTTGTAAAGTAATAGCTAAGGAGAATTGCAATGGAAGATTGTCTTTTCTGTAAAATAATTGCGGGAGAGATCCCGAGCGCTAAAGTGTACGAGGACGAGTATGTCTATGCTTTCAAGGACATCAATCCTCTTGCTCCGGTGCACATTCTTGTTGTTCCGAAAAATCATATTTCAGGAGCGAATGAGATAACTTCGGAAAATTCCGCAGTTGTTTCCAAAATATTTGAAGCGGCGGCAAAGATCGCAAATGAGCAAGGGATTGCCGAAGATGGTTTCCGTATTGTCACAAACTGCGGTGAGAACGGTTGTCAGAGCGTTAAGCATTTGCATTTCCACATTCTGGGCGGCAGAAAGCTTGACGTTACAATGGGATAGTTTTGGCTGACTGAAAGGACTGACCTTTGATGAAGCGTAAAATGGCTTATATTGGTACGTTTTATCTGATAGGGTTATTTTTCGCGTCCTTTCTCAGCCGCAGGTTTAACTTGGCGGCTGCCGCGGTACTTATGTTATCCGCGGTTTCCGCCATTATTGTTTATAAGGGGAAATACGTAAAAACCGCTGTCTGTTTTTTCAGCGCGGCGGCAGGAATGTTTCTTTACAGCTCATACGATGCATTAGTATATGAAAACATTATCAAGTACAACGGCTGCGATGTTGAGGTCGTAGGAAAGGTACTGGACTGTAACGAGTACAGCGGAGACAAAACTCTTTATACCGTAAAAGGTATTATAAACGGAGACGTGTCTGCCGAGGTCACATTTTTTGCTGACAGCTCCAACGCTGAGATAGGGGACAGAGTAAGAGTCATCGGAAAAGCAGCCGAATTAAAAGACAGCTATAAATTTCCAACAAAGTCTTACTATAAGGCGAAGGGTATCTATCTGCGAATAGATAAAGTGTCCCACTTCAACTTCACTCATACGGAATTTTCGTTCAAGCGGCTGATCGACAGCTATCGTATGTATATTTTGGACGTTATAAACGACCAAATGGACGCAAACTGCGCGGCGGTGATGTCTGCAATGCTTTTCGGCGATAAATCCGCTATAGACAGCAGCGAAAAAACTCTTATGTACCGCGCGGGTATAGGTCATATCATGGCTGTATCGGGAGTTCACCTGTCGGTAGTATGTTCGTTTTTTTGGCTTGTAATATCTCGCTTGCCAATCGGCAGATATTTTCGGTTCGGACTGCTTATGGTACCTGTGGTATGTTTTGTCATGCTTGCGGGAATGTCAAATTCTGTAATACGCGCGGCAATTATGATTGCTCTTGTTTACGGAGCGGGGCTTTTTAGAAGGCGCGCCGATACCTTTAATTCGCTTGGCATCGCGGTAATTCTGCTGACTGCTGCGTCTCCCTTTGCAGTTCGGGACGCTTCGTTCCTTTTGTCTGTAATGGGAGTTTTCGGCATAGGAGTTGCCGCTCCGGTTATTACCGCGGAAATAGAAAGAAAGCGCAAGCTCGGAGGAATCGCAAAGTCGTTTATTGCTTCGGTATGCGTTATGGTAATAGTTTTTCCTGTTACGCTGTTGTTTTTCGACGAAGTGTCGGCGGTCTCTCCGATAACAAATCTGATACTTCTTCCAATATGTACTGTAATTCTTATTGGCGGAGTTGTGGTGATGCTCACGGGAGGTCTTGCAGTTGCGGCCGTTCCTGTTCTTAAGGTCTGCGAATTGTGCTGCCGTGCGGTAATAATTATTTCCGAATTTATCGGACGGCTGAGATTCTCCTATATACCTCTCGGGAGCGATTTTGTGCGTAATGTAAATATCTTTGCTGTTGTATCGGCTTTGACGCTTCTTTTGGTATTCGGAAAAAGAAAGCGCGGGATTTTTCTTTCTGCTGCTTCTCTTGTATTGGCAATAGTACTTTCCGGTACCTACAAGTATATACCTGACGAAAACATAACCGTTGCTGTGCTTAAAGAGGGAAGCTCCGTTGCCGCAGTGATGCACGACAAACGTTCAGCCTGCGTGCTTGATCTTAAAAAAGGAGGCGGAGCTTCCGACTCTGTCATAAAATATCTTAACAGAAACGGGATATATCACCTTGAAGCGGTAATTCTCAATTCTGACGTAAATACGTCTCTGCCTGTGTATTCAAGCAGCCTGAAGCTTTTTGATACGGATACCGTTCTTGTTCCCGAAGAGGATATGTATTTGGCAGACGGATATTCCTCATTTGATACGAAAAGCTACTTAAAGGACGGCGGCTGCGTTGAGATAGGAAAATGCAGTATTGGCTTCTTTCAGGACGGCGTGATAGTAGTAAGTTGTTACGGAGAGAATATGATAATGTACGGATCTGATACTGATACCATTACGGACATTTCTTACATAGCAGCAGTGAGGTACAGCGGAAAAAGCGCAAAAGTCGACGCTGACGCGAAAATCATTGCTGCAATGGATGAAAATGCGGAGGTTCTTGCCAAAAAAGGCACAAAGGTCTATATTGGAAAAAACGTAAAATTTACTATAGATTCGGACGGAACGGTTGATTCCGAAGAAATAAAGTGAAAGGAGCTGCGGTATGGCTGCTGTAACAGAAAGCGATCTTAAGCTTGCGATAAAAAACAAAAGCTTTGCGAGAGTATATTATTTTTATGGCAGGGATATTGCCGCAGTGGAAAAGTATACCAAAGCAATAATTTCAAAAGCTGTTAAAAAAGAGGATGAAACTTACAATCTGCACTCATTTGACGGGAAAAATTTTGATATTGACGAATTTTCCGATGCCTGTGAAGCTCTTCCTGTTTTTGCGGAACACGTTTGCTGTACGGTCTGCGATCTGAACGCGGAGGGACTGTCCGCGGATATTCTGAAACGAATTACGGATATAACGACCGATCTTCCCGAAACAACAGTCTTGATATTTTACTACACTTCGGTGGACGTTACAGATGGAAAAAAGTTTCCAACGGCAAAGAATAAAAAGCTTATGGACGCAGCGGGAAAAGCCGGGGGAGTTTGCAACTTTGCGCTGAAAACTCCTGCCGTTCTTACTAAGGAGATAATGGCGAGAGTTTCTAAGGAGGGCTGCGGTATTTCCCGTGACGCGGCGGCGTTTTTGGCTGAGCAGTGCTCCTGCAATACGCTTATGATCGAAAACGAGATAGAAAAGCTTACAGCATATGCGTCGGGAAACGAGATAACCGTTGATATGATAAAGGCGCTGTCTCCGAGGCAGATAGAGACCACAACGTTCGATCTTGCCCGCGCTATAACCCGCATGGACGCTAAAACCGCAATGAGTTTGTTCAGCGACCTTGCACAGGAAAAAACTGAGCCGATAATTATTTTATATTCCATAACCGGAAATATGCTTGATCTCTACCGTGCAAGAGCGGCAATGTCCTGCCGCAAAACTTCTGCCGACGTTAAGGAAGATTTCGGTTATCCAAAAAATATGGGGTTCCGAGTGGACAACGCTTTTCGGGACGTTCAGAAGCTGTCCATGCCGCATTTGAGAATGTGCGTAAGGGTTCTTGCGGAAACGGATATCGCCATGAAATCCATGAAAACCGACCCGATGATACTGCTTGAAGAAGCAATAGTCAGAATGCTGAAATTCAGGAAATAAAGAAAGGCGTGTACAGATAAAAATGCTTCGCGTAAAACAAGCGGTAATTGTAGAGGGAAAGTACGACAAGATAAAGCTTTCTTCTGTGATAGACGGAGTAATAATCCCCACAAACGGCTTCAATGTGTTCAAAAACAGAGAAACTCTTGAACTTATAAGATATTTTGCGGAAACTTCGGGAATAATAATTCTTACAGATTCGGACGCGGCAGGCTTTAAAATACGTTCTTTTCTTAAAGGCGCAGTTGGAAAGGGCGAGATAATTAACGTCTACGTTCCGGATATTTTCGGCAAGGAAAAGCGCAAGACTGTTCCCTCAAAGGAGGGAAAACTTGGCGTTGAGGGCATGGAAAAAGCTGTGCTTCTTGAAGCTTTCCGAAAAGCCGGTATTATTGCCGAGGAGGACGGCGGGCAATCCGAACGTGAACATATAACCAAGCTCGATCTGTATGAATGTGGTCTGAGCGGCGGTAAAAATTCTTCGGAAATGAGAAAAAAGCTTCTTGCGGAGCTGAAGCTTCCCGAGCTTCTGACGGCTTCGGGAATGATTTCTATACTTAATACAATGATGAGCAGGCAGGAATTTTTTGAGCTTGCCGAAAAAATAAACAGCGGGGAGGAGCAGTCCTAAAAATGGTATTTTCAAGTTTGACATTTTTATATTATTTTTTGCCTGTGGTATTGATAGTGTATATTTTTCTGCCAAACAGGATAACTGTTCCTTTGGGCGGGGACAGGCATCTGGTTATTCCTGCCAGAAATCTTTTGATACTTTTGTCGGGATTTTTCTTTTACGCCTGGGGAGAACCCTTTTATGTGATCTTAATGCTGTTTTCCACGCTGATAGACTATACCGCAGGACGGTTTATGGCAAAATATGACGACAGTCCCGCAAAGCGCAGACTTTGCCTTATTGTATCGGTATGTATGAATGTGGGTCTGCTTGCGGTGTTCAAGTACAGCGACTTCATTATAGATACTGTAAACGGCATTTTCCGCTCGGATATAACCAATCCGGTAATACTTGTCAACCGGGCAATAAATGATGTGTACAACTTCGGACTTAGCGAAAGCCGCGTGGCTTTGCCTATAGGAATATCGTTTTATACCTTTCAGTCCATGTCCTATACGATAGACCTGTATCTGCGGAATATCAAGGTGCAGAAAAGCTTTATAGGATTTACCTCGTATGTAACTCTTTTTCCTCAGATAGTTGCGGGACCTATCGTCCGCTATGAGGACGTTGCAGCAGAGCTTGACGAGCGTACCGTAAACATCAACAAGATAAGCGAGGGTATTTGCATTTTTGTTAAGGGTCTTGCTAAAAAGGTACTTCTTGCCAATAATGTCGGCATTATTTGGACTCAGATAAAAGCCATGGATTACGGGGAAATAAGTGCAGCAACCGCTTGGATAGGCATACTGGCATTTACTTTCCAGATATATTTTGATTTTTCGGGGTACTCCGATATGGCGGTGGGACTGGGCAAAATGCTCGGTTTCAATTTCCCGAAAAACTTCGATCACCCTTATTTGTCCCGCAGTGTGAGCGAGTTTTGGCGCAGGTGGCATATTACGTTGGGCACATGGTTCAGAGAGTATGTCTACATTCCTTTGGGCGGCAACCGAAAGGGTCAGGGTAAAACTATCCGCAATCTTCTTATCGTGTGGGGACTTACGGGTCTGTGGCACGGTGCAAGTTGGAACTTTATCCTGTGGGGACTTTATTTCGGTGTGCTTATCGTTATCGAGCGCCTCGGCTGGGGAAACGTGCTGAAAAAGCTTCCGTCTGTTGTCAGCGGACTTTACACATTTCTTATTGTAGTGTTTGGCTGGGTGCTTTTTGATACGAACACGCTTTCCGAGGCAGGACAGTTTTTCAAAGCAATGTTCGGCGGAAACGGTCTCGGAGACAGTACCGCTGCGTACTTTGCCGCCTCGAATATTGTGATATTCCTGCTGTGTATCTTTGCTTCCACCGACCTGTTCGGAAAGTTTACTGCGGCATTCAAAAAGAAAAAAGGCAGATTATATGCCGGCGTAACTCCCGTAGTGACGGCAGCCGTGCTGCTTTTGTGTACCTCTTACCTTGTGGACGCTACCTATAATCCGTTCCTGTACTTCAGATTTTAATGTACGGACAGAAAGGATAAACCGATGAAAAAACCTAAGCTTAATATTTCAAGTTTAATAAACTGTGTGGTATTTTTTGCCTTATTGATATCGCTTCCTGTGACAACAGCTTTGCTGCCTAAGAAAGAACGTTCCGAAATGGAGAACAAGCCTTTGCAGAAAATGCCGAGCATATCTGCGAAAACCGTGTTCAGCAGAAAATATATGAACGACTTAGAGACTTATGTTTCAGATCATTTTGTCGGACGGACAAGCTGGATAAAGTCCAAGACCGTGCTTGAAACGTCTTTGGGAAAGCGTGAGCGTAATGGGATCTATATTTTAAAGAACCGTCTTGTGGAACACATTGCCGAGCCCGATTACGATTCCATTGATAAAAGCGTTAATGCGGTAAATAAATTTGCTTCGGAAAACGATGTTCCCGTGTTTTTTATGATAATACCCACGTCTGCGGAAATTTATGCTGATGAACTGCCCAAGGACGCTCCGAATCCAAACCAGAGGGACGTTATAAACTATGTTTACCGAAGCTTCGGCAAGGGGATCACAACTCTTGACGTTTATCCTGTTATGGAGTCAAACAAGTATCAGTATATCTACTACCGCACCGACCATCACTGGACTACTCGCGGAGCTTATCTTGCCTACGCCGCAGCAGGAAAGAAAATGGGCTATACGCCGCTGCCTGAGAACAAATACGATATAGAGCACGCTTCGGACGAATTTCAGGGAACTTTTTACTCCAAGGCGTTGTATGATAAGATAGAAAAGGATACTCTTGATATCTGGCACCCGACTGTAGGAGAAGATGTGCGGGAGGTAGCCGTTACAACCGTGTACGGAGAAGAACCGCAGCTATACGATAGTATGTATTTCCGCGATTATCTTAGCGTAAAGGATAAATACGCTGCATTTCTCGGCACAAATGCGCCGATAGTTACGATAAAGTCGGATAACGAAGGCGGAAAGCTGCTGGTTATAAAGGATTCTTATGCACACTGTTACGCGCCTTTCCTGACGGAGCACTACTCGGAAATTACGCTTATTGATTTAAGATATATTCAAATATCATATAAGCAGCTTTTAGATCCCGAGGATTATGACCAGGTGCTTTTCCTCTACAATGCTTCGTCATTTATGTCGGACACCGATCTGCGAAAGCTTGCCTACGATTAACCGATTTTACAAAACCGCATAAACTGAATTAACGGGCAATAACGGTTTATGCGGCTGAAGTGGTATGCGCGGTATTCAAGCGGAAGCAGACGCATACCCGTAGGGGAGCTTCGGCGTAAAAGCGTACCTTGATGTGTCCGTATATTATAGATTTTGGTCAAATGTCAATTTTTTGGCATTTGACCTTGATTTTTTTCGGAAAATATAATATAATATAATGAGGTGTGGTTTTTATACCGGTATCCTGTCGAAATTTACACAAAGGTTTTGCTATACGTATTTGTATCTTAACCTTTCTTATATGATTTGGCAGGGTTTCGGGAACTTCAATCATACACGCTTATTTTGGAGGGTCACCCTGTGGAAAAAATTGTATCGGCTTCTATTTTAAGCGCCGATTTCCTGAACCTGGGAAGCGAAATAAAAAGAGCTGAGGCTGCCGGCTGCCGCTATATCCATTTTGACGTTATGGACGGTGTTTTCGTACCAAATATAAGCTACGGTCTGCCGGTTCTGAAAGCGGTCGCAGGAGCGGCAAGGTCGATTCTTGACGTTCATCTGATGATAACAGACCCTTTAAAGTACGTTGAAAAATTTGCCGAAAAGGGTGCGGATATTATAACGGTTCACCTTGAATCCGGATCGGATACTGCTGAAACAATTGAGAAAATACATTCTCTCGGAAAAAAGGCAGGACTTGCAATAAAGCCTAAAACCCCTGTATCTGCGGCGGAAAAGTATATTGACATAATAGATATGCTTTTGGTAATGACGGTAGAGCCGGGCTTCGGAGGTCAGGGTTTTATGTCCGATATGCCTGATAAGATAGAGAAAGCCCGAAAGCTTATCGGCGGCAGGGCAGTTCCCATAGAGGTTGACGGAGGGATAAACGGAAATACCGCTGAGCTTGTGAAAAATGCGGGTGCGGATATACTTGTTGCCGGTTCGTATCTGTTTAAGGCTCAGGATATGTCTGCCGCCGTAAAAAGTCTGCTGTACTGAAATTACATAAAATTATGAACGAGGAGCTTCTTGACTTTATGGAGCTGAAAAGAAAACCCGAATTTAACATAATGACTGATATGCTTATCGTGCTGCTGATCGCTGCGGTAGTATCGGTGTACTATTACGGATTCAGAGCGGCGGCGGTGATCGCAGTGACTGTGTTTGTAAGTGTGGTCGCCGACCTCATCTGTCTCAGACTCAGAAAAAAAGAGCATGACAAAAAGGATCTGTCTGCGCTGTTGACCGGTCTTACGCTTGGACTTATGATGTCGGCGTCCGTACCGTACCTTGAAGCGGCAGCGGCGGCTATCTTTGCGGCTGTGGCTGCCAAGCACGCCTTCGGAGGTCACGGCTGTGAAATATTTAACCCTGCTGCAGTTGGGTTTCTGTTTGCGTCCCTTTGTTTTCCCGAAAATATGCTTACATATCCGAGGATATTTACAGATATACCGATGTCATCGGTAGTACCGTCGGATATTTTGAGCCAGTCTATGACTAAAACCTTTATTCTTACCGGAACGTCGTCGGTTTCGCTGATAGACGTTCTTGTTGGAAGGTTTACCGGTCCCATGGGGACAGGCTTTATTGTTTTGCTTGCTGTGACAGCGGTATTTCTGATGGTGCGCCGTTCAATTTCAGCTATAGCTTTTTTTACGGAGCTTGCGGTCTTGGGGCTGTATGCGTTTGTACGCTACAACTTCGACCCGATGTCGGTATTGTACTTCTTTGCAGGCGGTATGACGCTTTTTGGTATGATATTTCTTTCCTGCGACTACAGCGTCATACCGAAAACGGCAAGTTCACGCTTTTTGTACGGATTGACAGTAAGCGTTTGTATGATAATGTTCTGCCAGTATTCGGGTACGGAAAACGCTATAGTTTATGCGTCTATAGTATCGTCGCCGATAGGAATAGAGCTTGACAGGCGCGCGCTTTCATTTGCGGATATGCTTAAAAAGCGGAGGCGCGGAAAACTCAGAAGAAAAAACAAAAACAACCTTTTGGGAAGCATCAGCGAAACTTTGGAAATGCTTAATAATGACGATAAACGGGAGAGTTGATTGTGAGTAACAGTAACGACAATAACAGCTTCAGAAAAATTATTCAGAACGGGCTGCTTAACAAAAATCCGATTCTTGTAAGCGGAATGGTGATCGCACCTGTTATAGTGCTTGCAAATAATTTTAACGATGCGGTAATGCTGGTCGCCGCGTTTTCACTGATAACTTTTTTTACTCTTTTGCTATCGTCATTTGTGCCGAAAAGTATTGTCTATACGATAAGAATTATTCTCTATACGCTTATAGGCGCGATAGTTTATATTCCGTCGGTCATGCTGATGGAATATTTCATGCCTGAGGGCGTTGAAGCTATAGGAATATTTTTTCCGCTGTTTATAACGAACAGCTTTATAGTTACACGGTCGGAGTCAATATTCTTCCTGGAAACAAAAGGGAAAATGCTTCTTGATATAGTGTTCTGTATAATCGGCTACGACGCTGCCGTTCTGATTTTCGCCGCGCTGCGCGAGATACTTGCTTCGGGTACGATAGGCGGAAAAATTACCGGTATGCCCGCGTCTTTTCGGGTATTTGAACATCCTTTCGGTGGATTTATTTTACTGGGGCTTTTTGCGGCTCTGTTCAGAAGTATACTTCTGCTGATAAAGCGGGTACAGAAGTAGGAGGCGGTTTGGTTGGATATGCTGAAAAATATAATTCTTACCGCGTTTACAGCAGTATTTGCCGAAAATATAATCTTTTCGGGAGCGCTTGGTACAAGTACGCTGATAATTGTTTCAAGAAGCCGTAAAAATCTTCTTGGATTCGGTTTAAGTGTAACCTATATAACCGCGCTGATGAGCGTATTGACATATTTTATCAATCATGCGCTGAGTTTCGACAAAAAAAGCTATATTTATACGCCGCTTGTGTATATAATAATTCTCGGCGCAGTGTATATTTTAACTTTGCTGTGTATGTGGAGGTTTGCTCCGTCAATGTTCGGCAGAATGAAAAAATATATACACATTTCCGCGTTCAACTGTGCTGTGCTCGGTTCGCTGTTCCTTATATCAGAGCGCTGCAATACTCTTGGCGAATACTTTATACACGGTCTTGGTATGGGTCTGGGCTTTGTACTGGCGGTGTACCTTACGGCAATAGTTTATGACCGCCTTTATTCTGAAAAAGCGCCATATTCGTTCAGGGGATATCCGCTGCTTTTGATCTATATAGGTATACTGAGCATGGCTTTTTGGGGACTTTCGGGCTATACTTTAAAATTTTAAAAGGTTGAAGGGATGATAGGCAATGGAACGCCGCGGCAGAAAAATTTACCGTACTCGCGCAGGCAACCGGAAAAGAAGAACTCAGAAATTTTTTAAAGCTTTGTTTATGATAATAATTTTGGCGGCGCTGGTTTTTGTCGGATACAGCGTAGGACAGCCTATCTATAAATATTTTTCGGAAAGAAGCGGTAAGGACTCCGCAGAGGAGACAGTGCCATGGACTCCTCCCGTTATGCCGGATGATACGGATATTACCGAAGATGAAACTACGGACGTTCCCGAAGAATCTACGACTGCCCCTGAGGATAGCGGTGAAAGCCGTAAGCTTGATTTTTCTGCATACCAGCTTCCGGAAACAGCTCTTGTTTCCGATGCTGAACTGAGAAACGCTCTTGAAAGCGCAAAGGGAAGCGGTTATACCGCCGTAGTCGTTACGATGAAAGCAGAGGGCGGAAAGATATACTATAAAACCAGTTCGCAAATGGCCTTGAGCGCAGACGGCGCTGTTGCCGGAGACATGTACGCCGGACAGATATCGTCTATGATAAAAAACGCAGGATTTACGCCTATTGCAAAAATCAATCTTCTTGAGGATCATAATTGGTACGGAGAGTATAAAACAGGCGCGTACCGCTTTGAGGGAAGCACCTCCACATGGCTTGACGACTCGGCTGCAAACGGAGGAAAGCCCTGGCTGTCTCCTTTCGACACCGATACCCAAAGCTATGCGGCATACCTTGCAAACGAGGTTTCAAGCGCAGGTTTTGACTATGTTATTTTCGACGGTATCGTATTCCCTCCTTTCCGCAGTTCAGACCTTAACTATGTGGGAGCAATAGTTAAAGACCCGTCAAAATATAAGACTCTTATAAGCATTGCAGATATTTCAGCAAAGGCGGCGGAGGCAAACGGTTCGTCAGTAATGGTAACTGCTTCGGCGGGGGAGATCATAGGTGGAAAATCCGATCTGTTCAAGCCTGCGGAGCTTACGGTCAAAACAGTTTCCGTTGAGTATTTCCCGAACGGGCTGGAGAGTACCGCTCTGATAAACGGCGAGGAGATCGCGCTTTCGGAGCTTACGGCATACGACAGGGCAAACACGGTATTTACCGAAATAAAGCGTCTTGCGGGTGATGAGATAACGATAGTTCCCGCTTTGAGACAGTCCGATTTTTCACAGGCTGATTTCAGTGAAACTATATCCGCGTTTATGGATCTGGGCTTTACTTCCTATATTATTCTTGGCTGATGTGCTTGACGAGCATGGTAACATTTATGTGTCGGAACGTTTACAATTTTCCTTAAAATATTACAATTTGCTTTTTTGACTTAACAACTTGGAAAATATGTGATATACTTGCAGAGAAATACAGCCTTAGGAGGAAGAGCATGGCTTATAAAGAAAATAATCCCGAGGAAACAAGGGTTCGCAGGAAAAAGAAAAAGCGCAAGGTCAATCCCATTAAAAGGACGCTTGCTGTCATAGGCACTACTATACTTTCGCTTGTGCTGATAGTTATAATAACAGGTTCGATAATTGCTGCGGCGCTTACTGTTTACGTGCTTCAGTTTGTCGATCAGGATCAGGTTGACATTTCTCTGTCCGACCTTGACCTTGACTATACGACGTTTATTTACGCTTATGATAAAAATGATTCTCTTGTAGAGCTTGCAAGCATAAGCAGAAACGCCGACAGAATTCCCGTTACTATTGATAAAATTCCTCAGCATGTTCAGGACGCTTTCGTTTACACCGAGGACGAGCGTTTCTATGAGCACGCTGGCGTTGACTGGAAGCGTACATTTACTGCCTTTCTTAATGAGATATTACATTTTCTGGGAGGCAGACAGGGCGGCTCGACTATTACTCAGCAGCTTGTCAAAAACGTTACAGGCGATGACGACGCAAACTGGGACAGAAAAATGCGCGAGATATTCCGTGCGGCACAGCTTGAAAAATACTGTACTAAAACCGATATTCTCGAAGCGTATCTTAATTACATCGGCTTCGGCGGCAGTACGGCGGGAATACAGGCGGCTTCGCTGAAATATTTCGGCAAGGACGTTTCAGAGCTTTCTATCGCCGAGGGAGCATGCCTTGCGGCTATACCTAAAAATCCGGAAAATTATAATCCGTTTGCAAAGGGAAAGAAAGATGACGAGACAGACGAGTTCAAAACAGGTCTTGAATGGAATCAGGAGCGTAAGGAGACTGTTCTGTGGCTGATGTACAAAAATGCATGTATCTCTCAAAGAGAGTACGAGGCTGCCTTAGATGAGAAGATAGTTTTCCGCGATCCCAATGCCAAGGACGAATCCGAAGAAAGCGGCAGCGGTATTCAGGACTGGTTTGTGGATATGGTCATCTACGACGTAATAACCGATTTTCAGGAGCTTTACGGTATTGAGCAGGACGAGGCAAGCGACAAACTCTATAACGGCGGATATAAGGTATACACTACTGTGGATTTGGATATGCAAAAAGCTGTAGAAGCCAAATATAAAGATTACACTACGTTCTCGGATACTGTTCTTGCAGACCCTCCCGAGTCGGCGTTTATCTGCATGGACTATACGGGCAACATCAAGGCTGTCGTTGGCGCGATCGGAGAGAAAGCGGGTTCTAATATCTGGAATAACGCTACAAGATCGAAGCGTTCTCCCGGTTCCTGCATAAAACCGATAACATCTTACGGCTACGGTCTTGAGTACGACTTTTTCACATGGTCAACAGTATTTACCAATAAGCCTCTTGATACGGAAATTATCGACGAGGAAACTGGTCTGCCTCGTAAGTGGCCTTACAACTATAATTCCAGAACATGGGATTATGGCGGATACTTTACGTTTCAGGCGCTTCAGCGTTCGCTGAATACGGTTCCAGCTCAGCTTATTGAACAGGAAACTCCGCAGGAAGTGTTTGAATTCCTGCAAAACCGTTTCCAGATCACCACTCTTACAGCCGCAGATGCGGATATTGCTCCGCTTTCGGTAGGTGCGCTTACAGAGGGACTTACCCTTAAAGAGCTTGTTGCGGCATATCAGGCGTTCGGAAACGGCGGTAAATATTACAGACCTACCTCATATACACAGGTAGTTGACGGAACAGGCAAGGTCGTTTTGCAGCACAAATATATGCCTATCCAGGCGATAAGCAGCGATACAGCCTATATAATGAACAAGCTTATGCAGACAGTAATCGAGGGTCCCAACGGAACGGGACGCGCCGCAAAGCTTGTAAATACTCCGCTTGTCGGAAAGACAGGTACCTCTCAGGATTGGCACGACTTGTCGTTTGTGGGCTGTACTCCCGATTATGTCAGCGGTATATGGTACGGCTACCTTACACCAAAGCAGATTCCAACAGGAACTTACTATAGTTCGCCGCAGGTGTGGAAAAATGTTTTCGGTGAAATTGCCGAAGAGGAAGAGGGGAAATCGTTCCCTGTAAACAACGAGGTTCAGGAGCTTTATTATTGCACTGAAACAGGAAAGCTTGCGGGTGCGAAGTGCCCAACAGGTTCAGTCGGATACTACAAAAAGACCTTTGTTCCTGAAATGTGTACCGCGGATCACAACAAAAAGAAAGTTGAGGGGCAGTCCTGATGAATTTGATAAGAATGGTCTGTCCATGCCATTTCGGGCTTGAAAGCACTCTTAAATTTGAGATAACCAAAATCGACGGACAGGATATTTCCGTGTCGGACGGCAGGGTAGCTTTTTCGGGAGATTTCGGTACACTCATTAAAGCCAATCTTTGGCTGAGTACTGCGGAGAGGGTTCTGGTTCAGCTTGCAGAATTTGACGCATACAGCTTTGAGGATCTTTTTCAAGGTACAAAAAATGCGCCTTTTGAGGATTTTATCGGTGCGGAGGATAGGTTTCCCGTAAAAGGGTATTCTCTGAATTCTGATTTGCACAGCGTTCCCGATTGTCAGTCTATAATCAAAAAAGCCGCTGTGGAACGACTGAAAAGTAAGTATGGGATAAGCTATTTTGAGGAAACTGGCTCGTTGTATCAAATCAGGTTCAGCATACTTAAAAATCATGTTTCAATTTTTCTGGACAGTACGGGCGAGGGTCTTCACAAGCGCGGATACCGCAGAAATTCCAATGCCGCGCCTATAAAAGAGACTCTTGCGGCGGGAATAGTCGATCTTGCACATATTCGGGGTGACAGCGTTGTCTGTGACCCGTTCTGCGGAAGCGGAACTATCTTAATTGAAGCAGCCTATAAGGCTTTGAACATTGCTCCCGGATTAAAGCGGCGTTTTGCCTCCGATAACTGGGAAATTATTCCGCAAAATCTTTGGGAGAACGAACGTAAAGCCGCTCTTGAAGCAATAAGAAAAGATACGGATTTTTTTGCATACGGTTATGATATAGACCCGGAATGCGTTGCGCTTACGCAGGAAAATTGCCGAAAAGCAGGTATACAAAAACGCGTGGAGATCAAACAGGCGGATATAAAGAATTACAAGAATATTTCCAATACGGTGACTGTATGCAATCCTCCATACGGTGAACGTTTGTTGGAAATAAAGGAAGCTGAAAAGCTTTACAGCATAATGGGACAGCGTTTTAAAGCCGACAGGGAACACCCTTGTTTTGTGATCTCTCCGCATGAGGAGTTTGAAAGACTATTTGGGAAAACTGCCGATAAGCGCAGGAAGCTCTATAACGGAATGTTGAAATGTCAGCTTTATATGTATTTTAAATAGACTTGATAGATTTACAGATTGTCCCGGAGCTGGAAAACCTCTCCGGGACTTTTTAAATGCGATTCTTTATATTGACGAATTGCTTTTTTAATGGTATAATGAGTATAATACGATTTGGGAGACGGTTCTGCATGGGAAAATTGATTGTTATAGACGGTCTTGACGGCAGCGGAAAGACTACTCAGTTTGATATTTTAAAGGAAAAGCTGTCAGATATCAAAACTGTAAAGGCGATAAGCTTTCCTGACTATGAGCAGCCATCCTCGGCATTGGTGAAAATGTATCTGAACGGCGAGATTTCCGCAAATGCAGCGGACATAAACGCTTACGCCGCTTCAAGCTTTTATGCGGCAGACCGCTATGCAAGCTATAAAATGTTCTGGGAGAAAAATTACCTTAGCGGAGAACTGATATTGGCAAGCCGGTATGTTACGTCGAACGCTATACATCAAATGGGAAAGCTTCCCGAATGCGAGTGGGACAGTTATCTCGAATGGCTTGCTGATTACGAGTACACTAAACTGGAGCTTCCCGAACCGGATCTTGTTATTTTTCTAGATATGCCGGTGGAAATTTCTCAAAGGCTTATGACGGGTCGGTATAACGGAGACGAAAAGAGAAAGGATATTCATGAAGCAAACGTTGAGTATCTGAAGCTTTGCAGACGCTCTGCGCTCTATGCTGCCGAAAGGCTCGGCTGGAAAGTGGTTCCGTGCAGTGCAGACGACAGAGTCTTACCGATAAATGATATAAGCGGCAGACTTATGCAGTTGATAAAAGAGGTTTTATAATATATGCTTGATTTTAAGGTTATTGAGCTTTCCGACAGACCTTGGATAATCGATCTATTGAAAAGGTCTGACTTCAGAGGCTGCGAATACAATTTTTCCAACAATTTTGCATGGCACAGGCTTTACAACACTACTATATGCAGATATAAGGATTTCTATATTTCCCGTTCCATGAAATACGGTATGAGCTTTACTTTTCCAGCAGGGAGCGGAGATTACAAGGATCTGTTCCTTACCTTGAAAAGGGAAGCGGAGGAAGCGGGAAGTTCTTTGACAGTAAGTTCTGTTACAGACGAAAATCTCGGTATTTTTGAGGAATTTTTTTATGGTCAGTACAGCGTTTCCTGCGATGAATCCGACTGCGATTATATTTATGACGCGGAAAAGCTCAGAACGCTTTCCGGTAAGAAGTACCATAAAAAAAGGAATCATTTGGCAAGATTTTACGAAAACAACTGGGAATATTCACCGCTGACAGAAAAAGATTTTGATGAGTGCATTGAATTTGCTGTAAACAGTTACAATTTGAATCAGTCTTACGACGACGAGTCCAGCGTTGCTGAACAGTATGCCATAAACACTTTTATGAATTACTTTGACGAGCTGGAGCTAAAAGGCGGAGTTATCCGTGTAGACGGAAAGGTGCAGGGTTTTACAATTGGGGACGGTATAAACTCCGACACGTTTGATATCCACATCGAAAAAGCGAACTCGGATATACAGGGCGCGTATGCCGCCATAAACAACGAGTTTGCAAAGTCTGCGACTGTTGGGTACAGCTTTATCAACCGCGAAGAGGATTTGGGTCTGGAGGGACTCCGCAGATCAAAGCGCTCCTATTATCCCGTGATAATGTTGCGCAAAAACAAAGTAACATTTAAATAATTTCTGGGAGGAATTGTAAATGATTTATATTTTTCTTGCAAACGGCTTTGAGGAAACCGAGGCTGTTACTCCTATTGACATTCTCCGCAGGTGCGGCAAGGAGGTCATTACTGTTGGTGTAGGCAGCGGTGATGTAACGAGCTCTCACGGTATAACTGTAGTTGCAGATACAGAGGACAAGCTTATCAGCCTTGACGAAAAGCTGGAAGGAATAATTCTTCCGGGAGGTATGCCCGGTACGCTTAATCTTGAAAAGTCGGAAACCGTCCAGAAAGCAATCGATTACTGTGTAGCTAATAATCTTTATATTGGAGCGATATGTGCAGCTCCGTCAATTCTGGGACACAAAGGAATTCTCATGGGTAGAAAGGCTGTATGCTTTACAGGCTTCGAGTCGCAGCTTGAGGGTGCGGAGGTATCCGACGAGCCTGTTGTACGCGACGGAAACATTATCACATCACGCGGGGCAGGTACGGCGGTTGACTTTGGACTGAAGCTTGCGGAGGTTTTCGCTTCCGCCGAGCAGAGTCAAAAGGTCGGAGAAGCGATTTTATGGAACAGAAGCTGATCGGTTTCGATATCAGGGAGCATAAAACCGAGCTTCGGGACAACTATAAACGCATTCGCCGTGAAATGCCGGTCAGTCTGAAAAAGCTTCGCGATGAAAAAATATTCTCGCGGCTTATCGGATTGGACTCTTACAAGGCTGCAAAAACGGTACTTACTTATGTTTCCACGGATATAGAGGTTGATACGATAAGGTTTATAAAGCACGCTCTCGGTGACGGAAAAGTCGTTGCCGCTCCAAGATGCGTACCGAATACGCGGGATATGGTATTCTATATTATAAATTCTCTGCGCGATTTGGAGCACGGCTCTTTTTCTGTACTTGAACCGATACCGAAAAAATGCAGGAAGCTTACCGATTTCAAGGAAGCTTTTTGCATAGTCCCCGCGCTTGTGTACGACAGATACGGATACCGCCTTGGTTACGGAAAGGGTTACTACGACCGGTTTTTATCGGCTCATCCGAATATGCTGCTTGTAGGGATAGGTTATTGCTGCTGCACTGTTACGGAGCTTATCCACGGACGTTTTGACGTATCGGTCGATACCCTTGTTACCGAAAAATATGTAAAAAAATGCGGAAAGGAAAACGGTGCAGATGGAACAGAAAGAATTGGAGCGAAGCGAAAAAAGCGTTCTCCTTGACGATATATTGAACAGCGTGCCGGAGGAAACGGCTTCATCCGATGTTGAGGAGCCGAATGAAAGCAGCGGTGATAATATGCCGGATCAAAGCCAAGATGATTCAGCGGAATCTGGAACTGAATCCGATGAAGATGCTGGTGAGCTTCCGAACGCTGACGTGATCTCGGGCGAGTCTGCTGAAAACGCTGATGAACAGGATTCAGAAGAGTTTGACGGCGAAGAAGATGAAGACTACGAGGAGGAAGTACCCAAAAAGCGGAAAAAGAAAAAACGCGGTCACGGTCATATTATTTTCGGACTGATTTTCAGCGTTGTTATAATTTCTGTTTCTATACTTGCTGCGGTATTTATCTTAAAATGTTCTAAGGAATTCCTTGCTATAGGCAAGTCGGATATTGAGCTTGTGGTCGATATACCGATGAATTCAAGTACGTTGGATATTGCAGAGCAGCTTTACAGAGAGGGGATTATTTCCGATCCGAAGCTGTTTAGGCTTTTCTCAAAATTCAAAGGTGCAGACGGAACTTACATAGCGGGAACTCATACCTTGTCCCCTAAAATGGACTACAATACGCTTATTGAGGAATTACAGGCGGAAGCCGAAAACCAGCGTGAGACAGTTGATGTTATCTTTCCAGAGGGAATAACTCTTCTTGAAGCTGCCCAAAGACTGGAAGAAAAGAATGTGTGCAGTGCAGACGAGTTTATAAAAGTATTTAATGCGGGCGGTTTTGGTTTTGATTTTGAAGAAAAAGTCAGAATAAGTTCACTAAAATTTTACAAAATGGAGGGGTACTTTTTCCCTGATACCTATCAATTCTATGTTGATGAGGATCCGCGGGTCGTTGCGAAAAAAATATATAAAAATTTTGACGCAAGAGTGACTCCTGATCTTTACGGACGAATGAAAGACCTTGACATGGAGCTTGAGGACGTTCTCACGCTTGCTTCGGTAATTCAAGCGGAGGCGCCTGATACAACGAATATGAAAATGGTAGCATCGGTATTCTTTAATCGTTTGAACAATCCCGACGAATATCCGCTGCTCCAGTCAGATCCGACTACGAATTATGTTGAGGAAGTCATTAAGCCTAATATTCAGTTTAAATCAGAGGCAATGTTCAAGGCTTACGATACGTACCAGGGTGCGGGACTTCCGCCCGGGCCTATTTGCAATCCGGGTCTGGATGCGATAAACGCGGTACTTTATCCTGCTGAAACTGATTATTTCTATTTTTGTTCAAATCTGGAAACCGGCGAGTTTTTCTACGCTGAGACTTTGGACGAGCACAATCAGAATCTGATCGAAGCAGGTCTTGTCTGAACGGAGGAGCTATGAATTTTGACAATCTTGAGGTGCTGTCTCCCGCAGGAAGCTTTGAAAGCTTGCGGGCTGCGGTGGATTACGGCGCGGACGCCGTATATTTGGGCGGACAAAGTTTTGGTATGCGCGCAGGTCCTGAAAATTTTACTTATGATTCTTTAAAGGCGGCGGTCGAACTTGCACACTCAAAAGGCGTTAAGGTTTACCTGACTTGCAATACGCTGCCGCGAAACAACGAAATATCACATTTCAGACAGTTTATGGAAGAAGCAAATGATTGCGGTGTGGACGCTGTTATTGTTGCCGATTTGGGTTTGCTGTCGCTTGTGAAGGAATACTGTCCCGATATGGAAGTGCATATGTCCACCCAAACAGGAATCGTCAATTATGTTACAGCACGCGAGCTGTATAACATGGGCGTAAAGCGCGTGGTTGTTGCGCGCGAGCTTTCTTTGGAGGAAATTGCTGAAATAAGAGCGAAAACTCCTGCCGAACTGGATATTGAAGCTTTCGTTCACGGAGCAATGTGCGTGTCCTTTTCGGGACGTTGCTTGTTGTCCCAGTATCTGGTAAACCGCGATGCTAACCGCGGCGAATGTGCTCAACCCTGCCGTTGGAGCTACAGCCTGATGGAGGAGACACGAAAAGGAGAGTATTACCCTATTGCAGAGGATACGGACGGTACTTACATTCTTAATGCCAAAGATTTGTGTATGATAGATTATCTTGCTCAAGTTGCTGAAGCCGGGGTTACAAGCTTTAAGATTGAGGGACGGGCAAAGTCTTCGTATTATGTTTCGGTAGTTACAAACGCTTATAGAATGGCAGTTGACAGTCTGAAGCATGGTGCAGAACTTCCCGATTGGGTCAGGGAAGAGGTATTCAAAATCAGCCACAGACCGTACTGCACCGGATTTTTCTTTGGGCACCCTAAGGACTGTCAGTATTATCCAAGCAGCGGTTATATCCGAGAATACGATGTTGTTGCAATAGTTGACGAGTGTAAAGGCGGGTATATTTACTGCACTCAGCGAAATAAATTTTGCAAAGAAGACGAGGTAGAGATCCTCGCTCCCGGGAAAAAATTTGATACTTTCAAGATCAGCGAACTTTTAAATGAAGATGGGGAACCGATCGAAAGCGCAAACCACGCTATGATGAAGCTTATGATACCATGTGAAAAGGGGTATCCTGCAAACTCAATAATCAGGATAAAAAAATAGTGTAAAATTAAAACACTTTACAGCTGTGACGTGCATAAAGCATTATGTTTGCCAATATTAATGGTAAAAAGGAGATGTTGATATGCAGGAAAATATGACAAGCTGTGAAACTTTACATGACGGAAAGCCAGTAGAAACAATTACAGAACAAACCAACCCGTCCGAGCAAGTATGTACTGAGACGCATGGCAGAAAAAACGCGTCTTTGGGGGACACAATTACTTTGCAGGCGATACTGTGCATACTTCTTGCGCTTGGATTCATAGCCGCGAACATTTTGAACGGGGGTCTTGCGGCGGATATTTTTGAGCTGTACGAAAGTAAATTCAATTCCGACAGTACCGCAGTTGATGTTTTTGCTGCAATTGTTGATTTTCTCGGCACAGCTCCGATAGACAATGTTTGAGCTGCGGTTTAAAAGCTTTACCGCAGCGTTTGATTTCAGTTTTTTTGCCGCGGTCTCGCTGCTTATGATGATTGGGAATAATCGTTATGCGATTTTTGGACTTGCCTCATGTCTTTGGCATGAGTTGGGACATTTTATTGTTATGCGTATTTGCGGTATTCCTGTAAAAAGGCTGATATTTTACGGCGCCGGTATTAAACTGATACCTGACAAGCAGCTTGACTTTACAGGATTCCGGGTACAACTTTCGGTTTTTCTGGCAGGAAGCGCGGCTAATTTTCTTGCAGCGGTATTGCTGTCTTTTTCGGAAAACTACGCTGTAAGAATACTTGCAGCGGTAAATTCTATAATAGGCGCGTTTAATTTGCTGCCTCTGGGTTATTTGGACGGAGGGAAAATACTTACGCTGTTTATCCGCAGTTTTTGCGGATTTTCACTGTCCTGCCGTTTGGAACGATATCTTAAATGGTTAAATATCATTTTGATAATTGTTATTCTTACAGTGTTTGCAGTGCTTGGAAAAGGAAATTTTACGCTGTATCTTACTTTATGCTGTCTGCTTGTATCGGCGGCTGCCTGTTAATGACGCAGTGAAAGGATTGTTAAAATATGTTAAAAGATCGGATAGAAGCACTGCTTCTGAAAGTCAAGTCACCGTCGCGTTATATCGGCGGGGAGCTTAACAGCGTGGTGAAGGATAAAAGCAAAGTGGACGTGAGGTTTGCGTTTTGTTTTCCTGATTCATATGATGTGGGAATGTCCCACCTTGGAATGAAAATTTTATATTCACTGAAGAATAAACGGGAGAACTTCTGGTGCGAGCGCGTATTTGCGCCATGGGTGGATTTTGAGCAGCTTATGCGGGAAAATGATATTCCGCTGTACGCTTTAGAAAGTCTTGATCCTGTAAAGGAGTTTGACTTTATAGGTTTTACAATTCAGTACGAGTTATGCTATACAAACATTTTAAATATGCTTGACCTCGCGGGATTGCCTGTAAAGGCTAAAGACCGTACAGACGATATGCCTGTAGTTGTCGCTGGAGGCCCCTGCGTATGTAATCCCGAGCCACTGACGGACTTTATAGACCTGTTTATAATAGGCGAGGGTGAAGAAGTCAATCTTGAGCTTATGGATCTTTATGCCGCGATGAAGAAGCACGGCTGTTCCAAAAAAGAATTTCTTGAAGCCGCTTCGGGAATTGAGGGAATCTACGTGCCGTCCTTTTACGATGTTTACTATAATGATGACGGTACGGTCAAAGATGTGGTTCCAAATAATCCAAATGCGCCTCTTGCGGTGAGAAAGCGAATCATAAGAGACCTTGACAAGGTTTTTTATCCGGAATCCTTTGTTGTGCCGTACTGCGAGATAGTTCACGATAGAGCGGTTGTGGAGGTGTTGAGGGGCTGCATAAGAGGCTGCCGTTTTTGTCAGGCGGGTTTTATATACCGTCCGTTCAGGGAGAAAAGTTCGAATACCATAGTAAAACAAACAAAGTGCCTGTGCGAATCCACGGGTTATGAAGAGGTATCCTTGTCTTCTCTCAGTACCAGCGATCTGTCGGATATAAATGAGACCTTGACTCAGGTGGCGGAGTACACCGAAAAGGAGAACGTTAATCTGTCGCTTCCTTCAATGCGTATCGACAAATTCAGCGGAGAGCTTATGGAACAGATACAAAAGGTGCGGAAAAGCGGTTTAACTTTTGCTCCTGAAGCCGGTACCCAACGTCTTCGAGACGTTATCAACAAAAACATAACCGAGGAGGAAATAATGCGCGCGTGCAGGCTTGCATTTTTTGAGGGCGGTTATACCTCGGTAAAGCTTTACTTTATGCTCGGTCTGCCCACCGAGACCGATGACGATATCCGCGGAATTGCCGAGCTTGCAGAGAGAATTGTTGATCTGTATTACAGCAATCCGGATCGTCCCCGCGGAAAGCATATCAAGATATCAATAAGCTGCGCGACGTTTGTGCCTAAACCGTTTACGCCCTTTGAGTTTGAGCCGCAGGCTTCAGAGGAAGAAATAAAACATAAGCAAAAAGTCTTGCTGGATTCCGTGCATTCCCGTAAGCGAATAAACGTAAGCTGGCACAAATATCAGGTCAGCATACTTGAGGCTGTGCTTGCCAAAGGGGACAGACGGCTTTGCGATACTATATACGAGGCATGGAGACGCGGTTGCAAGTTTGACAGCTGGGACGAGCTTTATCGGTACGATCTGTGGCAAAAAGCCTTTGAGAAAACGGGAGTTGATATTGATTTTTATGCGCACAGGGCGCGTCCGTATGATGAAATAATGCCTTGGCAGCATTTGGATTATCTTATTTCAAGGAAATTTTTGGTAAGAGAAAATCAAAAAGCGCACGAAGGCAAAACAACCTCCAACTGCCGAGAAAAATGTTTCGGCTGCGGAGTATCAAAGGGTATTGGAGGTGCGTGCTTTGGAAAAGATAAATCTCAGGGCGAGATTTGAAAAAAGCGGACGAGCCGTCTTTATCTCTCATTTGGACTTGATGAGAACTATGCAGCGGACTTTAAAACGGTCGAAAATCCCGGTTTGGTATACAGAGGGCTTTAATCCGCATATTTATCTTAATTTCCCTTTGGCGCTTTCTCTCGGAGTAACCGGCAGATCGGAATTTATGGACTTTGCTGTCACAGAACCTACAGATTTTGAATCGCTTCGTAACTGCCTCAACGAAGAAATGCCCGAGGGACTGAAGATTCTGGAGATCTTTGAGCCGCTGTACGAAAACAAAGATGTTGGCTTCGCGGATTACAAAATAGATTTTTACAGCGGAGATGATCCAAATGAAACGTTGTCTCTGCTTGAAAAAATGCTTTCAGAGGAGAGAATTGAGGTTGACAAACGCTCCAAAAGCAAGGGCGTAGTTAAAACTGACATAAAGCCGCACATTAACGTTTTGTCTGCGGAACTGTTGGGAGAGGCATTGCGTGTGCTTGTAAGACTTCCGGCAGGTCTGAAAATGAATATAAACGCCGGTGTTTTTACAGACGCTTTTGCAGACTACAGCGAAATTGAATTTGCAAAAATTTGTGCAGAACGCACAAAAATATTGTGTACTGACGGTAAAGATTTTAAGTAAGTGACATTTTAGCTTTTTTTGTAAAAAAATACTTGCAATTCGTGAAAAAATATGATAATATTATATAGCATTTAAAAATCCGCCCGAATTATATTTGGACGAGATTAATGCCCTGCCGTGTTTATTTAGATTGCGGCAGACATTAAAAGGACAGTCCGCTGCCTTATGCCGCTCAGTGTGCGGCTGCTTGCGAAAGGTAAGAATGTCTTGAAATTTAGGAGGAAATATCATGGACGCACTGAAGCTTATCAGCGGCAGCAGCCTTAAAGAGAACGCTCCTGTTGTAAACGTGGGCGACACCGTTAAGGTTCACGTTAAGATCAAGGAAGGCGAGAAGTACAGAATTCAGGTTTTTGAGGGAACCGTTATCGCTAAGAAGCACGGAGGAATCAACGAGACATTTACAGTAAGACGCGTTGCGCACGGCTGCGGTATTGAAAGAGTGTTCCCAGTTCATTCGCCGGTTGTCGATAAGGTTGAGCTTGTAAGAAGCGGTAAGGTTCGCCGCAGCAAGCTTTATTATCTCCGCGACAGAGTCGGCAAGGCTGCTAAGGTTAAAGAACAGATTCGCTGACTGCGGTTGTAAAAAGGGACTGTGCGTCCCTTTTTTGCTATATTTTAATATGAAGGTTTAGCGGGAGGATCATTGTTATGGCAGGATATGAGCTTAATTATGAAGCCCTTGACGATGCTGACAAGAAAAAAGAAGTCACCGCCGCCGAAGAGTTTATCGACTGGGTCGAAACCATTATAGGGGCTTTTTTTGCGGTAATTATTATATTTACGTTTCTGCTTCGCGTTGCAAACGTTGACGGAGCGTCCATGCAGCCTACCCTTACCGAGGGAGATAGGCTTATTGTTTCGCACTTGTTCTACGAGCCTGCGGCTGGAGATATTGTAATAGTTAACAGCGAAAAGCTTGGCAAGGCTATTGTAAAGCGTGTGATCGCTGTTGAGGGTCAGACTGTTGAGGTCGATCCCGACGCGGGAGTCGTTAAGGTTGACGGTACAGTTCTTGACGAGCCTTATATTCTTGAACTTACGAAAGAAGACGAGGGCTATCACGATTATCCCGTTACAGTTCCGGAGGACTGCGTTTTTGTTATGGGCGATAACAGAATGAATTCCACTGACAGCAGAAGCGAATGGGTAGGATTTGTAAGTGAGGAGGACATTCTGGGCAAGGTCATTTTCAGAATATTCCCGTTCAACGCTATCGGAAACCCGGATCGCTCCGGAGGCGCAAATGACTGAGATACCGTCTATACAGTGGTTTCCGGGTCACATGACCAAAACCAAGCGTATGATAAAGGCTTCTCTGCCTTTGGTTGACGCTGTGGTGGAGATACTTGACGCCCGTATACCCGAATCAAGCAGGAATCCCGATTTGCAATCGCTTATCGAGGGCAAACCGAGGATAGTTGTGCTGAACAAATGTGACACCGCTGATGAAGCTGCTACTCAAAAATGGCTGGAGCATTACCGTTCTCAAGGGTTGACGGTTATTGCTGCGGACTGTCGGAGCGGCAAGGGATTAAATAAGTTTGCTTCTGCGGTAAAGTCGGCTTTGGCCTCACTTATCGAAAAAAATAAAGCTAAGGGCATGGAAGGACGAGTTCTGCACCTTATGGTTGTGGGTATACCCAATGTGGGGAAATCTTCCTTTATAAACCGTCTTGCGGGGCAGAAAAAGGCTAAGGTTGAAGACCGTCCGGGAGTTACCAGAACCAAGCAGTGGGTAAAGCTTTCCGACGACATGGAGCTTCTGGATATGCCGGGAGTACTGTGGCCAAAGTTCGAGGATATGTCCGTTGGGGAAAAGCTTGCTTTTACAGGCGCGGTAAAGGACGATGTTGTGGACGTGGAAACTCTCGCCTGCCGTTTGCTGTACATTCTTAATGATATGTACAGAGGCGATCTTACTGCAAGATACAAGATACAAACGGAAGAAGACGAGGACGGATATGAGCTGCTCAAAAAGGTTGGAAAAGCCCGCGGAATGCTCGTAAGCGGCGGGGAGATCAACACCGAACGTGCGGCGATAACTGTTCTTGACGAATTCAGGGGAGGAAAGCTGGGGAGGATAACTCTTGAGCTTCCCTAACGAGGTTGTGAAAGTATGACTCTTTTTGAATATGACAGCGCCGTCAGAAACAACGCTCCCGTGCTCTGCGGAGTTGACGAGGCTGGGCGCGGTCCCTTGGCGGGAGATGTTTATGCTGCCGCTGTTGTTTTTGACGAGGGTGTTTCTATAGACGGTCTTAACGACAGCAAAAAGCTT
Organism: uncultured Clostridia bacterium; assembly: GCA_947089135.1. Classification (GTDB taxonomy): domain Bacteria; phylum Bacillota; class Clostridia; order Oscillospirales; family Ruminococcaceae; genus RGIG8773. The sequence continues at coordinate 134,841 of CAMUJF010000003.1, forward strand.
TCCGAAAAAAAACGGGAGGCTCTGTTTGAAGAAATAATTGAAAAAGCTAAGGCTTACTGCATTGCAACGGCGACTGTGGAGGAGATTGAGAGTCTTAATATTTTGCAGGCAACTATGCTTGCAATGAAAAGAGCTGTGGAGGGATTGGGTATAGCTCCAGACATGGCAATAATTGACGGAAACCGTTTGCCGGATTTGAATTGTACCACACAAACGGTTGTAAAGGGAGACAGCTTGTCGGCAAGCATTGCTGCGGCTTCGATACTGGCAAAGGTCAGCCGTGACAGGTATATGAAAAAGCTTGCGGAGGAGTACCCTCAGTACCAATTTGAAAAACACAAAGGCTACGGAACGAAGCTGCACAACGAAATGATACTGAAGTACGGTCCTTCTTCAGTTCATAGAATGTCTTTCCTTAAGAAGCTGCTGAAAAATGGATAGACAGGAGCTTGGACGATTTGGCGAAAACGCAGTGGCGTACTACCTTGAAAAAAAGGGGTATAGAATATTAAAACGCAACTACCGCATTAAAGGCGGAGAGCTTGACATCATTGCCGAAAAGGACGGCATTATCGCCTTTGTGGAGGTCAAGACCCGTACTCCTGAACCGCTTGTGAACGGTCTTGAAGCTGTTACAGCGGCTAAGAAAAGAATGATAATAAGGACTTCCGAAGAGTATTCCCGACGTTTTCCGCATGACTTGCAGCCGCGTTTCGATGTGGTTTGGGTGACGGTTTTCGACAGGAAGGTCGTTGGTTTCAGGTATGTTGAAAACGCTTTTGATGCGAGCAAATAAATGTAAATTTTTGTAAAGGAATGTTGGCTATGTACTACAAAAGCACAAGAGACAGCGGCGTGAAGAAAACCTCCGCTGAGGCTATCGTGCAGGGAATCTCCGATGACGGAGGACTTTTTGTTCCATCGGAGATACCCTCAATATCCATGGACGAGATTGTCAGGTTGGGGGATATGAGTTACTCCGACAGGGCGGCTTATATTTTTGCAAAGTATCTTACTGATTTTACCGAGGCGGAGATAAGATACTGTACAGATAATGCATATAACGACAAAAAATTTGCAACGGAAAATATTTCTGAAATATCCCATCTTTTTGACGGAACTTACATTCTTGAACTTTGGCACGGTCCCACTTGTGCTTTTAAGGATATGGCTTTGCAGATATTGCCGTATTTGCTTACCACTTCTGCCAAAAAGGTAAATATTGATAATAAGATCGTTATTTTGGTTGCTACATCCGGAGATACCGGAAAGGCTGCTCTCGAGGGTTTTGCGGACGTTCCGGGCACGCAGATAATGGTGTTCTATCCCGAAGACGGAGTAAGTCCCATGCAAAAACGCCAGATGACCACGCAGGACGGGAAAAACGTTGCAGTATGCGGTATCAATGGTAATTTTGACGATTGTCAGAACGGCGTTAAGGCTATTTTCACCAACGATACTATCAAGGCAAAGCTTGAAGCTAACAAGATGATGTTTTCCAGTGCAAATTCCATTAACTGGGGACGTCTTGCTCCGCAGATAATTTACTATATTTCCGCTTATGCGACTCTTGTCAAGGACGAGGAGCTAAAGGCGGGGGATAAGATAAATATTGTTGTTCCTACCGGAAACTTCGGAAATATTCTTGCGGCATACTATGCAAAGCATATGGGTCTGCCTGTGAACAAGCTGATCTGTGCTTCCAATTCCAACAAGGTGCTTACCGACTTTATCACTACGGGAGTGTACGACAGAAACCGCGAGTTTATCACAACTATTTCGCCATCTATGGATATTCTTATTTCGAGTAACCTTGAACGGCTTCTTTATATTATGTGCGGAGGAAACGACGCTCTTATCCGCGAGTGGTTCGGTTCTCTTGCCAAGGATGGCAGATATGAGGTCACGGACGAAATAAAGGCTAAGCTTGCGGACGAGTTTGCTGCAGGCTTCTGCGATGACAAGGCTACAAAGGATACTATTAAGAGGATATACGATAAGTATTCTTATACGCTTGATACACACACGGCGGTAGCGGTAAAGGTTTACGAGGATTACCGTGCGGAGACAGGTGATATGACAAAGACAGTTATCGCTTCCACGGCAAGTCCTTACAAGTTCAGCGCAAGCGTGCTTGAAGCGATAGACGGTAATACTTCCGAGATCGGCGAGTTTGAAATGATCGACAGGCTTGCGGAGCTTTCGGGATACGAGATACCGCAGTCGCTGGCTGCTCTGAAAACAAAGGAGCGCCGTTTCAAGGACGTTATTGCACGGGAAGAGCAGCAGGATTATGTTCTGAAGCAGCTTTCCGTCTGAATTGCAGGTGATGCAATGTCTTTATTTGCAATAGCCGACCTGCACTTGTCTCTTTCCGTGGATAAGCCTATGGATATTTTCGGCGGTTGGGACGGTCATATCGAGAAGCTTGCCGAAAATTGGAATAAAACGGTTTCTGAGGACGATCTGGTCGTTATACCCGGAGATATTTCATGGGGTATGAATTTGGACGAAGCAAGGGCGGATCTTAGCTTTGTCAACGATTTGAACGGTCAAAAGATTATTTCCAAGGGAAACCACGACTATTGGTGGTCAACGCTGTCAAAGCTTAACAAATTTGTTGAGGAAAACGGTTTTGACACGATAAGTTTTCTGCACAATAATCATTATTCTTATGGTAAATACGGGATTTGCGGCACCAGAGGCTGGATAAATGAAACTGAAGTTCCCGCAGACGCTAAGGTACTGGCAAGAGAAGCTCAGAGACTGGAGGTTTCCATTCAGTCGGCTTTAAAAGAAAATCTTGAACCAATAGTATTTCTGCATTATCCTCCTGTTTACGGCAACGAGAGCAATTACGACATACTTGACGTGATGTTCAGGTACGGCGTGAAAGAGTGCTATTATGGGCATCTTCATGGCAGATCTCATAAAAACGCGGTTTGTGGAGAGCGTGACGGTATAAATTTTCATTTGGTATCGTGCGATTTTGTGCAATTTTGCCCTGAGTTGGTGGTATAAATTGTATAAAATGGCGAAATATCTCATTATCTATGGTAAAATTATTTTGGATATGTTATAATAATAAACGTGTTTTAAGGCTTCGGCGGTTCTGCCGCTTTACGGAAGCGTGTCTTGCGGCGGAGCCAATTTAATATTGGAGGACGTTACAAATGGGTTTGGTTTCAACAAATAAAATTGACGCTACAAAATATGAGCTTGTTATCGGCGTTGACGCCGAGGGCTTTGAAAAGGCGCTTCAGAGCGCATATCTGAAAGCCAGAGGAAGAATCAATATTAACGGTTTCAGAAAGGGAAAAGCTCCCAGAAAAATGATTGAGCAGCTTTACGGAGAAAACGTTTTTTACGAGGACGCTGTAAACGCTTTAGTAAGAACTGATATAACTAAAGTTCTTGAGGATGAGGATTACGACTTGATCGCAGCTCCCGAAATTGCTGTTGAGTCCGCAAACAAAGAGGAAGGCGTAAAATTTAAGGTTACCGTTACTGTAAAGCCCGAGGTTGAAATTTCTGACTATAAGGGTATAGAAGTTGAAAAAATTGTCAATGCTGTTACAGACGAGGATATTGATAAACAACTTCAGGCTCTCAGAGAGAGAAACGGGCGTCTTGTTACTGTTGAAGACAGACCGGCGGAAAACGGCGATGTTGCAGTTATTGATTTTGAAGGCTTCAAGGACGGTGTTCCGTTTGATGGCGGCAAGGACGAAAATTACGAGCTTGCTCTCGGTTCCGGTACTTTTGTTCCCGGTTTTGAAGAACAGATTGTTGGAAAAAGCACGGGCGAAGAGTTTACAATTAATGTAACTTTCCCTGAGAATTATCAAATGGAAGATATCGCAGGTCAGCTCTGTGAATTCAAGATCAAGCTTAATGAGATCAAGACCAAGGAGCTTCCCGATCTTGACGATGAGTTCGTTAAGGACGCTACTGAGTTTGAGACTATTGACGAACTTAAAAATGATATGAGAACAAAGCTTGAAGAACGTTCTGCTAAAAATGCAGAAATGGACGCCGAAAACAAGATTTTTGAGTCTCTTATCGAAAAGATGACAGCTGATATCCCACAGATTATGTTTGAAAATAAGATCGACGAGATGGTCAGAGACTTTGAAATGCGTTTGTCGCAGCAGGGCCTTAATATGGAAATGTACCTGACATATACAAATATGGATATGTCAGCTTTCAGAAAAACCTTTGAGGATCAGGCTCAGAAGCAGGTTAAGGTTAGACTTGCGCTGGAGAAGATCGCTGCACTTGAAAATGTTGAGATATCCGATGAAAAGGCTGAGGATGAAATTTCCAGAATGGCTGAGCAGTACAACCTTACCGTTGAAAAGGTCAAGTCCGTAGTAAGCGTTAAGGCTGTAAAGGAAGATCTCAAGGTTGCGGAAGCCAGCAAGATCGTTCTTGATTCCGCAAAGATCAATGGCTGAAAAGGCTGAGCTTTTTGTTATTGCTGTCATATTCTGACAGTGCAAGCAAAGCTCTTCCGGGGGATTCTGGGTAACGTTTTATGCTGTTGCCTGCTGCCCAATAGCTGATTCGCAAACCATCTTTCCGCAGAAGGATGGTTTGCTTGCTTAAATACGTCTGCGGAGAATTGAGGTTTTTATGAGCTTAGTACCTTACGTTGTCAGACAGACAGGACGAGGAGAGCGTTCCCAGGACATTTTTTCAATGCTTCTGGAGGACAGGATCGTTATGCTTTCCGAAGAGGTAAATGATACTTCGGCAAGCCTGGTGGTTTCTCAGCTTTTGTATTTGGAAAGTCAGGATCCCGAAAAGGATATCTGTCTTTACATCAATAGCCCCGGAGGCTCTGTTACTGCCGGAATGGCTATTTATGACACAATGCAGTATATCAAATGTGATGTATCTACGATATGTATAGGTCTTGCCGCCTCTATGGGAGCCTTTCTTCTTTCGTCGGGTGCAAAGGGTAAGAGACTTGCCCTTCCAAATGCTGAAATAATGATCCATCAGCCTTTGATTTCGGGAGGATTGTCCGGTCAGTGCACCGATATAAAAATACGTTCCGACCATCTGGTCAGAACAAGGGAAAACCTGAACCGTATTATTGCTCAGAATACAGGAAAGCCTATAGAAACTATCCGCGAGGATACGGAGCGAGATAATTTTATGAGCGCAGCAGAGGCTGCCGAGTACGGTTTGGTTGACAAAGTTATTTTTACAAGATAAGTTTGGAGTTTAATATATGGCCGGAAATGATAGAAGTATGAAAAGATGCAGTTTTTGCGGCAATCCCGAAAGCAAGGTTTTGAATATGTTTTCGGCAGGCGCGTGCAATATTTGCGATAATTGCGTGACTTATTGCTATGAAATGCTTGTTGCAAACGATTTGGTTCCCGGCTATGCCGAAAACCGAAATGTCAAGCCTCAGCCGCTGAAGCCTGTTAAACTGATGAAGCCAGCGGAAATAAAAAAATATCTTGACGAATATGTTATTGGTCAGGACGAAGCGAAAATCGCGCTTTCCGTTGCGGTTTACAATCACTATAAGCGCATAAACAGTCAAATGGATACCGATGATGTTGAGCTTCAGAAGAGCAATGTTATTCTTGTAGGTCCTACGGGAGTCGGAAAAACTATTCTCGCCCAGACTCTTGCAAAAATTTTGCAGGTTCCTTTTGCCATTGCGGATGCCACTACTCTTACCGAGGCCGGATATGTGGGCGACGATGTTGAGAACGTCCTTGTACGGCTTCTTCAGGCTGCCGATTTCAACGTTGAAGCCGCTCAGCGGGGAATTATTTACATTGATGAGATCGATAAGATAGCAAGGAAGTCCGAGAACACTTCCATTACGCGCGATGTCAGCGGTGAGGGCGTTCAGCAGGCGCTTCTCAAAATAGTTGAGGGAACAGTTTCAAATGTTCCTCCACAGGGAGGAAGAAAACACCCTAATCAGGAGTTTATCCATGTTGACACTAAAAATATCCTGTTTATCTGCGGCGGAGCCTTTGACGGACTTGACAGAATCATTCAGAAGCGCACGGAATCGTCGTCTCTGGGATTCGGAGCGGATATCAAAACAAGGGCTGAAAAGGCAAGCGGTATTTACAAGGAAGTTATTCACCAGGATTTTGTTAAATACGGAATGATTCCCGAGCTTGTTGGACGTATGCCTGTGATAACCGTTCTTGACGAGCTTGACGAGCATATGCTGACAAGAATTCTTACAGAACCGAAAAACTCACTTGTAAAGCAGTATAAAAAACTGTTTGAGCTTGACGGTATTGAGCTTAACTTTGAATCTGAGGCATTGAAGGCGATTGCCAAAAAAGCAATCGACCAGAAAACAGGTGCGCGCGGTTTACGCTCGATTGTTGAGAAAATTTTGCAGCAATCGATGTTTGATCTGCCCTCCGATAATGAAGTTTGCGGTCTTACAGTTACGGAGGATTGTATTACTGAAGATGTGAAGCCTTTGGCAAAAATCGGGAAAAAGAAAATTTTAAAGAAGTAAAACTCAAAATGCGCTTTTTGATTTCATTTAAATTTATGTTTGGAGGGTGGGCAACCGTGCTTTGCTGCTGTTTCCAAATATAGATTCTGTATCAGAAAGCGCATTTTCAGTTAATTTATTGTATGTAATTATTCATATTTTTTTTGCGGAGACGATAAATACTAAATTTGTTATCTTAAATTGTTACTTGAAAAATTAGAAGATATAATATATAATAGATAGTGTACTATTCTAATTTGCATAAAAACGCAGCTTAAAAATCAGCGCAATACATAAAGGCAGGAGCTTGCTTGGTTTTTATGCATATTGGAAGCGATAATTTATGTCGATTTTTCGACGCAGGAGGTTATTATGAGGACAAAGCTTGAGAAAACTGCTGTGCCGGCTTTGGCTATGAGAGGCGTGGTGGTTTTCCCCAATATAGTTATGCATTTTGACGTATCCCGGGAGAAGTCGGAATCTGCGCTCAAGGCGGCTTTGAAAAATGACAAAATGATTTTTCTTGCTACCCAAAGGGACGACGCAGTGGAAGAACCGTCGGTTAAAGATCTGTATCAGGTAGGCGTTGTTGCCGAGATAAGACAGACTCTTAAAGGTGCGGACGGTATCACCCGCGTTCTTGTGGAGGGAAAATACAGGGCTAAGCTGGTTGATATTATTCAGAGCGAGCCATATCTTGTCGCGGAGGTCAAGCCGTTTCCTGAGATAACCAGGCTGCGTACGGACGAAATAGAGATCGAGGCTGTTATCCGTGCGATAAAGCAGTCTTTCTATCAGTACTCAATGCTTATGCCGAGAATGCCTAAGGAGCTTGTTTCTTCCATAATGGACGAAAAAGATCCGTTCAAGGTCTTTGAAACGCTTGTATTCAACATTCCTTTAGCGGTTGAAGATAAAGAAATGCTCCTTGAGGAAAGTCACATAATTTCACGTTTGGGTATGCTTCTGGCGATGATATCGCGCGAGGTCGAAGTACTTGACATCGAACGTCATATACAGGCGCGGGTGCGCGATCAGATAGACAACAGCCAGCGGGAGTATTATCTGCGCGAGCAAATGAAAGCTATAGCAAGTCAGCTCGGCGAGGACGAGGAATATCAGGACGAGATAGACGAATACACCGAAGCTATAATGAAGCTTGACCTTTCAGAAGAAACAAGGACTAAGCTTTTGAAGGAGGCAGACAGGCTTAACAAAATGTCACAGTCTTCTCAGGAAGCGTTTGTTATACGCAACTATCTGGACAACGTTTTGGAGCTGCCGTGGAATAAATCCACAAAGGACAAAAACGATATAAATAAGGTAAAAGCAGCTCTCGATAAGGATCACTACGGTCTCGAAAAGGTCAAGGAAAGAATTTTAGAGAACATTGCGGTTAGAGAGCTTAAACCTGATATCAAGGGACAGATAATATGTCTGGTCGGACCTCCGGGCGTTGGCAAGACTTCTATAGGAAAATCCATTGCTTCAGCTCTTGGAAAGAAATACCAGAGGGTTTCTCTCGGCGGCGTTCGGGATGAATCCGATATCCGCGGACACAGAAAGACATACATAGGTGCAATGCCCGGCAGAATAATCAATGCCATGAAGCTTGCGGGAAGCAACAATCCGCTGATACTTCTTGACGAGATCGACAAGCTTACTCACGATATGAGGGGAGACCCCTCTTCTGCGCTTTTGGAAGTCCTTGACAGTGAGCAGAACAGCGCTTTCCGCGATCACTATATTGAAGTACCCTTTGATTTGAGCAACGTTCTTTTCGTAACGACTGCAAATACTACTCAGACTATTGATCCTCCGCTTCTTGACCGTATGGATGTTATCGAGATCACAAGTTATACCCGTGAGGAAAAGTTCCATATCGCAAAGGAACATCTTGTTCCTAAGCAGCTTAAAGCAAACGGTCTGAAATCGGTAATGCTGAAGTTTTCCGACGACGCGCTTTACACCATTATAGACAACTACACCAAGGAAGCGGGCGTAAGAACCCTTGAACGCCGCATTGCCGAGCTGTGCAGGAAATCCGCCAAGCTGATAGTAAGCGGTGAAAAGAAATCCGTACGAATCGGCGAAAGAAATATCGAGCAGTTCCTCGGAGCGAAAAAATATCTTGACGACGAGTATTCCAAGAGCAATGAGATCGGTTTGGTAAACGGTCTTGCATGGACGTCTGTTGGCGGCGTTATCATGCCGCTGGAGGTTTCCGTATTTGACGGAAAGGGAACTATTGAGACTACCGGATCTTTGGGAGACGTTATGAAAGAAAGTGCGAAGATCGCCGTCAGCTATGTCAGAGGAATTTCCGATAAGTACGGTATATCTTCCGACTTCTACAAGGAAAAAGATATTCATATCCACGCGCCCGAGGGAGCTACTCCCAAGGACGGACCGTCGGCGGGCGTAACTATGACAACGGCTTTGGTGTCAGCACTGGCAAATATTCCCGTCCGTCACGATGTTGCAATGACGGGGGAGATAACGCTTCACGGCAAGGTACTTCCTATCGGTGGTCTGCGCGAGAAAACAATGGCTGCCTATAAGGCGGGCATGAAAACGGTTATCATTCCTGCGGCTAACAAGGGTGATTTAGAGGAAGTAGACAAGGTAGTAAGGGAAAATATTGATTTTGCGTACGCTGAAAGGATATCCGACGTTCTTGAAATTGCTCTTGAAAAGACCGAGCCGAGGTATATCAAGCCAAAGCGTTCGGAGAGCAGCGAAAGCCGTGACAGCAGGGAGAACCGCAGCGTGGCAAGCTCATGAATTAATGCGTATAGGACAAGTGAAAGGAACGTACTATATGAATTTTAACAAAGCGGAGTTTTACGCTTCATACGGCAGATTTGACCAGATACCCGAGTGTGAAAAGCCTGAAGTGGCTTTTTCGGGACGCTCAAACGTTGGAAAGTCCTCTCTTATAAATAAAATTTTCAACAGAAAAAATCTTGCGCGGGTATCTTCCGTTCCCGGCAAGACAGCCACTATAAATTTTTATTCTGTGGACGGTATTTATCTGGCGGATCTGCCGGGGTACGGCTATGCAAAGATTTCAAAAAGCGACAAGCAGCGTTGGTCGGGGCTTATAGAGGGATATCTGACGTCCGACAGGGATATAGCTCTCGTTATGCAGCTTGTGGATATGCGGCACCCGCCTTCCGCGGACGATTTGCATATGATCAATTTTCTTATTGAACGCGAACAGCCCTTTGTAATTATTTTTACAAAGGCGGATAAGCTTTCCAAGCGTCAGCGCGAGGAGCGTATGGAGGGTTTTGCTAAAGAGATACCGTACTTTGACGTTATCGAAACGATAGCATTTTCCGCTGTTACCGGCGAGGGCGCGGAGGATATACGTGCTGTCATAGAAGAAGCTGTTTTATTGGAAAATGAATGAGAGCGGTTTAATATATGCACAATTGACGCAGTAAATGGCGAAGTTTTGTTTTGAATAGATTTGTTTTGCAGGAGATAATAAAAATCCTGCAAAAATTTTCTGCATTTATATTGACAAATTTTGAAAGATTGTGTATTATAATAATTGGATGCTATTTGTAAATCGGTATGGCAAAACTGCGGTACGAAAGTTGGAAAAATAATATGGAAATAACCTACAGGCTTGCCGTGATAAGCGATATTGACGAAGTTTGCGGATTGATAGGCAGAGCCATTGATACAATGGAAAATAATCGCATATTTCAGTGGGACGAGTTGTATCCGACACGAAAGGATTTTATCGGAGACATAGCTAAAGGCGAGTTATTTGTTGGTATTATGAACAGCGAAATTGCAGTGGTATATACGGTTAACAAAGAATGCGACGTAGCATATGATTATTGCAGTTGGAAATATACCGACTGCGAATATAGAATTATTCATAGGCTGTGTGTTGATCCCAAATATCAAAACATGGGAATAGCTAAACGGACATTATATTATATTGAAAAGGAACTGAAAGAAAAATCCGTTGAGGCAGTAAGACTTGATGTTTTCGGTAATAATCCGTTTGCAGCGGCGTTATACTTAAATAACGGATATGAAAAGGCGGGAACTGCCGATTGGCGTAAGGGTCGGTTTTGGCTTATGGAAAAGCATCTATGATACCGCTCCGAACGAGTTCCAGATATTGAAAGGAGTATAAAAATGTTTGTATCAAAAAATTTATCGGTAAATGAAAAGGGACATCTTACTATAGGCGGACTTGATACTGTTGATCTTGCAAAGAAGTACGGCACACCGCTTTATGTTATGGACGAGGATTTGCTCCGCGAAAACTGCAGAAGATTTAAGAAGTCAATTGATAACTATTACGGCGGTGCGGGATTGGTATGTTATGCCAGCAAAACCTTTTGCTGCAGGGAGATATGCAGAATCGCCATGAACGAAGGTTTGGGACTGGATGTGGTTTCCGGAGGAGAACTTTATACTGCGGCAAGCGTGGGTTTCCCCATGGAAAAGGTATGCTTTCACGGAAACAATAAAACCGACGATGAGCTTTCGATGGCTCTTGAAAAAAATGTCGGCAGAATAATAGTGGACAATATTTTTGAACTTGAGCGTCTTAACGGACTTGCCTGCAAGAGCGGTACAAAGGCGAATATTATGTTTAGGATAAAGCCCGGCATTGACGCGCATACACATGATTTTATCAGAACGGGACAGATAGACAGCAAATTCGGTTTCGCTCTTGAAACGGGAGAAGCCTTTGAGGCTGTCAAAAAAGCTATTGCCCTTGATCATATTGATTTGGTAGGACTTCATTGTCATATAGGAAGTCAGATTTTTGACATAGACCCGTTTGTCCTTGCCGCCGAGGTAATGATGAATCTTATTGCTCAAATAAGAGACGAGCTTGGTTACGAAGTAAAGGAGCTTAACTTAGGCGGAGGATTCGGCATCAAATATACTGATGCAGACTCGCCTGTACCTTATGATAATTACATGGAAAAGGTATCTGAAAAGGTAAAAAATGTCTGTGCTGAGAAAAATCTTAAGCTGCCTTTTATCCTTATCGAGCCCGGACGGTCTATTGCGGGACCTGCCGGCATAACCCTGTACGCTGTTGGCGGTATCAAGCATATTCCAAATATCCGCACCTACATTTCCGTTGACGGGGGAATGGGTGATAATCCCAGATATGCGCTTTATAAGTCCAAGTATGACTTTGTAAATGCGGGGAAGGCTTCTGAGCCTAAGAGCGAGACTGTTACAGTGGCGGGAAAATGCTGTGAAAGCGGAGACCTGCTCGGAGAGGGCGTTCCCATTCAGCACACTGAGGAGGGAGATATAATTGCGGTTCTTGCAACGGGAGCTTATAATTACTCCATGTCCTCGAACTATAACCGTATACCCAAACCGCCTGTTGTTATGGTAAAGAACGGTACATCAAGAGTTATCGTAAAGAGAGAGACTCTTGATGATATTGTCAGAAACGATATATAATGGTACTTTGAATATGGTAGACATTAATAGATGGATAAATAACTTTTCTAAAGTTTTACAGCAAACTTTTGGAACGCGCATATGGTTTGTAGGACTCCAGGGCAGCTATGGTCGTGGAGAAGCGACAGAGACAAGCGATATAGATCTTGTTGTGATACTGGACGAGGTATTGCCGGAAGATATCCGGACTTACGGCAAAATGCTTGACGGACTTCCGAACCGTGAGTTTGTTTGCGGATTTTTCAGCGGCAGAAACGAACTTAACAATTGGGAACCGTCCGACCTGTTTCAGTTTTTTTACGATACAGTTCCGATTATCGGCAGTCTTGACGAGCTTTTGCAGTATATTGACGATTTCGCTGTTGACCGTGCGGTCAGAATAGGCGCCTGCAATATCTATCACGGCTGCGTTCATAATATGCTGTACGAGAAAAGCGAGGATATCCTCCGCGGGTTGTATAAATCAGCTTCGTTTGTTGTGCAGGCTGTTTATTTCAGGCAAACAGGGAAATACGTTAAGCTTCAAAAAGAACTTTTTGATTTGGCAAACACGGACGAGCAGGCTATTATCGGGACGTTCCTAAATTTAAAAAGCGGCGGTAAGGCGGATTTTGAAAAAATGTCAGAGACGCTGTTCCTTTGGGCAAAAAAACTGATAGGTCAATAAAAATGTTCTTACAGAAAAATTGAAAAAACTCTTTACTTTTTCACTATAATATGTTAAAATAACTGTAAGCAAGCTTCCTTGCTGTTACATTATCCTGATTTGAGAACAAGATCAGTATTACAACAAGAAAGGAACATTTCAATATGAATAATAAGCTTAAGGACGAACATATGGACGCGCTTTTCAAGGCTATTCTAACTCTTGAAAACACAGATGAGTGCTACAAATTTTTTGAGGATCTCTGTACGGTTCTGGAGCTTAAGGCTATGTCTCAGAGAATGCAGGTGGCCACAATGCTGGTTCAGAAAAGAGTTTACAGCGATATTGTTGCCGAGACCGGAGCAAGCACAGCTACTATCAGCCGCGTAAACAGAACGCTGAACTACGGCAGCGATGGTTATGCTCTCGTGTTTGACCGCCTTAAGGAAGAATCCGAAAAATGAGCGGATACCACAGCTTTGCTTATTTTTACGATGTGCTTACTGAAAATATTTCATACCGCAAAAGAGCAGAATATTTTGACTTGCTGATAAAAAAGCACGGCGGCAGGAAAAATATTCTGCTTGATCTTGCCTGCGGTACCGGCAGTCTGTCAGAGGCTTTCAGCGAAATGGGGTATGACGTTATCGGCGTGGACAGCTCTGAGGATATGCTTAATGCCGCTCTTGATAAGAAATTTGAAAGCGGACATAACATTCAGTATCTTTGTCAGGATATGACAAAGCTGGATATGTTCGGTACGATAGATGTTACAGTATGCGCTTTAGACGGCATAAATCATCTTTCAAGCCTTGCGGATATTGAAAAGACCTTTGAGCGTGTCTCGCTGTTCTGTGAACCGGAGGGGCTTTTTCTTTTTGATATAAACACACCATATAAGCATAAAAATATTCTTGGTGACAATACTTTTGTTTACGATCTTGACGGTATCTACTGTGTTTGGCAGAATTCTTACAGTAAAAAGGACAACCGCGTGGATATGTCTTTGGACTTTTTTGAGCGTGATGAAAACGGTTTATATAGACGGTATGAGGACGGCTTTTCTGAAATTGCCTTTGATGAAAGCGTTATTGACGGACTTCTTGAAAAGTGCGGGTTTGAGATAGCGGGGAAGTACGATTACGATTCATTTGACCCGCCGAAAGATGACAGTGAAAAGTTGGTTTATGCTGCAAAAAAGGTACGCTGATATATTCCGAAAATATTAGATTACTAAAAGGATAAAAAATATGGCAAAAATAGTCAGAACAATTTCAAAAGACGCGTCTGTGGTTGCTTCTGCAATAGACGCTTTGGATATAGTTTCAGATATAGAGAGAATTCACAGAACGTCGGCAGTCGTTACGGCGGCTCTGGGTAGGCTGTCTATAGCTGCATCTTTGATAGGAAACGGTCTAAAGGGCGAAAACGATTCAGTTACAATACGCATGAACGGAGGAGGCGCAACCGGTATTCTCATAGCGGTCTCTGACAGCAGGGGAAACGTTAAATCCTATGTAGGAAACCCTATAGTGGAGCTTCCTTTGAACAAGTACGGAAAGCTTGACGTTTCCGGTGCGGTTGGTAAAGACGGCACTCTTTCCGTGGTCAAGGATTTGGGTCTGAAAGAGCCTTATGTGGGACAAGTCCCTATTGTGTCAGGAGAGATTGCCGAGGATATAGCAAGCTATTTTGCGGTAAGCGAACAAATTCCCACAGTATGCGGATTGGGCGTGCTTGTAAATCCGGATCTTACTGTAAAGGCTGCGGGAGGCTATCTGATACAGCTTCTGCCCTTTGCGGACGAGAGCTGCATAGATATTCTGGAAGCCAACGTAAACAAGCTTCCGCCTGTGACAACTATGCTGGATTCGGGAATGTCTGCGGAGGATATTGCCAAAAACGTTCTGGACGGTCTTGAGCCTGAGGTAATGGATTACTTTGACGTCAGCTATAAATGCGATTGCAGCAAAGAGCGCGTAGAGCGTGCCTTGGTAAGCCTCGGCAGGGAAGAGCTTGTCAAAATGGCTGAGGAACAGGATTCTACTGAGGTCTGCTGTCACTTCTGCGATAATAAGTATGTTTTTTCAAAAGACGAGATCATCGCTCTCAGCAAGAGATAAAAAAGCGGCGGATATCGAGGTATAATTTTATAAGCTGAGCAAGGTGATCCTTTTTGCACGACTATTATAGAATGGATTGTAGTAATGGATTATAAAAAAATTATTAAAAAACTGAAGGAAAATGAACATCTTATAAGTATGACTCCTTTTGAGCGTATAGTGGAAGTCGGTTATTCGGCAGGAATGAACAGCGGTTCTACTGTTTTGGATTTATGCTGCGGGTATGGAGAAATGCTTAAAATATGGCATGAAGCGTTTGACATTAAAGGAATTGGCGTAGACATTTGCGGTGAGTTTATTGAAGTCGGTAAAAAACGTATTGCAGATGAGGCTGTTTCAGACGTTACTCTTATTGAAGCGGATATTTTCAAATGGCAGACAGACGAAAGATTTGATTATGTATGCTTGTCGGGTGAGGATTTCGGCGGCTTTCAAAGCACTATCGAATTACTTGAAAAATATGTTAAGCCCAACGGCAAGCTGATTATTGGAACACGTTATTCAAAGGTTGAAGAGCCGCCCAAAGAGTTAATTGAATTTGAGGGAGAAACTCTTCCTCTGACTGAAATTAACCGCATTATCCGCTCAAAAGACTACTACATAACCTCAATGGCTACCGATACGCAGGCAGAATGGGAGCGGTACATTATGTGGAGTGCAAAACGGCATTTAAACGATTTGAGAAAATCTCCAGAAAATCAGTCGCTCTGCGAATGGTGTGATAAATGGTATGATATGTACTTTAACTATCGCAGACCTTATGAGGGATATGTAACAGTTGTAATTGAAAAATTATAATTGATAAAAACCCGTCGGAATTGAAACCGGCGGGTTTTCTACGTTAATAGTAATATTATCAGTTGATGTGATTTGGGCGTTGCTCGAACAAATAGCGAGTGCAGAGAGAACGGCTGTCCTTAGAAGAGTGCCTGTACTTCTGATATTACCTTAAATGGGTGATGTCATAAGCAGTACTTCTTTATCACACTTCACTTCTTATTTTTTAAGCTTCAGTATCCTGCCGTACCTTCAATTGAGTCGTCCTTATCTATCCAGCTCTCAACGTTGATAGTGGTGTATGTATCCTTGGTATTTCGGATTATGACCGTGGAAATACCTGCGTTTATTATCATTCTTTTGCACATAGAGCAAGGTTCAACATCGCCGTAAAGTTCTCCTGTCTTTGCGTCGTGGCAGGCGAGATAGAGAGTTGCTCCCAACATATCGTTTCTGTCGGCGGCAATAATCGCGTTTGCCTCGGCGTGTACGCTTCTGCAAAGTTCATACCGCTGTCCCTTTGGGACGTTCAGCTTTTCGCGGGTGCAGTAACCTAAGTCCACACAATTGGCTCTTCCACGTGGAGCACCTACATATCCTGTGGAAACGATACGGTCGTTGCTTACGATTATCGCGCCGAAGTTGCGGCGGATACAGGTACCGCGTTCAAGAACGGTTTCTGCAATATCGAGGTAGTAATTTATTTTATCACGTCTTTTGTAGATTTCCATAACAGTCGTTCCTTTCGCAAGATTATCACTATATTAGTTATAGCAGATTTTGAGGAAATATGCAAGTGCTTTTATAAATTTTATAAGCTTTTATCTGATATTTTTTGACGGTAATATTTCGTCCGTTTGTATACAGTATGTCCAATTATTGTAAGCGACTTTGTGAAAAACATATAATATTTAATGATTATCATTAAATATATATTGACAAGCATAAATTAAAATGTTATACTATAACTACAGTAAGCTTACAATAATTGTATTCGGAGGAGATATTATGAAACAGTTAACCCAAAACAAATCTCAAAGCTTTAAAAAGGTGTGTGGAAGGATACACGCCGCGTCGGTAATATTTCTTGCTCTCGAAATAATATTTGTGGCTGTTTATCTACTTGGATTGACGGGAATAGATACTATGTGGACTGGCAACATCTGGGAGACTATACCCGAGCTTATCCGAACGGCAGCGATGTTGGTGATGTTCAATTATATGCGGCTTATTTTCGGACAGCTCAGTCACTCAGAAACGCCGTTCCTGCCGGAAGTACCGCGCAGAATGAAAGCTATAGCCTATACGCTGATAATCGGCGGCGGAGCCTACTGGACAGCCGGATTTGCCGTATTCGGTCCGCTTCAATATTTTGCCGCGATTCCCACAGCTATTGGAATAGATATTGCGGGAATATCTGTTTTTGGCGTTTTGTTTATTATGTTCGGCTGTGTGATATGGGGTATATCCTATATATTTGAAAGAGGCTGCGAATTGCAGCGGGAATCGGATGAGACTTTGTAATTTGAGGGGGACTTGCTATGAAAAAGTCAACGGAACAAATAAAGGAAATTATGAGAGAAAATATACCCGAGGAATTGAAAAATATCAAGATACAGATAAAAAGTGTAATCAAGATTATAAAAATCTTTATGTTCATAATGATAGGTTGCACTGTCATATTTTTTGCGGACAGCATTATTAATGCGGTGAATTATGCAGGAGAACCGAACCACGAAGCGGCAAACAAGCTCGGTGAAAGTATTCTTTCTTTAATATCCTCTGCGGCATGGCTGATAGTGACCGCAATATGCAAAAATACTTTTTCTGAAATAGATAAAAGCAGTACGCCGTTTATTCCGCAGGTGCCGAAGGGAATAAGGAAAATAGCTGCGGCGATAATCATAATGTTTCTTATTTCAGCTGCGGAACAGCTTTTGTATCCTATATTTACGGGTACAGAACCGAAGCTTATTATTGACGGGACAAATCTGATTTTTGTAAGCATACTGATTCTGCTAAGCTTATATATTCGACTACGGTTGCAAGCTTCAGCAGGAATCGGACGAAACGCTTTAGGAGGCAGCTTCAATATGATTTTAAGGAGGAACCTTATGAGTATAATCCTGCGGCTCGACCGCGTTATGGCGGACAGAAAAATGTCCCTGAATGAGCTTGCCGAAAAAGTGGGCATAAGCAATGTCAACCTCTCCAACCTGAAAACCGGTAAAGTAAAGGCAATTCGGTTTTCAACGCTGGAAGCTATATGCGACGTTCTTGACTGTCAGCCGGGCGATATTCTGGAGTACAGCAGAGATAACAGCGACAAAAAGGACTTGCCATAATTTTATAAATGTGGTATAATATTAGGGTGGAAATTTACAGTTTCCGCCCTATCACTGTTATACCGAAAGGGAGATTTTTTTGAACATTAATGAGACCCTTGCCAAAGAGTTTAAGCTCAGGCAGGAGCAGATCGACAACACCGTTTCGCTTATCGACGACGGTAAGACTATTCCGTTTATCGCACGCTACCGCAAGGAGCTGACAGGCTCGCTTGACGACCAGCTTTTGCGCGAAATATTTGACAGACTTACTTATTTGCGCAATCTCGAAAAGCGTAAGGAGGAAGTTTCTGCGTCCATTGCCGAACAGGGCAAGATGACCGATGAGATTGCGGCGGCTATCGAAAAAGCTTCCGCACTTGTTGAAGTTGAGGATATTTACCGTCCTTTCAAGCCCAAGCGCAAGACTCGCGGTTCTGTGGCAAGAGAGAGAGGACTTGAACCTCTTGCGGAATTTATCATGGCGCAGAATATTGCCGATGACCCTAATGCCGAGGCGGAAAATTACGTCGATCCGGAAAAGGACATACCCGATGTAGCTGCGGCTTTGCAGGGCGCTATGGATATTATTGCCGAGGATATTTCCGATGATGCGGAACTCCGCAAAACGCTTCGTGCAATGATAACTAAAGAGGGTATGGTGTCCTCGAAAGCGGCAGACCCGGAGGAAGAAACCGTTTATTCAAACTATTACGATTTTTCAGAGCCTGTGTTCAGGATAGCAGGACACCGTGTTCTTGCCATAGACAGGGGAGAGCGTGAGGACAAGCTGAAAGTGAGCGTAGCCGTTCCGGATGGCAGAGGAGAAAAAATTGTTACGGACAAATATGTTAAGAATGATTCTCCCTGCGGAGAGCTTGTTAAAGCCGCCGCTGTTGATGGTTATGGACGGCTTATTTTTCCGTCGGTTGAGCGCGAGATACGTGCCGACCTTACCTCAAAAGCCTGCGAAGCGGCGATAAAGGTGTTTGCGTCAAATCTGCGCCAGCTTCTTATGCAGCCGCCTATCAAGGGACGTGTCGTTCTCGGTCTTGATCCCGGATACCGTACAGGCTGCAAGCTTGCTGTTGTTGACGATACCGGAAAGGTCCTTGATACCGGCGTAGCTTATATTACCACAGGTGAGCAGCGTAAAATAGAACAGGGTAAAGTTCTGGTAAAAAATCTAATTCAGAAGTACGGCGTTTCTATTATTGCTATCGGAAACGGAACGGCTTCCCGCGAATCGGAGGCTTTTGTTGCTGATCTTATCAAGGAGCTTCCCGAAAAGGTGTCCTATATGGTGGTGTCCGAAGCGGGAGCTTCGGTTTATTCAGCTTCAAAGCTGGCAGCTGATGAATTCCCTGAATACGACGTGTCGTTGAGAAGCGCGGTTTCTATTGCCCGCCGTATGCAGGATCCTCTCGCGGAGCTTGTTAAGATTGACCCGAAAGCTATCGGCGTTGGTCAGTATCAGCACGATATGCCTAAAGCGCGTATGGACGAAGCTCTTACCGGCGTTGTTGAGGATTGCGTAAATACTGTCGGCGTTGACCTGAATACAGCTTCTCATTCGCTGCTGTCCTATATTTCGGGTATCAGTTCGGCAGTTGCGAAAAATATCGTTGCATACCGGGAGGAGAACGGTTCTTTTACTGACAGAAAGCAGCTTCTTAAAGTGTCAAAGCTTGGACCGAAAGCCTTTGAACAGTGCGCGGGATTTCTTCGCGTACACGTAGGAAAAAACCCGTTGGACAACACTGCCGTTCACCCAGAAAGCTACGAAGCGGCGCAGAAGATTATTGATCGCTGCGGATTTTCAATAGCAGACTTGAAGAACGGAGGTCTTACAGAGATATCTGAGGTAGCGCGTAAGATCGGAGTACCGAATATTGCAGACGGAGCAGGTATAGGCGTTCCTACGGTTACGGACATTCTTAAAGAGCTTGCAAAGCCAGGGCGTGATCCGAGGGACGAGCTTCCTCCTCCGCTTTTGAGAAGCGGCGATGTTATGGAGCTGAAAGACCTGAAGCCCGGTATGGAGCTTATGGGTACCGTGCGCAATATTGTGGATTTCGGCTGTTTTGTGGATATAGGCGTCCACGAGGACGGACTGGTGCATATTTCCAGAATATGCGACCGCTATATCAAGCACCCGCTTGAAGCGGTCAAGGTGGGCGAGGTTGTCAAGGTGTGGGTGCTTGATGTTGATATGAAGCGTAAGAGAATATCCCTTACCATGCGACCTGACCAAAAAAATTCTACTGTTTCATCTAAATAGATTTGTTCTGCAAGATTATTTTTGTGCAGTATGACGGTTGAGGTTTAAAGACTTTTTGCAGCATCTACTGCATATGTAAAATTTGCCGAAAATAAAAAGGCATTTCAAAAGAATATTTTAGCATTTTTCATAAATATTAACAGAATATTATAGTACTTTTGAAATTTGCTTATACTGCATAACGCGGGTATAATAAAAGCATAAATTTCAAGGGGGTACTTATAATGAACAGCACAGTATCGCATCAGCGAAGCAGAATTTACAGAATGGTTGCCGTGGGTCTTATGGCAGCTTTGGTTTACGCGGGAAACTATATGTCTATCCCGCTTGCAAACGAAACAAGGATACACATAGGCAACTCAATGTGTTTACTTGCGGGACTTCTTTTCGGCGGTGTGAACGGAGGATTATCCTCTGGAATCGGAGGCGCTTTGTACGACCTGTTTAACCCGCTCTATACGCTTTCCGCGCCGTATACCTTTTTTTCCAAGTTTTCTATGGGCTTGGCAGCGGGGAAGTTGAACCGCTCAGGAATAAAAAACGAGCCGGCAAGAGCGGTTATTGCCGCTGTTGTCGGGCAGCTTGTTTACATTGTTCTTTATCTCGGCAAGTCCTTTGCAACTCAGCTTATTCTCGGAAATCCCTTTCAGACGGCGTCTGCCGTTATGCTGGAAAAAGCTGCGGCGTCTTTTATAAACGGAGCTATTGCCGTTGTTGTTTCAGTACCGCTTTATCTTGCGTTGAAAAAGGCTCTGCACGCTTCGGGATTCGGACATATGATAGAGGCAAGACCAGAAAGCAAGGGATACTTCAATCCGCTTACTACAGCTCTTACGGTTTTTGCGCTTGTTGTTACAGCGGGCTTTGCCGTACGTCTTTCTGCTGACGGAAAGATAAAGGATGCGCAGGCTAAAAGAGAAGCCGCATATCAGGAACAAATTGACGAGCTTACTGAAAGGCTTGATTATCTTTATGAAACTATGGGCGTTGAACCGCCTGTAAACGCCGAGGAGGACGCTTTGACGGACAAATGATACAGTCCGGCTTAGTGATTAATTTCCTCCGAAGCAAAATAAAAGGAGGAATATTATGAAAGCAAAAAAGATCATTGCTCTTGCGGCAGCTTCCGCGTTTGCAGCTGCAATGCTATCTGGCTGCACTACGGGCTCAGGGGAGGAAACTTCTGTTGGTGACAATACCTCGGCAGAAGCTGCGGGAAATACTTCTGCAGCGGCTGATACCGGGAACGGCGAAACTACAGCAGCCGATAAGCCACAGTTTGAACCGCTTAAGGTAATCTATGACGAGATCAAAACTGAGTTTAATAACGATTTGGATCTGTCTGATTATCCGCTGACGGCAAGCAGCGTTCCAGCTGATTACGAGGCTGTTTTTGAAGCGGAAGCGGGAGAGTTTACAGGAAATACTGCTGCATACGATAGTCCGGAGGCTTCGGGAGGAGCGGAAGTAAACGGTTTAAATAGCGAGGGAGACAGTCTTACGTTTGTAACGGATATCGAGTATGATGGATTTTACGATTTAAACTTTGTGTCCAAAACAAGCAACGGAAGACGTGAGAACTATCTGTTTATTGACGATGAGCAGATGGGTACTATTATGTGTCTGAATTATGACGGCTTTGGGGACAGCATGATGAAAAATGTGTACTTGACAAAGGGCACTCATAGGATAACTATCAAGCCGCAGTGGGGATATGTTGATTACGATTGTCTTAAAATTACTCCGAATACGACTGTAAATGCTGATACCTATACAGTTACTGCGCCGTTGTCAAATCCCAATGCGGATGAGAATACCCGCCGTCTCTATAAATTTTTGTGCGATATTTACGGTAAATACAGCCTTACAGGTCAGTGCGCCGATAATGGAAGAACGTCCACAGAATACACACGTATTGCAAAAGAAACCGGTTCTCATTTTGCTGTTCTCGGAATGGACATGATGGGTTACAGCAGCGGTTCGACCGCTTACGGCAGTGAGTCGAATACGGTTGAATTTGCATATGACTGGTACAATAACGGCGGCGGAATTGTCACCCTGCACTGGCACTGGCATTCACCTGTGGATTATCAGGTCAACGACGAACAGAATCCGTGGTACTCATCTTTTTATAAAGAGGGTTCAACGCTTGACCTTGACAAGATAATGAACGGTGAGGACGAACATGGTTATGAGCTTCTTATGCAGGACATTGATAATATCTCTTATCAGCTTGAACGTCTGCGCGACGCGGGAGTTCCCGTTTTGTGGAGACCTCTTCATGAGGCTTCCGGAGGCTGGTTCTGGTGGGGTAACTGTCAGGCGGAAAGCTACATCAAGCTCTGGAACGTTATGTATGACAAAATGACAAACGAGCATAATCTTACGAATCTTATCTGGGTATGGAACGCTCAGGACGTTGACTGGTATCCGGGAGACGAGACTGTTGATATTGTTGCTACGGACATTTATGCGGGAAAGCAAATAGATTCCTGCTACAGCGGAAGCTTTGCTTATCTGGCAGAGATACCGTCCGTTCCTAAGCTGGTGGCTTTATCCGAAAACGGCTGCGTAATGGATCCCGACAAGGTAATGCAGGGTAACAGCCGCTGGCTATATTGGGACACATGGAGCGATCCTTTTACGCTCAGCAAGGGTGTTCTCAATGATGAATATACCACAATGGAGACTCTCAATAAAGCGTACAGCAGCGACCGTACTCTTACATTAGAGGAGCTTCCCGACTTGAAAAATTACCCGCTTGACTGACCGTTTATAGCAATCCATAAAATTAACGTGACGATTAGGGGAACGCCCTCTATCGCATGGCGTTCCCCTCTTGAAAACAGTCAGCAGGACTGTTTTCAATTCACCCTTCGCGGAGCTCTTGGACGAAAAGGATTTCGCCGTCTGCGGACGTCGCCCAAAGGGCTCTGCCCTTTGGAAACCCGCAGCCTTGAAAGGCTGGCGAACTTTTTAGTGTCGACAGCTTTGCTGCCTAATATAGTCAGGCTAATTTATTTGTTTGCTATAAATGAAATTAGTGCTGCTTGCTGGAGGTTTTAATTTGAAAAAGAAAAGGTTTTGGCGGTACTTTTCATTGTTTTTGTTAATATTGGCGGCGTTGTCTTTGATACCGACAGTTTGTGTTTCAGCTGCTAAAAAAAGCGATAAATTTGTAAAAGATCGGTCTTCGGAATTTGTTCATGCAAACGGAACGGATATTATCGGTATTGACGGTGAAAAGTTTACAATCAAAGGTATTGCTTTGGGTAACAGCGTTTGGAATAACAAAATCAATTATAACCATCACACGGAGGATTCATATAAAGAGCTTTCGGAAATGGGTTTTAATTCTGTCAGATTTTACATTAATTATCGTTTTTTTGAAGATGATCATGCTCCATATAAGTATAAAGAGAGCGGTTTCAAATGGCTGGACAAAAATGTAAAGTGGGCGAAAAAATATGGTATGGGTATTATAATTAATATGCATTGTCCTCAGGGCGGATATCAGTCTTCTGGAAACGGTATGGAGCTTTGGACCGATGCTGAAAACCAAAATCGGCTTATAGCTTTGTGGAAAGTCATCGCTGAGAGATATTCCGATGAACCTACAGTATGGGGATACGGTCTGTTGAACGAGCCTTATGTTCCGTTGCTTAATACAATGGAGGAAAGCGCTGAACAGTATTTTGAACTCACCGACCGTATTGCAAAGGAAGTACGAAAGGTTTCTCCCTATCAAGCGCTATTTATTGAATGCCTTTGTAATGCAAGAAGTATTGACGGGGAAAAGTCTCCGGATTATGATTGGTTTGTTCCCGAGAATACTTTCCCAAAAATCGACGATGAAAATGTTATATATGAATTTCATTGTTATGCGCCGTTTTACTTTACTCATCAGAATGCAAATTGGGCAGGAACAGATGGTATTACTATGACATATCCGTCCGAGCAAATTGTTTCAGCTGAATATGAAAACAGTTGGGTAGGGTGTCTTACAGCTGATTCAGTTAATACGGACAGTGATTGGACATACTTTGAAAGCAGAAAGCTTCAGCTGTCCAATAGATACAATGTTGCGTCAGCGGTATTGTATGCTCATGAATCAGAAGGGACGTCATATTTTGACGACATTACAGTTACTGAGATATCACCAAGCGGCAAGAAAAAAACGCTTTATTTTTATGATTTTAATGAAGGAAACATAATGGGATTCTATCCGTGGAGTCCAGACGGTACAGGTGTTTTAGAAGTTTCCGATAACGGCAGAAATAAAAGCGATTGTCTTAAAATTTCCGGAAACCGCACTGCACTGACAGCTTCTGCTGATAAATTTATATTGAAAAAGGGTTACTCTTACGTTGTTTCGGGGTATGCTAAAAGTGATGCAACCGACTCAAAACCTGCGATTCGTTTGGATTATTCAAAACTTTCAAGCTATAGTATGCTGAATAAGGACTATCTTGAAAGTGAGATCAAACCATATTCTGATTATTCAGAAAAGTATAACGTACCTATATATATGGGCGAGTTTGGAGTAATTTCCGAGGGTTTTGAAAAAGGAAGAAACGGTGCAGGTTGGGTGTCGGACATTATTGATATTTGTGAACAATACCGTATAAGCTACAACTACCATGCGTACCATGAAAC
This sequence comes from uncultured Clostridia bacterium, assembly GCA_947089135.1. Classification (GTDB taxonomy): domain Bacteria; phylum Bacillota; class Clostridia; order Oscillospirales; family Ruminococcaceae; genus RGIG8773. Next base: position 159,598 of record CAMUJF010000003.1, read on the forward strand.
AAATTTTGGACTATACGCCAATAATGATGCAGAGCTGCCCTCAGAATTAAATAAAGAACTTGAAAAAGTTCTAAGAGAGAAACTTAGATGAACTCAATAATAAAAGGGTTTGTTGCAGGCAGTATGCATAAAGAAATTAATTTGTAATAACAAATAAAAAAGCGACTTGCTATATAGCAAGTCGCTTTTTAGTTTAATCTGTATATTGCCTGTAATTGTTTTGAACTCCCGTAAGTCAATTTCATATAAACATTAATATGAAACTGGGAGTTTAGAAATAACGTCACCGTATGCAATTATATTGCCTTTGTTGTACAAATAAAATTTATCGGTTTCTTCTTGAGGCGTTTCGCCGAGTTCCAACAGCTTTAGGTCGCATTCTAAAGTATAGTTTATCCATTTTCTGTTTTCAATTCTTACACAGCAAGCAGACGAAACAGCCATGCCTGGCTTGGTTTATAAAAATTATTGGAACTATCATGTCATTACGCAATTGATACTTTGAATACTTAGGAAACAAGGATATTTTAACTTTATAGCCCCTTGTGGGCATGGGATTGTGTATGTCTCTTATATAAGGTTTGAAAATGTGTATATAGCCTCCGATGTAATAACGATTGCAGAATTCACAACGACTTTTATATTTGCTCCATTGAATGATTTTTCCGCACCAAGGGCATCTGTCAGTATTATCTCGTATTTTCATTATTTATACATTATAAATTAATAATTACTTTTCCATCACAAGAGGGATTAACGGTTACGGGTTCTTTACCGAACACCTTAACGGTAAATGAAGCGGAGGTATTTGTATAGGAAACCTCAACCTTGTCGCCGTTCCTGAGCGCCGTAAGTGTGAATACTTTTTCAGCAGCGGTGTTGTAAATATTGCATTCGATAGTTTTTCCGTCCTCGGGTTCGTATATAACGAACTCCGTACCGTTAAGATAATCGTACTCAAAGTTCTTTTCAAAATTACCGTAAGCAATAATGCTGTTTGGTTTAGCAAGGCAGGGGAGAGAGAAGTAATCGAATTTCTCGTTGTAGAACTTGCCGCCCTCATACTGCTTTCCGGAAATAATGTCAGTCCATGTTCCAGCAGGTACATAAAATTCTGCAGTACCTTCGTCGTTGAAGATAGGAGCGACCAGAATATTGTCGCCGAACATATACTGACGGTCAAGGCTGAGGCAAGCAGGGTCGTTCTCAAAGTCGATTACCATTGCTCTCATCATAGGCACGCCAATGGTGGAAGTCTTTATAGCCTGTGTCCAGATGTAAGGCATAAGCTTACCTTTCAGCTTTGTAAAGAAGCGGAGTACGTCTACCGATTCATCGTCGAAGAGCCAGGGCACTCTGTAGGAGCTGTTTCCATGGAGACGTGAGTGGGTAGAGAACAGTCCAAACGCAGCCCACCTTTTGTAGATATCGGGAGTAGCCGTTGCTTCAAATCCGCTCATGTCATGACTGAAATAGCCAAATCCGGAAGCGCAAAGCGATAAACCGCCGCGGAGAGTCTCCGCCATAGAAGTATATTCCGCAGAGCAGTCACCGCCCCAGTGTACGGGGAATTTTTGACCGCCAACTGTCGCAGAACGTGCAAACAGGCAAGCTTTGTTTTCGCCGTAATATTCTTTCAGTACGTTGAACACTGTTTTATTGTAAAGATAAGTATAGTAGTTGTGCATTGCGATGGGATTGGAGCCGTCAAAATACTTTACCTTTGTGGGTATTCTCTCGCCGAAGTCTGTCTTGAAGCTGTCAACGCCCATTTCGCAGAGCTTGCGGAGCTTTGAAGCGTACCACTCGCAGGCGGCGGGATTTGTGAAGTCAACAACAGCCATTCCGGGCTGCCACATATCGCACTGGAAAACGCTTCCGTCAAGGTTCTTAATGAAGTAGCCGTTTTTTGCACCCTCGTCGAAAAGCTTTGAACGCTGGGCAATGTATGGGTTTATCCAAACGCATATCTCAAGACCTCTGTCCTTGAGACGTTTCAGCATTGCGGGAGGATCGGGGAACTGGCGTGTGTCCCACTCAAAGTTGCACCATTCGTACTCTTTCATCCAGAAGCAGTCGAAGTGGAATACCTGTAAAGGAATATCCCTTTCGGCCATTCCGTCAATAAATGATGTAACTGTTTCCTCATCATACTTTGTGGTAAAGGAAGTTGTGAGCCAGAGTCCGAAAGTATAGGCGGGAGGCAGAGCCGGTTTGCCGGTGAGAGTTGTATAGTTGGAAAGCACCTCGTGAAGGTTTTTGCCACCAATCATGAAGTATTCAAGCTTTTCTCCGGGAACGGTAATGGAAACCTTGGAAACCGTATCCGAAGCTACCTCGTATGAGACCTTGTCCGAGCTGTTTACAAAAACGCCGTAGCCTCTTGAAGAAATATAGAAAGGTATGCACTTGTAGGACTGCTCCGAGCATGTACCGCCGTCGGAGTTCCATGTTTCAACGGTTTGACCGTTCTTAACAAAGGTAGTGAATTTTTCTCCGAAGCCGTAAATGTTTTCGCCTACGGAAAGGGTAAGCTGCTCTCTGATGTAGGTGTTCCTTTCGTCCTGAGGATAGTCCCAAAAAGTATCGTCCTGAGTGTATGCAAGGCGGGAAGACAGTCTGAACTGATTTTCGTTGATTACTGTGGTTGCCCTCCAGGAGCCGCCTGTAAGCTTCTTGTCTTTGTAGAAATACTGGATATTCCAGTTGAACTTGCCCACGCGCACTTTTGTGCAGCCGCTTATCAGCTCCCAGTATTCGCCATACTCCTTGATTTCGGGGGTATAGCCCTGATCCTCATTAAGCTCGAACTTGGGCATATTGTCAAGTCCGCCCTTAAAATGTTCGATCGTTACCTTGATAACGTCCTTCTGAGTGGAGGAGAAAGTCACTTCAAGCACAGGACCGCCAAGTGTCATTCCTCTGTTCTGAATGTAGCTTGAGGGAGCAATAACGTTGATAAAGTTGCTGCCTGTTTTGATCTCGTAGGCCTGTGAAGCGTAGCTTACCTCAAAGCCGCGTTTGTTGAGCCAGAAACCGTCTGAAAATTTCATATATACCGAACTCCTTTATAAAAAAATTTTATTGCTTTTTAAGCGTAACTTCAACATCTGTAAACGATTACAGCCACATTTTACAATATAACAAAAAGAAAGTCAAGAGGTTTGTGAAATTTAACCTTTTATTCATATTTGGTGCGGCGTTTTATACATTTGTTTCTATAAAGCGAATTGTAGAATTATTCCAATACCTCTTATAAACCCTGCCGCTGTCGCCATCAAGATTTAATTGGTACATTCTAAACGTTACTAAAAAATTTTTAGGCTGCCATTGTTCTTCATATGAATATTGGTAGGTCATTCCCAATCGTTTCATTACTTCTCCGCTTTGTAAATTGTTGATATCATGTGTGGCAGTAACATACGGAATACCGTCTTTTTTTAATTGAGAAATAATCGCCCTGCCTGCCTCAGTAACGAAGCCTTTATGCCAAAATTCTTTGCGCAGCTCATAACCAAAGTCATAGCTGTCATCTGTTTCGACATTGACATATCCAATTGGACAGTTATCTTCTTTTAAGCAAATTGCATAGTTATACGAGCATTGTTGATTGTACTTGCGTTCAAAGCGCTCTTTGTAAAATACCTGCGCGTCTTCGATGGTGGTTAACGGAAACCAAGGTAAAAATCGGTTTACCGTTTTATCACTGTAAATTTTATATAGAGCTTCTATATCGTTTTCTGTAAATTTCCGCAATATAAGTCTCTTTGTTGCCAGCGTTGGTGTGTTCATATTTTCACCTTGAAATTCGATTTATAATTATCACAATAATATTATACCTGTTTTTACTCGCTTTGTCTATAGAAATATGAAAAAACACAGGATAATTTTTCCCGATAGATAAAAACTGTCATACAAGCCCCCGAAGCAGAATATAAATATTTTAGCAGTTGAAGCTTGGCAGGGTTATCCATATCATGCCATCTGCTTCTTGATTTTGATTATCTAAACAGGAGGAATACGCATGGACTTTAAAGTAAACAGAGAAGAAATAGCGTCCGCGGAGGTAATTTTTGACGATACACAGGAGCAGTCGGTGGAACTTGACTATGTGCTGCCGGACTATTATCCCGAAATATTCCGTATCCTTAAATGTGTGACCACGCCCGGGATCGTGTCATACAGCGTCAACGGAGACAAACTTACCTACGAGATGTATGTGTGCGTGCGCGTTCTTTACTGCAGCGAGAACAGCAACGCGGTACAGTCTGTCACCCAAAAGCTAACCTACACCAAAAGCATTGATCTGGGAAGAACCTGCTCCGATCCGAGGGTATGCATTATCCCTAAGACGGATTACATGAACTGCCGTGCGGTAAACCAGCGCAGACTTGATATCCGGGGCGCTGTCTCGATCAGGATCAGGGTATCCGACCTTGATAAAAAAGATATAATCTGCGACGCTTTCGGCGGAAATATCCAGCTCAAAAAGATACCGGTTACATATCCTGCCAACAAGCTTTATACAACGAAACGTGTTACAGTCTCGGAGGAGTTCGATCTCGGACTTTCAAAGCCGCCTATTGTGAACGTCCTGAGAAGCGACGCGGTAGTGGTATCCAGCGACAAAAAAGTCATTGCCAATAAGCTTATCGCAAAGGGCGAGGTATGCATAAATATGCTTTACAGTTGTGTAAAGGACGACGAGGACAGCGTTGAAGCAATGCAGTTCACTATGCCGTTCTCCCAGATAGTCGATCTGGAGGGAATAGACGAGCGCTATAACTGTTCCGTTCAGGCAGATGTTATTTCCTGCGAGACCGAGCCTCGTTCCGACGGAGACGGTAACTCAAAGATTGCGGAATGCATACTGTCTATACTCATCACCTGTTCGGCGTATCGTACGGCAAACGTTGATCTGGCAGTAGACGAATATTCTACAGCATACAAAACAGACAGTACCCGTTCTGACATACGGATAGAGCTTCCGTCACAATCCGTAAATTCCTCGGCTGTAATAAAAAGTTCAATTGATTACGGAGATGGAGGAATAGACTGCATTTATGACGTCTGGTGTTCGGTAGAAAACGTAACCGCACGTCCCGATCCAGAAAACGCACGGATCGTAATAAACGGAAATGCAGTTTACACGGTAATGGCGAGAAATGCAGACGGTATACCGATAATGCTTGAAAAGGATGAGCCCTTTACAGCAAATGTTTCTGCGGAGAATATCACCGAAATGTCCGTTGCTGACATAAAACTCACGCCGGTTTCCTGTTCCTACAATCTTGCTTCCGACAGCAGCATTGAAGCTAAGACTGAAATAAGGATCACCGGAGAGATAGAAAACAGCATGAACATAAAGGGCATTACCGAAATATCAGTGGACGAGAACGAACCTGTGAACCGTAACTGCAATTATGCATTGAAGCTTTATTTTACCGACGAGAACGAGGATCTCTGGGAGATCGCCAAAAAGTACGGAACCTCTGTAGCGGCTATCATGGAGGAGAACGACATTGAAGACGATACGGTCTCAGGCAAGGGTATGATCCTTATTCCGATAGTGTGAAAAAAAATCAATGGAGGTATACTGTAATGAGCAATAACGATATTTACTGCGATATAGCCAAACGCACCGACGGCGATATTTACATCGGCGTTGTGGGCCCCGTAAGAACGGGAAAATCCACCTTTATCAAGAAGTTTATGGAAAGTCTTGTTATTCCTAACATTGCCAGCGAGTACCGCCGCGAACGGGCTGTTGACGAGCTTCCCCAGTCGTCGGCCGGAAAGACCATAATGACTACCGAGCCGAAGTTTATTCCGGAGGAAGCCGTGGAAGTGACTATCGGTGAAAAGGCGCGGTTCAACGCGCGCATGATAGACTGCGTGGGCTATATAGTACCCAGCGCAATAGGGTATATTGAGAACGAAGCTCCGCGAATGGTAATTACTCCTTGGTTTGACGAGGAAGTTCCCTTTGCAATGGCAGCCGAGGTTGGAACGCGCAAGGTCATTCAGGATCATTCCACTATCGGACTTGTGATAACCACAGACGGAAGCATTTCGGATATTCCACGCGAGGAGTACGAAGAAGCCGAACAGCGTGTCATAAATGAGTTGAACTCTATAAATAAGCCGTTTGTTGTATTGCTCAACTGTGTTTATCCGCAGTCAAAGGAAGCTGTGCAGCTTGCCGGAGAGCTTTCACAAAAATACGAAACGCCCGTAATACCTGTTAACTGCGTAGACCTTGAGGATGACGACATACACAACATCTTAAAGCAGGTGTTGTATGCATTCCCCATAAAAGAAATAAACATCTGTATGCCGAAATGGATAACCGGTCTTTCAAAGGGACACTGGCTCAAAAATAATGTTTTCGACACTATACGCTCCGCTGCGGAAAACGTTAAGTTCGTGCGAGATATAAACAGTGTTGCTGACAGCATTGCGGGTAACGATAACATAAGTCGCGCTGCTGTTTCCGAAATAGATCTTGGCAAGGGCAGCGCGGAAATATACGCCGAGCTGAAAAGCAATCTTTTCTTTAAGGTACTGGGTGAAGAAACAGGCATTGAGATAAGCGGGGAAAGCGATCTTATGCCGCTGCTGAAAGATCTTACTGCGGTCAAGGCGAAATATGAAAAGATCGAGAACGCATTGTCCGAGGTCGATGCGACGGGCTACGGAATAGTTATGCCCACAATCGACGAGCTGTCCCTCGAAGAACCCGAGATCGTTAAACAGGGCGGAAAGTACGGCGTACGCCTGAAAGCCTCCGCACCGTCCATACACATGATGAAAGCGGATATCGTTACCGAGGTAAGTCCCATAGTCGGTTCGGAAAAGCAGTCCGAGGAGCTTGTGATGTACCTGCTAAAAGAGTTTGAGGAAAGTCCGCAGAAGATTTGGGAGTCCAACATATTCGGCAAGTCGCTACACGAGCTTGTGAACGAGGGTCTGCACAACAAGCTTTACCGTATGCCTGTTGATGCGCGGCTGAAGCTTCAGGAAACTCTCGAACGAATTATAAACGAGGGCTGCGGCGGACTAATCTGCTTTATCCTGTAATTTTATCATTTTGAGCAATTTGTTCTTCGTAAAGCATATCCATTCTTTCCAAAATTTTGCCTTTCCGCTCGTCTGACAACGAGCGGAATTTGTTTATCAGGTTGGTTTCAATATCGGGCAGATCTGAACGGTTCAGACCCTTTTTATTGTTTGTACGACCCGCGATATAGTCCAGTGACACGCGGTAGAAGTCCGCAAGCTTTATCGCGCAGTGAAAGGGTATTTCGCGCTTGCCGCTTTCATAAAGCTGGTACTGCTGCGCCTTGCAGTTAATTACTCCGCATACTTGCTTTTGCAGCAGGTCTTCATCCTCACGCAGGTCTCTTAATCTTTGGTAATAATACACAAAAAGCACTCCTTGTCATTGTTATTTATTTGAATTTTATCACACATTCAAATAAATGCGTTGACAACCGTTTGATTGTATGATATTATAACTTATAGACAATTGTTTGGTTGTTTATACAATTATTTAAAGGAGTGTCAATGAAGTGAAGGAAAAAAATCAAAAGTCAAAAGTTAAATCTACCTTAGAAGCAATTGTTGCAATTGGTATGGTGATGATTGTTGCCTCGCTTATAACATGGGCCATCGCCGGAATGATGGAAGTAAATTCGGATTCCAAATGCGCAGTAAATATTGAGGTCGAATTTTTAGGAAATCTTATTTTGGATAAATATGATGTTGAGTTAATGCTTGACGGCAAATCAATAGGTATTCTCAGACAGGGCACAATAACAAAATATGAGTTTACTCTTTCAAAGGGCAGTCATACGGTTACGTTTTGCCAAGAAGGCGTTCCGTCTGTAAATGGAAGTGCTGAATTTAACGTAGAAGACGATATGAAAATTACTTACTCTATTAAGTGTCATACGGCTGTTATTGATGTTGAACAGCTTTAAACGTTCAGATTTTTTCTTTTGTTAAACTGTGAGAGTGTAAGAGGTATTTATGCGGTCGCTCTAATTTTATATTTAACAAAAAAGGTTACGCACTCAAAATGCGTAACCTTTTTTAATGTTCCGAACACAAAATTTTAAAGCTGTTTAGTATTCTCTTTAAGTATCCGTCCATCTTTAAGAAGCTCCTTCAGACTGTCGCTGTCGCCGCTTTGCATTGCGTCTCGGTACTCTGTAAGGCGGTCTATGATGTAATCTATCTCGAAGCAGAGAGGCTCCTTGTTCAGCATGAAAAGGGGAGTCCACATGACCTCGTTAAGCTTTGCAACTCGTGTCAAGTCCTGAAAGCTCCCCGCACTGAAGCCGAGCTGCTTGCGGTGAGTAGGACTTTTTATATAGGCGTTGGAAACCACATGGGCAAGCTGGCTGGTAAACGCGATGATCTGATCGTGCTCTTCGGGAGAGGCAAAGACAACCTTTTTAAAATGCATTGAGTAGGCGAAGTCCTCCAGAAGGTTCAATTTCGCCTGCGGAACAGAGTCTGTAGGTGTAATGATAAAGCTTGCCTCGTCAAACAGATTGTCAAGGGAATATTCAAATCCCGAAAATTCACGTCCCGCCATAGGGTGTACGCCTATAAAGGTGATCCCGTACTTTTCAAGCACAGGCGTAACACTGTCAACCACAGCCTTTTTTATGCCGCAGGTGTCGATAACAATGCTGCCCTCCTTGAATTTGTCCGCGTTTGCCGTGATGTAATCTATCGTGTCGGTCGGGTACAGGGAAACTATTGTGATATCGGCAAGTCCCAGATCGTCTGTTTCGGAGTCTATGGCGTTTTGGGAAACAGCCATTGCAATAGTTTCCTTATTAATATCTATGCCGTAAACGATGTGATTGGTATGCTTTTTTATGGCTTTGCACATGGAGCCTCCGATAAGTCCGAGACCTACTGCTGTGATTATCATAGCGATGTTCATTCCTTTTTTACCAAAATTTTTACTGATAATATTTTATCACTTTTTGGCGCAAAAGTCAAGCAGCGTTTGAATGCAGTGGATATTGCTTGTGCTGAATTATATTTAAAAATATTTTACATAATATTTATATATAGTGTAAAAATGTTTCCGTTAAAAATGTATTATACGGTGTTGTCTTAATGGCAGGAATATGATACAATCAGTATATAAAATAAATTATAATTTAACGGAGGTATTAAAAATGAACAAAATAAAATTTGCCGCAA